>JAWXAM010000105.1:0-57811 GCA_034439495.1 Terricaulis sp. | reverse complement strand
TTGACGCAAACATGTCCCGGACGCAGGCAGCGATCACATCGCGCACGCTGTCATGCCGCTCGGAGCGGGCGAGCCGGCGATAGCGTTTGCCGACGCCTTGTGCGGAGATGGCGAAATCGTCCATCAGATCACGTCCGCGAACGTGCGTTCCATGCGGCGGAAGAACACGAGCCCTCCCGCGAGCAGAAACACGATGACGATGGCGCTAACGCCAAGCGCTTGGAAGTTCGGCGCGCCTTGGTCGAACACCGCCCAGCGGAAGCCTTCGATGACGCCGACCATTGGGTTCAGCGAATACAAGCCCTGCCACTGCTCGGGCACCATCGAGAGCGGATAGACGATCGGCGAAGCGTACATCCAGATTTGGATGATGAACGGCAGGGTGTGCTTGATGTCGCGGAAGCGCACGTTGATCGGCGCCAGCCAAAGGCCGATAGAAAGCGCCAGAAGCGCCGCAATCGCCATCAAGAACGGCACCAGCGCCATCTTCCAGCTCGGCGCGATGCCGTAGAAAGCCATCAGGATGAGCAGCACAACGAACGCGATGCAGAAATCAAGCAGCGGCGAGATCACGTTCGCCAGCGGCATGATCAGACGCGGAAAGTAGACTTTCCGCACAAGCTCCGAGTCCGTGACCAGGCCGGTGCCTGAGCGGCGTACGGCTTCAGCGAAATAGGTCCACGGCAGCACGCCGGCGAATGCGAAGATCGGATAAGGGATGCCTTCCGATGGCATGCGCGCGAAATAGCCGAACACGATAGTGAAGATCACCACCGCGAACACAGGCTGCAGAATCGCCCACGCTGCGCCGAGCAACGCTTGCTTATAAAGCACCTGAATGTCGCGCATCATCAGCACGACGAGGAGTTCGCGATATCGCCACACGGCGCCGAGATCGAGGTCGAGCCATCCGCGGTCGGGGCGGATTTCGACGATCTGCGGCGCAGTCGTCGGCGCGGGGTGCGCCTCAGCGCTCATCAGGCGCAGGCTTTCTTCAGTGCTTCCACGACGATGATCTGCTCTTCATCGGTCATCGCGTGATAGAGCGGCAGGATCAGGCGGCGATCTTGCGCGAACTCCGAGTTCGGCAGGTCCCAGCCGTTCTTATAAAGGTCCTCGCGGTGCGCGCACATTATGCCGCGTCGCGAAGCGACGCCAGCATCGAGCATCGATTGCATAACCGCGCGCTGATCGCAGCGCTCCGGCAGCGTTACTGAATAGCTCTGCCAGTTCGAACGCTTGTTCGCTGGCTCGATCGGCGTCTCGATGCCGAGATTGTTTTGCAGCAGCTCATTGTAGCGCGCAGCGAGGCGGCGGCGCGTTTCCAGAATTTCCGGCACGCGCTTCAATTGCTCGCGGCCGACGGCGGCTTGAATGTCCGTCATCCGGTAATTGTAGCCGAGCACCGGGTGGGTTTCGAAGATTACTTGGTTTGAGCCGTGCCGCACTGTGTCGGGCACGCTCATGGCGTGTTGGCGCAGCAGCTTGAATTGCTTGTCGTAAGCCGGATTGCGCGTCGTCAGCATGCCGCCATCGCCGGTCGAGACGATTTTGCGCGGATGGAAGCTGAATGCCGCGATGTCGCCGCGCGGTGCGCCGATGCGCTCCCACTGGCCGTCGATCTGGATTTCCGAACCGATGGCGCACGCGGCGTCTTCGATGACCGGCAGGTTGTGCTTCTTGCCGATGGCGACGATCGCATCCACATCGCACGGCATGCCGATCTGGTGGACGCAGAGGATCGCCTTGGTCTTTGGCGTAATCGCGGCCGCGATTTTGGCTGGGTCCATATTGTAGGTGTCGAGTTCGACATCCACGAAGACCGGCTCGGCGTTGCAATATTTGATCGAGTTCGCCGTCGCGACATAGGAGTGCGAGACGGTGATGACTTCATCGCCGGCGCCAACGCCAACCGCGAGCAGCGCGAGATGCAGCGCCGTCGTGCAGTTCGAGACCCCAGTCGCGTGCGGCGCGCCGACGAATTCGGCGAACTCACGTTCGAACGCCGCCACTTCCGGGCCTTGCGTCACCCAGCCGGACAGGATCACGCGCGAAGCCGCTTGCGCTTCGCGCTCGTCCATCAGCGGCTTCATCAACGGGATCATCAGGCCACGTGCTCCTTGTTGGCGCGCCACCACGAAACTAGGCGCTCCAGGCCCTCATCGAGATCGACTTTCGGCGACCAGCCCAGCATGCGCTTGGTCTTCTCAATCGAGGCCAAGCGCCGCGGAACGGCGTTCACTTTACGCTCCGGCCCGTATTCCGGCTGCAGTTTCTTACCCATGACGCGCATCAGCGCTTCAGCCAGTTCGTTCAGATCGGTCTCGACGCCGCTTGCGACGTTGAACACTTCATCCGAAACGTCGGACCGCAGGCCCGCGACGTTCGCCGCGGCGATATCGTCGATATAGATGAAGTCCATCGAGGTTTTGCCGTCCCCGAGGATCAGTGGCGGTTGGCCTGCTTCGATGCGCTCCATCCAGCGGATCAGCACTTCCGTGTACTTGCCGTGGATGTCCATCCGCGGGCCGTAGACGTTAAAATACCGGAACGCGCAATACTCTGTGCCGTACATGTCGTTGAACGAACGCAACAGGCCCTCGAGCATCACCTTCGACGCGCCATACCAGGTGCGGTTGTTGTACGGGTGATCTTTCTCGGTCGTCGGGAAGCTATCGGCCAAGCCGTAAACCGAGGCGGACGAGGCCGCCACGATGCGCTTCACGCCGGCAAGGTGCGCGGCTTCGACAACGTTGAACGTGCCGTCGCACATCACTTCCAGAGCTTCGCGCGGGTGCTCGGCGCATGCCGTGATGCGGATCGCCGCCATGTGAATGACAGCGTCCATGCCTTCGCTGACGCGGCGCGTCGCTTCGACATCGCGGATATCGCCCTTGATCAGCTCAACGCGCCGATCCTTCAGGATTTCGGCGACATTGTGCATGGAGCCGCGAACGAGGTTGTCGAAGATCACGATCTTCTGGACGTCCTCGCGCAACAAGAGGTCGATCGTCGTCGAACCGATCAGGCCGCAGCCACCGGTGACGAGGATTTTCGCGCCTTCGACGTTCATCGGGCGATCCCCGCATCCTTCTTGTGCAGTTCGATAACCGCCGCCGCGACTTCGGTCTGCATTTCAGCGGTCAATTCCGGAAACATCGGCAGCGAAAGCTGTTCAGCCGCCGCCTTTTCCGCGTGCGGGAAATCGCCGTTCTTGTAGCCGAGGTCTTCGTAGGCCGGCAGATTGTGGATCGCGATCGGGTAGTGAATGCCCGATTGGATGCCCTTCGCGGCCATCGCATCTTGCCACTCTTGGCGCTTCGTCGTTCGTGTCGAGTAGATGTGATAGACATGGCGCGACTTGTCTTGCACGAACGGCGTCGCAACGCCGGTGCCAGCAAAGAGGGCGTCGTAGCGCTTCGCCGCTTCGCGGCGCGCTTCCGTCCACTTCTCGAGGTACTTCAGCTTCACGCGCAGGATGGCGCCCTGCATGCCCTCCAGGCGCATGTTATAGCCCTTGAGCACGTGCATGTACTTCTTCTCGGCGCCCCAATCGCGCAGCATGCGGATTTTGCGCGCATACTCGTCATTGTTGGTGGTGGTTGCGCCGCCTTCGCCGTACGCGCCGAGGTTCTTGCCAGGATAGAAGCTGAACGCGGCCATGTCGCCGATGCCGCCGACGCGCTTGCCGTTCCACTCAGAGCCGTGCGCTTGGCAGGCGTCTTCGATGACGATTAGATTATGCTTCTTCGCGATCGTCATAATCGCGTCCATGTCGCAGGACTGACCATAGAGGTGGACCGGCAGGATAGCTTTGGTCTTCGGCGTGATTGCATCTTCGATCTTGGCCGGATCGATCAGATACGTCGCCGGATCGATGTCCACGAACACCGGCTTTGCGCCCGAGTACCAGATCGCCGCAACCGACGCGACGAACGTGAACGGCGTCGTGATCACTTCATCGCCCGCGCCGATATCGGCGGCAAGCATGGCGAGGTGTAGCGCGCTAGTGCCGTTATTTACGCCCATGCAGTGCTTCGCGCCGCAATAGTCTGCGAACTCTTTTTCGAACGCGGCGACTTCCGCGCCGAGCACGAATTGGGTGTTGTCCAGGATGTGCTGGATCGCAGCATCCACCTCCGGCTTGATCGAGAGGTATTGCGACTTCAGGTCAACGAAAGGGACGCTCACAGCACTTTCTCCGCACGGGGAAGATGGATGGTTTCACCGCGCGCCTTCATGGAGGAGGTCGCGGCTTCGATAATCTGGATGACACGCAGGCCGAGGCGGCCGTCGCACAGCGTTTGCTTCTTGGCCCCGATGGCTTCGACGAAATCGTTGGCGGCAGCGCGCAGCGCTTCGGATTCATCTAGCTTCGGCGCCCACATGTCGCCGGTCCGGTAGCCCACGCGCATCTGATAGATCTTCGCCGGATCGTCAGTGAAAGAGACGCCCTTGTCGTAGATCTTCAGCTTCTCGGACGGTTGCAGATCGTCATAGACGAACATCTTCTTGGTGCCGCCGACGAGAACCGTGCGCACTTTCACCGGCGCCAGCCACGAGCAGTTCACGTGCGCGATCGCGCCCGAGTCGTAGAACATCGTGATGTAGGCGAGATTTTCCGGCGTGCCCGGGAAGTGGTTGATGCCGCCAGCCGAAACCGCCGTCGGCTGTTCGCCAAGCAAATAATCCAGGATCGAGAAGTCGTGCACCGCGAGATCGGAGATCACCGACACGTCGCGCTGAAAGAGGCCGAGGTTCACGCGGGTTGAATCGTAGTAAAGGATTTTGCCCAGCTCATCGGCGGCGACGAGATCCTTCATCTTCTTCACGGCGCCCGTGTAGATGAAGGTGTGGTCGACGTGGAGGACGAGCTTCTTTTTCTCAGCTGTTTCCACCAACTGGCGCGCTTGCAGCGATGTTTCCGTCATCGGCTTTTCGAGCCAGACGTGCTTGCCGGCCTTCAGCGCCGCCATGCCGAGTTCGAAGTGCGTCGACACGGGCGTCGCGATGGCGATCGCGTCGATCGTCGGATCGCGCAGCATTTCCTGGAAGTCGGTCGTGGTCTTCACAGCGGGGAAGCGCTTGTTGACGAGTTCGAGCTTCTTCGGATCGAGATCAGCGACAGCCGCCAACTCGGCGCCTTTCAGCTCCGCGAAGTTACGGACGAGGTTCGGACCCCAATACCCGTAGCCGATAACACCAATTCGGATCATTCTGATCGTCCTGCCTTAACTCTGTTGAGCGCCCGCATCGCGCGCTGATTACTTTCGCTTGTCCCGCACGTCGCCGACGACCTTCGCCGGCACGCCGGCCACGATCGCGAAATCCGGCACATCCTTAGTCACCACCGCGCCGGCGCCGATGAGGGCGCTCTGTCCCACAGTGATCCCGCCCATGATCGTGGCGTTGGAGCCGATCGAGGCGCGCGTCTTGATCCGCGTTTCGACGACAGACCAATCGGCTTCCGATTGCGCCGAGCCATCCTCGTTCGCCGCTTGCGGAAAGATATCGTTGATGAACATGACGCCGTGGCCGACGAACACTTCGTCCTCCACCGTCACGCCCTCGCAGATGAAGGTGTGCGAAGAAATCTTGCAGCGCTCTCCGATATGCGCGTTTTTCTGGATTTCGACGAACGCGCCGACGCGCGAGCCAGCGCCGACCGAGCAGCCGTACAAGTTCACAAGCTGAGGATGATGGATCATCACACCCTCGCCCAGGCGAACATTGTCCGAAATCGGCATCCCAGAACTCCCGCGCGAAACTTGCGCCCCACGTCGCAATTTCCCTGCCGCGTTATGCTTAATTCGCGCGCGCGCTGCGCTGACCAAAAACCGCGGAATACCGGTCTTTTGACGAAGCTGTGCGGCGTCTCCAAGCTTTTGCGGCGCTAGGGAGAATTTCGCGCCTATTGGGACTGTGACGACACTTTGCGCAAGGATTTTTGGTCCGGTGCGGCGTCATCGCCGCGGACAAAGGCAGCAAGGTCACGGAAGCACGCAGCGGCGGAAAAGTGAGTGTTGGCGCAGTCCAGCGCCGCGGCGGCGAGCGCGGCGCGCCGTTCATGTTGTCCCAGAAAGTTGATGCATGCGTCGGCGAAGCGCGCCGCATCATCTTCGAGCGCCATCGCGCCAGTGACTTGGCTTTCCACGCCTTGCGCTGTCACTGAAGTGCCAACCACGGCTTTGCCGGCGGCCAGCGCCTCGATCAGTTTGATCTTCAGTCCAGAGCCGGTGAACAGCGGTGAGATGACTACGCCAGCTTCGGCGTAGAGCGGCGCGAGATCAACGACGACGCCCAGCATGGTTACGCCTTCGGGCGCCGCGCTAATCCCGCGCGCTACTGAGCCTGCAATTTTCAACCGCGCCGCCGGCCGTTTGGCGCGGATCAGCGGCCAGATTTCCCGGAAAAACCACTCAAGCCCGACAATATTTGGCGCAGTGTTGCTGCCGACAAAGAAGAGGAGGTCGTCCTTTCCCGGCTGTGGCGCGCGCACCGGTTCGGTCGAGTGTGGCGCCGTCAACACATTGCGCTCCGGCAGAGCGGCGCGGACCTTGGCTGCTTCCTCATGCTGAATGGCGATCACGGCGTCGGCCAAGCCGAGCATTCGGAATTCATCGGCGGCGCTGATCTTTACCGTGTTGGTCTCGGCCGCGTCGGCCACGCGCGCGGACATCAGATCGTGCATGATGATGGCTGACCGGGCGTTCGGCGAAAGTGCGTAGGGCGCGAGCGTGGCGGTGAACGCGTAGTCGCAGAGCACCGCTTGCGCGTTCGGAACGGCATTCCGGGCGATCCAGAGCTGATCGGCGCGGGTGGCGGCGGCGCCTTGAGCGTACTCCGCCGGTTGGCTGAGCCCTGAAATGCCGATCTTGCTCAACAGCCGATCCGCAACGGCCAGCGCCGAGGCGATCCATACCCCCGGATCGCGCGCGATAACGACATTGCCAAGCCGCGCGCCGCCATGAACCAGATAGCGGTCGAACACCGCCAGTTCGGGCCGCAGCTTCAACGCCGCCCAGCGCCCGAAAATCTTTGGCGAAGCGCCGAGATAATCCACAGCATACCCGGCGTTTTTCAGCGCGCCGGCCAAGGCCAGCACATAGGCCGAGCTGCCATTGGTTGCACCGACGATGCGCTGGCGCGAGATCAACGTGACACGCGGCTGAACGGCTGCGCGCCGGGGCGCAGGCTTGGAGAGCCGTGCCCGGATTGGGTCTTTCAGCAAAATTAGAGCGGAGGGCCGGGCCATCGCGTGGCTGATGGCGCCGCCGAAATCGCGCGCTTTCAGCGCCGTGATCAGTTTGGTGAACGCCGCTGCATCTGTTCGCGCCGCTGCGCCTGCGCGCAGTTCACGCAGCAAATCGGGGGCCGCGCCGGCTTCGAGTTTGGCGTGCGCCGTGTCCAGCGCCTCAATCGCCGCCAGATCAAGCCGATGCGAGATCGACGCGTCGTGCTTGCGGTAGAAATAGCCAAGATCAGGATAGAGCCTGAATTTCGCGCCGCCGATCAGAAGGCGTAGGATCAGTTCGGAATCCTCTCCGATCCTGAGCGTCTCGTCGTAGTGCGCGTCCAACGCTCGGCGGAACACCGGCTTCAGATAGCCAAGCGCCGGCCCCGCGCCGAGCAGGCGATTGCTGCGCTCGTAGGCGGCGGCGTCGATCCAGTGCGGCCGCGCCGCGAGCGCCCGGCGCAGATGAGCGTGCGGCGGCTTTTCGATGGAGTCATAAAAGGTGAGCAGATCGTCGGCGGCGATATCAGCGCCGTCGGACTCGGCGTCGTTGATCAGCCGCTCCAGGCGTTCCGGGTGGATAGCGTCGTCATTATCCACGATGGCGACCCAGCGCCCGCGCGCCTTGGCCAGCGCCCGATTTCGCGCCGCGGCCGGACCCGTCCGTGCTATTTCGCTGGTGAGAATGACGAGGCGCGGGTCACCGGCGGCCGCCGCACGTGCGCGCGCCAGGCTATCATCGGTTGAGCCGTCATCACTGATGATGAGTTCGAGCGCAGTTTCAGTTTGGCGCAGCACGGAGCGAACGGCGGCGGCGATGTGGGCCGCCCCGTTCAAATTGGCCATGATCACGGACACTCGCGGCGCCGCGGCGGTCGCGTTCATACTATTCGGCCTGCCTCTTCGCCCGCTGCGCTGCAAGTTCTGCTCCGCGCCGCACTGTTGCGGTAAGGGGAACTGCATTGCCACCCCTGGACGCCGGGCGTTACACCAAGCGCATGGAATTGCTGCGGATGTTCGAGCGTCCCGCGCCGCCCGCCGCGTATTTTCCCGCGGACCGGGTAGGATTCGCCATTGGCGACATTCATGGCCGCGCGGATTTGCTGGCTGACATGATCGCCATGCTCGAAGCACGCGCGAGCGAGGACACGCGCGCCGGCGGCCCGCCGCTGGTCATTTTCTTGGGCGACTATGTCGATCGCGGTCCGGACAGCAAGGGCGTCATCGACCTCCTGGTTGCCGGCCGGCCTTTCGGCTGCAACCGCCACTATCTTAAGGGCAATCACGAGCAGTCCATGCTCGGGTTTCTCGATGACCCAATGGCCCATCGCGCCTGGCTCCTTCAGGGCGGTGCGGAAACGCTGCTGTCCTATGGCGTGCAGCCTCCGCCGCCCGTCGGCGCTGAGGAGCATGACTGGATTGGCGTTGCTCAACATCTGAGGGCATGCCTACCTGCCGGGCACTACGAATTCCTTCAGGGACTCGAGCGCTACGTCGAACTCGGCGACTATGCTTTCGTTCACGCTGGCGTCGATGCCGGCCGTCGGCTTGAAGAGCAGACCGATCAGGACCTGTTCTGGGCCCGGGGCGCCTTCATCGCGTCTAAGCGCCCGTTCTCGCACCGGGTCGTCCACGGCCACACCCCGGTCGATCAGCCTTACGCCGATAGTCGCCGGATAGCGGTCGATACCGGCGCCTATGCGTCCGGCATCCTGACTGCCGCCCGTTTCGAGGGCGATCAGGTCAGCTTTCTCCCAGTTAGTCGCCGCCCAAGATCATAAGCGCCGCGACGCAAGGCCCGCTTGTTCGCCCGGGCAACGCGGTCTAAACCCCGCTCACCAGCGAGGAGATTTGGAATGGCGCAGACTGACGGCGCACGCGGGCACATGGAAATCCAGGACCAGAAGGATACCTTCCAAGGCTTCCTGGCGACGTCGGTTTGGGGCGGCACGCTGGTCGTCCAGGCGATCGCGCTGCTGACTTTGGCCTTCGCCATTGGCGCTGGCTGGTGGGCTGGCTGGGTCGCGTTTGTGGTGATCGGCATTGTCGCGGGTTTCCTGTTCCGTCTCTCCAGTGTCTATTGGGCCGCGCAAGTCGCGATGTGGGTGCTGCTGGGCCTAGGCGGCCTTATCGTTCCTGCTCTCACCAGTGTGATGGGCTGAGCCGTTGCGGATCGCGGTCCTAAAGGAAAGCGCTCCCGGTGAAACGCGTGTCGCGGCGACGCCCGACACGGTGAAGAAGATAATTGGTCTAGGTCACACGGTCACGGTCGCGGCGGGCGCTGGCGTGGGCGCGAGCGTGCCGGATCAATATTACAAAGATGCGGGCGCCGAAGTGAGCGCCGATGGCGGCATCGGCAGCGCCGATCTCGTCGTCAAAGTGCGTCGCCCGACCGATGCCGAAATTGGCGCAATGAAAGCTGGCGCAGGCTTCGCCTCGCTGCTCGAACCCTATGGCGACAAAGCAGTCATCGATGCACTGGCGAAGGCCAAGATCGATGCGCTAGCGATGGAATTTATCCCACGCATCAGCCGCGCCCAATCGATGGACGCGCTCTCATCGCAAGCCAACTTAGCCGGCTATCGCGCCGTCATCGAAGGCGCTGCCCTCTATGGCCGTGCGTTCCCGATGATGATGACGGCCGCCGGCACTGTCGCCGCAGCGCGCGTGTTTGTTATGGGCGTCGGCGTCGCTGGCCTGCAAGCCATCGCCACCGCGCGCCGCCTTGGCGCTGTCGTCACCGCTACAGACGTGCGGCCAGCGACAAAGGAGCAGGTGGCTTCGCTCGGCGCTAAGTTCGTCGCTGTTGAAGATGAAGAGTTCAAGCAAGCGGAAACCACCGCCGGCTACGCCAAGCCGATGAGCGCCGAGTATCAGGCCAAGCAGGCCGCGCTGGTCACCGAGCATTTGGCCAAGCAAGACATTGTCATCACCACGGCGCTCATTCCGGGGCGTCCGGCGCCGGTCCTGGTCACCGAAGCGCAAGCGAAATCGATGCGGCCGGGATCGGTGATCATCGATCTCGCCGTTGCGCAGGGTGGCAACTGCCCGCTCTCGAAGCCTGATGAACTGGTCGACTTCGGCAACGTGAAGATCATGGGCTTCACCAACCTGCCGGCGCGGCTGCCAGCGGATTCATCCTCGCTCTATGCGAAGAACTTGCTCGCGCTGTTGCCGTTGCTAACCGACAAAGACAGCAAGGCATTCTCGCCCGCTTGGGACGACGAGATCATCAAGGGCGCCATGCTTACCAAGGCCGGGGCGATCATCCATCCATCCATGGCCCCAGCGAGCGCCGCATGAACGACGACGAGTTCGCCGAAAAGTACTATGCCGCTTGGAATGCGCGCGACATCGAGGCGATCGTTGCGCTCTATGCAGACGATATCGAGTTCTCGTCGCCGTACATCGCCGCGCTTGGTTTCTCACATGACGGCGTCATTCATGGCAAAGCCATGCTGCGTGCGTATTTCGAGCGCGCGCTGGAACGTGCGCCGCAGCTCACGTTTTCGCCGGAGGCCCTGCTGGTTGGCGCGCGTGGCCACACGCTGATCTACCGCAATCATCGCGGCGAACGCGCTGCAGAGACGCACGAGATGGATCCTGCAGGTCTGGTCGTGCGTGCGGACGCAACCTACGACACAAACTAATTCAAGAAGGAGACGCGCGATGATGGGCACGATACGGAAAGCCTCCGCCGCGGTGCTCTTCGCTGCCGCGATGTCGGCGCCGGCCGCTTATGCGCAAGAGGGGCCGTCGATTAGCGCTGTCACGATGTGCGCGGGTGCGATTGCCGCGCATGCCAACCTCAATGTGCTGACCTATCCACGCGGCGCGTCCGGTGAATGGGCCGACGTGCTGGGCCGCCTGCTTACGCAACTCAATACGATGGAAGGGGTCGAAGGCATGACCGGCCGCTACGCCGCCAGCGCCGCGCGCAGCCATTGGCTAGAGCAATCATCGGCGGACCGGCGTGCTGCAGCGACGCAGTGCCGCGAACGGTTCGGGAGCTAAGAGCATGGTCGATCCGTTCGTTTTCTATTTGGCGATTTTCGTGCTGGCGATCTTTGTTGGTTATTACGTCGTCTGGTCGGTGACGCCGGCGCTGCACACGCCGCTGATGGCTGTCACCAACGCGATCTCGTCCGTGATTATCGTCGGCGCGTTGATCGCGGCTGCGGCAAACGCGAATGTTGAGAATGGCTGGATCGCCAAGGGCGCTGGCGGGCTCGCCGCGGGGCTTGCGGCGGTGAATATCTTCGGCGGCTTCCTGGTCACGCAGCGCATGCTGGCGATGTACAAAAAGAAAGAGAAGAAGTGACTTTCGGCAGAAGTCGAAGATCACCTCATCCCGGAATGGAACGATGAACGCGGCGGAGTGGCGGGCCCTCATCGAAGCTTATCTGGACGGCCGGCTTTCCGCCGAGGCGTTCATGCGCCGCTTTGTCGAAGGCTGGCGTGCATCCGGCGGCGCTGTGCCGCGTGCGATCGCGGCGATGCAGGTGACGGTCGAAGCCTTCGAAGCGCAGGTCAACGAGGTCCGCGAAGAGGGCGCCGTCAACGATGATGAGTTGCGCACTGCGGCGCAGCGCGCGCTCTCCAATCTTCGCGAAGAACCGGCGGTCGCGCCACACACGTTTGACCGCACGCGGGCGCGCGAAGATATCGGGCGCTTCCAGATCCAGGTGGCGGGATGCGCAGGCCTCGGCTGCGTTATCGCGATCGCTTGGCTGGCGCTCTGCGTGCTGCAAGTGTTCGTGGTGATCGAATGGGTGCAGCTGACGTTCGAATGGCCGGCGCTGCCGTCCACCATTGTCGGCGCAGTGCTCGCCTTCGTGCCGATCGTCGGCAATGTGCTCGCTTTCCTTGGCGCAACCGAGATTTGGGATTGGCCCACTTGGCTTGCCGCACTCGTCTTCTTCGCCGCGCCTGCGGTGACAATACTTTCCGGCTGGTCGCGTTGGCGCCGGTACGGACCCAGGGGCTGACATGAACGCTGATCTCGCTGCGCTGCTTTATCTCGTATCCGGGGTGCTGTTCATCCTGGCGCTGCGCGGGCTCTCCAGTCCTGCAACCAGCCGCCAGGGCAACAATTTCGGCATGATCGGCATGGCCATCGCCATCGCCACGACCTTGTGGCTGGTTTCGCCCGACACGACGACTTTGATGATTATCGTAGGCGCCTTCGTGATTGGCGGCGGCATCGGCGCGGTGGTCGCGCGTTCGATCAAGATGACGGCGATGCCGCAACTCGTGGCGGCGTTCCACTCGCTCGTGGGCCTTGCGGCTGTGGCTGTCGCCGCCGCTGCGTTCTACGCGCCGGAGAGCTTCCATATCGCCACCGCCGATGGCGGCATTAAGATGAGTTCGCTGATTGAACTCGCGCTTGGCACGGCCATTGGCGCGGTGACGTTCACCGGCTCGGTGATCGCGTTCGCCAAGCTCAACGGCAACATGTCGGGCGCGCCGATCATGCTGCCGGCGCGGCACCTCATCAACATCGCCATCGCCGTTGCGATCGTCGCGCTCGTAGTGATGACCATCCAGGATGGCGGCCGCACGGCCTGGCACTTCTGGGCGATCGCAGGTTTGTCGCTGTTGATTGGCGTGCTGCTCATCATTCCGATCGGCGGCGCCGACATGCCCGTCGTCGTCTCGATGCTGAATTCGTACTCCGGCTGGGCCGCGGCCGCGCTTGGCTTCACGCTGGAAAATGTCGCGCTGATCATCACAGGCGCGCTTGTCGGCTCGTCCGGCGCGATTCTGAGCTACATTATGTGCAAGGCGATGAACCGCAGCTTCATCAGCGTCATCCTCGGCGGCTTCGGCGCCGCTGACGGCGCGACGGCCGCGGCCACCGGGGTCCAGCGTTCCTTCAAAGCCGGCAGCGCCGACGACGCAGCCTTCATCATGAAGAACGCCTCCAAGGTCATCATCGTGCCGGGCTACGGCATGGCCAGCGCTCAAGCGCAACACAGCGTGCGTGAGATGGCCGACATGCTGAAGAAAGAGGGCGTCGATGTGAAGTACGCCATCCATCCGGTCGCCGGCCGCATGCCCGGCCACATGAACGTGCTGCTGGCCGAAGCCAACGTGCCCTATGATGAAGTGTTCGAACTCGAAGACATCAACAATGAGTTCAGCCAGTGCGACGTCGCCTATGTGATTGGCGCCAACGACGTTACTAACCCACTCGCAAAAACCGATCCGCAAAGCCCGATTTTCGGCATGCCAATTCTCGATGTGGAAAAGGCGAAGACCGTGCTGTTCGTGAAGCGCAGCATGGGCGGCGTCGGCTATGCCGGCGTCGACAACGAACTCTTCTACCGCGACAACACCATGATGCTGCTCGGCGATGCGAAGAAGATGACGGACGAGATCGTGAAGGGGCTTTAGGAGGACGGCCGTGAGTCGATGGCAGCGGTTTGGTCTTGCCGCCTTTGCGCTTATCGCAATCGCCTTTGCTTTGCTCTCATGTCACGCCAACTCCTTCATTTATCACCCGTACACTGAAGAGGTCGCGCCGAATTTTGCCCAGACGCAGGCTGTTCGCATTGCAACGGAAGACGGCGAGTCACTAGTTGCTTGGTATCGTGCGCCTCAAGCTGGGCAGCCGGTTTTTCTCTTTTTTGACGGCAATGGGGGGCGTCCGCAAATTTGGGGCGGTCGCTGGTCGCGCATCGTGGAAACCGGCGCTGGCTTTCTTGCTGTTTATTATCGCGGTTACTCGGGCTCTTCTGGTCGTCCGAGCGAACGCGGTCTCCATCTAGACGCGCGAGCGGGCTATGATTGGCTGATCGAGCAGGGCTATGCGCGAGACGACATCGTCATTCACGGGTTCTCACTTGGCTCCGGCGTCGCCACACGGCTCGCATCCGAACGTCCCGCACGCGCGCTGATACTGGAAGCGCCGTTCACCGGCGTTGATGACGTCGCTGCTGCGCACTTTACCTCGATCGCGCCGCTCCTGATCCGTGACAGCTTCCGGTCGCGCGGTTGGATCGACGAGGTGGACATGCCGGTGCTGATTGTACACGGCGACGCAGACACGGTGATCCCGTTCGCGCAAGGCGAGCGCCTTTATGAACTTGCGCGCGAGCCGAAGCGTTTCGTTCGGATGTCTGGTTCCGATCACGCGACTTTGGTGCGCGACGGCATTTATCTGCACATCTGGGCATTTTTAGCAGAGCATCCGCCGGAGTAACGCATGGCCGAACCAAAGACGCAGAAAACCAAAGTCTCCGTCTCCGCCTTCATCGCTGCGGTCGACGACGATACGCGCCGCAAGGACGCCAAGGCCGTTGATAAAATGCTGCGCGAAATCACTGGCGAAAAACCTGCCATGTGGGGGCCGACGATCATCGGTTATGGCGAGTATGACGGTGCCACCGGCAAGTGGCCGCGCATCGGCTTCAGCCCGCGCAAGGCCAATCTCGTGCTTTACATGATGGACGGCTACGAAAACGAGCCGCTGATGAAGAAGCTCGGCAAGCACAAGACGGGCAGGAGCTGCCTCTACATCAACAAGCTAGCCGACGTTGATGAAACAGTTCTGCACCAACTCGCCGCCAAAAGCTGGAAGGCGATGGCGAAGAAATATCCAGAATAAAAAAGGGGAGCGCCTCGCAGCGCTCCCCTCAATCACTTCACGCTTTGCGCTTACCAGATCGTGACGCGCTGATCCGGCGGCAGATAGAGATCGTCCTCCGCCGTCACGTCGAACGCCGCGTACCAGGCATCCATGTTCCGCACCGGGCCGTTGGCGCGGTAGATGCCCGGCGAGTGCGGGCCGTTCAGCACTTGGTTGCGCATCGCTTCTTCGCGCATCAGCGAACGCCACACCTGCGCCCAGCCGAGGAAGAAGCGCTGATCGCCGGTGACGCCGTCGATGACTTCCGCTTCGCGGCCGCCGCGCGAGATCGTGTAGGCGTGATAGGCGACTTGCAGGCCGCCATTGTCGCCGATGTTTTCGCCAAGCGTTAGGCGGCCGTTGAGCGGCAAGCCCGGTAGCGGTTCGAACTCAGCATATTGCGCCGCCAAGCGGCCGGTGACTTCTTCGAAGCGCGCCACGTCTTGTGCATTCCACCAATCACGGAGCACGCCTTGCGCGTCGGACTTCGCGCCCTGGTCGTCGAAGCCATGGCCCATTTCGTGGCCAATGACGCCGCCAATGCCGCCATAGTTCACGGCCGGATCGGCGTTCGGATCGAAGAACGGCGCCTGCAGGATCGCGGCCGGGAAGACGATCTCGTTGAACACCGGGTTGTAATAGGCGTTCACCGTTTGCGGCGTCATGAACCACTCGTCCTTATCGGTCGGGCGGCCGAGGCGATCGATGCTCTCGTTCCAATCGAAGATCTGAGCGCGCTTGGCGTTGCCGAACGCGTCGCCGGTGCGGACGTCAAGCGCCGAGTAATCGCGCCAGCGATCCGGATAGCCGATCTTCGGGCGGAAGGTCGCGAGCTTCTCGCGCGCCGCGACTTTAGTTTCGGCCGACATCCACGACAGCTGATCGATGCGCTGGCCGTAGGCCATGCGCATATTCTCGACCAGTTCAAGCATTTGCGCTTTCGCAGCGGGCGGGAAGTGGCGCTGAACGTAGATTTGGCCGACCGCTTCACCGAGCGAACCATTCACTGCGCTGACAGCGCGCTTCCAGCGCTCGCGCTGTTCCGGCTGGCCGCTCAGCGTCTTACCGTGAAACTCAAAAATTTCCGCGTCGATGTTGCTTGGCAGAACCGACGAATTATTCCGCACCAAATGGTAGGTGAGGTAAGATTTGATCGTCGAGACCGGCGTCGCCATGAAGAGTTCGGCGAGCGGGCCCATGGCCGATAGCTCGGAGATAACGACTTCCTGCACTGCGCCCATGCCGGACGCGTCGAACGCCGCATCCCACGGGAAGTTCGGCGCCAAGGCGCGAATTTCAGCGCGGGTTTTCAGATTGTAAGTACGCGAACGATCGCGGCGATCGGCGCGCGGCCAATGGCGTTCAGCGATCTGCGTTTCAAACGCCATGACCGCGGTTGCTTTTGCGGCTGGGTCGCTTTGGCCGACGAGGCCGAGCGTGCGGCCGATGTGCGCTACATACGATTCACGCAGGCCCGGGAAGACGCCATCAGTGCGGCGATAATATTCACGCTCGGGCAGGCCGAGCCCCGCGTGCGTCATGTTGGTGATGTAGCGGTTCGGGTTGCGCTCATCGAGGCCCACATACATCGCGATCGGCGAGGTGACCGAAATGCCAGGAGAGGCGATTACGCGGATCGCTTGTTCGTGGTTTTGGATCGCAGCGATTTGCGCGAGTTCCGCCTGAAGAGGCTCGAGTCCGCGCGCGTCGATCGCGGCTTGGTCGAGATAGGCGTTATAATAGTCGGCGATCTTCTTCTGGTTCGAGCCCGGCGCGCCGCCGGCAAGTGCAACTTCTTCAATGATCACGCGCTGATCGTTGTCGGCTTTCTCGCGCAGGATATCAAACGTGCCCCAGCGGGTGCGATCGGACGGGATTTCCGTGGTGCTGGCCCAGGTGCCATTGGCGTACTGGAAGAAGTCATCGCCTGGGCGAACAGCGAGGTTGCGGCCGGCGAGATCGACGCCGAACGAGCCGATGGCCGGTGCGCCGCGGCCGCTAGCCGTGCCGCCGCTCGTGCCCGTCGCGCAGCCCGCCAAAAGGGCCAGCGTCGACGCGCCCATGGCGCGGCGTGAAAGCGTAATCATAGTCGTCCTCCGAATGCCTTGGATTTATTCCGCCGCGGCCAGTTTGCGACGGCCCCCGTATAATCTGCCGTAGAAGCCAAACAGGCCGGTGATGACCCGTTTGATGTCGATGCCAATCATGTAGAAGGCAGGCGTCAGGATCAAGGTCGCGGGCATGCAGATGAGCACGCCGAAGGCCAGGCTGAGCACCATTGGCTTCAGGAATTGCACGATGGCCGCGTTCTCGAGGATCATCGGCGAGGTGCCGACAAATTCCGTGACCGAGGTCAGGAAGATCTGACGGAACCGCGAGATCGACGCCTCTGTGATACCAATTTCCGCCTTCACCCGCATGACCTGGAAGCCCATCGCTTCAAGCTCCGCGGCCCGCTCGCGATACTCCGACGCGTCGTGACGCATATCGTCGGACGTCTTGAGATCAATTGGCCCGCGCTGGAACCCGGACTCCGCGCCCTGAATAATGAACTCCTCGTGCGGCTCAAGGTCAGGGGCGATACCGATATACTCCACCACCTGTCCGTTCGGCAGCGTGATGTCGTGCGTCTCCCACGTGCTGTCTTCGGCCAAAGGCGTGCCCGATCCTTTGCGCCGGAGGGCAAAGTAGCCGCGGATCTGATTGCATCGATCCACCAGTACGACGTTGTCGTTCACGACGACGCCGATAGCGGCGATGACACCTAGCCAGGAGAAGAGCGCAAAGCTCGTTCCAAAGAGCATGTGTCCGAGCAGCGCGCCAACCATTGCAAACGGGATGACGCACAAGATCATCACCGGCTGCGCGTAGGAGCGGAACGTGACTGCGAGCAAGAAGTAGATGCCCAAGAAGGCGAGCCCCATCAACATCAGGAACTCGTTCATGAACTCCTGTTGGCCCTCAGCTTCACCAATCGCGCGCCGCGTAACGGTGCTGTAACTCGCCTCGAATTGCGGCCAGAACTCTTCGTCCAGCGTGCGCATAATGTCGGCGCGCGCTTCGGCGTTGACCAAATCGGCCGTGACCAGGATCGAGCTTTGGCGTTGGCGGCGATCGAGGCCGGTGACGCCTGGTGCGAACTCCCACGTCGCTACCGCCGCGAGCGGCACTTCGCGACCATCGCTTGTGCGAATGCGGAAGGAGCCAAGGCTTTCCAGCGTGCGGCGGTCGTCGCGCGGATAGCGGACATACACGCGCACATCGTCGCCGTCGCGTGGCAGACGCTGCGCTTCTTCACCGAAATAGGCCTGGCGGACTTGCCGGGTAATATCGGAGAGCGTGATGCCCAGTTGCTCGGCGCCCGGCAGGAGCTGGAAGCGCAATTCTTCGTTAGCTGCGTCTTGGCTGTCACGCACGCTGGTGACGCCTTCGAACTGCAGCAATCGCGACTTCAACTCATCAACCGCGATCTGAAGATCTTCTCCATTCTCGCTGATAAGCGCGATGTCGATGCTGGGCGAGCCTGAGCCAGAAAGCGAAAAGCTAACTTGGTCAGCGTCCGGCACTTCGCCGAGCAATTCTTCGAGACGCTCCGTGATCTCGCGCGAGCGCAAACCCGGCCGCGTTTCCGGCGCGGTCAATCCGACATAAGCCTGGATCGAGTTCTCGTTGATGAACTGGCTCCACGAGCGCACCGCGCCGCGTGACATGACGCCGGTGTTTGGATCTTCCGTGGCGAACTCGGTTGTCTCGTCCTCAAGTGCGCGGCGCGCGGCGTCGAGTTGCGCGGCCACTTGCTCCATGCGCGAGAAGGGAGTCGTCTGGGGCAGCGTTATGTTGGCGATCATGAAGTCGCCTTCGACTTCCGGCATGAACGTCTGCTTCACCCGGCCCGACACCATAAGGCCAATCGCCAGGATGAATATGACCAGGAACGTGGCCCACGTCAGGTAGCGCACCTTCACGGCCGCGCGCACCAAGGGTGCGTGGAGGTTATTGGCCACCCACAGAACCGAATGCGCGCAGCGCTGCTGCAGGCGCATCAGCCGTGAACCCAGGCCGTTGCCCTGAGGGTTGGGCTTGGTCACGTGCGCCAAGTGCGCCGGCAGAATGATGAGACTCTCGATAAGTGAGAACACCAAGGTCGAGATCACGACGATCGAAATCGCCGACGTGAATTGCCGCACTTCGCCCGAGAACAGCATCATCGGGCTGAAAGCGATCATCGTGACGAACACGGACGCAACCAGTGGCTTCAACACCATTTGCGTCGCCAGGATCGATGCGTCGACGCCGCTATGGCCCTTTTCGGCTCTCTCGTAGATCGCCTCGCCGACAATGATGGCGTCATCGACCATAATGCCCAGCACCAGCAGGAAGCCGAATACGCTCATAAAGTTCAAGGACACGCCCACGTAGGGCAAGATGAAGAACGATCCCGCGAAGGCGGTCATGACGCCCAGCGTCGACCAGAACGCGACCTTCGGGTGCAGCGTCAGGAGCAGCAGCACGAAAATGAGAACAAAGCCCTGCATGGCATTCTGGAAAAGAATGCCCATCAGCGCGTTGTAGTCCTGCGACTCGTCCTGAATGATTGTCAGCTGGAGGCCAGCGGGAAGCGTGTTGCGAAATTCGTCGAGAAGTTCGTGGGTCTCGCGCGCAGTGTTCCAGATATTGAACGTGTCGGCGGTCTGCAGCGCCACCAAGATCGACGGCTCGCCGTTCATGCGCGAGTAAGAATTGATGTCCTGGAAGCCATCGATGACGGTCGCGACGTCGGCCACGCGCACCGTCCCGCCATCGGGCGTTTGCCGGACGATGATGTTCTCGAAATCGAGCTCAGTATCGGCGAGATTGCGCGCTTGAAGCTGGAAGTTGCCGTCATCGGTGCGCACGGCGCCGGCGCCGGCGTTGAGCGAGCTTACGCGCACGGCGCGTGCGACCTCGTCGAACGTCAGTCCAAACGCTTGCAGCGACGCTTCAGAGACTTCGATCGAAACTTCCGGTGAGCGCGCGCCCCACACTTCCGTGTTGGCGCCGCCTTCGACGAGGGAGAGTTGATCGCGCAGCCGCTCGGCCGTGTCGCGCAAAGTGCGCTCATCGATGTTGCCATGCAGGCCGATGATAAAGGACGCATTGCGACCGACTTGGCGCGACACGCGGATCGGATCCATCGCGGGCGGCAGGCCGCTGATGGATTCCACCCGCGAGCGCACTTCGGCGGTCATCGCATCGATATCAGCGCCAGATTCAGATTGAATGCTGATCCAGCCGAAACCTTCGCCCGAACGCGAGCGCACCCAATCCACACCGCCCAGATCGGCCGTCGCTTCCTCGACGCGCACGACGATCTGGCTCTCGATGTCCTCGGGGCTGGCGCCGGGCCAGCTCACTTGCACGTAAACGGAATTGTCCGCGCCCGGCGGCCAGAATTCCTTCTCCATCCGGTTGAACGAGAAGATGCCCGCGATGACGCAGATCAGCATCAGCAGGTTGCCGGCAACCGGGTTGCGGCCCCACCAATCAACTAAACCCTTCAACATGCTTCGTCTCCGGGGCGGACGCGCCGTCCGCCCTCAAGAATTAGTCTCGAATGTCCGGGCTGCCTTGCGGCTGCGCGGGTGGTGCGGCGGCGGGCGTAGCTGCAGTGCCGCCTTCGCGATCGATTGGCGTCACGGCCATGCCGGGCACGGGCGAAGTCAGCACCGACACGACGACACGTTCGCCATCGGCGAGACCTTCGCGGAAGAGCACTTCATCGGCTGTGGTTTGCGCGGCGCGCACTTGGCGCACTTCGATCGTGTTGTCGGGCAGCACCACGTACACGAACTCGTTGCGCTTCAGTGCACTACGCGGCGCCGCCACGAGCGTCTCCAAAGACGAGCCCTCAAGGCGCACCGATACGAACATGCCAGGCGCAAGGGGAGCGGCATTGCGCGCGTTGAATGGGTCGCGGACTTCGATAATGCCGTAGACAAGGCGCGTACGCGCATCCATGGCCGCGTCGGTACGGACGAGGCGTCCCTCCCACGTGACCAAGCGCCCGCCCATCATGTGACTGACGTGCGCGGCTGGGCCCGGGTTCGCCGTCGAAGCAGCGAAGCCAAGCGGGACGCGCATGGCAGTGAGCTCAGCGTCGGTCAGCGGAATGCGAATTTCCATCGTCTCGGTTGCGAACATCACAGCGACGGTCGTGCCGGGGCCAACATAGTCGCCGACATTGGCGCGCCGCTCGCGGACACGGCCAGTAAAGGGCGCGCGGATTGAGGCGCGCGCCAGATCCAGCTCGGCCGAACGCAAAGCTGCTTCCGCCGCGGCCAACGCCGCACGCGCTTGCGCCAATTGCGGTTCACGCAACGCAAGCGGCGGCGGCTCGCCACGGCCTAAAGCTTGCCAATCCTGACGAGCCAGTTCCGACTCTGCTTCCTCGCGGGCGACACCCTCTTGCGCCTGCGCAACTTGGCTGCGCGCGCGCACGACAGCGAGCCGATAATCGGCATCGTCGATGCGGGCCATGACTTCGCCTTCGTTAAAGGCGCCGCCATCGGCGAATTTCGGGCTTGCCCAAACGATGCGGCCAGTGACCTGCGCCGCCAGCGAAGCCTCGTTGCGCGGGCGCGCTTCGCCTTGAAGGCTGACTGCAATCGTCGTCGGCCGCGCGTGGGCGACAGCAAACTGGACCGCCGGAGGATGAGCGTCATCGGCCTTCTCCTCTGGCTTCGGGCCTGTCGCCAGCATAACGGCGAACAGCGCAATGCCGCCGAGGATGACAACGAATGGCGCCGCGAAGGCGAGCAAGCGGCCTACGACATGAAGGAAGCCGCGCTTCGGTTCGGCCTCATCAGCGGATTGCGAGGTCATGTTGATGTCCATCTTGTTCATGGCGCGATTTCCAAATCTTCGTCGATGCCGCCCGTACGGGCGCCGCCGCCAAGTGCTACGTGATAGGTGATGCGGTTTGAGACGCGTGCGGCGCGTGCAGCGATGAAGCCGCGCTCGGCATCAATGCGGCGCGTGTAGGCGTCGATGAGTTCGAACAAAGTTGCCACGCCGCGGGCGTATTCGCGCTCGGCCAATTCTTGTGCTTCGCGCGCTTCGTTGGCGGCGATCTCAAATTGCGCCTCGCGGACTTCAAAGCTCTGGTCGGCGCTGATAGTGGCTTCGACTTCGCGCCAAGCGGCGATCGAGGTGCGCACATAATCTGCGGCGGCGGCGCGCCGATCATTCACTGTGGCGCGCGATTCAGAAAGCAGGGCGCCGCCGTTGAAGATCGGCATGGTGATGCCGGCGACGATGTTCGAGATCATGTTGGCGCTGTCATCGATATTGTTCAGCGCCGGATTTGGCCCGGTGTCGGTGGCGCCGGCGGTGGCGCGGAGCGTCAGGCGCGGCAGCATCGCCGCGCGCGCTTCATGAATGCGGAAGCCGGCGGCGCGTAGGCGATGTTCGGAGGCGCGCACGTCCGGGCGCCGTTCAAGCAGATCAGCCGGCGCGCCGGCGGCGGCCAGCGGCGTCAGTTCCGGCAGCGCGCCTTCAGCGCGCAACGTGCCGTCTGGATAGCGGCCCATGATTTCCTGCAAGCGGCGCGACGCGATCAGCAACGCGTCTTGCGCCTGTGCTTGAAAAGCGCGCGCCGACGCCACTTGGCTGCGCGCCGTGCGCAATGCTAGCGATGTTGCGATGCCAGCATCATAACGGCGCTGCGTTAGATCGAGCGCGCGTTCGCGCGTCTGCAAATCTTCCTGCGCGAGCGTCAGCAATTGCTGTGCTTCAATGAGATCAACCCAAGCGATCGAGGCTTGGCCGGCCACCGAGAGCCGCGCATCGCCTAAATCTTGGCGCGCTGCGTCTGCGCTTGAGTCCGCTGCAAGCGCGCGAGAGGTGAGGCGTCCCCAGAGATCGATCTCCCAGCTGGCGACGACGCTCGAAGTCATGAACTCGGTGCGGATGCGTTCGTCCGTGGCTGTCGGCGTTTCGGTTCGCGTCGCATCGGCGCCCACACTCAGGCTCGGCAAAAGATTGCCGCCGAACGATCCGCGCGCGCGCCAGCGCGAGGCGCGATAGCGCGCTTCGACCGCCTGAAGGTCAGGGCTACCCGCAAGCGCCTCGCGAGCCAGAACCGACATCTCGGGTGCGTTGAGGTCATCAAGCCATGTTGCCGCAGGGGAAGAAGCTAGTTCAGCAGCGCGCTCGGCGCCAATCGCGTCCGCCGCGACGTAGCTATCTGGCTCCGGCGGCAAGTTACGCCCCGCACACGACCCAGCCGCGGCCGCAAGGCCCAAGCCGATCAACAGACGTACCCCGTAAGCCATGTTCCCTCGCAGCACCCGCTCTACCCACCACCCTCTCGAAAGTCAATAAATGGATATTGAAAATCGATAAGGTTGGCCGGCGTTCAGCTAGGCGCATGTCCCCTTCTATGAGACTGGATGCCGGCGCCTCGCTGTTTGGATGCGGCCGCCGGCCAGTCACGACGAAACGACCGAATTTTACGCCCAACGACTGTGTTCTGATCCCAAGGACGGTCCGTAACGGCCATTTGCGACACTTCCGCTTCCTATCCCCGTTGCGCGACTCTCACGCCGCGGCCTAAGCCCGGTCGGCATGGCGACGCCCCAATTCAACGCAGCGCGCTGGCGCCTCGATCGTGTGCCGTTGGCGGCGTGGGGGGGCGTGGCTTTGGCCGTGCTGGCGGCGCTGATTGCGGTGGCCACCAGCCTTCAGGCGGCGCTCTTGACGATGCTCGCTGGCGCCGCTTGCTATTGGGCGGTGCGCGAGGCGCGCCGCTTCGTCATTACGCCGAATGCCGAAGGCACGGCTGCGGCGTTGGGGCTTGGCGAGCTCACGCCATTGATTGAAGCGCTCCCCGATCCAGCTCTTCTGATCGACGCGGAGGGGCGTATCGTGGGATCGAATGCGGCTGCGCGGCGCGAGATGCAATTCGAGGCCCGCGGCCAGTTCCTAACGTCGATCTTGCGCCATCCCGATGTGCTCGAAGCCGTGCAAGCAGCGGTGCGCGAAGGCGAGACGCGCGCGGTTGAATACGAAACAACGACACAGGTGGAGCGTCACACGCGGTGCTATGTGGCTCCGGTAAATTGGGGGCAGGCGCGTGCTGCAATGCTGGTTTTTCACGATCAAACCGCCAGAATTAGCACAGAGCGCATGCGCGCTGATTTCCTCGCAAACGCCAGCCATGAGCTGCGCACACCGCTCGCATCACTCACTTTGTTGATTGAAACGCTGGCTGGTCCCGCGCGTGACAGCGCGCAAGATCGCGACAGATTCCTCGCCATGATGCAGGTGCAGGCCGATCGGATGCGACGGCTCATTGATGACCTGCTTTCGCTTTCGCGTATCGAGCTGGACGAGCACGTGCCGCCGTCCGATCGCGCCGATCTTGCCGACGTTGCGCGCGAAGTAATCGACGCGCTGGCGCCGGTTGCAACGGAGCGGAATGTGCGCGTTCGGCTGGTCGCACCGTCTAATCCCGTGACGGTGGTCGGCGAGCGCTTTCAACTGGCGCAGGTGGTACAGAACCTGATCGACAACGCCTCCAAATACACGGCGTCGGGCGGCGAGGTCGTGGTCGAGGTCGCTGAGGGCGGCGACCGCGAAGAAACCGCCGCCATCGCGGGCCGGCGATGGGAACAAGCAAGCCGGGTGGCCATGCTAACCCCAACCGCGGCGGCCAACCTCTCATACGCGTACATCCGGGTCGAAGACGGCGGTCCCGGTATCCAGGCCCACTTCCTGCCGAGGCTGGCCGAGCGATTTTTTCGGGTCGAACGCGAACTGGGAAATGAGCGCGGCGGCACGGGGCTCGGCCTCGCCATTGTAAAGCATATCATCAACCGCCACCGGGGCGGTTTTCTCGTGGAAAGTCAGCCCGGACGGGGCTCAGCCTTTGTCGCCTATGTGGAATCGGCAGGGGAGGCCTGATGCGTCGCAGGGCTAATTTCACATCAGTGTCACGAAAGCCGCCTATGAGCGGGGCCAATAAAGAACGACTGAGTCTGCGGTCCCGATTGGCCGTTGGAAGGGGTTTAAGATGGAATTCTCTTCTGCCGGTTCGGAACGCGCTTCGCCCCCGCACAGCATGAGTGCGCCAATCGTCCGCGCCTCGGCTGGCTCCATCGTCGGCGCGCCGACGAAGATCAGCGCGCGCGACGTCAACGTGTTCTACGGTGACAAGCAAGCCCTGTTTGATGTCTCGATCGACATCCCAGATCGGGCCGTCACCGCCTTCATCGGCCCGTCGGGCTGCGGCAAGACCACGTTTTTGCGCTGCTTCAATCGCATGAACGATCTGATCGACAATGCGCGCGTCACTGGCTCGCTGCAGATCGAAGGCAAAGACGCTTACGCCAAGAACGTTGATCCGGTGGTGCTGCGCACCCGCGTCGGCATGGTTTTCCAAAAGCCAAATCCGTTTCCGAAATCGATCTACGACAACGTCGCGTACGGCCCGCGCATCCACGGCATGGCCAAGTCGAAGGCGGACATGGACGGCATCGTTGAGCAATCGCTGCGCCGCGCCGGTCTCTGGGAAGAAGTGAAGGATCGCTTGGCTCAACCGGGCACCAGCCTCTCGGGCGGTCAGCAGCAGCGCCTCGTCATCGCCCGTACCGTGGCGGTGAACCCCGACATTATCTTGATGGACGAGCCTTGCTCGGCGCTCGATCCGATCGCTACGGCGCGCATCGAAGAGCTGATCGACGAAATGCGCGAGAATTATTGCATCGTCATCGTCACGCACTCGATGGCGCAAGCGGCGCGCGTCTCACAAAAGACCGCCTTCTTCCACCTTGGCAAATTGGTGGAAACCGGCGCGACCGAGGAAATCTTCACCAATCCTCGCGATACGCGTACGCAAGACTATATCACGGGCAGGTTCGGCTAATCAGCCGCGCCGCAACCATCGGGCGACAATGGCTGAGCATACCGTAAAAGCGTTCACAGAAGAGCTCGACGCGCTGACTCAAGAGGTCGCGCGCATGGGTGGCTTGGCCGAAACCGCTGTCAATGACAGCCTTGCCGCCGTCGGGCGCCGCGATACTGAACTCGCGCAAGCTGTGATCCAGCGCGACGGCAAGATTGATCAAGCACAGCGCGATGTTGAAAAGCGCGCGATCAAGTTGTTCGCGCTGCGCCAGCCGATGGCGAGCGATCTGCGCGTTGTGCTCACGGCATGGCGCATCGCTGGCGAGCTGGAGCGCGTAGGCGACCTCGCCAAGAACATCGCCAAGCGTACGCTGATCCTAAACCAGGCCGAGCCGATCCAGCTCACGCGTTCTGTCGAGCGCATGGGCAAGATCGCCGCTTCTCACCTCAATCAAGTCCTCAACGCCTACGCCAATCGCGATGTTCAGGCTGCGGTCAATGTCTGGAACGCCGACGACAATATCGATGCACACTACAATTCGCTCTTCCGCGAATTGCTGACTTACATGATTGAAGACCCGCGCATGATCTCCTCGTGCGCACACTTGCTCTTTGTCGCCAAGAATCTGGAACGGATCGGCGATCACGGCACCAATATCGCCGAGTACATCCACTTCTTGGTGACGGGTGAGGAAATCGCGACGCAACGGCCGCGGGCCGATGCGGAGGCATCTGACTAGGATCGCTTGCGATGGCCAAAGCGCCGCATGTGCTGGTGGTAGAGGATGAGGCGGCTTTGGCCGATCTCCTCAAATACAATCTTGAGAAGGAAGGCTACCGCGTTTCCGTCGCCACTGATGGTGAAGAGGCGCTGCTTGCCGCGGAAGAAACGCCGCCGGATCTGGTTGTGCTGGACTGGATGCTGCCGAAAGCGCCCGGCATCGAAGTGTGCCGCCGGCTTCGCGCGCGCCAAGAAACCCGCAACACACCCATCGTGATGCTCACCGCGCGCACTGAAGAGGGCGATCGCATACGGGGTCTCGACATCGGCGCTGATGATTACATCACCAAGCCGTTCTCAATGAGCGAACTACTGGCGCGGTTGCGCGCTGTGATGCGGCGTATCCGGCCTGGTTTGGCTGAAGATCAGATTATTGCCGGCGACATCGTGATGGATCGCGTTTCTCACCGCGTGAAGCGTGGATCGCGTGAAGTGCATCTGGGGCCAACCGAGTTCAGAATTCTGGATCACTTGATGCAGCATCCTGGCCGCGTGTTCAGCCGCGAACAATTGCTTGATGCCGTTTGGGGTTCGGATGTGTATGTCGAGGCGCGCACGGTGGACGTGCATATCGGCCGACTGCGCAAAGCGCTGATGGTCGGTGACGAGACTGACCCCATCCGCACCGTGCGCAGCGCCGGCTACGCGCTGGACGTGGACGCTTAAGCTTTAGCCGACAGCCGGAGGCGCTCGACGCTGTTGCGGCGTCTGCTCCGTCTGAATGGTTTCGAGGTAAGCGACGATCGCGCGCACCTCACCCGCTTGAAGCGCTTCGTGCTCATGGCCAGCGCCAACGCTCAGCCCTTCAGCAAGCGCCTCTTCGAGATGCGCGACGGGATAGATCTGCGCAATTGTGCGAAATGCGGGCGCAGTCCGCGTGGCGCTAGACTCGCTTGCGCCCACCGCATGACACGAACTGCAGTTCGCTGCGACGAGCGATTGGCCCCGCTGCGCCAATGTTTGCCCAACCGGCTCTTGGCCTTGCGCTGCGCCGGCGAAAACTACAGCAGCGATCAAGAATGGCGCGAATGCACGCATTGATGGGCTCCTTTGGCGCATCAACGCGCAAGGCCCCGTTTAGGCTCCAATCTGCAGCGGCTCGATCAGATATTCGCGCGCGCAGAACTGACAGCGTGCATGAATTTTTCCATCGTCTTCAACGAGATCGCGCAGTTCCTCCGCAGGAAATTGGCGCATCACGCCTGTCAGGCGCTCCTCATTGCAGGTGCAACGATCTTCGAGCGCCGCGGGCGTATCCATGCGCGCGCCTTCTTCGTGGAAGAGGCGATAGAGCAACCGATCGGCAGGGAGTTCGGGGTCAACCAGTTCTTCGTCGCGCAGCGTCGCAAATAGGATCGAAGCCCGGTTCCAGTCTTCGCCGGTATCGCCGCGCGCGTGGTCGCCTGCGATCCGTTGCAGAAGAATGCCGCCTGCGCGCCATAGCGGTGGTTCATCGCCCGCGAACAATTGCCCGACGGCAAGCTTGATGCAGGTGTCGGTTTGTTCGCTGACCCTAAAATAGCTTTCAGCACACGCGGCCAATGTTGCGCCATCGAGTGGCACCACGCCTTGGTATGATGTCTTGTTGTCGCCCTGGTCGAGCGTCAGCACGAGCGTGCCAACGCCTAGCAATGCAGCCGGCGGCATCCGATTAGCTTCAAGCGCTTCCGCAGCGCCCTCAGCGAGCCGCGCGTAACCTCGCAAACCGCCGCCGACGCTGTACTCGGCGACGAGCAGCGTCACAGGCCCTTCGCCCTGCGCTTGCACGACAAGTCTGCCTTCGGCTTTCAGCAGGGATCCAACCAACGCTGCGAGCGCCAGCGCTTCTCCCAGCAGCATCGCCACGGGGCGAGGATAATCGTGGCGCCGCAGAATTGGGTCGAGCGCTTCGGCGCCGATGCGCACGGTGCGGCCCCGCACAGGGGCTTTATCAAGCCGGAAGGCGGCGACGATGTCGTCGGTGGCCGAGGATGTGTCAGTCGGGTCTGTCATGTGCGCGCATCAGATGGGGAGCGAGGGCGGGTTCGCCAAACCCCATCCGCTAAAGCTTGCCTAAGCACCAGAGCAGCACTGCTTTTTGCGCATGGATGCGGTTTTCCGCTTCATCCCACACGCCCGATTGCGGGCCGTCCATCACCGCGTCGGTGACTTCTTCGCCGCG
The DNA here is from genome assembly GCA_034439495.1 of Terricaulis sp. Taxonomy (GTDB): domain Bacteria; phylum Pseudomonadota; class Alphaproteobacteria; order Caulobacterales; family Aquidulcibacteraceae; genus Vitreimonas. Next base: position 29,121 of record JAWXAM010000105.1, on the reverse strand, counting down.
GTGCGCCGGTAAGCAATGCAGGAACAGCGCATCCTTCGACGCCAACTGCATCATCTGCTCATTCACAGAAAATGGCGGAAACGCTGCCATGCGCGCGTCTTTATCGGTATCGCCCATCGACACCCAGGTGTCGGTGACAACGACATCAGCGCCAGAAATGGCGATGCGCGCATCCGTACCAACCTCAACATCGGCGCCAGCCGCTTTAGCTGCCGCGATTTCTTGACCGCGCGCCACATAGGCCGCGGGTGTCGCGATACGCAGCTTGAAATCGAGCTTCTCGGCTGCATGCACGAATGAGGTGCAGACGTTATTGCCGTCACCCAGCCAAGCGATGGTTTTGCCCGCGATATCGCCCATGCGTTCTTCGATTGTCACGATATCGGCGATGATCTGGCACGGGTGCGAGAGATCGGTGAGGCCGTTGATCACCGGCACGTCACTCGCCGCGGCGAAATCAACAACGTCCTGATGCGAATTGGCGCGGATCATCACAGCATCGACCATGCGCGAGAGTACGCGCGCAGTGTCCTCCACCGTCTCGCCACGCCCGAGTTGAGTGTCGTTCGCGTTCAGCACAATCGACGTGCCGCCGAGCTGATGCATGCCGATCTCGAACGAGACGCGCGTACGCGTCGAGTTCTTCTGGAAGATCATCGCCAGCGCGTAGCCATCGAGCGGCGCATCTTCGTCGCGCTTGGCTTTCGGCCAATCTAGCCGCGCCGCTTTGCGCGCGTGCGCTTCATCCAAAATCGCGCGCAGCTCTTCGGTGCTGAGCGACGAAATATCCAGGAAGTGGCGGACGTCTGGGATCACGCCCCAGCTTCCGCCATCTGCGCTGCGAGCACCGCGTCGATCGCGTCCACTGCGTGACGAATTTCTTCTTCGCTGATCACCAGCGGCGGGGCCATGCGCAGCACGTTGTCGCCCGCGACGCCGACAAGCACTTTGCGATCGCGCAACTTGCCCTGGATGGTCTTCGGATCGATCTTGAGCTTGAGGCCGCGCATCAGGCCTTGCCGGTGACGGCGACGACGAGCTCAGGATGGCGGTCCTTCAAGCCTTCCAGCGCTTGCGTCAGGTGGTTCGACACTGTGTTCACGCGCTCGAGGAATTCCGGCTTCGAGATTTCATCGTAGCAGGCGTTGCCGACGGCCATCGCCAGTGGGTTGCCGCCGAACGTGGTGCCGTGCACGCCGCGCACCATGCCTTTGGCCGCTTCCTTGGTCGCGAGGAACGCGCCCATCGGGAAACCGCCGCCGACGCCTTTGGCCACAGCCATGATGTCCGGCGTGACGCCGCTCCATTGGTGCGCCCAGATTTTGCCGGTGCGGCTCGCGCCCGATTGCACTTCATCGAAGATCAGCAGCGCGCCGTTATCGTCAGCAAGCTTGCGCAGCGCGCGCAGGAAATCGTCAGGCACAGCGCGCACGCCGCCTTCGCCTTGCACCGGCTCGATGATGAAAGCCGCTGTCGTCGGGCCGACGAGTTTTTTCAGCGCTTCGAGGTCGCCGTACGGCGCCTGGATGTAACCGGGCAGGCGCGGGCCGAAACCGTCAATATAGCTTGCATTGCCCGAGGCGTTCACCGCCGCGTACGAGCGGCCGTGGAATGAGCCTTGGAAGCCGATAATGTCGATCTTTTCCGGGTGGCCGTTGGCGCTGTGATACTTGCGCGCTGTTTTCAGCGCGCCTTCGATCGCTTCGGTGCCCGAGTTGGTGAAGAACACGACGTCGGCGAATGAATCGCGCACGTACTTGGCGGCGAGCTCTTCCTGGCCCTTCACCTTGAACATGTTCGAGGTGTGCCAGAGCTTGCCGGCTTGCTCGGTCAACGCCTTCACCAGCACAGGCGGCGCGTGACCCAGAGCGTTCACGGCGATGCCGGCGATGCAGTCGAGATATTTGTCGCCCTTGTCGTCCCAAATCCAGCAGCCTTCGCCGCGCACGAAGCTTTGCTCCGGCGGCGAATAGACGGGAAGGATATGGCTTTCTGCAGCGGACATATGGGTTCTCGGTCTTTGGGGAAGGCGGGGTTTTGATCCGCGCCGCTTGCAAGGTCAAGCGCAGCGTATCATCACCTTTTCATGAGACGAGACCATTCCATTCCGCGCGGCGAACTGCATCGCCTGATCCATCAATCCGAGGTCCTGAAGGGCAATTCGCTCGGCGATCCGACCGAGCGTGAATTGCATGTCTGGACCCCGCCTGGTTGGACGCCGGCTGAGCAGCTGCCGCTTCTGGTCGATCTCACCGGCTATTGGGGCTCGGGGCTCGGGCACACCAGCTGGAAGCCGGATGCCGAGAACGTGCCGGAAAGGCTGGATCGGCTCGCTTCTGAGGGCATGGCGCGCGCGGTGGTGGCGTTCCCGGATTGCTTCACCAAGCTCTACGGCAACCAATATCTGAACAGCGAAGGCTCCGGCCGGTACGGCGATTATGTCTGTGACGAGATCGTTCCTTTCATAGAAGCGAAGTTCGCGTGCGGCGGGGCGGGCAAGCGCGGAGTGTTCGGCAAGTCCTCCGGTGGTTATGGCGCCGCGTGGCACGGCATGAATCGCAGCGACGTCTGGAGCGCTATCGCCATCAATTCCGGCGACATGGGTTTCGACACGCTTTTCATCCCGACTTTGTACGATGATTGCGATGCGCTGCGGCCGTTCGAGTATTCGATCGAGAAATGGATCAAGCACGTCGAAGCCAAGCCGAAGATGAAGGACAAGGATCGCATGATCCTGATGGATCTGGGGCAGGCGGCTTTTTACGACCCTGATCCCACGCAGTTCCGGAATATGCGTCTGCCGATGGATCCGCGTACTGGTGAACTTATTCCGGAGCGCTGGAATAATTGGATGAAGAACGATCCGGTCGTGATGTTCGATGCGCTGGGCGAAAATCTCCGTAAGTTGAAGCTCGTCTACATGGATTGCGGCTGGTCAGACCAATTCCGGATTCATTTTGGGATGCGCCGCTTTGCCAACAAGCTGAAGGCTGCCGGCATCGTGCACACTTACGAAGAATACGACGACGACCACTCCGGCGTCGATTATCGTATGGATGTGTTTTTGCCGTTGTTAGCGAAGACGCTTAGTTAGAGGCATTGCCCGGACCAGACGCAGCCCGCCGAAAAAAGCAGGGTTATCGCTACGAATACGAGGCAAGGACCTAGTATCACGGATACGCCGATGCCGAGCTTTTTGTCGCCCGCAAAGCACATCGGACCGATGACGCCAGAGATGGCCCCAACTGCTGAGAGATAAGCCCAGGCGCCCCATTGCTGGTCGTTGTTTATGCTTGTCAGAAAGAACGCGCTGATCGCGACAACCGATGAGACGATTAGTGTTTTCACTCCCAATTTGTTTGAATGCAGGCTGAGCAAAAGGCCAGTGAGCCAACCTGCCAAGGGCATGAGAACCAACGCATACAACTCTCAGCTCCTAAGCCGATAGCCGCTCTTCAGCAGCGCCCAGCAGGCCCAGCAAAGCGCGATGGTGATGGCCAGCGAGATGAGCGCGCCGGTCACCAACGGTGCGTCGTGCGAGCCGATGAAGCCGTAGCGGAATCCGTCGATCAGGAAGAACACTGGATTGTAGTGAGAGAGCGTGCGGAACGGCTCGGGCAGAATGTCGGTGGAGTAGAAGGTGCCGGAGAGAAACGTCAGCGGCACGACGATGAAGTTCGTGACCGCGGCGATGTGATCGAACTTGTCGGCCCAGATGCCGCCGATCAAGCCGACAGCGCCGAACATGATCGAGGCGACGACGCCGTAATACAGAGCCGCCAGCGGCTCAGCCGGCGTGATGTTGGCGAGCCATGACACCGCGAGCAAACTCGCAGCGCCGACGAGAATGCCGCGTGCGGCGGCGCCGACGATGAACGCGACCGTGAGTTCGAACGCGGAAAGCGGTGGCATTAGGAAGTCGACCGAATTGCCTTGCACCTTGGCGATGACGATCGAGGACGACGCGTTCTGAAATGCGTTTGAGAGGATCGACATCATCACGAGGCCGGCGGCGAGGCCGTCAGCATAAGCGCGCTCGGTGCCCGGCCAGGGGCCGCCGCGCAGCACCAGGCCAAACACCATCATGAACAGCAGTGTCTGCACGAGCGGCGCGAACACCGTCTGCATGCCGACTTTGAGGAAGCGCTTGATCTCGCGCTCGGTGAGCGTCTTCAGCCCAAGCCAGTTCACCGCCCCATAGCGACGGGAGGTGAGCTGCGGCGGCGGCGCGACTTGGGTGTCCATAACGAGAACGGGCCTTTCATAAAATCTTAACGGTTGTAAGCGCCCGTTAACCATACCGGGCGGGCTAAGCGCCGGTGGCAGCACAGATAATGTGTGTCGGGTCGAAGGAGCAGCCCTTGAGTTGCCTGTTAGCAAATCATTACCGAATTGGGGATATCTCTACATCATATGGTGTATCCCCAATGAGTCGACCGCAACAGATTGACTTTCGTTCGCCAAAGGAGCGAGTGTGCATGGTCCTTGTCAGATACGGGCAAGGCCACGGGCCAAGGGGGCTTGATCATGTGGACTGAAGATCGCGTAGCTACGCTGCGCAAGCTATGGGCTGAAGGCTTGTCCGCCAGCCAAATTGCGAAACAACTGGGCGGGGTCACCCGCAACGCCGTTATCGGCAAGGTCCACCGTCTGGGCCTGGCTGGACGGGCGACGCCTTCACGGCCGGCAAAGCGCCCGGTCCGGCAGGCCCGTCCGCGCATCGTCGGCCCGACCGCGCCGCGCCTGCGGATGCCGTCGAGCCTGCCGTCGGTGGTCATTCCGGAGCTCGAACCGGTCCGGTTCGAGGACGGCAAGACCGCCAGCGTGCTCACGCTGAATGAGAGCATGTGCAAATATCCGATCGGCGATCCGACCGACCCGGCCTTCGCGTTCTGCGGCCGTGGTTCTGCCGGCGGCCCGTACTGCGCTGACCATGCGCGTCTGGCCTATCAGCCGAGCCAAGCCAAGAAGCGCCGCGCCAGCCATCCGGACGAACTCCGGCGGATGCTGCGCCTCTCGGCGATGTAATCGGACTATCCCAAGAGTGACTGAAGCGCCGCGGCGAATGGGCCGCGGCGTTTTTGTTTTTGCGCGCAAGGCGCGCGTCATCCTTGTTGGCTTGCGCCGGAAAAGTGGAGAGCGGGACGCGATGGGTCTCGTCTCGTTAGTGCGCTGCGTGAACAGCGCGGAATAGACGCGATCCATCGCGTCCCATGATCAATTTCTACCGGCTTGGCGCGAGGAGGTCTTTCACTCCCGTGGCTCAGCGCCGGCAGCGTGCAGGCTGTCTTGTTCGTTGACAGTCCCCGGTTTCTCTTCCCGTCGTTTCCGCCTTATCAGGGCTTTCCCTCGGGCTTCAGCGTGTGCGGATGGTCTCGCTCACACTTCACGCTCAATCATATCGCTCGTCGCATTGGGTCGAACATTGGCCAACTGCCCTCCAGCGGAGCGATGCGTGGATGATAGGCGCGATTTGAACTCGGTCGGATCTGTGCGGCTCTATCCCCGTATTTTCCAACGGCCGCAGCGCAGCGGACAGCGGGGACCTAGGTGCCTCGTGCGGCGTGTTTTGCCCCTGGGCCCCGGCTCAGCGCGGCTTCGCCGCTTGGCCGGGAAGCGTGTGGTGTGACAGGCAATGACCGCATCTGGCTCTTAGCGGACGCCCCCGCTTGATCCTCCCGCGAGGATCGCGCAATGCTGTCGTGTCAACAGTCGCGGCCCTAAGAGGCCGAAATTCAAATGACCGCCAACACCGCATACGACGCACTCATGGATGAGATTTGCGTGGGCCTTGGTTTCTGTGGCTGCATCAAAGACGGCAAGCCGCTCCACGTTGCCCAATTCATCCCGTCGAAAGGGCCCGTCACAGCAGATCAGTTCGCCGAGTGGGTCTTCCTCGCAGACGACATGAATCCCAACTCTGAACCCAAGCGATGGGAAAACCTCAAAGACAAGATCAAGTTCGCTTTCGTCCGCCATTTGGGCGCGGAATTGGTGGACGCAAAGTTGCTCAAGTGGAGCGACGGTAAACCCGATGCACCCAGGTTGGAAACCGGGCCAGTGTTCAGGAAATTCGAAGTGTGGCGGCGCTTATCTCCCGAGCGGGCAGTTCGCTACAATTGCATTCAGCACGTTCAGACGGGCGAGTTTCGCGTCTGCACAGCGGATTTCGTGGAGGCGAGTGGCGCGCTCGATCAAGACCAAGCGCGCTATTTCGTGGAAGCGTTCTTAGCCACTGATAGGAGCGATCCCGAGCCGCAAGATTGGTTCGGCTCGCTTGAAGCCGCTATCGCGGCACATGAACAAGCGTTCGAGAATTAGAACCGCCTCCGGCGAAAAACGGACGGGCGCTCACTTCATCTCCCGATCGATCAGCACCGCTAGAAAAAGCGCCGTCCCACCGTGGGCTGTCCAGCCATGCGACGTGCCGCGTTGGATGACGATTTGGCCGGGCTTTAGGCGGGTTTCGGTGTTGTCGAGGATGAGCGAGGCTTCGCCGGAGATGAGGCAAATGATGTCGATCGAGTCCGTCTGGTGCATCGCCGGGTGGCGATCTTGATCGCGTAAGTGATCTTCGGCTTCGAAGTCCGCGAAACGTTGGCGCACTGCGCCTTTAATTATCTCGACCGGCACGCCGTCCGGTGTTGGCGCGATGGCGAACCAGCGCACTTTGACGTGGCCCGACGCGGGCGAGAGCACGGGTTTGGTTTCGCCGCGATCGCGCGCGTCTTTCGGATCGAGTGGCTCGCCCAAAGCTTCGGGCCAAATCTCGAACAGGCCGCCGAGGTTGGGATCGCCGATTTCGCCGGATGGCGGGCCATCAACAATGATCAGAGAGCGCCCGTCAGCGTCATCGCCGGTGATGACGCGGCGCATCGCTTCTTTGAGATCGCTCAAGCTTAGTTCACCAGCTTGGCGTTGTGCGGGCTGTCGAGTGCGAACAGCGGCACGTTGATGTCGAACGCTTCGCCATTGCCGACGCGCTGCATCGAATACGCGCCCAGCATCACGCCTGACGGCGCAGCCAACGGCGCAGCGCTGGTGTAGCGAAAGCTTTCGCCAGGCGGGATAACCGGCTGCTGGCCGATGACGCCTTCGCCGCGCACTTCCTGCGTCAGCCCATTTTCATCGGTGATCCGCCAGAAGCGCGAGATCAGTTTTACCGGGTCCCCGGTGCGGTTTTCGATTTCGATCGTGTAGGACCAGACGAACCGGCCCTCGGTCGGTTTGGATTCGTCCGCCATGAAGGCGGGTTCGACCCGCACCACCATGCCCGCTGTTTCTTGCTCGTACATGGGCTCATCCTACTCCGCCTCGAGCGCTGGACAAAGCGCCCGATGCAAGCCAGCAAGGACCCGGATTAGGGGAAATTCGAGGCGAAAGTGACGGCAACGCACGGAGTTCTGTCGGATACTGAGATCAAGCGCGCGATCAAGCAGGGCTGGATCGCCGCCGATACGCCGTTTCTGGACGATCAGATCCAGCCTGCCAGCATCGACCTCAGGCTCGGCGAAACCGCCTATCGCTTGCGCGCCAGCTTTCTGCCCGGCGCTGGCGCAAAGGTTCAGGACCGGCTCGATGGCGAGCTGGTGATGCACAAAATCGATTTGACGCAAGGCGCGGTGCTCGAGACCGGGTGCGTTTATCTTGTACAAGTGCAAGAGGAGCTGGCGTTGCCGGCGCACATGCATGGCGCCGCCAATCCGAAAAGCTCGACCGGGCGCGTCGATGTTTTTACGCGGCTGATCACGGACGGCGCGCAATCGTTCGATCAGATTCCGATGGGCTATCATGGGCCGATGTGGGCCGAGATCAGCCCGTGCACGTTCTCGGTTTTGGTGCGCACTGGCACGCGCCTCAGCCAAGTGCGTTTGCGCCGTGGGCCGCCGCATCCCAAGCGGGAGATCGATTTCACGATGGATCTGACGATGAAGGGGCCGGTTGGCTTTCGCGCCAAGCGTCATTCCGGCGTCGTCGATCTCGATCGGATCGGCGGCTACGATCCGCGCGATTTTTGGGAGCCGCTCGACGCACGCAAAGGCCGCGTCGTGCTGGAGCCGGGGCAGTTTTATATTTTTGCGTCGAAGGAAAACGTCGTCATTCCCGCTGACGAAGCAGCGGAGATGGCGCCGATCCGGCCAGAGCTCGGTGAGTTTCGCGCGCACTATGCTGGCTTCTTCGATCCCGGTTTCGGCATCGCGCCGAATGAAGGGCGCGCCGTGCTGGAGGTGCGTTCGCGCGATGTGCCGTTCATCGTTGAGGACGGCCAGCCGGTGGGAAAACTCGTGTTCGAGCCGATGTCGGGGCCGGTTGAGCGGCTCTATGGCGAGGCGGGCTCGAGCTACCAAGGGCAGGGCCTAAAGCTCTCCAAGCACTTCGCCCCCTGGCGCTGAGCGCCAAAACGTCAAACAGCTCGGTGATTATATACGTGCTTGACCCAGCCGAATAACCTGCTACAAAGGGGTATGCTCAAGCAATTCTCTTCCATCTTTGAACTGTTCGCGGCGTTCCCGGACGAGCAAAGCGCCATCGATCACCTCCGGGCGATCCGCTGGCGCAAGGGCGCGTACTGCCCCCACTGCGGCGGCACCCGCATCATGCATTTCAAAGACAACCGGACGCACAAGTGCAGCGATTGCCGCCAGCGCTTCTCCATCAAGGTCGGCACGATTTTCGAGGACACGAAGCTTCCGCTTCGCAAGTGGTTCGCCGCGATCTGGCTGATTACCAACCACCCGAAAGGCATCGCCAGCACGCAACTGGCCACCGAGCTGGGCATCACGCAGAAGAGCGCTTGGTTTGTGCTGCATCGCCTGCGCTACGCCGCTCGCACGAAGAGTTTTGCCCGCCCTTTAGCCGGTAGCGTGGAATGCGATGAGACTCTGGTGGGCGGCCGGGAGGCCAATAAACACAAGAGAAAACGCAATTCACGCGCGAAGGGCGCAAGCTCGAAAACTATCGTGATGGGCATTCTGGAGCGCAATGGCGAACTGCGCGCCAAGGTCGTTCCTGATTTGAAGGCCAAGACGCTCCAAGCGGAAGTCCGCGCCAACGTCGAGCCCGGCGCCAACGTGATGACGGACCAACTGAACAGTTACGTCGGCTTGCGCGCTGACTACGTTCACCAGTCGGTCAATCACTGGAAGGAAGAGTTCGTTCGCGGCGACGTGCATGTGAACGGAATCGAGGGCGTGTGGAGCCTGTTCAAGCGCCAGTACCACGGCACGCACCACTGGATTTCGCCGAAGCACATGGACGCCTATGTCGGCGAATTGTGCTACCGCTGGAATCGGCGCGAACTGGCGCCCGGCGAGCGCGTCAATGCCTTGCTGGCGCAGGCTGAGGGCCGTTTGACTTACAAGGCATTGATCGCATGACCGGCAGAAAGCGCGGCGAGTATGAAGAGCCGTTGAGCTTGGACCTAGACGCGGACGAAGCGCTGGAGCGCTTCGCGCAAACAGACCCTGCCGAAGCCGACGCACTGGCGAAGGATGCGGACGCAGGGCAGTTCTCGGAAGAAGCATCCCACGACACAGGCGACAGGCTCTTGCCGTATGTCGGCAAGAACGGCGTTGAAGTGAGCCTGGTGATCCAAGGCGAGACCTTTTGGGCTTCGCAAGGACAGATGGCGGAGATGTTTGGCATCAGCCGTTCAGGCGTGACCCGGCACATATCCCGCATCGTTTCGGATGGCGAACTATCTGAGGAGGGGAATGTACATAAAATGTACATCAGCCCCGCCACCGGCCGCGCTGTGAAACTCTACAGCCTGAACATGATGATCTCAGTCGGATACCGCGTCGAATCCAAACAAGGTACGTTGTTCCGTATCTGGGCGACGGATAAGCTCGTGGAGTACCTGACTAAGGGCTTTGTGATTGACGCGCCCCGGCTCAAAGAGCCGGACGCTTTTGATCGCGTGCAGGAACTGCGCGAAATCATCCGTGACATTCGCGCGGCTGAGGCAAACATCTACGCAGAGCTGCGACGAATCTGCGCCTTGTGCGCTGACTATGATCCCGCCTCCGACGAGGCCCGGCACTTCTACGCAAATATGCAGGCCAAGCTTTACTGGGCCGTCGTTTCCTACACGCCCTCAATGGTGTTGATGGAGCGCGCCGACGCCGAGCAGCCGAACATGGGTTTGCAAAATTGGCCAAAGGAAAACATCCGGCAAGAGGATGCGGTTGTCGCCAAGAATTACCTCGCCGGCGCCGAGCTTGAAGAACTGAACCGTTTGACCACGATCCTGCTCGATATCTTCGATGACCAATTGAAGATTGGAAAGCTGACGTTGATGGCGGAAGCGACCGCGTTGCTGGACGCGCAGCTTGCCAACTTGAACCGCGCCGTTCTCAAGGGCGGCGGCAAGGCCAAGGCAGACGACGCAAAGGCACACGCCAAGGCGGAGTACAAGAAATTCGACGAGCGCCGCCGCGCACTGCGCGCCCGCGAGCGGCAGGCTGAATTGGTGGAACTGAAGGAAACCGCAAAGTCCTTGCCGAAGCCGAAAAAGAAATGATCGTCTTTCGGCTCCTGGGCGCCCTTAGCGCAGGCGGCGCGATCTACGCTGTGCTGGCCGCTCTAGTCGTGGGCTTCGTGGGGTGGCTGGCGCTGCGCCAGAACCGGATGCGGCTGCAATATATGATCACGGCGCTCACGTTCGCGGGAACGCTGGCGGTGCTGTTCATGGACGAGATGGGCGGCGCGATCTACTTGGCGCTCGGCAGAGACGATCCAACGAACATCGCTCTCCCGACCATGTATGCGATCACGGCGGCGGCGATCTTGATCGGCGGCGCGATAGGCTGGTTTGCGCAAAAGCGCTGGGTGCTGGCGCTGGCGTTGATTGGGTTTGCGCTGGGCTACGCGCTCCTTTTCACCGCGATGGTTGGCGGCATCTAGCCGCCGATTGGCGCAGTCGCTCGCCGTTCATCTGTCTTAACGCCGGATTCATAAATCAGACCCAGTCTGACCGTGCGGCACCCGCCGTCTCTTTCCCATCCCGCTCCCTGCCAGTTGGCGCGGAGCGCAGGGGCGCTCCGAAGCCCGCCGGGATTTCCCCGGCGAACTAAGGAGACTAGAGATGGTAGGACTTGTCTGTGCATGGCCAAAAGGCGTTCACGTACGCAACTACGTGCGCTTTCGGCGCGGTAAATGGGAGCACGTTAGTGCTCACTGCCGTTCACTTCCGACTTCGTAACCCGACTTCGTAATGCATGTCTGACTTGGACGGCGGGTGTCCGCACCCATTCTCATCAAAACCAGGCTACCACCCACCCCGACTCGCGCGGGGTTTAGGGCGGAAGGCCCGTGTAGCGTAGCGCAAAAAGATTCCAACGGGTTAACGCGAAAATCCCCTAGGTCACACTCGTATATAGTCGCCAACAGCTCAGTCATTTAGACAAAGGACAGCGTCCTTTGGGAAAAGAGGCGCGTCTTTTTGGAAAAGGTGCTTGACATTCCGGGTCTGGATATGACAAATACCCTTGTCACTTAGACAAAGGAGTTTGCCATGAAACCTTCACTGACGGCCCGATTGGCCACCTTACTCATCGCCGCGCTGCTGTTCGCACCGGTCGCGGCCTCCACCCTCAACCAAGCCGCCCAGATCGTCGCCTGATCTGGCCGCCACAGATTTTAGAAAGGTCGCTCCGATGACGCAGAAACGCTCTTCCGCCGCTTCCAGTGGCTATGGCGTGCTTACCCTGGGTGTGGCCGGTGCGCTGCTCGCAGCGACCGGCGTTCCAGAACCAGAATCCCTTGCTCAATTGCAGTCCTGGGGGCTGCCCGAAGCGGCCGCGCGCGCGACGCTTTATGTGGCGCCGGTGGTGGTGATCCTTGCGGCAGTCGTGCTTGGACGCATTGTTGGGCGCGGACGCTCGAGCACCGTGCGTTGGAGCATCTACGCAGTGTTCGGCGGAGTCGCCGGTTTCATCACGGCGTTCTGCCTAGAGCTCTTTGCCGGCGTGCCTGGTCTGATCGAGCGCATCGCGGGCCCCCTGGCGGAGGCCACGGTGCTGGACGCCTTCCTCTGGATCCTATCGGCCTACTGCATCTTCATCGGATTGATGCTGACCGGCATCTCGATATTCGGACGCCCTGCCATGACTGCGATGCAGCTGGAAGAGGTTGATCCCGAGTGCCTCGAAGTGCGCCGCGCTGAGCGCGCTGTGTTCGGCTGGAGCGCGCTTGGAATGGCGGCGTTGGGCCTTGCATGCGGCGCTCTTGCTGTGGCGCGCCAGGCTGGCGTTGACGCCCGGTTGACGCCCATCGCTATTGCTCTCGCTGCCGGTCTGTTGAGCGCAATCGCCAATTACGTGCTGTGGCGCGGCTTCGACGAAATGCAGCGCCGCAATGTCGTCAACGGGTACGCCGTCTCGGCTGTGGTGGTGACGCTCGCCGCTTTCGTCTGGGCGGTTCTGCAATCGGCTGCGCTGGCGCCTGCGCTCGACGCCACCGGCGTGTTCCTCGCGCTCATCTTCATCCAGATCTGCGCCACCACGTACGTCACGTCGAAAGCGATGGGCGACATGAGCTTGGTGGGGAAACCCGCATGAGAAATCGCCTGCGTGTGCTCCGCGCCGAGCGCGAATGGAGCCAGGCCGATCTCGCCGAGAAGCTCGGCGCCTCGCGCCAAACCGTCAACGCTATCGAGACTGGCCGCTACGACCCGTCGCTGCCGCTCGCATTCAAGATTGCGCGACTGTTCGCGCTGCACATCGAGGAAATTTTCTTTGATGATGTCGCTGAAGCAGCTGCGGAATGAAGTTCAATAAGAAGGGAAGAAGGTGGAAGAGATGTTTTGGAAAGACAAAAACAGTGTGCGCCACGGCGCTAAAGGGGATGTCCACATGATCCGGAAAATGATTGCGGTTTGCGCCGCGTTTGCGCTCACGGCCTGCGCCTCAAGCGCAACCGAACAGGCGGCGGCGACAGAGTTCCCGCCAGGGCCGGCGTTGTATGTTGTGCGTGATGCGGACTCGACCATGTATTTGTTCGGCACGCTGCACCTTCGGCGCCCGGGCGTGGCGTGGGGCGGAGCGCGGGCTCAAGCCGGCCTCGCTGAAGCCAGCGAAGTGTGGACCGAGCTCGAAATCTCGCCGAACACAGATGCGCAGATGCAAGGTTTGGTCGGTCGCTATGGCATGGCTGAGTCTGGCCGGCCGTTCTCCAGCTATTTCAGCGCCGAAGAAAACGCGCGGATAGGTGCGACGGCGCAACGCCTTGGCCTGCAGCCGCAAATGATCGAGGCGATGAAGCCTTGGCTCGTTGGGCTCACGTTTCAGATCGTGCAGATGATGCAAGCCGGATACGATCCTGCCGCCGGCGCCGATCGCCAGATCGACACTTACGCCGATGCGAACGGCAAGACGGCGCGCTGGTTCGAGACAGCCGAAGAGCAAATCTCGATGCTGGCGGGCATGAGCCCCGATGTGCAGCGTCAGATGGTGCTTGAAGCCGTTGATGAAGCGGATGCGGGCGCTGCTTTGATGGAGCGTATGGCGACTGCCTGGGAGACGGGTGATCTGGCCACGCTGGAACAGCTCGTCATTACCGACATGCGGGCTGAGTATCCGGAGTTCTATCAGGTGCTGATCGCCGATCGGAATGATCGCTGGGTCACGACGCTGCGCCAAGAACTACAAGGCTCTGGTGTGGACTTCGTCGCCGTCGGCGCTGGCCACGTGATTGGTGAAGATGGCCTCGTCGCGCAATTGCGCGCGCTGGGCTACACTGTCGAGCGCGTGGAATAGACCTAAAACGTACCAGTTAGCGTAAGCACTTGGCGCGGCGTGATGTCAGAGCGTTGGCTCGAAACATCCCGTCGCGCCACTTTGCGCCGGTGCCGCATCGTGTTGAGCGCCGCACGCACGAAGCGTTCCAAATCGCTGCGCCGTTCGCGCTTTGCGACTTTGCGATCCGTCTTCCACATCTGAACGTAGTCCGATTGCTGCACCGGCTTTTGCACCAGCGGCACAGGCTCGCCGACCTTCCGGGTTAGCACCAGCAAATGCATCTGATCGCGGCTGGTGATGTCAACGCGGGCGCCGACATCGCGCGGCGCCTTTACTTCGTACCAGACGTCAGGGGTGCTGGCCGGCGCGCCGAACACGCGCGTGCCTTCATAGCCGCGCTCGGGCGCATAGACCTGGTAAAACAGCTCCGGCGAGAATTGGTAGAAGCCGTGGCCGACATAATTGTTGCTCGGCAGAACGTGCAGGATGTGCGCGCCGGGCGCGCAAAGCGCCGCGATGTTATCCAGCGCCACCGGCACGTTGAACACATGCTCCAGCGTGCCGAAATCCAGCACCACTGAGTAGTGCTCGTTCGAGAGCAGCGGCGTGTTCATGTCGTGCACGATGTCGGCCTGTTCGTAATCCGATGCGTCCATCGATTTTACGATCTCGGCGCCGAAGGCGACGCGCAGCAGCTCCTCGCAATAGCCCTCCATCGAACCATCGCTGGCGCGGGCGGCGAGGTCGGCGCGGTTGCGCTTGCGGAAGAAGGTTTCGAGGTCGTCTGTCGAGACGTTGAGGCGGTGACGGCCAATCGTCATGACGCGTGAAAAGTCAGCGCCGCTCGACCGCGCAAGCGCCATCAAGCCCAACGCGCCCGCGTCCACGCCCATAAATCCCCCCTCGGTGCCTGCTTCTTTTGTGGCCAGACATTGGCATAGCGGCGGGCGCGTCGCTAGCCGGGGGGCGAGCCTCAGCCCGGCAATATCAGCTTGGCGCTGAAGCCTTTGGGGGAGCGGTTGGCCAGCACCAATTGGCCAGCGTGCGCTTCGGCGATCGCTTGGGCGATGGCGAGACCGAGGCCCGCGCCGTTGGTGCTGGACGTGCGCGCCGTGTCGGCCCGGAAGAAGGGCTCGGAGAGTTTTGCGAGTTGATCTGCCGGTACGCCTGGGCCGTCGTCGAGGATTTCCACCACGGCCTCGTTCGCCGCCCCGCGGTAGACGCGCATCACGCCGCCGCCGCCATACTTGCCAGCGTTCTCCGCGAGATTGCGAAGCGCGCGTGCGATCTCGCTTGGCCGGCACTCGGCCATGACGGCTTCGTTCGCCTCGGCGCGAATGTTTATGCCCATGTCCTGCAACTCGCCGCACAGAGTGCGCGCAATCTCCGCTAGGTCGACGCGCACGCGTGTCTCTTCGCTGGCGCCTGCGCGGGCGAGGGCCAGCGCTTGCTCCGTGAGCTGCTCCATCTCTTCCACTGACGCGAGCAGGCGCTGGCGCGCCGCGTCGTCCTCGATCAGCTCCGCGCGCAGCCGGATCGCGGTGATCGGCGTGCGCAAATCGTGGGACAGCGCCCACAGCATTTGACGCTGGCGGCTGAGTTGCCGCCCTAGTCGTTCCGCCATGGCGTTGAACGCCGTCGATGCGCGTCGCACATCTTCCGGCCCGCTCACCGGGGCGGCGACATTGGATTGCCCGGCGCCGAGCGCGCGCGCTGCGTTGGCGAGATCGGCCAGCGGCCTGCCAATTTGGCGCGAGATCAGGGCCGCGCCGATGCCGACGATGATTACTGAAGCCAGCGCGCCTACCAGGACGCTGAGCGGCGCCGGGCGCGGCCCTGGCAAGCGCGCGCGTGCATTGAGCCAGGCGCCATTGTCGATCTCGACCGAAATGGTCACTTCCGTTGCGCGCACCGTCGGCGCATCGTCCGGGCCGCGACGCGGCAGTACGTTTTCTCTATCAAATCGAGCGCGGTCGCGCGCTTCGCGCCAACGACGGGAAGGGGCGTCAATCGTGCGTGACTGCGCTCGCACATCACTGCCCGCCAGCCGCTCCTCGATGCCGCGCGCAATTCGCCCTGCAGGGCCGGCGACGGCGCTTTGTTCGACCTCGGGCGTCGCGCTGACGTTAAAGCGCGTGTTGAAGTCGCGGATCGACTCCGCCACGATCGTGCGCCGCGGCGCTGGCATCTCGCGCAGCCGCTCCACGGCATAAGCGACGCGATCTGCCACGCCCATTTCCGCCGCGCGCCGCAAGGCGGCGCCGCGCTCGTTCGCGTAGATCGCAAACGCGATCGTGTAGGAGATGATGACCGCGACCACGGTGACGAGCACCATTCGTCCAGTCAGCGTGTTGAGCGGATTGAACCTCACGCTTTTTCTACCGGGGCCGTGAACACATAGCCGCCGCCCCACACGGTCTTGATCAGTTTGGGCGTGCGCGCATCGACTTCGATCTTGCGCCTCAGGCGGCTGACTTGCGTATCGACCGCGCGGTCGAACACGTCCGAGCCGCGGTCGAACGCCAGATCGAGCAATTGTTCGCGCGAGAGCACGACTTTCGGCCGCTGTAGGAATGTGAGGAGCAGGCGATATTCGCCAGTGGAGAGTTCGTGGCTTGCTCCGTCATCGTCGACCAATTCGCGCTCGGCCAGTTTTAATGTCCAGCGGTCGAAGCGCATCGCATCGCCCGTGGGCGCCTCCGCGCTTGGCGGCAGCGCATTCGTACGCCGCAACACTGCGTCGATGCGGGCGAGCAATTCACGCGGATTGAACGGCTTCACGACGTAATCGTCGGCGCCAACTTCGAGGCCGATGATGCGATCGATCTCTTCAGCCCGCGCTGACAGCAGGATCACCGGAATCTGGTTGGTCTCGCGGATGTGACGGGCAAGCGAGAGGCCGTCCTCGCCCGGCATCATGATGTCGAGAATAACGAGGTCGATGCGGTTTTCCTTGATCGCCTTGCGGGCGGTCTCGGCGCTCTCGACGGCTGTCGCGCGACGGCCGTTCTTTTTCAAGAATTGGGCGAGCGACTCGCGGATCTCGCGGTGGTCGTCAACGACCAAGATATGGGGGGCCTCCTGCGTCATGGTCATTTAAGTGCGCCGGGACGCGTCAAAAATCTACTCAACACCCGTGCCGGACTTGTGCCAAACCTTGGCGCCGCGCAATGCTCGACACACTTAGGCAAGAACAAGGGGCGCTTTGCCTTGAGGCCGCCCAGATCGGCACGCCTCTAGGCGGCGAAGAATAGGGGACATTTGGATGAGCTTGAGGATTTCGCTTGCTTTGGCGGCCGCAATATTGGCGCTGGTTGGTTGCGCGAGCAGTGGTTCCAGGCCGCGCGCTGCCGAGCCTGTTCGAGCGCTGATGTCCGCCGATGCTTTGATGTTCGTGAGCTTTGATGCCGACGGCGATCTTTCGGTGACCACGGCGGAAATCGATGCGGGTCTGCAACGCGAGTTCACGCGGGGCGATGCGAACGGTGATGGCAATATGCAGCCGATCGAGTTCCAGAACTGGGCTAATGCTGTGCTCGGCGGCGGTCAGCTGGGGCCGTATCGCTTGGACTTTGACCGCAACGTCGACAACGTCATTACGCGCGAAGAGTTTGACACTGAAATTCGCGCGCGCGTGGGTGATTACGACAGCGATGAAAACGGCGTGCTTTCACGTACGGAGTTCATTCGCTTGATCGGGCAGGCGCGTCCGCCGCGTCAGCAGATTGAACCGCGTCCGCGTGCGCCCTGACACGTTTCGGCGCAACTGCGGTCAGTGCTGAAAAACCCACGACACAGATTAACTCTAAGCTTCTTCTCATCGGACGGCGCTCTCCCTCCCCCCAGGAGCGTCGGGCCGGGGCCTCGCGGCTCTCCCTCCCGCGGGCCGAAATGATAGCGGTCGGCGCTGCTCCCTCGGCGCCGGCCGCTTTTTTTGTCTGCGTCTCCGACAAACTTTGACGCAACCGCGACCAACGGGCGCAACAGCAGCCCGGTAGAAGCGCACTCTGGCCGAAGCGTTTGGGCGGCCTATGGAGCACTCACACATGCGGAAAATCGTTCTGGCTGCGGCAGGGTTCGCGGCGTTGGCCGGCGCGGCGGGTTTGGCAGTGGCGCAAACAGCGCCCGCGCACGGACCTGAGCGCGGCGTCTCGCGCTTGTTCGAAGCGGACAGCAACAATGACGGCGTACTGACGCGTCAAGAATTCGACGCCTCGCGCACTACGCACTTCGCGCGGCTCGACGCCGATAACAATGGCCAGCTTTCACGCGAAGAAATGCGTGCGATGCGCGGCGAACGTGGTGGACGCGGCCATCGCGGCGGTGGTCATCAATTGACCCGCGCCGATGCAAACAGCGACGGGAACATCACGCGCGATGAATTCCTCGCGCGCCCGATCGCTATGTTCGATCGCCTCGATGCCGACAATAACGGTGTCATCTCCGCGGACGAGCAACCGCAGCGCCGTGAACGCGGCGATCGTCAAGCGCGCGGCGAACGCCGTGAGCGTCCGAACTTCGACGCGAACAGCGATCGCCAAATCTCCAGCGCGGAGTTTGCATCGATGGGCGCGCAAATGTTCGAGCGCCTCGATGCGAACAGTGACGGTCGTGTGACACGCGCCGAAGCGGAAGCGGCCCGTCCGCAACGCGGTGGCCGGAACTAAACCCAATGAAAGCGCAGCCGGAGCGAACCTTCACGCTCCGGCTGCGCCATTTTGGGAGAAGGGGCTTGCCGCGGGCGTTTCCCCGGCCAAGTGAGGATGCAGTATGCTCGCCGGATTAAAGCAGAAAGCACAGGACATCTGGTCCAAACGTCCCGGGCTTTTGCGCGGGCGGAACTTGTTCTTTGTGCTCGGCGGGCTGGTGGTGCTGCTGATTGGCTGGAACATTTTCACCGGCGGTGAAGATGAAGATCCGTATCGCACTGCTCAAGTCGATACAGGCGCGATCACGCGCGTTGTAAGCGCAACCGGCACGTTGCAGCCGTTGGTTTCGGCCAATGTAGGGTCCACCGTGTCTGGGCCCGTGATTGAAGTGCTGGTCGATTTCAATAGTCAGGTCACAGCCGGTCAAGTTCTGGCGCGTCTCGATCCAACGCCGTTTCAGCAGCGGATCACGCAAGCGCAGGCGCAGTTGGCGCAGCAGCAAGCGCAGCTCGCCGTCGCGCAATCGGATTACACGCGGTATCAATTGCTGCAGCAACGCGGCTTTGCCTCTGAGCAATTGATGGCGCAGCAACGCGCGGCGCGGGATACGGCGCGCGCGGCGGTGGCGTCAGCGGCCGCGCAAGTGGCGACCGCACGCACCGATTTGGAGCGCAGCGTGATCCGCTCGCCCATCGCCGGCGTTGTCGTTGATCGTCAAGTCAATGTCGGCCAGCCGGTCGCTTCCAGCCTGCAAGCTGCGACACTGTTCGTTATCGCGCAGGATTTGGCGCGCCTGCAGGCCAACATCACCGTTGACGAGGCTGACATCGGCGAAGTCAGCGAAGGCCAAATCGTGCGCTTTACTGTCGATGCGTTTCCCGATCGCGACTTCGAGGGCCGCGTCAGCCAAGTGCGTCAGCAGGGCGTCGCTGAGTCCGGGGTGGTTAGCTACACGGTCGTGGTCGAGGCCGATAATCCAGGGCGGCAATTGCTGCCCGGCATGACGGCGAATGCAGAGATCGTGCTGGAGCAACGCGAAAATGTTTTGCGTGTGCCGAACAACGCGTTGCGCTTCCGTCCGGCTGACGAAGAACTCGTCGCGCGGGGCCAAGAGCTTATGTCCGGCGGAGGCCGTCGCGGCGGCGCCGGGGAAGCGCAAGCGCAAACGCGCGGCGAAGGCCGTGGCCAAGGCGAACGTCCGCAGGGTGCGCGCCAGGGTGGCGGGCGTGGCGTTGGCCAACTCGCCGAAGCACTTGAGCTGACCGAAGCGCAGCAGACGCGTGCGCGGCAATTGTTTGAAACTGCGATGGCGTCGTCGCCGCGCGGCGAAGGCGGTGGCAATCGCCGCGCCGCGATGCGGCAAATGCGCGAACAAGTCATCCGCGAGCTTGAGCCGACATTCACGGCGCGCCAACGTGAGCTGCTCGCGCAAATGCGTGCTGGCGCGGGGCCCCGCCAAGAGGTGCGCCAGCAAGCCGTCATCTGGGTGCTGCGTAACAACCGGCCTGAGCCGGTGCTCATTGAGATCGGCGTAGCGGATAACGCTTACACGCTCGTGCACAGCGGCCTGCAGGAAGGTGATGCCGTCATCATCGGCGGCGGCCCGCGTGCGGAAGCGCAAAGCGCGAGCCCGTTCGGCGGCGGTGGCGGTCGCGGCGGCGGAGGCCCACCGGGCGGCGCCCGCATCAGGGGCACGTAATGGCGGCCCTGATCAGCGCGCAAAAGCTCACCAAGCACTATCGCATGGGCGATGAGACCGTGCATGCGCTCGACGGTGTCAGCTTCGATGTGGCGCGCGGGGACTATTGCGCGATCGTTGGCCCGTCCGGCTCTGGCAAGTCGACGATGATGAACATTATCGGCGGCCTGGATACGCCAACCGAAGGCCGCATCGTTATCGATGGCAACGATATCGGTGAGATGAGCGACGAGAACCTTGCTGTCTTTCGCAATCGCACCATCGGCTTCGTGTTTCAGAGCTTCAACTTGCTGCCGCGCATGACCGCGCTCGAAAACGTCGAGCTGCCGATGATCTATGGCGGCGTCCCGCCTGCCGAACGGCGCGAACGCGCAGCGGCATTGCTTACGCGCGTCGGCCTCGGCCAGCGCATGGATCACCGGCCGACACAACTTTCCGGCGGACAGCAGCAACGCGTCGCCATCGCCCGCGCGCTCGCGGGCCAGCCGCCGCTGATCTTGGCGGACGAGCCCACCGGCGCGCTCGACACCAATACCGGCATCGAAATTCTCGCCTTGTTTCGAGAACTGAACCGCGAGGGCGTCACGATCGTAATTGTCACGCACGATCACGAGGTTGCCGCCGCCACCAGGCGCACCATCGAGATGCGTGACGGCCACATCGTCAGCGACAAAGCCAACGATCGGAGCGCCCGCCATGATGCGCACGTCTGACCTCATCGCCAGCGCCGCCAACGCGCTGCGCTCTAACCCGATGCGCTCGGCGCTGACGGCGCTTGGCGTGATCATCGGCGTGGCGTCCGTCGTCGCGATGGTCGCGCTGGGGTCTGGCGCGCAGGCGCAAGTGGAGCGCTCGATCGCATCGCTCGGGTCGAACCTGCTGATCGTTGTCCCTGGCGCCCAGCGCGGCGGCGGCGGTGTGCGCGCGCAGGCCGGGGCAGGCGGCGGCTGGGATTCGCTCACCATTGATGACGCAGCGGCTATCGCGCAGGTCGAGAACGTCGCTGTCGTCGCGCCGTCACAACGGGCGCGTACGCAGGTCGTCGCCAATGGCCTCAACTGGAATCCGCAGGTCGAAGGGGTGACGCCGTCCTATCTCGAAGCGCGCGATTGGCAGATCGCCCAGGGGCGCATGTTCGATGAGACCGAGGAGCGTCAAGCGCGCCGCGTCATCGTTCTCGGCGCAACGGTGGCCGATCAACTTTTCCCTAACGTTGAGCCCGTCGGTCAGATGCTGCGCATGGCCGGCGGCAATTACGAAGTGATTGGCGTGCTCGAATCTAAAGGCCAATCGGGTCTCGGCACTGACCAGGACGATATCGTCCTTGCGCCTTTGACAACCGTCAAACGCCGCATCTCCGGCCGCCGTGGCCGCGGCGACACTGTCAGTCAGATATCGGTGAAGGCCGTTTCCGAGGACGCGTTGACGCTTGTCCAGGAGGACGTCGAAACGCTGCTGCGCCAGCGCCATCGCACGCGGGAAGGCGAGGACGACTTCACGGTTCAGAATTTGAGCTCGATCTCGGAAACCGCCGCGCAGACCACACAGGTCTTCACATATCTTTTGGGGGGAATCTCAGCCGTTTCGCTGCTTGTCGGCGGTATAGGCATCATGAACATCATGCTGGTGAGCGTAACTGAACGCACGCGTGAGATCGGTTTGCGAAAGGCTTTAGGCGCCCGTCAATCAGATATTCTTCACCAATTTGGCTTGGAAGCGGTGACGCTATCCGTTGCTGGTGGGATCATTGGCCTCATTATCGGAGTGCTTGGCGCTTGGTTAATGACGTCTTTGTTTACGTTGCCCTTGGTAATATCGGTATGGCACGCAGCGGTCGCGATTGGCTTCTCGGCTTTTGTCGGTCTCACGTTCGGCGCATATCCAGCTTGGCGCGCCGCACAGCTCGATCCGATCGAAGCGCTGCGGCGGGAATGAGGAAGAAGTTCTCATGCGTTTGGTAATTGTTTCTCTGGCCGCTCTGATCGCGGCGACATCGCCGGTCTCGGCAGAGACATTGGCGGAGTCGATGGTCTCGGCCGTGGAGTCGAACCCGACACTCGCCGCGCAGCGCCAGCGTCTGAACGCGACGCGCGAAGCGTTGCCGCAAGCGCTTGCTGCTGCGCTGCCACAAATTTCGATCTCCGCAGGCGCGAGCGCCAGTGATCGCGATTCCGACAACATCGCCCTCGAAGGCGATCGCGGCGAGACGTGGTCGACCAACGCCAACGTTTCGCAGCTCCTGTTCGGCTCCGGCCGTGTTCTCGCATCCACGCGCGCCGCACGCGCGCAGATTGCGGGCGCTGTCGCTGACTACGAACTTGCACAGCAAACACTGTTGCTTGATGTGACGCGCGCCTACGCCGACGTACGCCAGGCGCAAGCCGTCGTCGCTGCGCGCGAAACCACGGTGTCGAACCTGTCTCGTCTGCTTGAATACGCGCAGGCGCAGTTCGATGCGGGTGTCGTCACGCGCACTGATGTCGCGCAGTCGCAAGCGCGATTTGCGCAAGCACGTACGCAGCTGGTGCAAGCGCAAGGCGCGTTGGCTGCATCGGTCCAAGCCTATCAACGCTTGGTCGGCCGACCGCCTTCAAACCTGATCGCGCCGCCGCCAGCAACGGGCCTGCCGCCGGATCTTGGCGCCGCGCTCGACCTTTCGGTTGAGAACAGCCCGGTGTTGATCGGCGCCCAAGCCGATACGCGTCTTGCTGACGCCAATGTCGACTCCGCCGCCGCGCAAGGCCGCGCCAATGTCTCGCTCGAAGCCGGCTACGGGATGGGCGCGGACTTCAACGACGATACTTCCGAAACAAGCACCGATAGCGTTGGCGTGCGTGTGTCGATCCCGCTCTTCCAAGGGGGCGCGATCCGCTCGCGCACCCGTGCGCAGCGTGCGTTGCGCTCGGCGTCGAACCTCGATCTCGCGTCAGCGCAGCGCAATGTGCAGGAAAGCGTCACCAATGCTTGGACGGGCCTCGCTAGCGCCCGCGCTGCGGTGGATTCCGCGCGAGAGCAAGTGGAGGCGGCTGAGCTCGCGTATGAGGGCGTGACGCTCGAGCAGGAAACGGGTCTACGCTCCACCGTCGAAGTGCTGGACCAGGAAGCCGATCTGCTGACGGCGCGACTCTCACTGGCGCAAGCCGAACGTGATCTGGTTGTCGCCGAGCGGCAAATGCTGGCGTCCGTTGGCGTGCTGAGCGTGCCGACCGGCGGCGGCGTCGTACTCGAACAAGACGACGATCTGCGCGGCCGTTAAGCGAGACTGGAGCGGGCGGCGGGAATCGAACCCGCACGAGAAGCTTGGGAAGCTTCCAGGCTACCACTACATCACGCCCGCGCTGGCCCCTCCTACCCAATTTCGTGCGCCGCGCCTAGGGTGGGGCGTCGCGGAGGGTGCGTGAAGCTGACGCTCAGAAGCCTTGGCGGGGCGGGGACCGTCACCGGGTCGAAGCATCTGATCGATGCGGACGGCACACGTGTACTCATCGATTGCGGGTTGTTTCAGGGTTTGAAGCATCTTCGCGAGCGGAACTGGGAGTCCCTCGCTGTGCCGCCGGAGTCGATTGACGCGGTTGTCCTAACCCACGCCCATCTCGATCATTCCGGATATCTGCCAAAGTTGGTGCGCGAAGGCTTTCGCGGCACGGCGCACTGCACAGCCGCCACGGCAGATCTCTGCAACATTCTTCTCAAAGACAGCGCCCAGATCGCTGAGAAGGACGCCGCTTACGCAAACCGCAAAGGGTTCTCCAAGCACACGCCTGCGCTGCCGCTCTACACAATGCGCGACGCTGAGCGGGCGTTGAAGCATCTGAAGCCAATTCCTTTCGGCAGCGAGTTCGAGATCGCGCGCGATGTGGGGCTCAAGTTTCGCCGCGCTGGACACATCCTCGGCGCCGCAACCGCGGAGATTAAGGTCGGCGGGACAACGATTGTGTTTTCGGGCGATCTCGGCCGCTACGATGACCCAGTTATGCCCGATCCAGTCAGCGTGGCGCATGCCGATTACATCGTGGTGGAGTCCACCTACGGCGACCGCACGCATGCAAAGACTGATCCAATGGAGGCGCTTGGCGACACGATCGAGCGCACGGTCCGGCGCGGCGGGACCGTTGTTATTCCTGCGTTCGCCGTCGGCCGCGTGCAGAGCTTGCTGCATCACCTTTGGCTCTTGAAACGTGCAGGCCGTTTGGCGGCGACGCCCATTTTCCTTGACAGTCCGATGGCGATCAGCGCCACGGATCTGCTGCGTGCGCATCCAGAAGATCACAGGTTGGATGTGGAGGCCATTGAGGGCTCGTGCGGTGTTGCCAGCTACGCAAGGGACGTGGAGGCGTCGAAGGCGATCACGGCGAACGCAATGCCTAAGGTGGTGATCGCGGGCAGCGGCATGGCGACGGGCGGACGCGTTCTGCATCACATTCGCACGTTCGCTCCCGATCCGCGCAGCACGATTTTGTTCGCGGGATATCAGGCGCTCGGCACCCGCGGCGCGCGGCTTTTGGCGGGAGAGACCGAACTCAAGATGTTCGGCGAATGGATTCCAGTACGCGCCGAAATCGCAAATCTCCCGGAGCTTTCTGCGCACGCTGATGCAGATGAGATCATGAGGTGGCTCTCGGGTTTCGAGAATCCGCCGCGGCGCTTGTTTATCGTTCATGGCGAGCCGGCCGCGTCTGAGGCGTTGCGGACACGTGTCGAACGTGAACTCAGTTGGTCAGCTAGCGTGGTCGATCCGCTGCGCAGCTACGAACTCTCTTGAGATCACGCCGGCCGCGGTAGACGCAGCGTGGCACGCAAGCCGCCGAGCGGGCTTTGGCTCAACTGAATATCGCCGCCATGGCTGCGCGCCACGTCGCGCGCGATCGCGAGCCCGAGGCCGACGCCCTTTTGGTTGCGAGAGCGCGTGGCGTCGAGGCGTGAGAACGGGCGGAAGGCCTCTTCGTAAAGCTCCTCCGGTATGCCGCCGCCATTGTCGTCAACGCAGACAAGCACCGCATCCGCTTCGCCTTTGACGCTCACCAACACCCGGTCGCCATGCGCCGCAGCGTTATCGATCAGGTTCGCGAGCAGGCGCTTCAGGGCGCGTCCACGTCCGGGTGTCGCCGCCTCGCCGCTGGTCTCGACGCTAATCTCAGCGCCGCCAGCGCGCGATGCATCTGCCGCGACTTCTCGCGCCATCGCGGCGAGGTCGACGCTCTCCGGCGCCTCTTCGGCCAAGCCCTTCGCAAACGTGAGGTACTCGTCGAGCGTTTCCTCCATGTCCGCGAGATCGCGCTTTGCGTCTTCGATTTCGGGCGAGGGCGGCATGAGTGCGAACTGCAGTTTGAGGCGTGTGAGCGGTGTACGCAGATCGTGGCTGACGCCGGCCAGTAATTGCGAACGTTGTTCGATGTGGCGCGATATACGCTCGCGCATGGCGAAGAAGGCATTGGTGGCGCCGCGGACTTCCCGCGCGCCGCGCACACGAAAGCGTCCTGTGTCCTCGCCGCGACCGAACTGCTCCATCGCATCGGCCAGCAATTCGATCGGCCGCACCTGATTGCGGATAAAGATCACCGACACGATGATGAGAAAGAGCGTCGCGCCAGAAATCCAGAACACGAAGAGTGGGCCCGAACGCGCCTGCAGGCGATCGCGGAAGGCTTTGAGCTGCAGGATGCCGCGCGGTGTTTCCACGCGGATGATCACCTGCGGGCCAGGGCAGGTGGAATCGTAGAAAACGTCGCGGCCAATGTCTTGCGTGAGCGCCCGCAGGAAGTGGCGATCGAGCGTCGAGCCCCATGGCCGGCAGCGCGGAATCTCCAATTCGGCGTTAGGCTCCAGTTCGACTTCGAGCCGCAGCGGCCGCAGCGCGAGTGCTTGCAGATCGGCCAAATTTTCTGGCGATGGCTCGCGTTCATAGAGTTGAATGATGAGCGCGACATCGGCCGCAACGCCTTGGCTCATGCGCTTCGACGTCGCTTGCCAGTGGTCGTCCAGAAAGACGAGCGTGATGATCAGCTGTAGCAGGGCGGCTGGCGCCACGATGATCAGCAGCGTGCGCCAGTAGAGGCCCTTCGGCATGATGTCGCGGAAGCGAAACTTCGGCTGCGTCTCCATCAATCAGCCGCCAGCTTGTAGCCAACGCCGCGCACCGTCTGCAGATAGATCGGCGCGCGTGGATCGGCTTCCGTTTTCCGCCTAAGGCGCGTCACTTGCACATCGACGGAGCGCTCAAGCCCGGCGCCTGTGCGCTTGGCCAATTCTTCACGGCTCACCACGTCGCCTGGCCGCGCCGCCAGTACGCGCAGCAACGCCACTTCAGCTTCTGTCAGACGGACCAACGCGCCTTCGCGCGAAAGCTCGCCGCGCGCTGTGTTGAAGCTGAACGGGCCGAACTTCACCAGCTCCGGCGCTTCGCCGCGATTGGCGATCGTGCGGCGCAGGATGGCGTTGATGCGCAATGCGAGCTCCGCCGGCTCGAACGGTTTTGGCACGTAATCGTCGGCGCCTATGGAAAGCCCGCGGATGCGATCCTCGGCTAGACCGCGCGCTGTGAGCAGCACAATCGGCACCTTCGATGTCCGCCGTACGCTCTCCGCCAGTGAGAAGCCGTCCTCCACCGGCATCATGACGTCGAGGATCAGCAGATCGAAATCCATGCTCTCCAGGAGCTTGCGCGCGCCCGCAGCATCTCCCGCCGCCGAGACCCGCGCGCCCGCCTGGGTGAGGTAGCGCTTCAGCAGTTCGCGGATGCGGTCGTCATCGTCCACCAGCAGGAGGTGTGGCGGGCGGTCGAGGGCGTCGAAGGCGGGTGCGGCCGTCATGTGCCCGCCCGCTGCTCGTCACGCGGCGAAGCCGATAATTTTGCCCGCGAAAGGCGATTATCTAGGGTAGGCTTTGCCGGCATGGCTCGGAGTTGGTTGACAGGCATGTCGCTCGACACAGAATATCCTCAAAAACCTACCCCGAAGCGGAATAGACCTTCCCACTCGGCCGCTGGCTCGGCAAGAGCGGATCATAGCAGGAGCAAGGCATGGCGCAGCCCTTCCACGATCGCGATGGCTGGATTTGGATGGACGGCGAATTCATCCCGCATCGCGACGCGCGCGTCCACGTGCTGACCCACGCCATGCACTACGCCTCATCCGTGTTCGAGGGCGAGCGCGCTTATGACGGTGTGATCTTCAAGAGCAAAGAGCACAGCGAACGGCTGCACAATTCAGCGCGCATCCTCGGCTTCAAAGTGCCGTACAGCGCCGAAGAGATCGATCGCGCTAAGGCCGAGCTGATCGCGAAGCAAAGCATGCCGAATTGCTATGTGCGCGCCGTCGCTTGGCGCGGCTCGGAGCAGATGGGTGTTTCCGCAAAGCGCGATGACGTCCATGTCGCGATCGCGGCATGGGAGTGGGGCGATTACTTTGCCGACAAGATGAAGGGCATCCGGCTGATGATCGCGCCGTGGCGCCGTCCGGCGCCCGACACCGCGCCCGCCAATTCGAAAGCCGCCGGCCTCTACATGATCTGCACGCTCTCGCGTCATGCCGCGACCGACGCTGGCTTCGATGATGCGATGATGTTCGACTGGCGCGGCCAAATCGCTGAAGGCACCGGCGCCAACATCTTCTTCGTCCGTGACGGCGTGCTGCATACGCCGACACCGGATTGCTTCTTGAACGGCATCACGCGCCAGACAGTGATCAAGATGGCGCGCCAGCGCGGTATTGAAGTTGTCGAGCGCGCGATTTGGCCGAATGAGTTGGCGAGTTTCAGCGAGTGCTTCCTCACTGGATCGGCAGCGGAAATTACGCCGGTGCGTGAAATCGCAGGGCTTGGCTTCAAGCCGGCTGTAATGACGGAGCAATTGCTGAACGACTTTGCCGCGCTTACGCGCCGGAAAAACGTCGCCGCTGCTTAGGTTCCAAGCGTTTCTGCGGAACCAAAGGCTTATGGCTCCGTTACCGGTCGAGCTTTTCGACCGGAGGGACGTCCATGGTCGCGTACAGATTTGATCCCGATTACACGACAACGGGGCGCCACTACGCGCATCCGCTGATCCAATGGTCCAGCATCGCCGCGGGCGCCGTAGCAGCGATAGCGGTCGGATTTTTGCTGAATATGGTTGGGCTCGCTATCGGCGCTTCCGCGTTCAATCCCTACGAGATCAACGGGCAAGATGAAGCCATCAGCATTGGCGGCGGGCTCTACGTCATCTTCGCGCAACTCGTCGCGTTTCAGGTCGGCGCTTACGTTGCCGCCCGTGGCGCACGCTTTCCCGATCATTTCGGCGGATTGCTGACGGGCTTTCTCGTTTGGGCCTTGGCGGTCTTCGTTGCAGTTCTGCTGGCCGGCTTCGCTGCGGGCGCTACCGCGAGCGGCGATGCAATTCCTTCGGGTGTGGCCGAGACGATCGGCGAACTTAGCGACGCGACTGACGGCCAAGGCGCCAACGCCTCCGATCTTGCAACAGCTGAAGACACTGCGGACGCACTCGCCGCGATCGCGTGGTGGACGGTCGGCGCGCTCTCGCTTGGTCTCGCCGGCGCCGTCTCCGGCGGATGGCTCGGTTCACATCACCCGAAGTGGGAAGGCCGCCCGCGCCTCGAAGACGGCGTGCCGTATCAAACGACGCCGCGCGTCTGAGGAGAATGCATCATGGAAGAAATGGGCAAAGGTTGCATTCTGATGGCGCTCGGCATTCCGCTGCCGATCATCATCCTGCTCTTTCTGTTCGGCGTACTGAATTAAGCGCGATTAGCCTGATCCAACAATCACCCAGGTGAGATCGACGCTGCCGGTTACGCCTGTGCCGAGGATTGTGAAGCCGTTCATGGTCCAGACGGCGACGAGGCCGTCGTCGTTGCGCCAGAGGATATCGTCTTTGCCGTCGGCGTTGTAATCGCCGACGTCGGCGACGCTCCAAGTAGTGCCGACGCCGCCGATGACGCCGCTTGAGAGCGTGGTTGCGCCATCCATGTGCCAGATCGCCATCAGCCCGTCGTCGCGCTGCCACAAGATGTCGGCGCGGCCGTCGCCGTTGAAGTCGCCGGCG
>JAWXAM010000104.1:0-17642 GCA_034439495.1 Terricaulis sp. | reverse complement strand
TTCTTCGCGTGCTTCAACTTCGCCCTCGGTTTCGCCCTCGCCTTCGCCGCGACGACGACGTCCGCCACGGCGGCCACGACGGCGCCGGCCACGGCGTTCGCCATCGCTCTCGGCGGCTGCTGCAGCGACCACGCGCGGAGGCTTTGCTTCCGCTTCCGCGTCTTCTTCCTCTTCGTCGAGTTCGACATCGACATCATCCGGGATCGCGTCGTCCTCGATTTCTTCCGGCGTGCGTTCAGTGGCGCGCTTGCCGCGGCCTTTCGTGGGCTCGGCTTCGACTTCCACGTCATCGTCTTCGAAGGTGTCCGCGCCGATATTGATCTCAAAGTCGCCGGGATTCATGCCGCCGGAGGCGATCACGCGGACGCGTACGTGCCGATTGGCTTCGATCGTTGCCAACGCATCGCGTTTTTCGTTGAGCAGATAGAGCGCGACGTCGGTGGCCGTGCGCGCTTCGATCGTGTGGTGCTTTTGCTTGATGCTCGCTTCGTCCAGCGCCCGCAGGAGAGCGAGCGAGGCGGATTCGATTGAACGTACGCGCCCAGAGCCTTCGCAGTGTTCGCAGACGTGGCTGGTGCCTTCGAGCACGCCGGTGCGGCGCCGCTGGCGGGAGAGTTCGAGCAGCCCGAAGCCGCTGATTTTGCCCATTTGTACGCGGGCGCGATCGAAACGCAGATTGTCCTTCATGCGCTTTTCGACAGCGCGATCGTTCTTCGACTCTTCCATGTCGATGAAGTCGATGACGATGAGGCCGGCGAGATCGCGGAGGCGCATCTGACGCGCCGCTTCGTCAGCTGCTTCCAGATTGGTCTTAACCGCTGTTTGCTCGATGTTGCGCTCGCGCGTGGCGCGGCCGGAGTTCACGTCGATGGCGACGAGCGCTTCCGCCTGGTTGATGACGATGTAGCCGCCGCTCTTCAGATGGACGACGGGCGAATAAATTGAATCGAGCTGCCGTTCGACGCCTGTCTTGGCGAAGATTGGCGTTGTGTCCTTCCAGAGCTGCACGCGTTTGGCGTGGCTCGGCATCAGCATGCGGACGAAGTCTTTGGCTTCCTTGTAAGCGGCTTCGCCGTCGACATGCACCTCATCAACGTCTTTGTCGTAGAGATCGCGAATCGCGCGCTTAACGAGCGAACTTTCTTCGTAGATCAAAGCCGGCGCGACGCTCTTCAGCGTCTCATCGCGAATGGTTTCCCAGGCGCGCGAGAGGTATTCGTAGTCGCGCTTGATTTCGGTTTTGGTGCGCTTGGCGCCGGCGGTGCGGATGATCAGGCCCTGGCCTTGCGGAACGTCCAGGTCCACCGCGATCTTCTTCAGCCGCTTGCGATCGGTCGCTTGCGTGATCTTGCGCGAGATGCCGCCGCCACGGCCGGTGTTCGGCATCAGCACGCAATAGCGGCCGGCGAGCGAGAGATACGTGGTGAGCGCTGCGCCTTTATTTCCGCGCTCTTCCTTCACCACTTGCACCAGCATGATCTGGCGGCGGCGAATGACTTCTTGAATCTTGTAGCGACGCGTCAGGATGCGGCGGCGGCGCTCGTCGCGCGCTTCTTCATCCTCTTCGGCGCCTTCGCTCTCTGCCTCGGCGGCGGCGAGCTCAGCTTTAATCGCTTCCTGATCGGCGTGCGGGATCGCGTAATAGTCGGGGTGGATTTCCGAGAACGCGAGGAAGCCGTGGCGATTGCCGCCATACTCAATGAAGGCCGCCTGCAGCGACGGCTCAACGCGCGTCACCTTGGCGAGATAGATATTGCCTCTGAGTTGTCGTCTGCTGGCTACCTCGAAATCGAAATCTTCAACCGTTTTTCCGTCGACCACTGCGACCCGGGTCTCTTCCGGGTGGGCAGCGTCGATCAGCATTGTCTTTGCCATCGAATAGGGCTCCGTGCGCGTCGCGCGCTCCCGAGCGTCCGGCAAGGACCGGGGCGAGAGCGGCATGGCGACGCAAAGTTTTCAAGGATGACCCGGCGCGATAACGGGCCGGGGCTTGGGAGCCCTCGGCGCGGAAATCGATCGCGGTACGGATCATAGGTTGCTCCAGTTGGCGTAGCCGACCTGGCGACGCTTACGCTCCCTGGCGGAGGCCTTCAGCTCAGTGGTGGGCGCAAAGAGCGTGCGCGCCGCAATGGGCTGGTTCGCCGATCCGCGTGGCGGGAGCGCGCCGGGCGCTCATGGGGGACCCCCCTTGCGGCGCACGCGACGATAACCGGTACATATGCATGATTTGTCACGCAGTGGAAGCGCCGGAGGCGGACGACTGGGAGGCGTGGCCCGGATTTGGTCGGAAATCGTCTTACGGCGGCGAAACGCGCTGCCAATCGGGCGCCAAGGTTAGTCGCCAGCCTGGTCCAGACAAGCCGTCTGGCGCGGGTTCGGCGAGGATGAGCTTATCGAAATTGGTCGTTATTACAGCGCCTTGCGTGGCGCGCGCCTCGCCCCAGCGGTCGCGAACAGTGAGAACGCCATAATAGGAGCCGAGGCCCTCCACGGGCAGCACCTGGTTGGGGTCGAACTCCATTTGCATTTGCTCGAGCGGTAGTTCTTGGCGGGGGCCGGTGCTGAAGCGCTGACGCAGGTCGGCAAGCTGTTGAGCTTGCCGTTGCGTCCGTGCTTGCTCCTGCGCGGCCAGTTCTGTGCCGCCATAGCGCTCGGCGCTGCGGCGCAGGTCGCGGGCATCCAGGGCACGGGCGCGGATGGCCGCGGCGAGTATGTCGGCCGGAGCGAACGCTCCTAACAATTGGCGCCAGTTGCGTTCGTACTCATCCAAAAGCAGCCCGTACGCCGGGCCTGTGGCGTAAGCATAAGCCCGCGCCAGCGCTTCATGGCTGTCATGGCGATCGAGGGTGCGCGCGGCGTAAATCTCTGGCGCGTCCACCGCAAGGCGGACGCCGGTGTAGGCGGCGAGCCCCTCGTTACGGTCGAGCGCGGCCTCCTGAGCGAACGCGGTGGGAAATTCCATGTAACGGGCGCGGCGGAAGGCCAGGGCGTCCTCGATGCCGCGCTCACGGGCATTGCCGCTGGAGCGCAACGCGGCAGCCAGGGCCCGCATTTCTAGGCGCATGAAATAACGGCCGCGCTCGCTTGCGAGATGGGCGTTATCGGACGGGCCCATCGGCAAGCCAAGCTGCTCCTGGGCCCGATGCCATGCCTCATGCGCGACCAAAACCCGGCGTTCGGTGGCGTCGGTTGGCAGCGGGCCGATCAGCATGATCCAGCGCACGCCCGCCCAATCGACCGCCGAATTGGCAATCGGCACGCCCGCCGGAAGCACGCCCGTCCAGCCTTCGCCACTCTGGGCGAGCACGCCTTGGCCGTCCGGATCGCTTGCCCAAACCGCCCGAGTGGCGGGATCGGCTACGATCAGCGGTCCGCACAGCGATACGCCCCAGAGCCGGCCGCGATCGGCCGCGCAGAGTTCGCGAAGATCGGCGGCGGCGCGGGCGGACTCGTAGTTCTGGGCGGCCGCTGGCGTGGCGCAGATGAGAGCCAGAAGAAAGGTGAAACCGCGCATGGCGTTACGTGAACCCACATTGGGCGGCGCGACAAGCCTGACACGACAGTCGGCGCCGAGGGCAACTGCGGAAGAAGTGTAGTTACTGTTCTATTCACCCTCCTTTTCAACTGCCTAGCAAGTCGGATGAGGTACTTTCCAAGTATTCATGGACCTTACTCGCCGCACCCTCCTGTCTGCCGGCGCGACCGCCCTGGGCGGTGTCGCGTTGAGCGGTCACGCCTGGGCCGATGTTCCCGCGGTGGTGCGGGGGGTGCTGGTGCAAGAGAACGGGCAGGCCGCGCGGGTGACCGTTGCGCTCGATGTGCAGGCACAGGCGCGGACTTTTTTCCTATCTGATCCGCATCGTTTCGTCATCGACCTGGCCAACACGCGGCTAGGCGCGGGCCAAACGGAAAGTGTTGGCGCCGGCGTTGTGCGCCGCGTCCGCTACGGTGCGCAGCCCGGTGGGGTTTCGCGTCTGGTGCTGGATCTTGAGGCGCCGGCCCGCTTGCTGCGCCAAGAGCTGGGTGGGCGCCGCTCCCCCGAACTGAGCTTTGACATAGCGCCGACCGCGCCTTTCGTCGCCGCGTCGACGCAGCGGGCGGCGGCAGGCCGCGGCCAGCGCCGCACTATCGTGATCGATCCTGGCCACGGCGGCCGCGATCCAGGCGCGATCGGGGTAACCGGCGTGCGCGAGAAGGACGTGGTGCTCGATGCCGCGTTGCAGTTGCGCCAGGCCCTCGAGAGCCGCGGCCAGTACCGTGTCGTGCTCACACGTGATGCCGACCGCTACATTCCGCTGGAAGACCGTGTGCCGATCGCTCGTCAGCACAATCCGGACCTTTTCATCTCGATCCATGCGGATTCCGCTCCGAACCGTGAGGCCCAGGGCGTCTCGGTCTATACGATCTCGGAGCGCGGCGAGGCACGGGCCCAGAACATGGCGCAGAACTGGGATATCGATTTTGGCGACGCCCCACGCACCGGCGTGGCGCGCGACATTCTGCTCGATCTCTACCAGCGTGAAACGACCAATCGCTCGGCGCAATTTGCGCAGGCAGTGATCCCGCGCCTGGGTGAGGTGGCGCCGTTGCTGCGCAACACACACCGTAACGCTGGTTTCATGGTGCTGTTGGCCCCGGATGTGCCGGCCGTGCTGATCGAGACTGGCTTTCTTAGCAATGTGACGGACGAGCGCCGTCTCTCCGACCCGCGCGCCCGCCAAGCTATGGCCGAAGCCATGGCGCGGGCGGTGGATGGCTACTTCGCCGCCCCCCAATTGATGGCTGCTGGCGCCTAAAAAGGGCGCGAATCTTAAACTATGCGCACTATGTTAGCGGCTCGAACTGGTCTTAATCGCGCCCTATTGGGAGGCGAGGCAGACAGCCTCACGAAGCGCGCAGAAGCGGGGCGGAATGCCGCGAAATACTAGCTACCGTGTCGATGACACCTGGGATGACGACGATTACGGCTACGATGACCGTGCGCCTCGTCGTGGCTTTCGCTTTCCTGGCGGCGACGGCCCGCTATGGCAAAAGATTCTCTACGGCCTGCTGATCTTCGCTGGCGTCGGCTTCCTCGCGGTTGTCGGTTTCATCATTGCGGCGCTGCAAGGCCTGCCGAGCCTTTCCGATCTGCAAGACTATCAGCCGCCCGTTTCGAGCCGCGTCCACGCGGGTGACGGTGCGCTGGTGGCGGAGTTCGCAGATCAGCAGCGCGTGTTCGTGCCGATCGAGCAAATTCCCGACCATGTGAAGAACGCCTTCGTCGCGGTTGAAGACGCGCGCTTCTTCGAACACTCGGGCTTAGACTATCAGGGCCTCGCGCGCGCCGTGCTGCGCATTCCGCTCGATGTCATTCAGGGCCGTCGCATCCAAGGCGCGTCGACGATCACGCAGCAGGTCGCGGGCAACATGCTCACCGGGCGCGCCTCATCTTGCCAAGGCGTGATTTGCGCCGTCTGGACGAAGCTGCGCGAAGGTCTCGTGGCGCAGCGGATCGAGCGCGTGCTCGATAAAGAGCGCATCCTTGAACTCTATCTGAACGAAATTTTCCTCGGCAATCGTGCCTATGGTGTTGCGGCTGCTGCGCTCAATTATTTCGACAAGCCGCTCAGCGAGCTCACCGTTTCGGAGGCCGCTTATCTCGCGATTTTGCCGAAGGGCCCGGCGAACTATCAGCTTCCCCGCCACCGCGAACGCGCGATCGACCGGCGTAACTACGCCATCGGGCGCATGCTGGAACGCGGCTACATCACCGCAGCGCAAGCGGAAGAAGCGCGCGCTGCGGATTTGACGACAACCAACCGGCTCTCCGGCGATCAATTCATCGCCGCGTCGCACTTCGTTGAAGAGATCCGCCGCCAAGTGGAAAACCAGTACGGCGCCGATGCGCTGTTGCGCGGCGGTCTCTCGATCCGTTCTACGCTCGACACGCGCTTGCAGCTCGCAGCGGCGCGGGCGCTGCGCAGTGGCTTGGAAGACTATGATCGCCGGCACGGCTGGCGCGGCCCGCTTGGTGCGGGCGATCCGTCCGGCGATATTCCAGCGCAACTGGCTGAGGCGCAGCGCGCGCCGGGGCTTTCGGGCTGGGTGCGTGCGATGGTCACGCGTGTCGCCAATGGCGCAACGACTTTGACGGACGAGAACGGCGAGACGGGCCGGTTGAACGCCGACGATGCGCAATGGGCTGCGCAGGCCGCACGGCGCGATCGCGAGCTTGGTTTGCAGCGTGGCTCAATCGTCTATGCGATGCGCTTGGCGAATGGCGGCTATCGCTTGAAGCAGATTCCGGAAATTCAAGGCGCGCTCGTCGCCATGGATCCGCACACCGGCCGCGTGTTGGCGATGGTTGGCGGCTATTCTTTGGAGCAGAGCACGGGTCTGAACCGCGCAACGCAGGCGCAGCGCCAACCCGGCTCATCGTTCAAGCCGATCGTCTATGCGGCGGCGCTGGATTACGGTTTGACCCCGGCGACGCTCATCGATGACGGCCCACTGGCCATCGAAGCTGGCGACGGCACCAATTGGTCACCCGAAAACTACAGCCGTGAGTTCTATGGTCCGACGACGTTGCGTCGCGGCCTTGAGCTCTCGCGGAACGCGATGACAGCGCGTGTCGCTTACGAATTGGGTCCGGAGCGCATTCTCGATTACGGCCGCCGCCTTGGAATTTATGACGAGCGGACGCAGCCTGTGTTCTCGCTGGCCCTAGGCGCCGGTGAAACGACCTTGATGCGGATGACCACGGCCTATGGGATGTTCGTCAACGGTGGCCGCTGGATTCAGCCGGTTGTGATCGACCGCATTCAGGATCGGACAGGTCGCTCGGTGTTCCGCCGCGATCAGCGCGAATGCCCGAACTGCACGGCTGAATGGCGCAGCGGCATGCGCGCGCCGACGCTGCCGGATCCACGCCAGCAAGTGATCGATCCGGTCACCGCGTATCAAATCGTATCAATGAGCGAAGGAGTCGTGCAGCGCGGCACCGCGACGGTTGTCAACTCACTGGGCTTCCCACTCGGCGGCAAGACCGGCACCACTAACGATTACAAGGACGCTTGGTTTATCGGCTTCTCGCCTGATCTCGTGGTTGGTGTCTGGGCCGGCTTCGACCAGCCTCGCGACATGGGCGAAGGCGAAACGGGTGGCCGCATCTCCGCGCCGATCTTCCGCGACTTCATGCGCGTTGCGCTCGAAGGTGAGCAGCCGACGCCGTTCCGTATCCCATCGGGCGTGCGCCTGGTTCGCATCGACGCGATGACGGGCGGCTTGCCGACGGCGACCACGACGACAACGATCCTGGAAGCGTTCCGCCCCGATACGGAGCCAACAGCGGCGGCTTCTTCGTCGCCGTTCATTTTCGGCGGTACCGATCCGATCGATCCGCGCGTTCTATCCGGCCTGGATGATCCGGTGCCGGGGACTGGGGAGCGTCGGCGAGAACAGCAGGAATCTGAGGAACTCGGCGGCCTCTATTAGTCGCTGCGTCCTTCAAATCGAGCGTCAATCCTCCTCGGGCGTAAGCGCGGGGAGGATTTTCGTTTGAGGGCGCCGTTTGTGGTCCGAAGCGTTGGCGCCGATGCGCGCCATCGCCTATCTAGGCGGAAACATCCGGGGACTCAGCATGCGCGCCGACATCGTCACTCTCGCCGAACAAATCGAATCCGCTGTCGCTTTGCTGCGGAGGCGTCTTTGACTGGGATCGCGCCCAAGTCCGATTTGACGAGCTGAGCGCTCTCTCGGAGCGCCCCGATTTCTGGAACGACCCCGAAAAAGCGCAAAAGCTGATGCGCGAGCGCACGAAGCTGGAGTCGGGGATGAACAGCATCCTCGCGCTTGAACGTGATCTGCGCGACTCGATCGAGCTTGCCGAAATGGCTGAGGCGGAAGGTGACGCGTCGCTGGTCGACGAAGCGCACGCCACGTTGGTCCTTGCGCAAAAGCGCGCTGCGCAAGCAGAGCTTGAGGCGCTGCTCTCGGGCGAAGCTGATAGCAACGATGCGTACATCGAATTCAACTCAGGCGCTGGCGGCACCGAGTCTCAGGATTGGACCGAGATGCTGTTGCGCATGTATCTGCGCTGGGCGCAGGCGCGTGGGTTCAAAGCCGATCTTCTGGAAGAGCAGGGCGGCGACACGGCGGGCATCAAATCCGCGACGGTGCTGGTCAGCGGCGAGAATGCGTATGGGTGGCTGAAGACGGAAGCGGGCGTGCATCGCCTCGTCCGGATCAGCCCTTATGATTCAAATGCGCGCCGACACACCTCGTTCGCGAGCGTCTGGGTCTACCCGAAGATCGACGACACCATCGATATCGAAATTCTCGACAAGGACGTGCGCACCGATACGTACCGCGCGTCCGGCGCCGGTGGTCAGCACATCAACAAGACCGACTCGGCGGTTCGCCTCACCCACATCCCAACCGGGATCGTTGTCGCGTGTCAGGCCGAGCGATCGCAGCACAAAAACCGGGCTGCGGCGTGGGATATGCTGCGGGCGCGTCTCTACGAAGCAGAACTGCAAAAGCGGGAAGCGGCGGCGCAGCAATTGGAAGACAGTAAGACCGAGATCGGTTGGGGCAGACAGATCCGGTCGTACGTCCTGCAGCCGTATCAGATGGTCAAAGACCTGCGGACGGGTGTCGAAACGTCTGATACGCAAGGTGTGCTGAACGGCGATCTCGATCAGTTCATGGCGGCTTCGCTGGCTGCGCGCGTGAGCGGCGCCAGCGATAAGGTGGTGGAAGACATCGACTAGCTTTGTCGGCCGGGGGGCGCATGAGCGAAGAAACCTTGATCGAGCCGGGTGGTTGGCTGGCCGAGCATCAACGCGCCAATTGCACCGGCGCGAGCGCACTCACGACGTATCAGGGCTTGATCGCAGACGAGTTCGTTCTGCCGCAGAGCGCTTCCGATGCGCGCGATCCGGCGCAATTGGTGATGGCGTGTGACGCGTTCGTGGATGCAGTGCAGACTCACGCGCTGCTGATCCCCGGCGAGTACGCACCGGAGGCGTTGTGGAGTTTTTACGCGCACGACTACATCAACCAAGCGCGCGGCGGTGGTCACGATCAGTATTGGGCGAGCCGCGGCGGCAATCCGATCGCGCTCCGGGCATGCGCATCGGCGCTGAAAAGCATGCTCGCGGACCCGCACCTCGAAGTGTTCAATCTGTTGCTACGGATAAAGCGCGCGAGTCCGCGCGATATGCGGCGCGTGGTGAAGCAAGCTGGGTACGCGAGTGTGAAGCTGGCGCTGCGCGATCTCGACAAACGCGTAAATGACCTGGAGCAAAGGGAGCCACTCGCTGCACGTCAAAAGATGTGGCTGAAGAGTTTCCGCAAGCTGACGATCGCCCCAGACGCTGAACTGAGCGGTCACATGCGCCGGATCGCCTCGGCTAATCCGCTCTATCAGCAACGTCGCGCCGAGGCGCAGCGTGTGAGCGAGGAGCGTCAACGTAGTGATCCAGGGCATATTGCAGTGCGCTCGCTCTGCGAGATGGCGGGCTTGCGGCTAATCAGTGTTTCTGCGGGCGCGTTCACGCCGATGCGTGAAGTTTGGCCGGAGGGGCCCAACCGCGGCAGCTTTGGATTTCGCGCGGAGACGGATGCCGGCGTGCGGTTCGCGCTCTTCTACAGCGAAGGCGGCTTCGTAAAGCGCCGGCTCGCGGTTCTTATTGCGCCCGGTCAGAACTTGCCGCTGGGATCGTTGACGCTCGCAAAACCCGAATACGAAGCCATCGTACCCAGCACCCGCTAAGCGCCGCGAACTCAAAACCCTATTGACGCGCCACTGAACTTGATTGAACATTCAAACAAGAGAGGGTCTATGGCATCTCGGCGTTGGATTTCAGCGGTTTTTTCCGTCTTTGCGATCGCCATGGGGGCGGGAACGGCGGCGGCTCAGACCGTTTCAGAGTGCGCCACCCCGGGTGGCGCCCACGGGCTGTGCCATGAGGTGATGCTTCCGGCTTCACTCGATCAGGTCTGGGCGCTCTGGACGACGTCGGAGGGGCTCGCAACTTGGGTTGCGCCGGTGGCGGCGATCGACCCGGTCGCAGGCGGCGTGTTTGAAACTTCGTACGATCGCAGCGCCCGGATCGGCGACGCAGGCAACATTCTAAATCGCGTTGTCGCGATCGCACCTGAGCAAATGATCATTCTGCAAATCGATCGGGCGCCGCCGGGATTTCCGCATGCAGAGGCCGCGCGCGAGTTGATCACACAAATCCAGTTAGAGGGCCTCGGCGTCAATGAGACGCGCGTGCGGGTTCTCATGAGCGGCTTTCGCGTTGGCGCAGACTTCGACGCGCTGCACGCATTCTTTGAACGAGGCAACGCCTACACGCTGGAGAGTTTGGTGCGGCGGATCGCCGATGGCCCAATTGATTGGACACGGGTGCAGTAATGGCCCCGCAATCAGCCCGCGAGAAAATCGTTCATGCAGCGATGGAGCTGTTTTGGCTGAAAGGCTACAATTCAACGTCAATCGCCGATCTGCTTTCACGCACGCAGCTGAATTCTGGCAGCCTCTATCACGTGTTTCCGTCGAAGCAGGACGTGCTGATCGGCGTGCTGGAGGCGTATCGCGATGGCATCCAAGAGATGCTGCTTGAGCCGGCGTGGGGCGCCGTCGACGATCCGATCGAAAAGATTTTCGCGCTGCTCAACGGCTATCGCACGATGATTGTGGAAAGCGATTGCACGTATGGCTGCCCGATCGGATCGCTGGCGCTGGAACTGCACGAGCCTGATCCGCAAGTGCGCGCCTTGTTGGCGCAGAATTTCGAGAACTGGACGGCGGCGATCGAGACGTGTCTGGCCGATGCCGGGCGGCGGTTGCCGGCGAATACGGATCACCGCGCACTTGCGCAATTTGTGCTGACGGCGATGGAAGGCGGCGTGATGCAGGCGCGCACGCATCGCGATGTCGCATACTTCGACCGCGCCGTTGCGCAATTGCGCGCGCATTTCAGACTCTTGGAGGAAGCGGCGAAATCCAAGGCTTAAACACGCGCTGCGAGCGGGGAGGCTCACATGGACATAAATTGGCTAGCGGTCGGCGCAGCGGCGCTGAGTTCGTTTCTGCTCGGCGGCGTTTGGTATTCGGCGCTTTTCGCGAAGCCTTGGCAAACTGCTGCCGGCCTCAGCGATGCGCAGATCAAAGCGGGCAACATGCCGCTGATCTTCGGCGGCTCCTTCGTGTTGTCGTTGATCGCTTCGGCTTCGTTTGCTGTGTTTCTCGGGCCAGATGTCGATGCGGCCACGGGCGCGATGTATGGCTTCACCGCCGGACTGTGCTGGGTGACGGCCTCTTTCGGGATCAATTACCTGTTCGAGCGCAAGAACCTCACGTTACTCTTGATCAATGGCGGCTATCACACGCTGCAATTTACGCTGATCGGGCTGATCCTCGGGGCGATGTGACGGCGGCGTGTGAACTCTAGAGCGTGCGGCGCGTTGGCTGGCGAAGGAGTATTCCCATGCCGGATCAACGTGACGTCGCTGTGCTTGTCGGAAGTTTGCGTGAGGGGAGCTGGAACCGCAGAGCGGCGGAGGCGCTAGCGACACTCGCGCCGTCGCACTTGAAGTTCAGCTTCGTCGACATCGCGGTGTCGCTCTACAATCAAGATCTCGACACTGAAAATCCGTCCGAGGATTGGAAGCGCTTACGCGGTGACATCTCGCCAGCTGATGCGGTGCTGTTTGCGACGCCGGAATATAACCGTTCGGTGCCTGGGGTGTTGAAGAATGCGATCGATATTGCCTCGCGTCCGTATGGGAAGGGCGTGCTACAGGGAAAGCCGGCGGCGGTGATGGGCGTCTCAGTCGGCCAGATCGGCGCGTTTGGCGCCAATCATCATTTACGGCAGATGACGGCGTATCTCGATATGCCGACCCTCGGCCAGCCGGAAATGTATCTTGGACCCGCCGACAAGTTGTTCAGCGATAGCGGCGAGATACTGCAGCCCGGCACGCGCGAGCTGATGACCAAGTTCGCTGCTGCGTTCAGCGACTGGATCGAACTAATGTGTGGACGCAGCAAAAGCGCGGAGCGCGGACGGTGACAAAGAAAAAGGCCCGGCTTGAAGCCGGGCCTTTAGTTTGTATTCCAACCCAAAGAGGAAAAACTTAGCTCGACGTTCCGGTCACGATGACGCCCGACACCATGCGATCGTCATTGCTCGGTTCGCCGAAGACTGAACCTTGATTGCCGAACGCCGACGCCGCCGGCCGCTCTTGCGGCGAGACGATTTGCGGCGAAGCTGGCGTACCCGGACCAGCTTGCGACAGCGGATCCTGGAGATAACGGCACTGGCCTTCGAAAACCGCACCCATCTCAACAG
Organism: Terricaulis sp.; assembly: GCA_034439495.1. Classification (GTDB taxonomy): domain Bacteria; phylum Pseudomonadota; class Alphaproteobacteria; order Caulobacterales; family Aquidulcibacteraceae; genus Vitreimonas. The sequence continues at coordinate 5,298 of JAWXAM010000104.1, read as the reverse complement.
ACAAAGATTGATGAACGATGTCGCCCAGCACGTGGGCGTTGCGAGCGAGGATGACCTTGCGCGCGCGCACCGAACCTTCAACACGGCCGTGAACGGTTACGCTTTCGGAAACGACGTCGCCCTTGACCATGCCCGTGTCGCCGACGGTGAGTGAACCGCCGCGGACATTGCCTTCGATTTCACCATCAACCTGGAGCTCGGCGCCTTCGGCTTCGATCGTGCCGGTGATCTTCACGCCGTTCGCGATGATCGAGGCGATTCCAGCGCGGCCCTGCGTCGGGCGGCGCTGTGGCGACGGATCGGGCAGGGCCGGCAAATTGCTATCGCTCGGTCTACCCTTGTTCGTGAACATGCCGTCCTGCCCTCAAAAAGCTAATCGGATCGACCGCGCGGCCGCGGAACCAGACTTCGTAGTGCAAATGCGTTGCGGTGCTGCGGCCGGTAGAACCCATCGAACCGACCCGTTGGCCGATTGCGACGCGCTCGCCGGTGCGGACCTGGATATCGCGCAAATGTGCGTACCGAGTCTTAAAGCCGTGGCCGTGGTCGATCTCGACCGTATAGCCGTAACCGGCGCGCGTTCCAGCGTAGACAACAGTTCCAGGTGAGGTTGCTACGACCGGCGCGCGCTCGAAGGCGGCAAGGTCAAGCCCGGAGTGGAAAGCTGGGCGGCCCGTGAACGGATCGACGCGGGCGCCATAGCCCGAGGTTTCGCGGTAATCGACGGCAACCGGCGGGGCCAGCGGGGTCGAATTGGCGATGTCGCCAAGGCGGCGGGATTCGGTAACGCGGGCAGCCACTTGGGCGACGCGTTCGGCGAACGCCGGGTTCAGGCCGCTGTCGCGCAGATATGCGACGAAATCTTGCGGAACCAGCGGGCCGCCGCTTTCGACTTCATCAGAGCCGGTCAGCGAGGTCATTGAAACGCCGGTCAGGCGCAGCACGCCGCGTACGGTTTCGCTTTGCTCAACGACTGAGTCTTCGAGTTCCGAGAGCGTCTGCTCCTGGTCGGCCTCAAGGTCGCGGGTGCGGGCGCGGAAACCGACTGTGGTAACCTGATAGGGCTCGCTGGTGACGGCGCGGGATTGGCGCGGCTCTGCCTCGTCAATCGAGGCGGCCATAATGATGCGGGCGCCATCGCGTTCGATTGGGCGGGTGGCCGCGAGCTGAACGCCGTTGCCGCCGGCGTATTCCAGCAGCGAGCGCAGGACTTCGTGCCGGCTCTCAAAATCTTGGGTGGCGCGGTCGAACTGGCGGGTGCGCTCTTCGAGGAGGGCTTGGCTTGCGGCGGCCTGGGCGCGGCTTTCGTTCAGCCAGCGATCGTACTTGGCGCGCTCACGTTCGACTTCTGCGTTGGAGGCTGAGGCTTGCGGCCCTTCGAGAAGGGTATTGGCGCTCGCGTAAACGCACCAACCTGCGAGACCTACCGCGGTAAGTGCGAGAAGCGCCTGCTTTCCAGGCGAGAGAGAGACATATCGAACCGTACCACCGGATCGGTGATAGATTTGACGCTCTGGAAACGCGCGATCAAAGAACGCTCGCGCGCGTGATCCGAACTGGCTCATGGTCCGCCACCGCCCATTAACCGAAACAAAAAATAAACTGGCCCCGCCAACAAAGTGATCCAACCTGAAACGCTCTTGAATTGCAACAGGCGGGCTGCTCCGTTTACGAGAATTTCAGCTTCTCTCAACGGCTTTCTGCGAAAACCGCGCCAAACCTGCATTAACTAAGTAAAACGCGTCCGGAAGTTAATCGAGCGCCTTAACCGCTTCCAGAACGTCTTCGACATGACCTGGGACGCGAACCTTCCGCCAAGCTTTGGCGACCTTGCCCTTGGTATCGATCAGGAATGTGGCGCGCTCGACGCCCATATAGGTCCGCCCATAGAGCTTCTTTTCACCCCAGACGCCGTAGGCGTTGCAGGCGGCGCCATCCTCATCAGCAGCTAAAGTCACATTGAGGCCGTGCTTGGCGGCGAATTTTTCATGCTTAGCGACGGAATCGCGGGAGACGCCGATCACGGTGGTCTTGGCCGCGGCGAATTCTTTCGCCTTTTCAGTGAAGTTTAGTGCTTCTTGGGTACAACCGGGTGTGTCGTCCTTAGGGTAAAAATAAAGGACGACGCGCTTGCCCTTGAGGCTCGCCAAGCTGACGCGCCCGCCCCCGGCCGTTGGCAGATCGAAAGGGGGCGCGGGGTCGCCAAGTTTGAGCTCTTTCGCCATCGCCGGCCTCCGGGTCTTCAAAAATGTCCAAGCCGCGGGGCAGTCCGCTGCTGGCTTGAAGCTTTGCATCACCCTGATTCCCCGCGCTAGACACCTGGGCGGGGTGGCGGAGACGCGCGGATGATACGCCGCTCGACGCTCATTGCTGTCGAGATCTTGCTTGGTCTGGTCGCGGCGCTCGTGATCGGGCTAGGCGTCGCGTGGTGGCGGCTGTCGCAAGGGCCGGTCGAACTTTCCTTCCTGCGGGAAGATATGCAAGCCGAGTTGAGCGCTGCCAGAAGTGGCCGGCCTGTGGGTCTCGAGCGCGTCGAAATCGCTTGGACCGAGCGCAATGCGCTCGAGCTACGGGCGGTCAACGTAACGGTTGAAGACGGGCGCGGCGGTGTGCTCTCGCGCGCCGATGAAGCGCGGATCGAGCTGGCTGTGCTGCCACTGCTGATTGGGCGTATTCAATTGGTGCGGGCGGAGTTCGTTGGCGGCGAACTTACGTTCACGCGCAAAATCGATGGCGCGATGCACATTGCCTTCGGGCCGGAGGGCGCGCCGCCGGATATCATCATCCCCGCGTCACCCACCAACGAGTCGCTCGAACAGAAGGTCGTCCGCTGGTTGGATGGCATGGAGGCCGGCTTTCGGCCGATCGGTCCTGGCGGGGGCTTGCGCTCACTCAGTGTGCGTGGCGCGCGCCTGGCGGTGATCGATGAAGGTGGCGGCGGCCGCTGGACCGCGCAGGGCGCCAACTTTGAACTTTCACGCCAGCGCAATGCGCTGGCGCTTTTTGCTGAGGCGCGTCTTGAGGGCGCCGAGGGCCTGGCGCCGGCCAGCTTGCGCATCACGACCGATACGGGTTTTCAAAGCGCGGTCGTTGAGTTTGGCGCAACAGATGTGCGCCCGCGTGCGCTGTTCTCGCCGGCGGCGCTTGGGCCGTTTGCGGGCCTCGATGCGCCGCTGACGGCGACTGTGGTGATTGGGCTTGATCGCGCGACGGGCGTCAATCGCTTCGAAGGCGATGCAGTGCTCGGGCGTGGCACGGCCAACGCTGGCGGCGAGCGCTTCAGTCTCGACGGCGGACGCTTCCATGGCCGCTACGATATCGCCAGCGATGAATTGATCATCGATCAGCTGGCGCTTGCGGGCGAGACGACTGAGATCGGCGGCGAAATTCGTGTGCGCAATGTTTCCGCGATCCTGCGGGCGCTACCGAATGAGCTTGCGACGTTCAATGTCTCATTGCCATCACTGACGCTCGATGTGCCGGGGACCTTTTCGCAACCGGCGGCTTTCACCAATGTGGCTGTGGTCGGCGCGATAAACGCTGCCCAGCGAAGTGTAGGTTTTACCCGCATTCATGCCGAAACCGGCCAAGGCGCTCTTGACCTGACGGGGCGAATTTATTGGGCCGAAGCTGGCGACGATCGGCGGCTGCGGCCTGGCATCGAGTTGAACGGCGCGTTGCAAGGTGCGGTGGAGGCGCGCGCGGTTCTCGCGATGTGGCCGATAGGCTTGGGCGAGGGCGCGCGAGCATACCTTGCGCGATCACTTACGGGCGGGCGCGTCAGCGATGCGACCGTGCGTATTGATGTGCGGCCCTCGGACATCGCAGCGGGCGTATTGCGGGATGAGGCGATGGATATTCGCTTCAATGTCAGCGACGCGTCCATGCAGTTCATTTCCACGATGTCGCCGGTGACGCATGCGCGCGGATCGGCTGTGCTGCGCGGCAACCGTTTTGACATGACGATCCCGGAAGCGCGCTACCACAATATGGTGGTGACCAATGGCCGGGTGGAGCTGCCGCGGCTGAAGCCGAGAGGCGCGATGGCGACGATTTCGGCGCGCGTGGATGGCGATGTCCGGCATCTGCTTGAAGTGTTGGGCCAGGAGCCGATTAGTCTTGGTGAACGTTTGCCGATCGCGGCGGCGAGCGCGAGTGGACGCGGCATCATCAACATTCGTATTCAGCGGCCAATGCTGAGTGAGGCGCCGTTCGAGACCTGGCGCTTCAACATTGATGGCGGCATCCGCGATTTTGCCGGCACGATGACGACGCGGCGGATGGCGATCAGCCAGGGCCAGCTGCAAATCCGTGGAGATCAGCGCGCGATAACGGTGAGCGGACCCATCCGGGCGGGCGCCTCTGCGATCGAACAGGTACGATGGACGGAGTATATCGGTCGCGCGGGACGCGCTTCGTCGGAATACCAAATCTCGGGTGACTTTACTGCGGATGATTTGGAGCGCCTGGGTTATCCGGTGGCGCGTTATGCGCAGGGGCGTATTGGCGTCACGATTAGTGGCGAGGGCCGCGGCTTCGATGTCGACAACGCGCAGATCGAACTTGATTTGACCAATGCGGCGGTTGAGGCGCCGCGCCAATTCTGGACCAAGCGCGCTGGCCAAGCGGCGTCAGCGCGATTCAGAGTCGATCGCCAGAGCGATGGTGGGCTTGCGTTCACGAACATAGAAGCGCGCGGCGCTGGCTTGAACACGCAAGGGCGCATGCGCTTGGCGCGCGACAACCGATTGATCGAAGTGGAGCTGACGCGGCTTGCCATCGAGGGGCGTTCGGACGCGCGGGTGACGGCGACGCGGGCCGCGGATGGCGGGCTCGACGTTGCGGTGCGTGGTGCGCTGTTCGACGCGGCGCCGTTTATGGGCAGCGATGAAGCGCCGGAGGGCGCGGGAGCGGCAAGTGCAAGTGTGGGCTCGCCGGCCGCGCCGCTGCGGGCGAGCTTGGTTGTTGACCGTTTGAAGATGCGGAGCGGCGCAACGCTGAGCGATGCGCGCGTACAGTTGGTGACCTCGCGCGGGGCGCTGGCGATGCTGACGGTGGAGGGCCGCGCGCCGAGTGGGCGGGCGTTCTCGCTCGGGCTTGGACCGCGGCCGGGTGATGCGTCGGGCCGCATTCGTTTGCGTTCGGATGATGCTGGCTTTGCCGTCGCGGCGTTGACGGGCGCGGACAATATCGTGGGCGGCACGGCCGCTGCGGATGGCGAGTGGCGCACCGGGCCGCCCAGCCAAGCGCGCTTTGATGTGCGGCTGCGCGATTTTCAGGTCGTGCGTTTGCCGGCGA
>JAWXAM010000103.1:0-29043 GCA_034439495.1 Terricaulis sp. | reverse complement strand
GGTCACACACGAACTCGCCACCAACGCCGCTAAATATGGCGCGCTGTCGCAAAAGAACGCCGAACTCAACGTCACTTGGCGTGTCGGCGAGGATGGCGCAGCAGAATTGCTGTGGACCGAAACCGGCGGGCCAACGGTTACACCACCCAACCGCAAAGGTTTCGGCTCAATTCTGCTCACGCGCTCGGTCCCATTCGACCTCGGCGGCGAGAGCGAGATCACCTACGCGCCGGAAGGCCTGCGCGCGCGCTTCTTGATCCCGCAGCGTTTCGTCTCCGTGCTGCCGCCGCCGCCGGCCGCAACAGAAGAAGCCAGCATCAGCCGCGACGCGCCGGTGCTTGACGGCCTCGACGTCCTGCTGGTGGAAGATCAGCTCATCATCGCGCTCGACGCCGAGGCGATGTTGCAAATGTGCGGAGTCGGCAATGTCGACACGGCCGCCACTGCTGCCGAAGCGCTACGGGTGCTCGTCGCCACAACGCCGGATGTTGCGATGCTCGACGTCAACCTCGGCTCTGGAAATTCTTTCCCGGTCGCAGAAGAACTGGAGCGGCGGAAAATCCCCTTCATCTTCGCCACCGGCTACGGCGATCACGTGATTATTCCCCGCAGCCTCAAGCACATTCCCGTCGTCCGCAAACCCTATGATCCGGATCAGCTGGCCGCCGGCCTCGCGCGGGCGATCGCCATGCGCCGTGAGCAGACTTAAAGCGCGACCTTCTGGCGCTAGCGGCTGGGGCCGCGTCACCCCATCTTGTGAGCATGAAAGCTTTCCTGCTCACGCTCACGCTTGGCGGCCTGCTCGCGGTCGTCACGTTTGGCACGCTGACCGGCTGGGACGGCTCGGCGATGAGCATCCACGGCTGGATCGCGTTAACCTTAGGCACCGTGCTTTCGCTCGCCGTCGGCGGCGGCTTGATGGCGCTGGTGTTTTACTCGGCCCGCAAGGGCTATGACGACCGCATCGAGATCGACACCTCGCACGACGACTAAGCCATTATGGTCTCACTGAGCATAATGTGGTAGGCTAGCGCAAATGGCCTCCCGCAAATCGTCCGCCAAGAGCTTTGACTCCCTTTACGCGCATGGTTTCGTGCGCGTGGCTGCCTGCGCGCCTCTGGTGCAGCCTGCCGATCCCGCTGCCAATGCGGACGCGATCCTGAAATTCTGGCGCGACGCGGATGCTGAAAAAGCCGCCCTGCTGCTAACGCCGGAGCTTTCGCTCAGCGGCTACGCCATCGATGACCTTCTGCTGCAGGATACACTGCTGGACGCCGTCGAAACGGCGATCGCGAAACTCGTCGCCGCGAGTGAAGATCTCTTTCCAATCCTGATAGTCGGCGCACCGATCCGCTCGCGCACATCCGTGTTCAACTGCGCCGTCGTGATCCATCGCGGCGCCATCCTCGGCGTCGTTCCAAAGAGCTTCCTGCCGAACTATCGCGAGTTCTACGAGAAGCGCTATTTCAGCGTAGCCAGCGACACAGAAGACGATCTCATTCAGATCGCCGGTGAATGGGTGGATTTCGGCGCCAAGGTGGTCTTCACCGCGACCGACCACGCCGACTTCGCCTTCCACGTCGAGATTTGCGAAGACTTCTGGGCCCCGCAACCGCCCTCCACGCTTGGCGCACTCGCAGGCGCCAACGTCCTGCTTAATCTCTCCGCGTCCAACATCGTCATCGGCAAGGCCGAGGACCGCGCCGTGCTCTGCGACAGCCAATCGCGCCGCGCCATAGCAGCTTATGTGTTCGCCGCCGCCGGCTATGGGGAGAGCACAACCGATCTCGCTTGGGATGGCCAAGTCATCGCCTACGAGATGGGCGAGAAGCTGGCCGAAGGCGAGCGCTTCGCGCGCGAGCCGAAGCTCGTCACCGCCGACATCGACGTCGGCCGTATCTCGCAAGAACGCCGACGTGTCGGTACGTTCCACGACGCAGCCGCACGCGCCAAAGACGAACTGACCAAATGGCGCCACATCAGCTTTGATCTCGGCACACCAGAAGGTGTCCCGCTGAAACGCAAGCTTGATCGCTTTCCGTTCGTTCCGGATGATCTCAGCAAACGCGACCGCGATTGCTTCGAAGCCTACAACATCCAAGTCTCCGGCCTCGCCAAGCGCATCGAAGCGACGAAGACCAAACGCGTTGTTATCGGTGTCTCCGGCGGCATCGATTCAACGCACGCGCTGATCGTCATCGCGCGCGCCTTCGATCTGCTCGGCCTGCCGCGCAAGAATATAATCGGCGTCACCATGCCCGGCTTCGCCACCAGCGACGCCACCAAGTCCAACGCTTGGGCTCTGATGAACGCGCTCGGCATCGATGCACGCGAGGTTTCCATCGCGCCGCTGGCCCAGCGCATGCTGGAGGATTTGAACCACCCCGCCGCGCGCGGTGAGCCGGTCTACGATGTCGCCTACGAGAACGTGCAAGCGGGCTTGCGCACCGACTATCTGTTCCGCCTGGCCAACACAGAAGGCGGTTTTGTCGTCGGCACCGGCGATCTGTCCGAACTCGCGCTCGGCTGGTGCACGTACGGCGTCGGCGATCATATGAGCCACTACAACGTCAATGGCGGCGCGCCGAAGACGTTGATCCAACACCTCATTCGCTGGGTCGCCGATAAGCAAATCTTCGACGCTGGCGTTTCGCAAACACTGATCAGTGTGCTCGAAGGTGAGATCAGCCCCGAACTCATCCCAGGCGATGCGCCACAAAGCACGCAGGCCGTCGTTGGCCCGTACGAGCTGCAGGACTTCAATCTGTTTTGGCTCACGCGTTACGGCATGACGCCGAGCAAGATCCTCTATCTCGCCTGGAACGCGTGGCGCGAAAAATACGACTACGCCACGCTGAAGCATTGGCTCGAAGTGTTCCTCACCCGCTTCTTCGCTAACCAGTACAAACGCAGCGCTGTGCCGAACGGCCCGAAGATCGTTTCCGGTGGCGCGCTTTCCCCGCGCGGCGATTGGCGCATGCCGAGCGACGCCAGCGCCGCCGCCTGGCTCGCGGAGCTGAAGCAAAACACGCCTGACAAGCTGGACTAGAGCGTGTCCGCATGCTTCAAGCGGGGCACATGCTAAAACTCGACGATCTGATCTCGCTCGCGCTCGAAGCTGGGCGTGAAATTAATGCTGTGCGCGCGGCGGGGTTTGATGCGCAAACCAAACTCGATGGCTCCCTCGTCACCATCGCCGATCAGCGCGCCGAGGCAATTATCGAAGCGGGCTTACAGCGCCTTGCGCCCGGCGTGCCGATGATCGGCGAAGAATCGTGCGCCGAAGGCCGCATCCCAGAATGCGGCGCGCGTTGGTTCTGCGTCGATCCGCTCGACGGCACCAAAGGCTTCGCCGCCGGCGGCGATCAGTTCACCGTCAACATCGCGTTGATTGAAAACGGCGCGCCAACAATCGGTGTTGTCTATGCGCCTGCGACCGGTGAACTTTATGCCGGCGAACCTGGCCGCGCGCTTGCGGGCCAATGCGATCCCGCTACGGCCGTGCTCGCCGCGCCGCTGCATGCGATCCACACGGCTGAAAAGCCAAGACAATGGCGCGTCATCGCATCTGAAAACTCGGGCCGCGACGCGCGTACCGCCGCATTCGTAAGCAAGCTCATTGGCGCACCGGCGCACGCAAGCTCATCGATCAAGTTCTGCAAAGTCGCCGAAGGCGAAGCGGACCTTTATCCGCGCTTTGGTGACGTGTGCGAGTGGGACGCCGCTGCTGGCCACGCAATCCTGCTCGCCGCTGGCGGAAACATCATGCGCCTCGACGGTGCGCCGCTCACCTACGGTGATCGCGCCGGCAGCTTCCTCATCAGAGGCTTCATCGCCTATTCCAATGAAGCGGCGAAACAAGCGGCGCTCAGCGCGCTAGTTTAGGTGCGCGATCAGCCGGCGCATGAACGCTGCGCCTTCTTCGATCTGGCTTAGCTCGATCCACTCGTCCGGCTGATGCGCCTGCTCAATTGAGCCCGGCCCGCAAATCACCGCCGGCAATCCTGCACGCTGAAACAGCCCCGCCTCTGCGGCATAGGCCACCGCACGCGTCTCATTATCGCCCGTCAGCGCACGGGCGAGCACTTCAGCTTCGCTGTTCTGCGAGATCGCAAGCCCCGGCGTTAGCGAGCGCCGCGTCACCTTCACACCGCCCTCGGGCGCGCGCGCTTTGATCTCCGCATCGAGCTTCGCCGCGGCCTCGCGAAAGCGTGCTTCGATCGCATCGCCCTGCGCTTGCTCGGGCGAGCGCAAGTCCCAGACGAACTCGCACCGCCGCGCCAGAATGTTCGCAGCCGTGCCGCCCTCGACGCGGCCTATCGTCAGCGTCGGCCCCGGCGGCGAGAAGTGCGCGTGGCTCATGCCGCGCCCCTCTTCCGCCATCTCGGCAACCAGCCCCATCAGCTTCAGTGCTTCCATAACGGCCGATACGCCCGCATCCGGCAAACTTGAATGCGCCTCACGACCCGTCACTTCGACAAGGAACGAGCGCACGCCCTTGTGCGCGGAAACGACCTTCATCAGCGTCGGCTCACCGACGATCACCGCCGCCGGCTTTTCAGGAAGCGCCGCAAGCTCTGCGATCATCGACGGCGCGCCGAGGCAGCCGATCTCTTCATCATAGGAGAACGCCAGGATCACTGGCCGCTTCATCGCCGCGGCTTGCATCTGATCCACGTGCGCGAGCGCCAGTGCGATGAAGCTCTTCATGTCGGACGTGCCGCGCCCGTAGAGCTTGCCGCTGCGTTCGCTCAGCACCCACGGATCGCTCGACCACGGTTGGCCATCGACCGGCACCACATCAGTATGCCCCGACAGCACCACGCCGCCCGCCACGTTCGGGCCAATCACCGCATAGAGGTTGGCCTTGCTTCCATCGGCATTTGCCACCCGCCGCGAAGCTACACCGCGCACGCGCAGAAATTCCTCCACCCACTCGATGAGCGCGAGGTTTGAATTTCTCGAGGTAGTATCGAAGGCGATCAAACGCGCGAGAATATCGAGCGTCTGATCGATCTTGGACATCCGCCTCAGCCCGGATGGCCCACTGGCTCGCCGCCCGGCTCTTGGAACGCCAGCAGCACAATGCGGAAACGAAGTGCTGCATTCGGCGGGATCGGGCCGCGGCCCGACGGGCCATAGCCCAGCGAACCCGGGAACGTCGCAATCACTTCATCGCCGGGACGCATGTGCGTGATCGCTTCAGAGAAGCCCGGCACTACCGCCTGCAGCGGAAAATCCACCGGCTCACCGCGCGCGAAAGAAGAATCGAACACTTCGCCGCCGTCCACGAAGCTGCCTTCGTAGTGCACGAGCACGGTCGAGGCCATCGTCGGCTGCGCCAACGTTTGATTTGCGCCGCGGCGTGTGAACTTCAATTCGAGGCCCGACGGCAAGGTTTGCGGTTGTTCGTCCACTTCGCTTCCGATCTCATTCAGTGCGTTGGTGATCGCATCGGCGCGCTCCGTATCGGCGCGTTCGATCTCGCGCTCCACGCCGCTTTTTTCATTGGTGTTGCAAGCGCCAGCGAGAGCACGGCGACCGCAGCCAGGATCAATCTCTTCATCGGTAAAGCGCTTCCGTTTGTTCAATGGTCCAAGGTTCAGCTTCCGCCGCGCGTTCCCACTCTTGGAACGCCGCGTCGGCAAAAATGGTGGCGCAGTACGCCTGGGCAAACTCGGGAGCCTCGACCGCATATGTCCGCAGCCGCGTGGCGATTGGCGCGAACATGGCGTCGGCAATCGAGCGCTGACCGAACAGAAAGTCGCCTTCGTCACCGAAGCGCGCACGCAAGCCGCCCCAGAGTTCAAACAGACGCGTCATATCCGTCTGCGTATCTGTCGGCCATTGCGGCGCGCGTTCGAGCCTGCGCCGGATGTTGCACGACATATCGCGCCGGATCGCCGCAAAGCCCGCGTGCATCTCAGCCGATGCCGCACGCGCTTCTGCCCGCACGATCGGATCAGCCGGCCACAGCGATGGTGTCTGCTCGGCCGCCCATTCGCAAATCGCGATGCTTTCGTGGATCACCGCATCGCCGACGTGCAGCGCCGGCACCCGCCCGCTTGGCGATACCGCGCGCACTTCCTTGATCTCGGAGCGGCCATAGCCTTCGCCGCCCAGCGGGATGATGTGTTCTTGAAAGCCGATGCCGCCCCATTTCAGCGCCAGCCAAGGACGCATCGACCAGGACGAATAATTCTTGTTGCCGATATGGAGGACGGGCGCGGCCATGGCGGGCTTGTTTCAGAGCCGAGCCGGGAGATCAAGTGACGGCGCCTGTAGCTTCCCCGGAGCGGCTTCGCGGGCTAGGCTACCCTGAGCTTTTCTGGGGCCCCCATGCGCATTCTGGCGGCGATCGCGACAGTGGCGGCCTGCGTAACCGTGAGCTTTGCCGCAGCGCCCCAGGCGCCGGCGCGCTTTGATCCACGCGCCTATTTCCACCAGGTGGAGCCGCCAAAACCCACCGTGGGCGTCACCCCGGTCGGCAATGATTCCTGCGCCTTTGCACGCAACAACGATTGCGACGAGCCAGCGATCGGCTCCGGCCTGTGCCCGGCCAACTCCGACAACACCGACTGTCAGCGCCTGCGCCGCGATATCGAGGACGATTCCTGCCAGTGGGCAAATGACGGGGAATGCGACGAGCTGCGCCTCGGCACCGGCGCCTGCATCCAAGCCGCGGACGCCACCGATTGCGCCGCCATGAGCTGGTTGCGCAATCTAACCGACACCTGCGCCACCTCGTTCAATGACATCTGCGAAGAGCCAGGCATTGGCAACGGCGCCTGCGCCGCACGCACGGATCGCTCCGATTGCCACACGCGCGAGCGTCCAATGGGCATTATCGATCATTTCTACGGCCGCGATGATCGTGTCCGCGTCGATGCAGGCGAAGCTCCCTGGCGCTTCATGGGCCGCTTCGTCAGCGCCGCCGGACAGCGCTGCACCGCGACGCTCATCGCCAGCAACGTCATCGCCACAGCCGCGCATTGCATCGTAAGCGACAATGGCGTTCACGCCGCCGGCGTCTTCACACCATCAGGCAATGGCCAGAGCGCCCGCGCCACCGCCTATTTGATTAGCCCCGCTTTCAACTTCTATCGCTTCGCCACGACCAGCGAACTCGACGGCCACGATTGGGCGCTCCTCCGGCTCGATCGCCCGCTCGGCGATACGCTTGGCCACGCCGAAGTGCGTCGCTTCACAACACGAGAGCGCTCAGCGCCGCGCGGCGTGAACTTGCTCCAGGCCGGCTATTCCTGGGACACGGGCGGCGACTTGCTCTCGGCCCACATCGATTGCCACCCGATTCAGATCTACGATGACGCCACCTTCGCACATGCCTGCGACACCACTTTGGGCGATTCAGGCTCGGCTTTCCTGATCCGAGACGGCCGGCGCTTTCAACTTGTCGGAGTCGACTCGAAATATCGCCCGTCGCCTGGCGCAACGCCGAAATCGATCGGCGTCAGCGCCGCCGCATTTGACCGCTCCGTCGCGGATTTCGCCGCTGGCCGGACCGGGCTCCCCGCCACGCGCTAGGCCCAGTCCTTGCTTCGCCAGATGGGCGAGTTGAGCAAGGCGGATTTCGTGCGTTTCGAAACGGTACATCCCAAGGAATTGGGCCAAGCTGACATTGAAAAATGGCGCAGCCATCAGCGCGCCGGTACGCTCAGCCCGTATCTCACGCCGGACTGGGCCCAACTCATCGGCGCCGCACGCGCCGACGCACGCGTTGTCATCGTTAATGACGGTGAAGGCTATTTCGGCGCCCAGCGGCTCTCACGCTTCAGCGCCATGGGCCTCGGCGCACCGATCAGCGACTATCAAGGCCTCGTGGGCCGCGAAGGCCTCGAGATCGCGCCAGCCCGACTTTGCCGCGCACTCAGTGTCGGTCGCATCGACCTTACACACGTTCCCGCTGGCGCAACGCCGTTCAAAGCGGCGGGCGCAGAAGGTTCCTGGATCGCTGAAACGCAAAGTAGCAGCGAACTCTATGAGGCGGCGTTGCGCACCCGGCGCGCAGAATTCGTACGCCAGACCGACAAAAAAGCCCGCAAGCTTGAACGCGAGCGCGGTCAGATCGAGTTCCGCGCGCAAAGCTCTGATCGCGCTGACTTTGAGACGCTAGTCAGCTGGAAGAACACGCAGCTCCAGCGCACAGGCCAACCCGAAATCTGGGCGGCGCCATGGGTGCGTCAAACGCTTGATCGCTGCTTCGCTACCCGCGAACCTAGCTTCGGCGGCGCCTTGTTCACGCTGAGCGTGGACGGCGCCATGGCCGCCGGCGCATTTTGCTTGCGCAGCGGCGGCGTCCTTCACTTCTGGATCGTCGCGCACGACGGCGCCTTTGACGCCTATTCTCCCGGCGTCCAATTGGCGCGGCGCATCATTGGCTGGGCCGCCGACCATGGAGTTACCGAGGTCGACTTTGGCCCGGGCGACTACCAATACAAACGCCAACTCTCGACCACGCAGCGCATGCTGGAATGGGGCGTTGTCGCTGGCGCATCCTTCTCTGGTGCGGTGCGCCGGGGCGCACATGGCTTGCGTTCCCAAATCGAGAAGGCGCCGCAACCCAAGCTCGCCGCCCTGCCCGGCAAAGCGATGCGCCGGCTCGACCTGATGCGCGCGCTTGGCGCCTGATCATTGAACCAGCGCGCGACGCCCGATAGGGTCCGCCACGTCAATGTCAGATCGCCGCCCACCCCAGCCCGTCACGATTGAGGACATCCGCGCAGCGGCGCTCCGCTTGGAGGGCCGCATCGACCGAACGCCGATGCACCATTCGCGCACGCTCTCGAAAGCGACGGGTATCGACGTCTGGGTGAAATACGAAAACCAGCAGCTGACCGGCGCCTTCAAGGAGCGCGGCGCTCTGAATCGCTTGCTCCAACTCAACGAAAGCGAACGCACGCGCGGCGTGATCGCAGCATCGGCCGGCAATCACGCGCAGGCACTGGCGCATCATGCACAGGTGCTGGGCGTGCCGGCCACTATCGTTATGCCGCGCGCCACGCCACATGTGAAAGTCGAACAGACCCGCTCACGCGGCGCCACGATTGTGCTTGAGGGCGACACGTTCGACGATGCGTACGCACACGCCATTAAGTTACGCGACGAGCAGAACCTCGTCTTCGTGCATCCATTCGACGATGCAGCGGTGATCGCAGGCCAGGGCACAGCCGCGCTTGAGATGCTCGAATCTGCGCCTGACCTCGACGTTCTCGTGATCCCGATCGGTGGCGGCGGCTTGATCTCCGGCATGGCCATCGCGGCAAAAGCCGTGAAGCCCGAGATCCGCATCATCGGCGTTGAATCGTCGATGTATCCCTCTTTCGAAAGCCGCACGCGCAACGAAAAATGCACCACAGGCGGCCAGACCATCGCCGAAGGCATCGCCGTGAAAGCAGTTGGTGAATTGCCGTTCGCGCTCGCGGCATCCCTGATCGACGAAATCATCCTGATCGACGAGCCGGGCTTCGAACAAGCGATCGCGCTTTATGTCACCGCTGAAAAAACCGTCGCGGAGGGCGCTGGCGCGGCAACGCTGGCGGCGCTCCTGGTCGCACCGGAGAAGTTCGCCGGCAAGAAGGTCGGCATCGTTCTTTCTGGCGGCAATATCGACACGCGCGTCCTGGCTTCAGTGCTTGAGCGCTCGCTCGTGCGCGAGGGCCGCATAGCGATTCTGCGCTTCATCGGAGACGACCGCCCCGGCATCCTCGCCACCGTCACGCGGATCATCGGCGACAAGGGCGGAAATATCCTCGAGGTCGAGCATCACCGCATGACGCTTCAGGCGCCCATCAAGGGCGTCGAGTTCGACATCAAGATCGAAACCCGCGACGCCCAGCACACCGCCGAGATCATCGCCGCGCTTCAAGATGCTGGATACGAAGCGCGCTGCCTCTAGGCGTTAGGCGGCGATAACCGTCTCGGCCGGATCGTGCTCCGCCACGAAATGCCCGGGTGCAACTTCGATCCATTGCGGCCGGTATTGGGTGGCATCCGGATTATCCACGATGCGCGACTTCAAGAACCGCAGTGGCGCACGCGTATCGAGCGGGCTTGGCAAATCACCAACAAGCCGCACACGCGGCTTGTTGCGCGCGATGTCCGGATCAGGCGTTGGCGCAGCGGCGAGCAGTGCGCGCGTGTACGGATGGCGCGGATCACGCAGGATCACCTCCGCCGGCCCGTACTCAACTGAGCGCCCGAGGTAAAGCACCAGCACATTGTGCGAAATCTCGCGCACGACAGCGAGATCGTGGCTGATGAACAGGAAGCTCGTATTGTATTCGCGCTGCAAATCCGCGAGCAGCCGAAGAATTTGCGCTTGGATTGAAACATCCAGCGCCGAAACCGCCTCGTCACACACGACCAGCTTAGGCTTCAGGATCATCGCGCGCGCCACGCCCACGCGCTGGTTCTGCCCGCCCGAAAGCTCATGCGGATAGCGATTGATCAGATCAGGATCGAGCCCGACCTGCGTCATCATTTCCTTAATCCGCACTTCGCGCTCAGCACGCGACAGCGCAGGCTCGAACGCAAGCAACGGCTCACCGATCGAGGCGCCTAGCGTCATGCGCGGATCAAGGCTGGCGAGCGGATCCTGGAAAACGATCTGCAAATCACGGCGCGATTGGCGGATAGCCTCACGCTCGCTCGGCAGCAGATTGCGACCGAGGAACGTCACCTCGCCAGCGTTGCGTGGCAGGAGCTGCACCACCGCGCGCGCGAGCGTGGACTTGCCGCACCCGCTTTCGCCAACAATGCCCAGCGTCTCACCCGCCTGCAACGTGAAGCTCACACCATCGACGGCGCGCAACGGCTTGGTTTTGCCGAACAGCGAGCCATCCTTGATCTTGACCGGGAAAGTGACGCGCACATCGTCCACTTTCAAAATCGGCGGCCCCGCCTCTGGCTGCGGCAGCGCAACGTTGCGGTCGCCATCGATCCGCGGCACCGCTTTCAGCAGCATCTGCGTGTACTCGGCTTTCGGCGATGCATAAATTTCATCGACCGTGCCCGTCTCCACCACTTCACCACGCCGCATCACCGCAACGCGCTGCGCCATGCGCGCAATGACGCCCATGTCGTGCGTGATGAGCGCGACCGCGGCGCCGGTGTCTTTGCGCAAGTCTTCGATGAGATCGAGCACTTGCGCTTGCACCGTGGCATCCAGCGCTGTCGTCGGCTCGTCCGCCACGAGCAGGGCGGGTTCCGACATCATCGCCATGCCGATCATCACGCGCTGGCGCATGCCGCCGGAGAGTTCGTGCGGGTATTGCGAAAGCCGGCGTGCCGCTTCCGGGATACGCACGCGCTCCAGCCATTCGACTGCGCGTTGTCGTGCTGCTTCGCCTTTAACTTGGAAGTGATGCTCCAGAACTTCGCTCATTTGCGTTTCAATGGTCAGGTGCGGCGTCAGCGCCGTCAGCGGATCCTGAAACACGAAGGCGACATGGCGGCCGCGGAACTTGTCCATCTCGCGCCGCGGCAAGCCGAGCACTTCACGGCCCTGGAATTTCACCGAGCCCGAAACACGGGCGTTTGGTGAGGTGAGGCCAAAGGCGGACAGGAATGTCTGGCTCTTGCCCGAGCCGCTTTCCCCTACGATGCCCAGGCATTCGCCCTTGGCGATTTGGAAAGATACGCCCTTCACCGCTTCCACGTCGCCGTCCGGCGTGTCGAAGGTGACGACGAGATTGGAAATTTCGAGAACGGTTTCGGTCATGGCGGCGGAGACTAGCCGCGACGATTCAGATGTCCAATCCCGGTAGCGGTCTGGTTCCGCCTATGGGACAAAAGCCGCGACGGAGCGACCCATGGCCCAGATGAACTACCTCACCCAGTGCACCTTCGATTTCGGCGCCCTGGCGCAATTGCCCAAAATTCTAAAAGCCCACGGCGTGACTAAGCCGTTTGTGGTCACCGACCCGGGCCTCAAGGCCAATGGCCTCCTCGACACCCTGCTCGCCGCTCTGGCGGAGCCACCGGCGGGTGTCTTCACCGATACGCCGGCCAACCCGACTGAGAGCGCCTCCGAGCAGGCCGCTGCCGCCTATCGCGCCTCCGGCGCTGACGGCGTCATCGCCTTTGGCGGCGGCTCCTCCATGGACCTGGCGAAGGCGATGGGCCTCATGGTCACGCACGAAGGCCCGTTCGAACGGCTCGGCGGCTCGCAGCGCGGCATGCGCTTCATCACAAAGATCCCGCCGCTGATCGCGGTGCCGACCACAGCCGGCACAGGCAGCGAAGTTTCGCCGGGCGCCGTTGTCATTCTCAACAATGGCCGCAAGGAAACCTTCGTCTCGGCTTTTCTCGTCCCGGTCGCCGCCGTCTGCGATCCTGAGCTCACGCTCGGCCTGCCGCCGCTACTCACCGCCGCCACCGGCATGGACGCGATGACCCATTGCATCGAAGCGGTGCTGACGCCGGTCGTGCATCCACCGGCCGAAGCGATCGGCCTCGATGGCGCCGAGCGCATCAACACCTGGATCGAGCGCGCCGTGAAAGACGGCTCGGACCGCGATGCACGCTGGCACATGATGATGGGGTCGTTCCAAGGCGCGCTCGCCTTTGCCAAAGGGCTGGGCGCCGTACACGGACTTAGCCACGCCCTCGGTCGCATCCATGAATTGAAACTGCACCACGGCACGCTCAACGCCGTGATCCTCCCGCACTCGCTTGCGATGATCGGCGATGCGCAGCCGGAAAAATTCGCGCGCCTACGCCGCGCGCTCGGCCTTGGCCCCAATGGCGATCTGGCGCAAGCGATCAGCGACCTCAACGCGCGCATCGGCTTGCCGGCTTCGCTCAGCGCCATGGGCGTCACCGAAGCGCACTGGCCATCTACGCGCGATTATGCGGTGAGCGACCTCGCGACCTTGAGCAACGCCATCCCGTTCGACGGCGAAAAATACGACGAGCTCTTTAAACGAGCGCTCTGAAGTAGAAAGACCAAGAGCCCCGGCGCAACCGGGGCTCTTTCTTTTCCTGTTAGGTGAACTCAGCGCCCGACATTGATGCTGCCTGAGCCGTTATCGATCAGCTGCTCCACCCGCCCCGCGTCAGCAATCGTGATGCTGCCGGAGCCGGTGAGATGCGCCCGCGTCGTCGCCGCCGCGCCGCCGTAGCGCACGCTGCCCGAGCCTGCGCTGCGCGCATCGAGCACGCCAACGCGGCCGCCACGCACATTGATGTCGCCTGAAGAGGTCAGCTCCAGTCGCGCATGCGCGCCTTCAACCGAGCCAACGCGCATGGACCCGGACCCGCGCAGCTCCGCATCGAGCGCGCCATTGACCGCGCCCGCTTCGACATTGCCCGATCCCGTCAGCACAAGCCGCGCGTCGCCGCCAGCTGCGCCCGTGCGCAAAGAACCTGAGCCTGCGGCGCGCGCATCGAGCCGGCCGACAACATCAGCAACTTCCAACGAGCCCGAGCCGTTCAGCCGCAACACCGCATCCGCACCTGCATGCGCGACGTCGAGCGAACCAGAGCCGTTCACCGTTGCTGTCAACGTGCCGTTCACGCGATCAATACGACCGCCGCCAGAGCCATTGAGTTCGACTTCCAACGCACCTGTCGCCGGCGCCAACGTCGCATCGCCGCAGCCGTTCAACGTCACGCTGCCGCCGCTTGATGCACCGATGGTGGAATAGACCGCCCCGCCCGCCCGATAGTTCAGCGCCCGCGGCACACGCACCGTGATACGCGGCAGATCCTGACGGCGCACTTGGCCGATCCCGGAAACGCGCACGCCTTCGCCTGAAGCATTCCAGCTGCCGCATCCGCGTATGCGGTTACGCAGACCACCATCAATGATGAGCCCATCCGCGCTCTGGCGCACCGTAAGCGCCGGCAGACGGCCTGGCGCACCGAGCTGCACATCGATCGTGGTTCGGTCCTCCGGGATCACCATGACTTCTGCGGCGGCGTTATCGATCCTCAGCGACGTGGTGTTGAAGGTCTCGGCTGCAGCCTGACCGGCGAACATGCAAAGCGTGGCGGCGCTCGCCGCGAAGAAATGGCGCACGGATATCCTCCCTTGAAACCTGTTCATTGAGGGATGCCGGCCGACCCAACTTTGGATGCTTGACGGACGTCCGATCCTGATTTATTTAACCGCTACGTTAATTACCCATTTGGTTAAATGCAGACTCCCGACCCTCTCTCCGTCACGCTCTCGGCCCTCGCCGATCCCACCCGCCGCGCCATCCTCGCGCGTCTCGCGGACGGCGAGGCCAACGTCAACGACATCGCCGCGCCGTTCGACATCAGCCTGCCGGCCGTGTCGCGCCATCTGAAGGTGCTTGAGAACGCCGGCCTCATCACGCGCGGTCGCGATGCGCAATGGCGCCCATGCCGCCTGGAGCCCGCCGCGCTGAAAGGCGTTGATGACTGGCTCTCGTTTTATCGACGCTTCTGGACGGGCTCGTTCGACAAGATGGACGCCTACCTGGCCGAACTCAAAAAGAAGGACGCGCCCAAATGAGCGCTACGCTTGCCGACGACGAACTGCTCATCACGCGCGATTTCGATGCGCCCGCGGCGCTGCTCTTCACTCTGTGGACCGATGTCGCGCACTTCTCGAAGTGGATGGGGCCCGAAGGTTTTGACTGCCCTGAAGCGGAGATCGATCTGCGCGTCGGCGGAAAATATCGCGGCATGATCCGCTCGAAGGATAAAGGTGAGAACTGGTTCGGCGGCGCGTATCGCGAGATCGAACCGCCGACGCGCTTGGTCTTCACCTGGAAGTGGGACGAAGGCCCGTCAGCCGAAGTCGAAACGCTCGTCACCATCACGTTCCGCGAACACGGCGATGGCAAAACCACAATGACGTTCCATCAGTCGCCGTTCATCAGCGTCGAACGCCGCGACTCGCACGTCGGTGGTTGGAATTCGCTGTTCAATAAACTCGCGGCCTACGCCGGCCAGCAGCAACACATCTAGGAGAGGAAAATGCCGAAATTTGTGGCGCTGTATGTTGGCTCGCCTGAAGCCTTCGCGAAATCGGGCTGGGCGACGCTCGATGAAAAAACGCGCAAGGAGCGTGAAGTCGCGGGGATGATGGCCTGGGGAGAATGGCAAGAAAAGAACAAGAGCGTGATGGCCGATGAAGGCAGCCCGCTCGGTAAGACCAAGCGCATCGACGCAAGCGGCGTCAGCGACATCTCCAACAACATCACCGGCTACATCATCGTTGAAGCAGACTCGCATGATGCAGCCGCGCAGCTCTTCTTGAACCACCCGCACTTCTCGATCTTCCCCGGCGATGCGGTCGAGATCATGCCGTGCAACCCGATGCCGACGATGGAGGATTTGAAGTGATCACGATTTCCGCTTTCCAATGGGTGCCGGACTTCGCCCAGGGCCAGGTGCGCGACCTGCGCGCGCGCTGGGCGCTTGAAGAGGCCGGCCTCCCTTATCGCACGCGCCTCCTGGCGATGGGCGATCAGGACAAACCCGAGTACCGCGCGCTGCAACCCTTCGGGCAGGTTCCAATTTTCGAGGAAGACGGCTTCGTCCTGTTTGAATCCGGCGCGATCGTGCTTCACATCGGCGAACGCTCCGAAACACTTTTGCCGAAAGACACCGCAGCGCGCTCACGCGCGACGCAATGGCTGATCGCGGCGCTGAACTCGATCGAGCCGTGGATCATGCAGGTGGCGTTGATCGATCTGTTCTACCCAAACGAAGAATGGGCCAAACACCGTCGCCCTGGCGCTCTTGAGTTCGCCCACAAGCGCCTTACCGGCCTTTCAAACGCACTCGGCAACAAGCCCTTCCTCGATGGCGACAACTTCACCGCCGGCGACCTGATGATGGCGACGGTGCTGCGCATCATGGAGGACGAAACCGCCAAGTACGCCAATCTCGCCGCTTATGTCGAACGCTGCACGGCGCGCCCGGCGTTTCAACGCGCGCTAGCGGCGCAGCTGGGAGATTTCAAAGCGGCGGCGTAAATCGTCCGTGAAGAGCCGGCGTCAGAGCGCGACGCCGGCTTTTTCCAAAACGCGCCGCGCCGGATCGAGCAGCGCGCCATACTTTTCCCAGCGCCCAACCGCCGTATTGTACATCGGCGCGCGCACTTGCGCCGCGCTCGGCGTGCCGACGCCGGCGGCGTTGCGGTGGAACGCCAGCACGCTGTCACTCCAACCAAGTCCGCAGAATGCGATCAGCTGGCGGCTCACCTCTTCCTGCGCCGCCACCAATTCCTCGTATTGCACCACCATGAAGCGCTCAGCCGGCAACGCGCTCTGCCAATGCCGGACCACGCGATCGAACTGCACGTACTTATGCGCGGCTGTCTCCAGATCGTAGACATAGTCGTAGTAGCGATCGTCCAGCGGGAAGAGCTGCTTATAATTCGAGAGCACGCT
Organism: Terricaulis sp.; assembly: GCA_034439495.1. GTDB lineage: Bacteria > Pseudomonadota > Alphaproteobacteria > Caulobacterales > Aquidulcibacteraceae > Vitreimonas. Next base: position 12,655 of record JAWXAM010000103.1, on the reverse strand, counting down.
ATCGAGCGGATGCCGGCGAACTACAATAACGCGCGCATTCGGCAGCGCGCGCAAGATAGACGCGGCGAGCAGATAATTGCTCGGCGCCTTATCGATAAAGCGCGGCGTCGACCCCGAGAGCGGGCGTGTGCTTTCAATATAGAGCTTGCCCAAGCGCGCGTAATCTACAGCGTCAGCGCGCGCAAACGTATCGGGATCAAGCGTCGGCCGCGTTACAGAGCCGGAGAGCTTTTTGTTCAGCAACGCAAAATTTCCGATCTCTCCCAGCGACTTCACATCCGCATGACTGGATAGAATGCGATCCACCAAGGTCGTGCCTGAACGCGGCAGGCCCGACACAAAAATCGGCTCTTCGCTTGAAAAGCCGCCGCCCGGCGCATACGCGACTTTCATCGCCCCTTGCGCGAGCTCTTCTTCCAAAGCGGGATTATAAGGGCTCACCGCTTTCCGCTTTTGCTTGCCGCGCGTCAGCCACGCGATCGACGCTTTAACGTCCCCGAGATCTTCGTACGTCTTCGCCAACGCATGCCCGAGATGCGCCGTGCGCCAGCCATCTTCATCCGGCCCGGCGAATTGCGCTTCCATTAGCGCGATCTGATTGCGTTCCGGCGTCTGCTTCTGCAGCCGCACCAAGGCCTCGCGCGCCTTAAAATAGTCCGGCGCCGCGCCAACCGCCTGCTCATACGCTTTGATCGCCTGCTCGAACTTGCCGGAATATTCCTGCGCCAAACCAAGCTCGAAAAGGATCGCCGCCTGCCCCGGCTGCAGCACATTGGTGCGCGCAAACGCTTGCGCCGCGGCCGTGTAATCGCCGAGCAATCTGTACGCCACGCCCGCGCCGAACAGCGCGCGCGGATCGTTCGGGCTTTCCGCTTTGGCGCGATCCGCCAGCGCGCGCATAGCGCCGAAGCGCTGTACGATTTGCGCGAGCTCGTTTTCGTTGATCATCGACGCGGATTCAGAAGCCGGTCTTCTTCCGCTTTTCGATCGAGGAGATGTGCATGTCCGCCGCCTCGTACGTGGCCACGGCCTGGCAGCTGCGGCACGTCAACGTTTGCGGCGCCTTCACCTCCACCGGCTTGCCTTCGAACACCGGCTCATCGACCACGCGGAAGTGCTTGCCGCAGGATTTACACTGCACGAACAGATACGACTTTCCGGGGACAGGTCTGGTCATGATGGGCTCCGTTTGATCCGACTTTAGCCGAGCCTAGCCGCCAGCGCATCCGCTGCGTGCGGTTGGAGAGCCCCGCTCGCGCGACAAACGAAAAGGGCCGCCCCCGAAGGAGCGGCCCTGAACTGGAATAGACGCGAGCGTGGCTTAGGCGCGAAGCTTGGTCAGCACTTCCGTCGCCACGGCGCGCGGCACTTCTTCGTAATGGCTGAATTCCATCACGTACGAGGCACGGCCCTGAGAGAACGAGCGCAGCGTGTTGACGTAGCCGAACATGTTCGCCAGCGGGACCATCGCGTTGATGATCGTCGCGTTGCCGCGCATGTCTTGGCCCTGGATCATGCCGCGACGTGAGTTCAAATCGCCGATCACTGAGCCGACATATTCTTCCGGGCTCGTGACTTCGACCTTCATCACGGGCTCGAGCAGACGCGGATCGCCCTTCTCCTTCAGTTCACGGAACGCAGCCTGCGCCGCGATCTGGAACGTCAAAACGTTGGAGTCGACGTCGTGGTACTTGCCGTCGATCAGGCGGGCGGTGACATCGATGACCGGGAAGCCGGCGAGCAAGCCATTTTCCTTGGCCATGTTGAGGCCCTTTTCGACGCCCGGCACGTATTCGCGCGGGACGTTGCGGCCGACGATCTTGTTCTCGAACTTGAAGCCCGAACACGGTTCGCCCGGCTCGAACTCGATCTTCACTTCGGCGAACTGGCCCGAACCGCCGGTTTGCTTCTTGTGCGTGTAGAGAATGGTCGCGGCGCGGCCGAGCTTCTCGCGGTACGCAACTTGCGGCGCGCCGACGTTGGCTTCAACTTTGTAGGTGCGGCGCAGGATATCGATTTTGATATCCAAGTGCAGTTCGCCCATCCCTTTGAGGATGGTCTGGCCGCTTTCCTGGTCTGTCGAAACGCGGAATGACGGGTCTTCGTTCGCGAGCTTCGCCAGCGCGACGCCGAGCTTTTCCTGATCGGCTTTCGACTTCGGCTCAACGGCCACTTCGATAACCGGCTCCGGGAATTCCATGCGCTCGAGGATCACCGGCTTGTTCGGATCGCACAGCGTGTCGCCGGTGCGGACTTCCTTCAGGCCAGCCAAGGCGACGATGTCGCCAGCGAATGCTTCCTTGATATCTTCGCGGTTGTTGGCGTGCATCAGCAGCATGCGACCGGCGCGCTCTTTCTTATCGCGCGTCGAATTCAGCAGCGCATCGCCCGCGTTCAGCACGCCGGAATAGATGCGGCAGAACGTGATCGTGCCCACGAAGGGGTCGTCCATGATCTTGAACGCCAGCAACGCCAGCGGCTCAGAGTCGCTCGACGGACGGACCAGCTCCTTTTCCGGATCATCCATGTCGACGCCCTTGATCGCCGGACGATCGAGCGGGTTCGGCAGATAGTCGACAACCGCGTCGAGCAGCGGCTGCACGCCCTTGTTCTTGAACGCCGAGCCCAGCAGCATCGGGTACCAAGCGGCCTTCAGCACCGCGAGACGGATCAGGCGCTTAAGCGTCGGCACGTCCGGCTCGTTACCATCAAGGTACGCGGCCATGACATCGTCGTCCATTTCGACGGCGGCTTCGACCAGAGCGGCGCGATATTCAACTGCCTTCTCTTTCAGATCGTCCGGAATTTCGACGATGTCGAACTTCGCGCCGAGGCTCTCATCTTTCCAGATGATCGCGTTCATCTCGACCAGATCGACTAGGCCCTTGAAGCCCGACTCGATGCCGATCGGCAATTGCAGCGGCACCGGGCGCGCGCCGAGGCGCTTCTTGATGTCGTCGACGCACATGTAAAAGTCGGCGCCGGTCTTATCCATCTTGTTGGCGAAGATGATGCGCGGAACCTTGTACTTGTCGCCTTGGCGCCAAACGGTTTCGGTTTGCGGCTCAACGCCCTGGTTGCCGTCGAGCACGACGACAGCGCCGTCGAGCACGCGCAAGCTGCGCTCAACTTCGATGGTGAAGTCGACGTGGCCGGGCGTGTCGATGATGTTGAGGCGCTTGTCGTTCCAGAACGTCGTCGTCGCGGCCGACGTGATGGTGATGCCGCGCTCTTGCTCTTGTTCCATCCAGTCCATGGTGGCCGCGCCATCGTGGACTTCGCCGATCTTGTGCGACTTGCCGCTGTAAAACAGAATCCGCTCGGTCGTCGTGGTCTTGCCCGCATCGATGTGGGCCATGATGCCGAAGTTGCGATAGTCTTCGATTTTAAACTGACGAGGCATGACAATTCTGTCCGTGTGTTTGGACCACCCGGCGCCTGAACGATGCCGGGTTTAAAGCCGGCGTCGAAAGCGCCGGCGATCCGTTTGGATTACCAGCGGTAGTGTGAGAACGCGCGGTTGGCTTCCGCCATCCGGTGCGTGTCTTCGCGCTTCTTCACCGCGTTGCCGCGGTTGTTGGCGGCGTCTTGGATTTCGCCGGCCAGACGCTCTTGCATCGTGTTTTCGTTGCGCGCGCGGGCGGCGCCCACGAGCCAACGGATCGCCAGCGCTTGACGGCGCTCGGGGCGAACTTCAACCGGCACCTGATACGTGGCGCCACCAACGCGGCGTGAGCGCACTTCAATGGCCGGCGCAACGTTCTGCAACGCGTCGTGGAACGCTTCGATCGACGGGCGCTTCAGCTTCTGCTCGACGGTTTCGAGCGCGCCATAGACGATCTGCTCAGCAGCGGACTTCTTACCTTCGTACATGACGTAGTTCATGAACTTCGTCAGAACGAGATCACCATAAACGGGATCGGGCAGAACTTGACGCGGCTCGGCGCGGTGACGGCGGGACATCTCTTCTCTTCCTTACTTCGGTCGTTTCGCGCCATAGAGCGAGCGGCGCTTGCGGCGATCTTTGACGCCTTGCGTATCGAGCACACCGCGCAGGATGTGATAGCGAACGCCCGGCAAATCCTTCACGCGACCGCCGCGGATGAGCACAACCGAGTGCTCTTGCAGATTGTGGCCTTCGCCCGGGATGTAGCACACGGCTTCGATGCCGGTGGTGAGGCGCACCTTGGCTACCTTGCGAAGCGCCGAGTTCGGCTTCTTCGGCGTTGTCGTGTAGACGCGGGTACAAACGCCGCGGCGTTGCGGCGATGCCTTCAGCGCCGGCGACTTATTGCGGTTCGCTAGCGGCTTCCGCGGCTTGCGGATCAGCTGGTTGATCGTCGGCATTCGCCTCTTCCGTTCCGTTCGTTCAAACTCAAACAGCGCGCCAAGCGGTCCTTGCGGGATCCGCGTTTGGCGCGCCAAATTCATGGCCAATCGGCGGGGCGGCGCTTTGAGCTGGCCGCAGCCGTTCCGAATGAGGGCGGACAAATACGAGCGCGAGCCCCCAAGGTCAAGCCGGGGCGATGCGGCAAGGAGGCCTGTTTTCGCCCCTCGCTTCGACCTAGGCCGTCGGATTACGGGGATCGAGCGCCAGCCCCTGGGCCTGCCGGCGCTTTAACAGCCGCAGCCACCCGTGCAGGGCCTCGCAATCCAGCCCGTGCATCATCAGCCGAAAGCCCGCCTGCATGGTCGAAAGTGGCACCAGAGGGTGGCCGTTTTTGATGAAAGAGAGGTGGTAGTCGGTTCCCAGGATCTTGCCGATATAGATCGCCACCGGCTCATCCAGCTGCAGCGAGTTCGAGGCCCGGATGAAATCCGACCGGGGCAGCATCAGCGCATAAAGGGGCGTGTAGACCTCCACCGCAGTCTGTACGTCGACGAAATTGAGCCAGCCCTTCTTGGTCGGCGGGATATCGAATGGCCCGTCCGTGATCATCGAGAAGTCCGGCCGCTCGATCGGCATCAGGTCCCGCCCCTGATCGCGTAGGCTCTTGTTCAGCTGAATGATGAAATTGAACACGTTGAGATCGTGCTGGAGGAAAACGTTGTCCTCCAAATCTTTCAGCGTCCGCGGCCGCAGCGGCACGGTCTCGACGCTCACCGGCCCAGCATTGGCTTTGATAAACGCGAGCAGCTCAGTACCGACGTGAAAGTGGCGGCGAATGAGCAAGTTCGCGTCGGGCGAGCCAAAGGTGCGCAAACCCCAATGGATCGTCTTGTGCAAAAGCCCATTCAAATTGGGATGATGCGGAGAAATCCCGCGCACCAGTTTCACCAGCAGGAAGAACGTAAACACGAACGGCCGGATGATGTTGAACATCCAGCGCCGCGACCACGAAGCCGAGCCGCGCAACAGCGCGCTCTTCGCATCGGGATCGATCGGCAGACTCTGGTCCAACGCCAACGCCAGCCACGGATCCGGATCGCGCGGATCGTAATTAGTGGTGCTGAGATCGGCGAGCGTCACTGCAGAATTTCCTCGATCTGCAAGGCATAAAGCCGCGCAGTCACCTCGGCCGTGCGCACGATCCTTTTCGCCACCGCCTCATCCGGCAACACCATCGCCAGCATCGCTTTGAACTCTTCAATGTGCTCCACATCGTTTTCGCCGTGATAGAGCAGAAACCGCACCGCCTCGTCCGGCAGCGCCAGCGTCTCCTTTACGCGCCGCCCCCATTCCTGCGCTTTGATCGAGCCTAAGCCTTCAATAATCCACATCGCGCCTAGGAGCCCGAACGGATTGGGCTGCGACGCCTGGTGGTACATCCACGCCGACAGCGCCTCCGAACCAACATTCTTCTCGCCGCTCTGTATCACGCGGAGCTCACCGCCGCTCGCCACATAATCCGCTTCCAGCAAACGAAAGTCTCGATGCTCCGTCACCGCGTGACGCATCAACAGCGAACGCAACTCCAAATGCTTGTCATCAATGTTCGACGCCGCGCGCGACATCCAGAGCGCGCCCTCTTTCACCTGCTGACGCAACTGCACCAAAAACGCGTGATAGTCCGCCAGCTCAAACCTTCCGCGCGTCAGCTTACGGATCAAAGGCGTCTGCTCAAGCCGGCCTTCGAACTCGGTGAATACGATCGTGAGTTTGCGCAGCGTGTCAGCGACGTCGCTCATACCGCCTCCAGCATCATGAAGCCCACCAGAGCGCGTCCGCTTTCAGGCACCACGCACAAAATTTTCTCGCCCGGCTTCACTTGCCCGCTCTGCATCAAGCGATCCAGCATCAGCCAGATCGACGCCGAGCCCACGTTGCCGACCTCGCGCAGTACCGAGAACCACTTCTCCTGCGGGATCATGCCGGCCGTATCCTCAAGCAGCGACACGATCTCCGCGCGTAGCGATTTTGCCGAGTAATGCACCAGGCAATGATCGACCTCCGCCGGCACGATGCGGCCCTGATCAACCTTCTCCAGATACACACCCACCCACGCGCGAATAACGCGTTTCAGCAATTCAAAATCCTGCAGCAACGCGATCGCGCCGGCTTCGTGCGCCGCACGCGGGCCTGCCTTCGCCCAGAACGCTAGCGGATCGGTGCGATCGTCCACCGTCGCGCCCGCCCACATGCACGGATCGTAGCGATCAGCGAGCGAGACAATGTCGATAAAATTGATCTTCAGCGCCCCCGGTCGCGGCTTGGCTTCGATCACCACGCCGCCGGCGCCGTCAGACAACGTAAAGCGCAGGAAGTCCGCCTCAGCGCGAATGCGGCCCTTCGCGTCCACCAGCGCCGTGCCCTCATAGAAGCTCGGCCGAAACCAGCGCGATGAAAATTCGCCCGCGCAGGCCGCTGTCACGTCGTGTTCGCCGGCGCGCACATTGAGCCATGCCGCCTTCGCCGCCATCAGCGACGAGCCGCACACCGATTGAAAGCTCGCAATCTCCATCGGCCCGCCGCCGAGCTCAGCGTGCACCTGCGCGGCGTGTCCTGGCGCCAGCAGATCGCCCTGCGTCGTCGCCGCCGCCAGCATGCCGAGATCGCGCGGCGCGAGCCCCGCCCGCTCCAACGCGGCGCCCACAGCCAGCGCACACATCTGCGCGTTCGAGTGCGAAACAGAACCATCCGGCGCCATCGCATAATGCCGGCTCTCGACGCCATTCCAGCGCAGCGCCTTCTTGCCGAACAGGCTGTCGCGCCCAGCGACGCGGCCGAGATGCTCTTCCATCTGGTCGTTGCCGACCGGCGCGCCCGGCAAGAACGCCCCCGTGCCCGTAATATAGCCGTCTCGAAGCTCGCTCATGCGGCGCAACCCTACATCACGCCGTGGCGCAAACTAGGCCGCCGCGTGGCGGACGGGGCCAACAAGCGCCATCGTGCTCACCCTAAAAAGAAAGCGGCGGGTCCGTGAGGACCCGCCGCCATAGTCTTTAGTCTTTGCGTTTCCGCGTAACGACTAGAACCGATAACGGCCCGAGATCGCCAGCGTACGGCCCAGAACACGGTAGTTTTGCACGTCCGTGTTGGCTTGGCCGAAGTAGCCGTCCGCTGTTTGCGGCGGATAATCGTCGAGCAGGTTGTCGACGTTTGCCGTGATCGTGAAGTTGTCCGTCATAGCCCAACGCGCCGAAACGTCGATGTAGCTGCTTTCCGGATTGAACGTGTTGTTGAAGTTGAAGCTGAACGTCTCAGGCGAGTACGTCCAACGCGCGAACAACGTCCAGTCACCAACGCTATAGGTGGCCGAGAGCACCGACTTGTAGTCCGGCAGAGCGCCACCGATGCCGGCGGACGAACCACCCGCGAACTCGTTGCCGTTGATCTGATAGGACTCAAGGATCGAGTACAGTTCGTTGATCGTCAGCTGACCCGGGCCGAGCGGCAGCGACCATTCAAGCTGAATGTCGACGCCTTCCGACGTGAGCGAACCTTGGTTGCCAAGGCTCGTGTTGACGAAGTCGATCTGACCCGTGGCGGTGTCGCGAACGACGTTAGCGCAAGAGGCCAAGTTGCCGTTGACGTAGCAGTCGTTGATGAAGAACTGCGCACCAAACGCCGCGATCACGTCCGTGATCTCGATGTTGTAGTAGTCGACCGAAGCGCGCAGATCGCCAACCGGGAACCAATCCGGCGTGAACACCACACCGTAGGTCAACGATTCAGCGGTTTCCGGCGTCAGGTTCGGGTTACCGAACGCGAACGCTTCGACCTGCGAGTTGTTGGCCACGAAGCCCGGGTAAACGCCGCCCGGGACGCCTTGACCAATACAGAACGCTTGGGTCACGCCCGCAACGTCCGGCGCACCGTTGTTGTTGCTGTCGCGGCAAGGATCGGTATAGGCCGGGAAGCCTTGGTCGCCCGATTGGAACAGTTCGATGACGCTCGGCGCACGAGTCGCTTCGTTCTGCATGACGCGGAAACGGAGCCACTCCACAGGAGCCCACTCGCCGCCGATCTTGTACGCGTCGATGTTGCCAACGGACGAGTAGTTCGAACGGCGATAGCCGGCCTCGATGCCGAGGTAGTGAGCGAACGGCGCTTCGCTGACGAGCGGGACCGCGACTTCCGTGTACAGTTCGTACACGTCAACCGAGCCTTCGGCGTCTTGAATGGCGTTGAAGCCGTAGATGTTGCCAGTGCGCTGTTGGTCGTCAACGAACTTACCAGCGTACGAGTCACGATACTCGAAGCCGAACACCGCGGCGATCGGACCAGCCGGAAGCTCGAACAGGTCGCCACGAACGTAGCCGGTGACCCGGTTTTCTTCGATGGTGTTGTTCTCGAACGTCGTGACGCGCAGGAACGATGCTTGCGAGTCGGTGAGCGTGCCTTCGCCGAAAATGTCCAGCGTTTGGCAGTTCGGCAACGCGGCGGTTCCGAGCGACGTGCTGACGTCGTCGATGGTGCCGAGGATGCCATCAACGCCCGGCGACAGAGATTGGCAACCCGACAGACCTTGGTTGAAGGCCGTGCGGTTCACCGAGTTGATGGCGCGATTGTTGAAGCTCACCTGGCCGTACGAGGCGGCAAGGTTCCAATCCCAATTCTCGCCCAGCGAGCCTTCGAGGCTGGCGAGGAAGAACACGGAATTGTTCTCGTAGTACGCGTTACGCGTGCCGACTTCGTTCGTGCGGCGGTTAGCCGTGAACGGAGCATACGGCGTTGGACGCGACATCAGGGCAGCCCAGAGATCCGGGTGATCCGCTTGGATCATATTGCGCATGTTGTCGGTCAGACGAACCGTCAGGCCGGTGGCCGGAGTCGGCGCGAGCTGAACTTCCGTCCGGCTGTTCGTGTAGTTGATCAACAGGTTCAGACGAACGTCGTTCTCGAAGTCATAGTGACCAGTGGTCGTGAGCGAGAAGCGCTCGGCCGGGATGATCAGGTAGTTGTCCGGCGCGTAGTTGTAACGCGACGAACCCTGGAGACCGATGTCACGCAGCGGCAGGTTGCAGAAGCCAGAGCCGTTCAACGGCGTCAGGTTTCCGTTCGAGTCGAACGAAAGGTTACCCGACCGAACGTTGCCACCGCCGACGCCGTCGCAGTTGGTGTCGGTGTTGCCGGCGCCGAAGAAGGCGGGATTGACCGTTCCCATGCCGTTGTTGGCGTAGGTGGCGACGTCGTCCGCCGTGCCTGGCAGACCGTCCGGACCGTTGGTGAAGCCGGTCGCGGCGCCGCCGAACGGGTTACCCGTATCGTCAGCTGTGCCCCACAGACCATCCGGACCGCGGCCGTTGGCCACGTTGTTGATCGTGCCCCAGGACGGAGTGCCTGAGCCGCCGCCGCCGGCGAAGCCGCCGTGCGTGAGCGCTGAAGCGACGCTGTCGCAGAGCGAGTAGGTGTAGCCGCCGCCCGCAACCGGATCATAGCAGATCGCGCCGGAAACGCGCGAGTAGTCATACTCGGATTGCGAAACCTTGTTACGATCGTAGTACGAAGCATAGGCGGTCAGGTTGCCGCGGCCGTTGGCGAAGTTGCCGCCGACGAGGCCGTTGATTTCGAATTCGGCGGCGTTGCCGGTTTCGAGTTCTTGGCCATAGGTCACTGTGACTTCGGCGCCTTCATAGTCGTCCTTCAGCACGAAGTTGACGACGCCCGCCATAGCGTCCGAACCGTACACGGCGGATGCACCGCCGGTGACGACTTCGATACGCGAAATCAGCGAGGCCGGGATCGTGTTCAAGTCGACAACGCCCGTGGTGGACGAGGCCGGAACGCGTTCGCCGTTGATCAGAACCAGCGTACGTTGCGGGCCGAGGCCGCGAAGGTCGACGGTGGCGAAGTCTTCGCCGCCCGAGTTGTTCGACGTACGCGTGTTGCCCGGAACGATCTGCGGGAGTTCGTTCAGGAGCGAGTCCGTGGTCAGAGTCGCCGTCAGTTCGAGCTGCTCAGAACCGACCGTCGTGACCGGGCTGATGGCTTCGAAATCTTGGCGCGCGAGACGCGTGCCGGTAACAACAATCGCGTCTTCGCTATCATCTTCAGCATCCTGCGCGTACGCCGGCGTGCCGGTCAGCGCGGCGGCCGCAGCTGCGAGCACCGAGGCGCCCGTCAGCAGAGACTTACGCTGTCCATTCTGCGTCTTTTTATTCGACATAAGTTGAACCCCCTAAGAGCGCCGGGACATCGCCGGGTTTGGCGGCCGCCCCACATTCTCTTCCGAGCGACCATCGCCCGAATTCGCCTTGCGAAAGTTGTCTTGCGTCCCCCCAGGGACGGCTGAGCCGAAGCTCAGCGTCGACTCCCGCCATGCTGCGGCAACGCTAACGACACATTTTAACCAAGGTCAATTTCGGATCGCTGGTTTGCGTCAAAACAAATGGGGAACAGATGTTGGGCGGAAACAGGTGTGTCATTTACGCGGCACTGCGACCTCACCCCCAGGTTGGTCACTTCGTGGTCACAGGCTGGCCAACCCATTCATTTCGCACCGGAAACCACCCTTGCGGGACACTCTCGTCACGTAAAACGCCGGCAAAACCACATTATTTCCGGCGCCTCATCGCGTGGCGCCGTCGCCCGCTCAAGCGGCGCCGCATCTGATCGCGCGCCGCTGGCGCCAGCCTGTCGCGCCTCCTATTTCTGTCCCCTATGGCCCGCTCCCGTTCCTCCCCGCCCGGCGTTTCGGAAGCGCCCGCCACATTTGCCGCCGCCCAGGCGATCTGGACGCCGCACCGCCCGCAGCGGGCGTGGGCGAAGCTCGAAGGCGGCAAACGCTTCAAATTAGTCAGTGACTACGAACCAGCCGGCGACCAGCCGACCGCCATCGCCGAACTTGTCGCCGGCATCGAGAAGCGCGAGCAGGACCAGGTCCTCCTCGGCGTCACCGGCTCCGGCAAAACCTTCACGATGGCGCAAGTCATCGAGCGAACGCAGCGCCCGGCGCTGATCCTCGCGCCGAACAAAACCCTCGCCGCGCAGCTCTACGGCGAGTTCAAGCAATTCTTTCCCGAAAACGCGGTCGAGTATTTCGTATCGTACTACGATTACTACCAGCCGGAGGCGTACGTGCCGCGCACGGACACCTACATCGAAAAAGAATCCAACATCAACGAGCAGATCGACCGCATGCGCCACGCCGCCACGCGCTCGATCCTCGAACGCGACGACGTCATCATCGTCGCTTCCGTGTCATGCATTTACGGTATCGGCTCGGTCGAGACCTATACGTCGATGACCTTCACCGTGAAGGTCGGCGACGAGTTTGGCAGCCAGGAGCTGATCCGCAACCTCGTCGGCACCCAATACAAGCGCAACGAAGCCGCCTTCGCGCGCGGCATGTTCCGCGTCCGCGGCGACACCATCGAACTCTTCCCCGCCCACTTGGAAGACCGCGCCTGGCGCTTCAGCTTCTTCGGCGACCAAGTCGAAAGCATCGACGAGTTCGATCCGCTCACAGGCCGCAAATGCGCGTCGCTGCCGGCGGTGAAAGTCTACGCCAACTCGCACTACGTCACGCCGAAGATGACGCTCCAGCAAGCCGTCGAGCAGATCAAACGCGAGCTCGACGATCGCCTCGCTTGGTTCAAGTCGGAGGGCAAACTCCTCGAAGCCCAGCGCATCGAGCAGCGCGTGAACTTCGACATGGAGATGATGCTGGCCACCGGCTCGTGCGCCGGCATCGAGAATTACAGCCGCTATCTCACCGGCCGCCGCCCCGGCGAGCCGCCGCCGACCATGTTCGAATATCTCCCCGACAACGCCCTCGTCTTCACCGACGAAAGCCACGTCACCGTTCCGCAAATCGGCGCGATGTACAAAGGCGACTTCAGCCGCAAATCGACGCTCAGCGAATACGGCTTCCGCCTGCCCTCGTGCATGGATAACCGACCGCTCAAATTCGACGAGTGGGACCGCATGCGTCCGGAGACCATCCACGTCTCGGCCACGCCCGGCCCGTGGGAGCTCGACCGCACCGGCGGCGTCTTCGCCGAACAAGTCATCCGCCCCACCGGCCTCATCGATCCGCCGGTCGAAGTGCGCCCCGTGCAAGCGCACGGCCACAGCCAGGTCGACGACGTCATCGCCGAAGTGAAAGAGGTCGCCAAACGCGGCTATCGCAGCCTCGTCACCGTGCTCACCAAACGCATGGCCGAAGACCTCACCGAATACATGCACGAGCAAGGCGTGCGCGTGCGCTACATGCACTCCGACATCGACACCGTCGAGCGCATCGAAATCATCCGCGACCTCCGCCTCGGC
>JAWXAM010000102.1:0-19677 GCA_034439495.1 Terricaulis sp. | reverse complement strand
GATCGTCGGTGTCCTCGCCGCTGACCGCAAACGCCTGCTCGCCGTCTTCATTGCGCGAGAATTTAATTCTGCCGATCGGACCCGCCCGCAAGTTCGGCGTATTGATGAAGCGATAGCCGACGCCATTTTGCACCGATGCAAAAAAGACGTCGTTATACGTCACCTCGACATTTGGCAGGAGCGAAAGCCGGTAATCGTCGTCGCCGTCATATGTCGGCGAGTAGAGACCGCCTGCACCAAGCGTGACGCGCCAACCATCATCGCTTGCGTCCTGAGCAGATGCGGTCCCGGTCACCGCCATCGCGGCAAAGAAAATGGCGGCGGCGCGTTTCATGGCGTTATCCTCATCGCAGTTGCTGCTCGGATGGAAGCGAGAGTCGCCTAAATCACGACTTACGAGATTCGGTACGCAGGCGTTGGTCTGGTGGATCACAGCAACGAGAGGCGCTTGGCGCAGCCGTCAAACAGTTTTTGTTCCCGCGTCACGGAACGTTTTCGGCACGGCGTCCGCATGAGCTAACTCTCCTCGATAGATGCGCTCACCCGCGATCAGCGATCAATGTCTGCAGAGCCTCCAATCTGGTTTGATCGGCCAGGTGGGTCGACATCCATTCAATGGCGTCCTCGCCACCGCTCGCCATGCGCCGCCAAAATGAAAGCGCGCCAGCCGGATCGAATTCAGCCCGGCGCATCAAATCGACACCAAGCCTATCGGCCTCGAACTCTTGCATGCGCGAATACGGCAGGATGACGCCGTAGAGCGCCCCAGCGCCAAGCGCGCCGGCGATGATGTCGGCGTTTTGGCCGTATTCTTCCGACAGCGCCGCCGAAGCCAAAGAGACGCCCACCTGCAAAGCCAATTGCTGACTGAGGCGCTCGGCCGCGTGGCGCGCGGCGACATGCGCGACTTCGTGACCGACGACAGCCGCGATCTCATCGTCGGACGCCGCCGCTTCCATCAGCCCGCGACAAAAGCCGACCTTGCCGCCCGGCAACACGAAGGCATTGATCGCAGGATTGTCGAAAACGGCGAACTGCCAGGATGCGACCTGGACATCCGACGCCGCAACGACGCGCTCGCCAATTCTGGCTAGCCGCTCTTCCATCCGGCGGTTCTCCACGCGCGGCAATTGCGACAGCGCATCGCGCCATGCTTCTTCACCGAGCGCCGCCAGATCCTCTTCCGAAACGAGGACAAATTGCCTGCGCCCAGTCGCAGCGTTCTCACTGCAGGCGGCGACTATTGCGCCGCCGCTCAATAGCCCGAGCAGATTGCGACGGGATAAGCGCATCATAGCCAATACCCTCTCCTCCTCTGCGTGACCCTCTGGCCTCGAGCGCGCGCAAACGTCGTTGAGGTGGAGCGCGTGCTACGGCTTTCAAGAGCGGCCGATGCGACGCGGCGAAATGCCCGCTCTGGGGCAATGGGCAAAAAAGCCAAACCAAGACAGAGGGTGCGCCGTGCGCCGCCAAAGAAATTTTCGCGTCCGCCTCTTTGCGTTGGCGGGCGCTGCGCTTAGCTCTGTCGGCAGCGAACCGGGCCCCTCTGGCAGCGTCTCCATCGACGCTGCGATGTCGGATCGCGATTGATCGTGGATTACACATCAAAGAGGATCGCCCGTGCCGACCCAAAAACCGCGCCTCGTTAATCTTGACCTCGATCTGGTGCGCGCCTTCGTGGCCGTTGCCGAGGCCAAGAATTTCACCCGCGCCGGGGCCCGGCTTGGCCGTACGCAATCGACCATCAGTCTTCAGATCAAGCGGCTTGAGGAGCAGCTGAATAGCGAGCTCTTCAGTCGCGATCCCCGCAATGTCGCTTTGACCGCTCAGGGCGAGGCCTTGATCGCCCAAGCCCGCCGGCTGCTGCGGTTGAATGACGAGATCGTCGGGGAAGTGTTCGAGCATAGTCTCGAAGGCGAGGTGCGGTTTGGCGCGCCTGAGGACTTCGCCACCACCCATTTGCCAGGCATCTTGGGCGATTACGCGCGTGCCTATCCTCATGTCAGTCTCTCGGTCACCTGCGATCTCACGCTCAATCTCATGGACAAGATGAGCCAGGGAGAACTTGACCTCGCTTTGATTAAGCGAGAACCGGCAAGCGTCGTTGCAGGTCAGCCAGTTTGGCGAGAACGCCTGGTGTGGGTGGGCGCAGGCGAAGACGTGTTCGCTCCCGATGCGCCCATTCCCCTCATCGTTGCGCCTTCCCCGTGCGTCTATCGCAAGCGCGCCACCAGCGCGCTCGATCTGGCGGGGCGAAAATGGCGTGTGGCCTATACAAGCCCCTCGTTAGCGGGACAGCACGCAGCGCTGCGCGCAGGCCTCGGTGTAACAGCGCTGCCGACGGAAATGACGCCGAAGGACCTTGTGCATTTTGGCCCAGAGCACGGCTTTCCCCCGCTCGCCGATGCCGAAATCACTCTGGTTCGCGGAGCAAAGACATTGTCCGTGCCCGCAGAGCGGCTTGCGAACTTCATTCTTGCGTCACTCGATCGTGAGCGCGACGCGCACTGATGTCCGGGCTCGATTGCTATCATCGCAAAGTTCAATGACGCCCACTCTTGGGCGATCGCCGCACCTAACGTATTTCATGAGCGCCAGGCCGGGCCCCTCTGGCGGCGTTTGACGCCGCGATGTCGGACTGGAGGATCGTGGTCGGAGCGCGTCATCAACTCGCGTTTCCTGCCCCCCATCTCCCCGAAGCGGGTGATGGCCCTCCGTCCACGATCCCAACCTTGAATCCACAAGGACGGATGAGATGGCCTTTGACGACCTCCAAAACGAACGCGCGGCCCGATCGCGGGCCGGTGCGATCGAAGCCGATTACGACGTCGGTTTGCGCCAGCACATGCTTGGCATTTACAATTACATGTTCGCGGGACTTGGCTCCAGCGGCGCGGTTGCGTTCTTTCTGATCCAGAGCGGCGCGAGCGCACTCTTCTTCACCGCGCCCGGCCAATTCACCGCCTTGGGTTGGGCCGCAATGCTGGCGCCGCTCGGCCTCCTGCTCATTGCCTCGTTCACCGCGCAGAGACTCTCGGTCGCAGCCACACACGGCCTCTACTGGAGCGTCGCGGCGCTGCAAGGCGTTAGCCTCGCGGTGCTGTTCGGCGCCTATACCGGCCAATCCATCGCACAGATCTTTCTAGTGACCGCGACAGCGTTTGGGGCGCTCAGCCTCCTTGGTTACACGACGAGGCGTTCGCTCTCGGGCCTCAGCACATTCTTGATGATGGGCCTTATTGGCGTCGTCATCGCCTTTGTCGTGAACATGTTCGTGCAATCCAGCATGCTCCACTTCGTAGCGTCGGTCATCGGCGTCTTGGTGTTCGCCGGCCTCACCGCCTTCGATACGCAACGCCTGAAGACCGAGTATCTCGATGGCGTCGCCGGCGACGGCGCCGCCAAAGCGCAGGTTTGGGGCGCGCTTAGCCTCTATCTCAATTTTATCAATCTCTTCCAGCTGCTGCTCTCACTCTTCGGCCAGCGCGAAGAATAATTCCCAAACCTCCAGAGGCCGGCGCGGCGAACGCAGATGATGCGTCCGCCTCGACGGCGCTCACCATTGAAAGCGCGCTCATGGACGTCCTTTTCGCAAGTTACGCCGGCCAGCCAATTTGGCTTTGGCTCAGCTTCCTCACCTTCATCGGCTTTTTGTTGTGGCTCGACCTTGGGCTCTTGAACCGCAAGGACGCCGTCGTCTCGCCCACGAAAAGCGCGCTCATGTGGGCAAGCTTTGCATCGCTTGCGGTATTGTTCGGTCTCTATGTCGGCTTCGTCTACGAACCCGATCCGCGCTATTACAGCTCGCCGGACAATCTGAACCAGCAAGCCATGATCCAATATTTCACCGGTTATCTGCTGGAGACCGCGCTCGCCTTCGACAACATCTTCGTCATCTCGCTCATCTTCACCTATTTCGCGGTCCCGCGCGAATATCAGCACCGGGTGCTATTCTGGGGCATTATCGGCGCGATCTTTTTCCGCGCCGTGTTCATCTCGCTGGGCGCCACGGTCGTGAACTCATGGACCTGGGTGCTTTACATCTTCGCCGCCTTCCTGATCTGGACCGGCTGGAAGATGCTTTCCGGACACGGTCAGGAGATGAAGCTTGAGGACAACAAGCTCCTCGCCTTCGTGCGCCGCCGCATGCGCGTCACCGATCAGATCGACAACCACAATTTCTTTGTCAAACGCCCAGACCCGGCAACGGGCAAGCTTGTGCTTTATGCCACGCCGCTCTTTCTGGCGCTCATCATGGTGGAAGCGGCTGACATCGTCTTTGCGGTCGATTCGGTCCCCGCCATTTTCGCCGTCACCCGCGATCCCTTCATCGTCTACACGTCCAACATCTTTGCAATTTTAGGCCTGCGTTCGATGTATTTCATGCTCGCCGCCGCGGTTGAGCGGTTCAAGTATCTGAAATACGGGCTTTCGCTCGTCCTCGTGCTCATCGGCGTGAAGATCATCTGGAATTTCGGGCTCTCAAAAGAATTGGGCTGGGTTCCTTATCTTGAGCCGCACTGGGCGCTGATGATGACGATCGGCCTCATCGGCGGCGCGATGCTTTACTCGCTCTATCGGACCCGGCGGCCGTGAGCCGCTAACCGGTACGTGAACCAAGGTCGGAGAGCGGCGGCGCGCCCAACGCATCGCCGCCTTCTCACGCTTGGCCGCGCGCACACGCGTGTTGCCTGCGTTGCGCACGGCCATCGCAATCATTGCTCAAACTCATCGCCGCGCGCCTTGTTCGCTTGCGCACGTCTCTGCACATTATGAAGGCGGGCCGGGCCCCTCTGGCGGCATGTGCTGCGATGTCGGCCCGCATCGCTCCGAAGCGGACAATCACGCCGCCGGAGTGGACACTGAGGAGCACCATGATCAACGCAATCGGCGCCATGCATGCAACGCTTCGCGCAAAGAAGCGTCCCGACCAGGAGGTCGCTTTTCGCGTCGAAGTAAAGAAGCGGCGCGGCAAGAAGCGCTTGGCCGACGAAGAGGATGACGCGCAGGACCACATGCGCCCCGCACGCACTGAACGTGGGCATCGGGCATGATCGCCGGCGCCCACCCAGCGAGCCTCGCGCGGCGCCACGCCGCCATCGAGGCCGACCTCGATGCGGAGTTAAAACGCCCGCAGCCTGACTTCATCCGCGCCAAGCGACTGAAGCAGCTGAAGCTCAGGCTCAAGGACAAACTCGCCGCCCACTTGCGCGATACCCTGCCGCATACGCGGCGCTAACCTCACGCGCGCCTCCGGTTTCCCCGGACCGGAGGCGCGACCTTTCTGGAGTCTGCCATATGCCGCTGCTCATCTGCCCCAATTGCCAATCCAACATGCAGGCCTTGAATCGCGCCGATGTCGAGTTTGACATGTGCCCAACCTGCCGGGGCGTCTGGCTCGACCGCGGCGAGCTTGAAAAAATCATCCAGAGCGGCCGCGACAGCGAGCCTGCGACACCCGCTCCCGCGCCGGCTTATGTTCAACGCCCGCCGGCGCATGACAGATATCGCGAGCACGGAGAACAAGGCGAAAATGGCGAGCGCGGCGACCATGAGCGCGCGAGCGCCAATGGTCGCCATCGGCGCAAACGCGGGTTCGACCTCTTCGACATCTTTGATTGAATTTTCGCGCCCAACGCGCGCGGCGAATAACAGTCTGGGGGCGTTGGTGTCTGCTGAAATCTTTGCGGCGCTGATATGCGCGATCGCTTGTTTGAATCTCATCCTCGTCGGCCTGCTTGCCGGTCGGCTGCATTAACCTGACACGGCCCAGCGGGCTCAGAACCGCTCAGCGCGCAAGACTTTAACTTCGCTCATCGCCACCACGCCCGGATAGGCGGCGAAATAGTTTTCCAGCCAGTGAAGCGCCGCCTCTGCCGCCTCCTCCGCGCCGATGGTGACGACCAAACGCATCCCAGCCTCCTCCACACCAGTCTGGCGCCAAGCGCCGTGGCTGCCCGCCCCTTCGACGCCGGCAAACACGCTGCAGCCTTTGAACCCCACGTCTCTCAGCATGCGCTCGATCTCATCGACGGCATGGGCCTCGACGAAGATCTCAAGTTTGGTGCGGGTCGCAAACTTCATGACGTCTTATCCGTAAAGCAGGCGTGCGGCCGCATGGTAGAGCGGAATGCCGACAAGAAGATTGAACGGAAACGTAATGCCGAGCGAGAGCGAGAGATAAACGCCAGCATCAGCTTTGGGTAGCGCAATCCGCATTGCCGCTGGCGCTGCAATATAAGACGCAGACGCCGACAACACCGCAAGCAGGCTTGCATCGCCGAGCGAGAGATGCAGCGCTTGCGCGCCTAGAAGCGCCACGCCCGCACTGAGCAAGGGCCAACTAATCGCAAAGGCGATGAGGCGCACATTGAGTTTAGGTGCTTCAGCGAGCCTTCGCGACGCCACCAATCCCATGTCGAGCAAAAACAAGCAGAGCGCGCCTTGAAAGAGCGCATTGACGAAGAGATCGAGCCGCGCCATGCCGCGCTCGCCGCTCATTACCCCGATAACAAAGCTGCCAATGAGAACAACGGCCGCGCCGTTCAAGAACACTTCGCGCCAAAGCGTGGACTTAAAACGCGCGCTCTGCGCGCTGTCAGGCTTGCTTCCGGGGGCGCCAGCGATCAGCAGCGCCGCCAGGATGGCCGGCGTTTCCATCAGCGCGAGCACGGCCGCCATGTAACCGCCGAACTCAATGCCAATCGCCCGCAAATATTCCGAACCCGCGGCGAAGGTGACGACCGAAACGCTGCCATAGTGCGCGGCCGTCGCCGCCGCCGTCACCCGATCGAGCCCGCCAAAGCCGCGCAGCGCCGCATAGGCGGCGAAAGGCGCGGCAAAACTCAACACGAGACCAAATCCGCCAGCCGAAACGAGTTCTGCGGTGAGGCCGCTGGCGCGCGCCTCTACCCCGCCTTTGAAGCCGATGCACAGCATCAGATAGAGCGCCAGCGTCTTCGCCGCCTGCTCGGGAATGGTGAGATCGGATTTCAGCCAACCGGCAATAGCGCCAAGGGCGAAAAACAAGACCGCCGGCGCGACGAGATTAGTCGCTGCGCCCGCTACTATGCTTTCCAGAGCGCCCACGCTTTCCCCCTCTGCGCGTGGGGGCCTGCCAGAGGCCGCGCAAATCCAGTATCGAGTTTCGCCAATCACAACCATCGGCGTACGCAATCGCGAGGCGTGCTCGGCAATTGAGCGTGCTCAACATCGGGTGTGTCAGCGCAGGTCAGGGTCGGGGCGCCATGCACTCGCCCCTGTCACAACTCGCCCTCAATCTCGGAGCGGCCACTTTCATGGTCGCGGCGACAACCCTCGTGCACTTTTTCGGGCTGCTCGTGCTCACGCGCCTAATGAGCGGCGCACACAACCGGCTTAGACCGCACGAGGCCGCCTGGCGACAAGCCGGCATGATCCTGCTGGTCGTTTTCGGGATCTTCGCCCTGCATACCATTCAGGTCTGGCTATATGCAGTGGCTTACCGCCTTCTCGGCGAGTTCGCGACCTTTGAGCAGGCGCTTTATTTTTCAACCGTTAGCTTTTCGACGCTCGGTCTTGGCGACCTTACGCTCAGCGTCAACTGGCGGGTGCTCGGCGCGATCGAAGCTGTAAACGGGCTCGTGCTCATCGCCTGGTCCACAGCCTTCTTGATGAGCATCACCACGCGCCTGCGCTTGCTTGAACATGAATGGCTTGAGCATTGAATGCGCCGCGTCGGCGCGTTGGGCGGGATCCAGGTGCGCAACATTATGACGCCCGGACAAAGTGGGACGATCGCGGTCTTCACTAATGATGACGATTTCGCGTTTGGCAAAATCTCGCAAGGCGCCGGCTTAAGCCACGACCTTTTTTGCAGAGTAAGCGGCAAACGGGCGGAGGCTTCGCGGTGTGAATGGAAGATGCGCACCTGCGCGCGGGCACGGCACAAAAAGCGCTGGCGGTTCGCGAAGCTTTTGCCGCCAGGATTGCGATCGCTGATCGCGCGGCCGCGCTGTGACGTAAGTCTAACGGTCACCCAGGACAGCCCGGCGCTGCGTCCGGCAGGATCGGCGCGATCACGCCAACATTCCAGTTCCAGGTAATCCGAGCCGCACGGCGGCGGCAAACTACGGCTTCGTGAAGGTCATAGCCGTTCGGCGGGGCGGCGCGCATAAGCGCTTCATCCTCGAAGGCCATGTATGAACGGCCGGCGGCGTATGGGCGCCAGTGCGCCTCGCCCGCGGCGCGTGGCGCCCCATCGCGCGCGAAGCTCGCCCAATAGCTCAGCATCGCGTCCGACAGGCGCCGTTCCTGCGCTGTTTGTGGGATGGCTGGCCAATAAGCCGGCGTCTCTGCAATCGTGCCGAAGACGAACGGAATCTCCGCAGCGTGGAACGCGCGAAAACCGCCCTCATCCGCTGCGGGGTAACCGTGGTCGAAAAAATAAAGGAATGAAGGGACGCCAAGTTCGGACTGCTTTGCCGCTAGTCGTTCAGCGGTCCAGCCGTACATGGCGTCGCGTGTCGTCGCCAACATGCTCTCGGGAATGTCATCAGCCGGATAGCGAGCGAGAAAGGTCTCGGCCAAATCGCCGTACCGACTGCGGATCTCGCTTTCATAGGAAGCGGCGTCAGCTGGCGGCGGCGGTAACAAAAACCGAAGCGAGCGAATCTCGCCTTCGTTGAAACCTGCAAGCAAAGGTACGCGCGCCTGCTCGCCACGATCGAAGGTGTCGACGAGCTGCCGCGGCAGCGTTCGCCCATCGATCACACCGAGCGGGAAATAGCCGCTGCCCGCAATGCCTTGGACAATTGCGTCCGCGCTCATCGCCCGCAATTGCGTGAGATCGGCAGCGCCCAGATGAGCTGCGACGTGTAGGCCAAAAGCTTCGGCTGCCGGCCAATCGGCGTAAGGTGCGGTCC
The DNA here is from genome assembly GCA_034439495.1 of Terricaulis sp. Lineage (GTDB taxonomy): Bacteria > Pseudomonadota > Alphaproteobacteria > Caulobacterales > Aquidulcibacteraceae > Vitreimonas. Next base: position 10,774 of record JAWXAM010000102.1, on the reverse strand, counting down.
GCAGCTCGGGCATTGTGATCATGTAGGCGCTCTGCGCAATCGCCCGGTGAAAGAGGCCGCGGGCATCGGGAGCGGCCATCAAATACATGACACTCAATGCGCCGGCGGATTCTCCGGCGATGGTGACGTTCCGGCGATCGCCGCCAAACGCGCTGATGTTGCGGCGGACCCAACGCAAGGCTTCGATCTGATCCAAGAGACCATAATTGCCGGAGACATTGGCGGCCGACTCGGCGCTGAGCTCTGGATGGGCAAGCCAACCTAGCGCACCCAATCGATAATTGATTGAGACGACAATGACGCCGCGCTCTGCAAAGCGCGACCCGTCGAAGATCGCGTCGCCGCCCGATCCGTTGATCAACGACCCGCCATGAATCCAAACCAGTACCGGCGCGTTGCGGGCGTTGGCCGGAGCCCAAATGTTGAGGAAGAGGCAATCCTCGCTCATTGCGGCGTAGTCAAAGAACCGCGACGCTGGTTGCATGCAAGCTGCGCCATACTGGGTTGCGTCCCGGACCCCGCGCCAGAGCGGCAACCGAACGGGCGGGCGCCAACGCAATTCGTCGATCGGCGCGCGCGCGTACGGAACGCCGCGGAATACATGCACGTCGCCCACCGCAACGCCCTGGACCCGTCCTGCGGCGGCGTTGGCCACGGGCGCCTCTTCGGCGATGGCGGGCGCAGCGAGCATGATCGCCAAAACCGCAAAGAGTGCTTGAATAAGGCGTCTCACGACTACCCCTTGCCCTTGGCCGCAAACGTCCATCCGACTCTTCCTGCGTTTTGTCTCGCAATCATGCCCAACTCACGCGCCCGCGCCACTTTTGATCGCATTGCGTTCAGCAAGGTCGGCTATGATTTGGGCGTGACGCTTTCGAGTCAGGTGATAGCCGAACAAAAACAGCGGCGAGACCAGGGCGAACAGCGCCGGCAAAGGCCCGGATATGAGCGCGAGCTTTTCCAGCACGTCGGTGCCAATCACAACATCGGGTCTCGACGCCAGATCGGTCGGAAAACGGATAAGGTCGAGCGCGATCCCAGCAATCAGCCCGCCCAAACCTGACGCCGCCTTGTAAGCGAGCGTCAAGCCGGAGAAAAAAAGCCCCTCGCGACGAACGCCGAACAGATGCTCATGTTCGTCCGCCGTATCGGCGAGCATGGATTGAAACCCCACACCGCCGATCATGATCGCGGTGCCTACAAGCAGGCCGTTGATGAACAACACGAACGCCGCAGCCGACGGGGTCAGTGAGATTGGCGTGTAGAGCTGAAGCAAGGGTGGCCACATCATGAGCAGCGCGATGGCGAGGAAGGCGCCGATCGACAGCGTTCGCTTTTCAATGTGGCGCAATGCGAAAGCGCTGATCGGCCCGCCGGCCAGTGGCCCCAGCGTGCCGCTGAGCAAGATCAGCTGGATTGCACCCGTATCCAAATGCCAAAAATAGCGACTGGCATGCAGAGCTAAAGACACGCTTGCCGAGTAGGCGAGAAAATAGGTCAGCACCGTTCCAAACAGCAGGAGAAACGATCTGTTGCGTGAGAGCTCGACCATCTCTTTGACGAAGCTGCCGAGAAACTGCGCCTGCGCTTTTTCCGGCCCGTGCAGCCGCGGCAGCACGCCCTGCACCGCCCGAATGGCGATCGCACCTGAAACCAGCATCGCCGCCGCCGACACCCACGCATAAGGCACGTAATTGTTGCGATCGAGCATACCGTTTGCCCCGGACATGAAAAGCCCAAGGCCAATCACGACGCCGAATAGAATACCCACGCTTTGAAAAGACAGCCGGAACGAGACGATGCTCGCCCGCTCTCGATAATCGTCGCTGACCTCGGCGCCGACAGCGGTGAAGGGCAACACAAAACACGAAAGCGAAAGACGCAGAACCACAAGGCAGATCGTCGCCACGATAAACTGGGGCGCGCCCGTCAATTGCGCGGGAAGCGTAAACAAGAGTCCGAAGGCGCCGGCGAACGGCACGAGACTCCAAATCATAAAAGGCAGTCGCCGCCCCTGTCGCGACTGCAGCCGATCGCTGGCCAAGCCGATTGCAGGGTCGGCGACGGCGTCAATCAACAAGGCGATCAGCTTGGCCATGCCGGCCATCGTCCCCGACATGCCGCAGACCGCCGTCAGGTAAAACAGGAGAAAAAACCCAAATCCGGCGGCGACGATGCCGTCGGCCATCGCGCCCGAGCCGTATGCCGCTTTGAAGCGACGCGTCAGCGGCGCGCTGCGCGCCGCCTTTGCGGCGGCTTCATCGTGCGCTGCGTTGAAAGGCGCCGCATTCAATTTGCTTGCGCCTGTCGCGGCGGCGAGGATGCAGCCGAAAGTGCAGAATAGATGCCGCGCTGGTAGATCGGAAGCGCGCGACGTCCGGCGGCGCCGCGCCCGGTCGCGATGGTCGAGCCAGAATTGGCAGACACCGGCACCTGGTGCTGAATGAGGTAGATCATGATGAGATCGTTCGCGGGATCGGCCTGCCACCACGTGCCGAATATCCCGGGCCAAGTTATCGAGCCCACCTCGCCGCAGGCGTATGGATTGTCGACGAGATCTTCGGCGATAGAGAGCCCCAATCCAAAGCCGGACTTTTGCCAGAGCGGCATGCCCGCGAACGGAATTTTCCGCTGCGCCTCACTCAAGCGGTTCGTCTGCATCAGCTGAACCGTCTCCGGGCGCAGCAAGCGCACGCCGTCTACCGCGCCGCCCTCCAGAAGCATGCGGGCAAAGCGATGATAATCACCTGCCGAGGAGATGAGCCCGCCGCCGCCTGGCGTGTAGGCAGGCGGCTCATCGTACATATCGGTTTCGACTTTCGCGAGTTGACCCGATGTCTCTTGGTACGCGTAGAGGCTCGCTAACCGATGGCGCTTTTCCGTCGGCAGCCAAAAATCCGTATCGCGCATACCAAGCGGCGCAAAGATCCGCTCTTGGAGAACTTCCCGAAATGGTTTGCCTTCGACACGTCCGATCAGGAATCCAAGCACGTCAGTTGAGTGCCCGTAATGGAAACGCTCGCCCGGCTGATACGCCAGCGGCAAAGCGCCCAGCGCAGCCAACCATGCATCGACACTCATGCGATTCATGCCAGGATCGCCCAGCGCGCTTTCGTAAGCGTGTTGCAACGGCCCCTCTGAAAACGGCGCGTAGGCGATGCCGGAGCGATGCGTGAGCAGATCCTCGACAGTGATGGCGCGGCGCGCCGGCGCTGTATCGTGAAGCGCCCCTGTCGCATTTCGCAGCACGCGCATATCGGCAAGCTCTGGTATCCAATTGGCGATTGGATCCTCCAGCGCGAGCTTCCCCTCCTCGATCAGCATCAGAGCGGCAGCCGACGTGATCGGCTTAGTCATCGAGGCGATGCGAAAGAGCGTGTCTGCCTGCATCGGCGTCTTGTTTTCGATGTCGCTCCAGCCAATGGCGTCTGACTGAACGATCTCACCGCGTTGCGCAGTAAGCGTGACGATACCGCTGAGCTCGCCGCGATCGATGAAGGCCTCAAGCTGAGGCCGTATCGCGGCGAGCTTCGCTGGATCAAAGGCGCGGTGGTGGCGAAAAGAGTCTTTGGTCATAAGCGTGACGCTTTCGCCGTTGGTCTACTTCAGAAGCTGGTGCGCAAATTGAGCGCTATGAAACGTCCAATCGGATTGTAGGCGCCGGCAATACCATCGGTCCCGGGAAAGAAGGGAGGCTCCTCGTCGAATACATCATTTATCTGCAGAGCGAGCACAGTGCCCTCAGTCCAGCTATTCTCAGGCAAGGTCCAGGCCACGCGTAGATCAACGGTCATGTACGGGTCGGCTTCGTAGCGACTGACACCCGTCGGCGTTGTGAAATTGTTCGTGATGCCGTCCCGGTAGTTCACAAAGCTCGCAAGCGAGATCGAGCCGAGGTCAACGCCGAGCGTAGCTCTCGCGGTCCACTGCGATACACCAAGATCGAGCGCGTTTGACACCGGCGTTCCGGGCGAGAACTGCGTGTCATAATTGAGAATGTAATTGCCGGCGAGATCGGCAAAGACCGCGCCAAAGTCCGTATCCCAGCGATAATTGATATCAAAATCGAGCCCATCCGTCTCGCGTATGCCGAAATTGTTGAGCCGCAGGTCGAGCACGTTTCCAATGACCGGCAATGGCGCCGGCAACGTCACGGGCACTGCAACCGACAGAAGATTATTGAGCTCCGTCAGAGTTGGATTGCGGTAGACCAGCGACGCGAACGTGGGGTCCGTAAAGACGAACGGTACGCTCGGCGTGCCAATCACGTCTGTATATTCGATGCTGTAATAGGTCAGGCTTGCTCGAAGATCTGGCAGAGACGTCGGATTGAAATCGATGCCAAGGGAATAGGTCTCGGCCTCTTCCGGTTGCAGGTTCTCATTGCCGCCGAGCAAGTAGATGGTGTTGACCTGCGCCACACCGCGGGTGGGATCGTTGGCGAAGGAAGCGGCTTGAGCGGCGCTCAGATAGTACGAGCCGACTGTGGCGCCGACCTGGCGCAAGCCCGGCGCTCGAAACGAGGTGCCGTATGAACCACGCAGAGCGAGGCCCTCAACCGGCGACCAATGGATGCCCAGCTTCGGATTGGTCGTCGACCCAAAGTCGCTGTAATGATCATATCTGCCGGACAGCGACAGAGCGAGGCTGTGAAAGCCGGGCGCCTCATTGCCCTCGCCGAAGATCGGAATGAAAAGCTCGCCATAGAGCGAGGTGATATTGCGCTCCAATTGTTCAGGAACGGGAGTCGTGCCGACAAAACCGCCCTGCTCGAACGATTCGCTGCGCAGCTCGCCGCCAAGCGCAAAGCGCAGCGGCCCGCCCGGCATGTTGAGAAGCGGTCCGTCCAGGCGCACGGCGCCGAGATTGACCTCCTGGTCTTCGGTCACATCACTGGCTGAATCCAAAATGGCGGCGACGACATTGGGCGCGGTGCCGGTTCCAAATGGATCGAGCGCTGTCGACGGCGTGGTGCCCGCCGCCGCCGCGCTCAGGGCGGCGCCATTGATCTGAGGCACAAAGGTTGCGTTGTGCGCCCAGTCGAGCGTGGCGTAGACCGTGAGATTGAGGTCGCGCGGCAATTCCAGATCGAGACCGAACGAGGAATTGCCAACTTGCTTTTCGTTGGTGTTGGTAAAGTGATCGGCGCCAATCAGATTGTCGGGCCGAAACTCGACGAAGGCATTCGTCGCGCCAGGCGGTCCTTGAAAAAACGGATTGGTGTTGAAGAGAAACACCGTCTGCCCGGGCGGCGCGACTTGATTTTCATCCTGGCGATCAGAGTAGAGAATTTCCGCCCAGAGCGTTGCGTTATCGGTCAGGTCCTGGCGCGCCGAGAGAAAGAGCGCATGCACGCGCGAACTCGGGACGAGATCGGTCACCGCGCCGCTATCGCAGCGATTGCGGGTGTTGAAAGCAAATCCAGGCGACGCGCCATAAGCCGCATAGCCATAAATGTCAGGCAGGACGTTCGGGGCCGGACAGGTTGTCGAACGCGAGTCGACTCCGCCATAGGGTCTGAAATCTTGAACGCGATAGTCACGGTCGCCGCCCAAGATGTTGTCATTTTCGGTATATTGGTAGGCTGCGAGAATGGATCCGCTGCCCCAATCGTGACCGGCGATCGCGCCGATGTGGCCAGCGTAATATTCATCGCCGACGCCGTAGCTCGAAGACACTTCGAGGCCGTCGACATGGCGCCTGGTGATGAAGTTCACTACGCCCGCGACCGCGTCTGACCCATAGATCGCCGAGGCGCCGTCGGCGACGACCTCGATACGTTCGATCGCAAGATTTGGGATCAGCGGAAAATCAGGATTGGTGTCCTGGACTGCGGCGCCGACCAGGCGATGACCATTCATGAGCGGCAGCGTCGCGCTTGCTGGCAAACCGCGAAGCGCTGGCGCGAACGAGCCAAGACCGCCCCGCTCTGTCTGCGGCGCGGTGTTGAAGCTGTTGAGTTGCGGGACGCTGGCGGTCAAATCCGGCGTGTTGGCGCCGCCATGCGTTTCAATGTCGGCGCGGGTGACGCTGATCAGATTCGAACCTGTGGGTGGAACGCCGCGGATGCTGGTGCCGGTAACAACGATCTCATCCTCTTCGACGGCCGCATCGGCGGGATTGTCCGCTCCCGGGGACTGCGCCAGCGCCGGTCCTGCGGCGAGAAACACCGCAGCGAAAAGCGACGTGCCAGATAGCGCAATGTGCCGCGTGGCTTTCCAAGATCGTGCCATGACTTCCTCCCCAAACGGCGGTTTTTCCCGCTCCAGCGTCCGACGACCCTCAAAGCCCGGCGGCGCATTTCATTTATTTACTACTAAATTAGTTTAGTTCGTCAAGTTCCTTCATTCGCGGCTAAACCAAACGGTGCGTATCCTTGACCAGGCGAGAGGCCCGCCCCATCGTCCTCGGACTCATCGGGGGCGCGGCGCTCCAACGAGCATCGGAAGGCCTGGCGGCAATGGCAGCAGCGCAAAAACGCGAGGGGCGCCGGACGCGCGCTGAGCAGCGCGCCACCTCCGTCAAGCTTATCCTCGACACCGCGGAAGAACTCTTCTCGCTGCACGGCTATTACGGCGTTACCATCAAGGATGTCGCCGACAAGATGGGCATCCATGCCGCGCTCATCCATTATTATTACGATGGCAAACAGGCGCTGTTTGACGCCGTTTTTGAACGGCGCGTGCAATATGCCGTCACCGTGCGCACCGCCGGCCTCGACGCTTATGAGGCGCAAGCCGGCAAACATCCGACGGTGGAAGGCGCGCTGCGCGCTTATTATGACGGCGCCTTCGACGTCTACATCAACGGCGACGAAGGTTGGCGCAGCTTCGGCCGCATCTTCGCGCAGGTAAATAATGCACCCGGCTACGGCGCCGAGAAGATGGACACGTTCTTCGATCCGCTGGTCTTGCGCCTCATTGGTCTTTTGCAGCGCGCCTTGCCCGACGCGCAGCCGGAAGATCTATTCTGGAGCTTTCAGTTCACCTCTGGCGCCTACACGCTGATACTCTCGCGCACCGGCCGCATCGACCGGCTGTCGGATGGATTGTGCAAGTCAGATGACTTTGAGGCTGTGCGCGAGCGGTTCGTGACCTTCATGGTGGGCGGCTTCGAAGCGCTTTACCGCGCCCAGAAAACGAGCCCGCGCCAGAAGTTGAAGCCCTCGAAAGCGAAGCCCAAAAAGAAGGCGAAAGCGAAATCGGGGTGACGCGCGCTTAGACCCGCGCAGCGCGAAGCGCGGCGCGACGCACTTTTCCCGCCTCATCACGCATCGGCTCTGCGGTGAATTCGACGCTTCTTGGCAGTTTGAAGCGCGCAAGGCGCTCGGCGACAAAGCCAATAAGCTCTCCTTGGCCGAGTTCGGCTCCCTCCACGAGTTGCACGATCGCATGCACACGCGCGCCCCATTCTTCGTCCGGGAGACCGATGACCGCGCTGCCTCGAACAGCTGGATGCGCTTCGATCGCCGCTTCCACTTCGGCTGGATAGATATTGGCGCCGCCTGAAATGATGAGGTCGTTGCGGCGGTCGGCGAGATAAAGGTAGCCTTCGGCATCGACGCTGCCGAGATCGCCTGGCGTTTCCCAATCGCCAAAACGCTTGGCTTCGCTGCCGAGATAGCGATAGGTCGATCCTGCCCCGCCGTGCGGACGAAAATAGATTTCGCCAATCTCGCCAACCGGTAGCTCGCGGCCCTCATCGTCCAGAATTTTCATCTGGTAGCCTTCGCGAACGCACCCGACAGAGCCACGATGAGCGAGCCAGTCCGCGCCCGAGATCATCGTCGAGCCGATACCTTCGGTCGTGCCGTAATATTCCCAGACGCGTTCGCCGCCGAGCCAGTCGATCCAGGCTTGCTTCAGCCATGGCGCACACGGCGCCGCCATATGCAGCATCATCCGCAAACTGGGCAGGTCGAACCGTGAAAGGACGTCCGGTCCCAATTGCCAGATGCGATGCATCATCGTTGGCACCATGGTCACCCAATTGACGTTGTGCGCTTTAATCAGTTGAAGCGCCCGCAACGCGTCGAACTTGCCCATCTCGACGATGCTCGCGCCAACGAACATGCCCATATTGATGCAGTGGAACGGCGCGTTGTGATAAAGCGGGCCGGGATTGAGGATAACATCGCCGGGCCGCTGAAGTAGAAATCCCTCATCCGGATTCCAGCGCCCCGGCATCGCGTCCACGATAACCTTCGGTCGGCCGGTCGAGCCCCCGCTCGTCATTGCTTTCCAATGCGGTGACACAATCTCCGGCAGCGGCTCAATTGAATAGTGTTGTAGCTCGCCAGTCTCGCCGGGGAGTGTGCGAAGACCTGCGATATCGATCGCGCCGACGCATAATTTGGGGCGCACAATCTCGACGATGGCCTCCATTTCCGGGCGCGCGAGTTTGGCGGCGATGATGTTGGGGATGGCGCCGAGCTTCCACAGCGCGAAGGTGGTCTCGTAGAACTCAACCCCGTTGGGAAGCGCGACGGTGACGAAGTCGCCCTGCCCCACGCCGTGATCCATCAACAGACGCGCGCGCTGGTTAGCCCGCGCGTCAAGCTCGGCGTACGACAGCGTGCGATGCTCGAAAATGAGCGCAATCCGCCCAGGAGACCGCCGCGCATGGTGCGTAAGAATGGCGCCGAGGGGAACAGTAGGAGTGGACATTTGCGACCCGCCTTCGCTTCGGACCGCCCTTTCGCCAACGCACTATTTGAACCGGCGACGGATCAGTCCGGCCGACTCATTAACTTAGCAATAAATAAATGAAAAGTGGGGTCTTAAGCGTTTCGAAGGCGCAATCGGCCCCAAGCGACATGACGGCCGATCGCCGGCTTCAGCGCCAACCTTGGGACATCAAGTGTAGCGAAACTCCGGGCCATCAAGATCAATCGCCGGCAGCTCGTCCTTCTCGCGCCAATAATCTTGGGTGTGCTGCCACTCATACTTGGCGCCGCGTTTGGGCAAGAGCTGCATGCGGCGCATCAAATAGCCGGGGTTGAAGTTCTCCGGATCGATCCACGGCAAGACTTCCATGCTCTTATCGCCACTCGGGATCGCGACTTCGACGCCGCGCGCGCCGTTTTCATCCATGTGCTTCAACAACCGGCAAACGAAATCGCCAAGCAGATCGACGCGCAGCGTCCAGCTGGCGCGGAAGTAACCGAACACCCAGACCATGTTCGGGACGCCGGTGAACATCATGCCGCGATAGGTGACCGTATCAGCGAAATCGATCGGCGCCCCATCGACAAAGAATGGAATGCCGCCAAGGACGCTCAAATTAAAACCGGTGGCCGTTACCACCACATCGGCCTTCAGCTCTTCGCCTGACTTCAAAAGCACGCCCGCTTCTGTGAAGCGGGAGATCTCGTCGGTCACCATCGTGGCTTTGCCGGCCGCGATGCCCTGAAAGAGATCGCCATCGGGTACAAAAGCGATGCGCTGGCGCCACGGGCGATAATGCGGCGTGAAATGCTTCATATCATAATCGGCGGCGAGAAACAGGCGCACGCCAGAGAGCAATTCTTCACGTAGCGGTTCTGGGTCGTCAAACGAACGGCGCGTGAATTGATCTTGATCGTAGAGGATCTTCTTTCGCGCGACATCGTGGATGGTCAGCTCGTCTACGCCGATCGTGCGCAGCAATTCGACCAGTTCGTTGATGTTGCGCCCCGGTATGAAATACGTTGGTGATCGCTGCAGCACGGTGACATGCCTTGACACGCCAGCGATCGCGGGAACGATTGTGGCTGCGGTGGCGCCCGAGCCAATGACGAGCACCTCCTTGTCTTTAAGGTCGATATCTTTCGGCCACGTCTGCGGGTGAACGATGCGGCCTTTGTAATCTCGCATGCTCGGCCAATCGGGCGTGTAACCCTCTCGATGCTCGTAATAGCCCTGGCACATCCACAGGAAGGTGCAGGTAAAAACCAATCGCTCTGGCGTATCGGCGCCCACGACTTCAATCGTCCAAAAATTGGTTTCGCGTGAGAAGGCCGCCGAAATAATCTTGTGCTTGTAGCGAATGTGCGGCGCGAGAGCGTTTTCTTCGATCACATCGCCCAAATAGTCCAGAATTTCCGCGCCGCTGGCGATGGGCGCGCCCAGCCACGGCTTGAAGCGATAGCCAAACGTGTAAAGGTCGCTGTCAGAGCGGATGCCAGGATAGGTGTGCGTCAGCCAGGTGCCGCCGAAGCTCTCAAGCGCTTCAAGAACGAGGAATGACTTGCCCGGACATTGCTGCTTCAGATGATACGCCGAGCCGATGCCTGAGATGCCGGCGCCGACGATTAGCACGTCGAAATGTTCGCTCATGGACATGCCTCGCAGAAAGTCGAACTGAGCTTCAACCCTGTGAGAGACTGCAGCAACGGACGGCGCGCGCCCTTGAGCGCAATCAAAGCTGCAAGGGTGTCAGCCCGTCGGAAGGGCAATCGGCAGACACGCCCATTTTTAGCTAGGCCGCATAAGCGCGGCTTTGATTTCACGTGCGACGAGATCGGGATCAAATGGCTTAGGGATGAACCGCATCGGCAGTGAAAACTCCTGCTCAAGCACGTGTCCAGAGGTCACGAACACCTTCATACCTGGAAACATCGTTTCCAGGTAGACAGCGAGCTTCAATCCATCGATCGACCCGGGCATCCAGATGTCGGTCAAGAGCGCATCAGGCACGATGCCGGCATCGATCACCCGGAGCGCCTCATCGGCGTCGTGCAGCTCTAGCGCTGAAAGGCCTATGTCGCGCAAGGCCGCGCCAAGCGCCATCCTGG
>JAWXAM010000101.1:0-6163 GCA_034439495.1 Terricaulis sp. | reverse complement strand
CGGTGGTGACGTCAGCGGCCTTCTCAAGCGATGTGCGGCGCTCGAAGTAGGAGCGATAGCCGTTCTCGATATTGTTGAGCTTTCGCTCGAACGCCTGCTGCTGCATCTGGATTCCGAAGAACGCCGCCGAGGCCACCAAGCTGGCCACCGGCAGGCCTAGGCCCTTTACCCAATCCAGAAGCGTGTTGCCGCCGTCCGCCATGTTGCAATCTCCCCTTACCGTAACGCTAGCGCGGGGAGGTGGGCGCGTCGATTCATACCTCGCGGCCAAAGCGAGAGTTGATCCGGCCGCGCTTCGCGTTACTCAGGGCGCATGACAAAATCCAATCCGGGCAATTTCTTCGAGGATTTCAGTCCTGGCCAGACCATCTCCCATGCGACGCCGCGGACCGTCACGGAAGCGGATGTAGCCTTCAATACGGCGCTGACCGGCTCGCGCTACGCGCTCTTCAGCGCTGATAGTTTTGCGCAAAATTGCGGACTGCCGGGCGCGCCGATTGATCCGCTGCTGGTCTTTCACATCGTCTTTGGCAAAACCGTGCCGGACATTTCGCTGAACGCCGTCGCCAATCTTGGCTACGCTGAGGGCCGTTTTCTGGCGCCGGTTTATCCAGGGGACACGCTGAACGCCGTTTCCGAAGTGCTGGGCCTAAAGCAAAACTCCAACGGCAAGACCGGCGTCGTCACCGTCCGCACCACCGGCTTCAACCAGGATGACGAAGCGGTGCTGAGCTACGTGCGCTGGGTCATGGTCAATAAGCGCGATGCTGGCGCGCAAGCAACCGACGCGCCGCCGATCACGCCAGCGCCATTCGTCAAAGGCGCCGAATTGCTGCTGCCACCAGGCCTCGACTTTGAAGGCTACGATCTCGGCCTCGCCGGCAGCCCGCACACGTTCGAGGATTACGCCATCGGCGAAAAGATCGATCACGTCGATGGCATGACGGTGGAGGAGGCCGAGCATCAGCTTGCCACGCGCCTCTATCAAAACACCGCGCGTGTTCACTTCGATGCATTGGCGCAGAAGGACTCCCGCTTCGGCAAACGTCTGATCTATGGCGGCGTCACTATTTCAATCGCCCGCGCGCTTGCCTTCAACGGCCTCGCCAACGCGCAACTGATGCTCGCCATCAATGGCGGCCGCCACGTCAATCCGTTGTTCGCGGGCGATACGCTCTATGCGTGGAGCGAAGTGCTCGACAAAGAAGACCTCGGCTCCGCTGGCGCGCTACGCTTGCGATTGGTTGCGGTGAAAAACCAAAACGCGGCAAGCTTCCCATTCAAAAACGACGCCGGCGAATTCGATCCTAACGTGGTGCTCGATTTCGACTACTGGGCCGCGATCCCGAAACGCTAGCGCCACTCACTCCCGCTCCCGCGCAACCCAAGCCCGCACTCTCGCCTCCAGCACATCAAGCGGTATAGCGCCTGCGCTCAGCACTTCATCGTGGAACGCGCGCACGTCGAAGCGTTCGCCCAAAGCTTCCGTCGCTTCCGCACGCAGCCCACGCAGACGTAGCTCGCCAATCTTGTAGGCTAAAGCCTGCCCCGGCGTAGAGATGTAGCGCTCCAGCTCGGTTTGAATGTTGTGCGGCGACAGCGCGCTATTTTCCGTAAAGCAGCGCCGCGCCTGCTCGATGTCCCAGCCCATCCAGTGAATGCCCGTATCGGCGACCAAGCGGCACGCGCGCCACATCTCGTAGCTCAGCCGCCCGAAGCGCTCGTAGGGCGTGCGATACATGCCCATCTCTTCGCCAAGTGTTTCGGCGTAGAGCCCCCAACCTTCAACGAACGCTGTTTCGAACGCGTTGCGCCGGAAGTAGGGGAGTTCGCCCAATTCCTGCGCTCGCGCGATCTGCAAGTGATGGCCCGGCATAGCTTCATGCACCGTCAGCGCCGGCAATTCGTAGAGCGGGCGCTGATCGAGCCGCGTGGTGTTCACCCAATAAGTGCCGGATTGGCCAAGCGCCGCACTGCCTTGCGTGTAGTACGCGGTGGTCGAGCCTTCGGCCTGATCCGCTGGAATGACGCGAATGCCGTAAGAGAGACGCGGCAGCGTGCCGAACAGGCGTGGCAATTCTCCGTCGGCGCGCTTCGCGATCTCGGATGCGTGGCGCACCAGATCGTCCGGCGTCTGCGCGTAGAACTGGCGATCCGTGCGTAAGAAGCGTTGGAAGGCTGCGAAGTCACCGCGAAATCCGCTGGCGCGAATTTCCGCTTCCATAAGCGCACGAATGCGCGTCACTTCTTGATTGCCGAGTTCGTGAATCTCCTCGGGCGTCATCTCCGTCGTCGTGTAGGAACGCACGAGATAACGATAGAGATCTTCGCCGCCTGGCACGGAGCGCAAGCCCAAGCCTGGTCGCGACGCCGGCAGATATTCGCGCTCGATCGCCGTCACGGCTTCGCGATGCGCGGGCAGGATGCGTTCGCGGACGATCGTGCGCGCCCGTGCACGGTATTGCTCCTGTTGCGCAGACGGGATTGTGTCAGGCATCGTCGCCAGCGGGGTCAGCAACGTGTCTTCCAACGTATCGAGCTGAGCGCGCGCCACTTGAAGGCCGCGCTCAGTGACGATGCGCGGCTGGGTGTAGCCGGTGGCGATCCCGCGGCGGGCGTTGGCGAGGCCTTGCTGATAATAGGTAGGCAGCGCTTCGAGGCGGGCGATCCAGGCTTCCGCATCATCGCCAGATTGGATCGGCGTGGTGTAGGCGAGGTAAGAGCCTGCGGAGAAGAAGCCGCCGCCATTGCCGAACGAAGCGCGGCTGAAGTCGAGGTCGATACTTTCGATGGTCTGGTCGATCACGCGAAGAAGGTAGGAGCGATTGAGCGCGTCGTCGTCGTTCAGCCCGCGTGTCGGCACGCGCTCAAGCCGCGCCCTGAGCGCGACTAGCTCAGTGCGATAGGCAAGGTCGCCCTCGCGCGACGCATCCGGCATACGCCGTAAGGCCGCGCGGTCCCCCTCGGACGCCGAGGTGATAGGGTCGTAGCGGCGCGACATCTGCTCATAAGCCGACACCACGTTGGCCAAGGCGCGGTTGTTGCGCTGTTGGCTGTATGCGGGCGGGCTGGCGGCGGTCACCAGAATGGCCGCGCAGACGGCTAGTGCTCGGATCATGAAAAATCTCCCCCGGACGCAAATCTTACCCGGGCCACGCCCGCAATCCAGCGCTGCCGCGACGAATGGCGCGGCAATTCGATTGATTGACTTGGAGGCCTCCGCGCCTAATGTCCGGCGCCAGATTCTGCGCACTATATCAAGCACCAAGAGGCTCGCATGGCCGGCGCCCCCCGCCCGGAAGACAGACCGATTTCGCCGCATCTTTCGGTCTGGCGCTGGCACGCGACGATGGCGAGTTCGATCCTCCACCGGTTCTCCGGCATCGGGCTTTACGGCGCGGCAATCCTTTTTGCGTTTTGGCTGATGGCCGCTGCCGCCGGTCAGGAGACCTACGCGCAGATCGCGCCGCATTTCACCACTTGGTACGGCCAGACGGTGCTTTATCTCATTGTCGCTGCGCTCGCCTATCATCTTGCCAACGGCATCCGTCACCTCGTGTTCGACACCGGCATGGGCCTCACACCGACTGACGCTGACACCAGCGCCTGGTTCGCCATTCTCTTCGCCATCGCCGCGCCCATCGGGCTGTGGGCGCTGCTGAGCTTCGGAGCCTGACGATGAGCGGACCAACCACCCGCATGCGCAGTGCGCTCGGCCGCGTTCGCCATCACGGCGCCTCGGGCGAGGGCACCGGCCATTTCATCGCGATCCGCTGGACCTCCATCGCGCTCGCACTGCTCGCGCCCTGGTTCGTGGTCAGCGCATCGTTGGCGATTCGCGACGGCGGCTATCTCGCCACGATCGATTTCCTCACCGATCCGTTCAACGCGGTCGGCACGATCCTGCTTGTGATCGCCAGCCTCTATCATATGTCGCTCGGCATGCAGGAAGTGATCCTCGATTATATCCATCGCCCGTTCACGAAAGTGGCGCTGCTGCTGATCAATGCGGGCGTGCCGCTCGTACTTGGTGCAGGCGCTGTCTTCGCCGTGCTGTCCTTGAATTTCGGAGTCTGATCCTTTGGCCGCTTACAATTGGATCGATCACACCTTTGACGTTGTTGTCGTAGGCGCCGGCGGCTCCGGCCTTCGCGCCGCGCTCGGTGCTGCACAAGCGGGCCTCAAAACCGCCTGCGTCACCAAGGTTTTCCCGACCCGCTCGCACACTGTCGCGGCGCAAGGCGGCATCTCCGCCGCGCTCGGCAATATGGGCGAGGACAAGTGGCAGTGGCACATGTTCGACACCGTCAAAGGCTCGGACTGGCTGGGCGATCAGGACGCCATCGAATATCTGACGCGCAACGCGCCGGCTGCGGTCTATGAGCTCGAACATTGGGGCGTGCCGTTCTCCCGCACCGACGAAGGCAAAATCTATCAGCGCGCTTTCGGCGGCATGACCAAGAATTTCGGCGAAGCGCCGATCCAGCGCACCTGCGCCGCGGCTGACCGCACCGGTCACGCCATGCTGCACACAATGTATGGCCAGTCGCTGCGCCACAGCGTCGATTTCTTCATCGAATACTTCGCGCTTGATCTGATCATGGACGCGGACGGCGTCTGCCGGGGCGTCACTGCCTGGAAGCTCGATGACGGCACGTTGCATCGCTTCCGCGCGCAAACCGTGGTGCTCGCCACTGGCGGCTATGGCCGCGCTTATCTCTCCTGCACGAGTGCGCACACCTGCACTGGCGACGGCGGCGCGATGGTTCTGCGCGCAGGCTTGCCGCTGCAAGACATGGAATTCGTGCAATTCCACCCAACCGGCATTTTCCCCGCCGGCTGCCTCATCACCGAAGGCGCGCGCGGCGAGGGCGGCTACCTCACCAACTCGAACGGCGAACGCTTCATGGAGCGCTACGCGCCGACCGTGAAGGATCTCGCGCCGCGCGACATGGTCAGCCGCGCCATGACGCTGGAAATTCGCGAAGGCCGCGGCGTCGGCCCGAACAAGGATCACATCAATCTGCACTTGGATCACCTCGATCCGAAAGTGCTGCACGAGCGCCTGCCGGGCATTTCCGAAAGCGCCAAGATTTTCGCTGGCGTCGATGTCACGCGCCAGCCGATCCCGGTGCTGCCGACCGTTCACTACAATATGGGCGGCATTCCCACGAACTATCATGGCGAGGTGCTGACCAAAGTCGGCGCCGATCCCGATAGCGTCGTGCCGGGCCTGATGGCTGTCGGCGAAGCGGCGTGCGTTTCCGTGCACGGCGCCAATCGTCTCGGCTCTAACTCGCTGATTGATCTTGTCGTCTTCGGCCGCGCCGTTGGCCTGCGGTGCGCCGCCAAGCTCGAGGCCAACGCCTCGCAACCGACGCTGCCCGCAAACGCCGGTGAGTCGCACCTCGCGCGCTTCGATAAATTCCGCAATGCGAATGGCGGCACATCCACCGCGAAGCTGCGCGATAAAATGCAGCGTACGATGCAAGATACCTGCGCCGTCTATCGCACGGGCCCGGTGCTTCAAGAAGGCGTTGAGCGCATGGCCAAGCTCTGGGCCAAGGCGCCGGACGTGCGCGTCACGGATCGCTCGATGATCTGGAATACCGATCTCGTCGAAACGCTCGAGTTCGATAATCTCATGGCGCAAGCCATCGTCACAGTCACCGGCGGCCTTAACCGCACCGAGTCCCGCGGCGCCCACGCCCGCGAAGATTTCCCGGATCGTGACGACGCCAACTGGATGAAGCACACGCTCGCCTGGCTCGACATGAATACCGGCAAAGCGACGATTGATTATCGCCCGGTCCACACCAACACGATGACCAACGAAGTCGAATACATCCCGCCGAAGAAGCGGGTGTATTGAGCGCGCTGGCGCCATAAGCGGCGCACGCCAAATGTCAGCTCCGCTCGGGCATTGCCCTGCGCAGTTTCGCCGCCAAGCAGTCCGCCTTCGCCAAGGCGGGAGACGGGGCGCGTAGGAAGCGCCGAGATATTCTCTAAGTTGGCGCTGGCCGTCGCTGACCAACACCGCGCGTCGCACGCGCCCCGTTGCAATCGTTTTCGATCGGGCCGTCACGGGGAGGTTTTTCACTCTCCTGGATAGGTCCCCCGACCGCGTGCGGACTTTGCCTGTAAAGTCCTGTGTCCTCCCGCG
>JAWXAM010000100.1:0-44473 GCA_034439495.1 Terricaulis sp. | reverse complement strand
CTAGCGCCGCCGCCACAACGGCGCCTGCGGCGAAGGAAAACGCTGTCGGCACCCCAAGCGCGACCGAGGCGGCGACAGCGGCGGCGTAAACGGCGATCGCAATGCCGGCGCGCATCGGGTTGATACGTGCGTTGGCGCGGCGCGCGACTTCGAGGATGCGGGCGTAGCGGGAATAGATGGCGATCTGCTCAGCCGAACCGTGCAGTGTCAGCTGATCGCCTGCCTCGATGGTGAGATGCGCCAACGGCTGGCGGAGTTCCGCAGCGCGCCGGCCAGCGGCGACAACGGCGACTTCACCGCGCGTATCCCATCGCACCGTGTCGAGCGAACGCCCGACCAGCGGCGAACCGTTGCCGACAACCGCCACGATGGTGACAGCGTCCTCCGCGACGGAGCGCTGCGCGTGCATGCTCAGGCCACTGCGTTTGGCGGCGTCCCAGGGGTCCACCGCGCCGCCGACAAGCAAACGATCGCGCGGCTGCAGCGGCCGCGCCGTCGCCAGATCAAGCACGCGAACGCCGCGAAGCACCGCCAGCGGCGTGACCTTGGACGCGCGAAGCGTTTCTATCAGTTCGGCGTCGTCGGTCTCTTCAAGTGTGTCCCGCCCTACCGGCCCAAGTTCGAACACGACGTATGCGTCTTTCGGAACATCCGTGCCGGAATCGCGGCGCGGCGTCAGCCGCCAGCCCACCAGGCAGATGTAGCCGACGCCTGCGGCCGCCACCGCGGCGGCGACAGGCGTCATCTGAAAGAACGCGAACGGCTCTCCAAGCTGCGATTCACGCACCGATGAAAGGATGAGATTGGCGGGCGTACCGATAAGCGTCGTCATGCCGCCGAGAATGGTGGCGAACGAAATCGCCATCAGGCCCGCGCTGGGCGGAAGATCGTGGGCGCGGCAAATGCCAACCACTGCGGGGATCGTGATCGCCAGTGCGGCGATATTGTTCATAAACGCCGATAGCGTCGCGCCGGCGACGAGAATGATCGCAAGCTGCACGGGAAAGGGCGCATTCAGCTGCGCCAATCTATCTGTGACAGCGTCGGCAATGCCAGTGAGTTCGATGGCGCGGCCGAGCACCAGCACCGCGGCGATGACAATGACCGATTGATCGGCAAAGCCTGAGAACGCGCTCGCGGCCGGCACCAGTCCCAGCAGCAAGCACGCCGCAAGCGACAGCAACGCCACAAGATCATGCCGCACTTTGCCGGACGCAAACAGCAGCAGCGTAGTGGCTAGAACGATCGTGCTGAGGGTCGCCGGGGTCATCGGCGGATGCGCAGGGTCATGCCGCTGCGGCGGCGAGTTTGCCCGGGAGCGCGTTTGCGTAAGCGGTGATGTCGCCAGCGCCCAAGCAGACAACGATATCGCCAGGCTTGGCTTCGGCGCGGACGAAATCCGGCAGCGAATCCAAGTTGGAGATGCGCCGCGCATCGCGATGACCGTGGCTCTTCAGGCTGATCACCAGCGCATCGGAGTTGATGTCATCGAGCGGCGTTTCACCGGCGCTATAGACGTCGGCGACGCAGACGATATCGGCGTCATTGAAGCAGGTGGAGAAGTCCTGGAAGAGATCGCGCAGGCGCGTGTAACGGTGCGGCTGCACGATGGCGAGCACGCGGCCGCCGGTCATTTCGCGCGCGGCGGAAAGCACGGCGGCGATCTCGACCGGGTGGTGGCCGTAATCGTCGACGATGCGGACTTCGTTCCAATAGCCAGTGGTGCTGAAGCGCCGCTTCACGCCGGCGAATTTTTTCAAGCCGGTGCGGATGCCAGCGTCGGTCACGCCAAGCTCGCGAGCTACCGCAATGGCGGCGACGGCGTTTTGCACGTTGTGGCGTCCTGCCACCGGCAAGAAGAGGTCGTGCATGGTCACGCCCGGCCCCTCACCCTTTTTGCGGGCGACGACATCGAAGGTGGAGCCCTCCCGCGACGGGCGGACATTGACGGCGCACACGTCAGCCTGCGGATTGAAGCCGTAGGAAATGATGCGACGGTCACGCACTTGTGCGGCGAGCGCCTGCACTTGCGGATGGTCAAGGCACATCACGGCGAAGCCGTAGAACGGGATATTCTCGACGAACTGCCGGTAGGCGTCGTTCATGGCTTCGACCGAGCCGTAATGGTCGAGGTGTTCCGCGTCCATGTTGGTGACGACGACCGCCGTGGCGCGCAGGCGCGTGAACGTGCCGTCGCTTTCGTCGGCCTCAACCACCATCCATTCGCCTTCACCCATACGGGTGTTGGCGCCGTAAGCGTTGATGATGCCGCCATTGATGACGGTTGGGTCCTTGCCGCCGGCGTCGAGCAACGCGGCGATCATCGAGGTGGTGGTGGTCTTGCCGTGGGTGCCGCCGACGGCGACGTTCCACTTCAGGCGCATGATCTCGGCGAGCATTTCGGCGCGCTTGACGATCGGCACGCCGCGCGCGCGGGCGACATCGACTTCGGGGTTGCCGTCCTTGATCGCGGAGGAGATCACCACCACACCGGCATGCGCCGCAGTTTCGGCTTTATGCCCGATCGTGACGGTGATGCCGCATTCGCGCAGCCGGTCGATATTGGCGCTCTCCTTAGCGTCGGAGCCTGTGACCTCGTAGCCGAGATTCTTCATCACCGAAGCGATGCCGGACATGCCGATGCCGCCGATGCCGACAAAATGGATGGGCCCGGTGTCGAACGGGATGGCGCGTCGCAGCATGTGTTCTCCGGAAACGGAAACGCGCGCCGAGTATAGGCGCGCGCCGGGACGTATCAAAGGCGGATCAGCGGATGCCGTGTTTGGCGGCGAAATCTTCGGCGGGATAATAAGTCTCGGCCTGATTGTCGCCGATCTGAACATCGCGCTGGCCATCTTTGGTGAAGGCGCGGGCTTTGCGCACGGCGTCGGCCGGCGTGTCGGCTTCGCCAATGGCCAGCGGCTTCGGCAGCGTCATCATACGAGCAAGGATCGAGTACCGCGCCATTCCAGTTTCTCCGTCATGCCCGCAACAGTGGCGCACGCAAAAGCGCCCGCGAGCGCGCCAGAACTACGGCAGGCCCCTGAATGGTCAAGAGTGCAACCGCGCCCGCGGCGGCGAGCGCAGCGGCAGCCATAAGCATAGGCTGGGCGTCGGCCCAGTTTAGCCCGGCGGCCTGCAGCACCGGAAACACGGCTCCAAGGGCCACAAACACCGCGACCTGATTGAGCGCGCGGCCTTGCGCGGCGCGGCGGCGGCGGCGCTCGGCGACGCGGGACAGGACGTCAAAGCGGAAACTGGGGTCAGCTGCGCTGGGAGGCGCGTCGCCCAAGAGGTCAGCAAGTTCCAGATCGTCACTCATTGGGCCTTCTCCGTTACGCCCAGCATCGCCTGCAAACGCGCCCGCCCGCGCGTCACGTGGGACTTTACCGTGCCCAGCGGCAAGCCGAGAACCTCAGCCGCTTCCGCGTGGGTGAAATCCTGCCCCAGACAGAGCGCCAGCGCCGCGCGCTGGTCCTCTGGAAGTTCGTCCATGGCCTTCCTCAAGGCAAGACGCGCCGCTGTCCGCGCTGGCGGTTCAGTCTGCGTGTCGGCGAGCTCCGCGTACGCATCTTCGCGCGCCAGGCGACGAGATTGCGACCGCCGCGCCCGGCGCCAGTACTGAAACGCCACTCCACAAATGAAGGTCCGCAAACGCGAACTGCCATCATAACGATCGAGGACGTCCCAGGTGCGGGCGAATGCCTCCTGGGCGAGATCGTCGGCGTCAGCGTAATTGCCGACGAGCCGGCGTAGGAACGCGCGCACTGCAGCTTGATGCGCATCGACCAATTGGCCGAAGGCGCGCATATCGCCGCCGCGCGCGCATTCGATCAGACGCGCTTCTTCGCCCGCGTCCATGCCGCGCTACTTCTTGCCGCCGAGCAGTAAAATCAGCAGCGCGCCAACCGCAAGGACGCCCATGGTCACGGCCACGATCAGGAACGCGAAGGCGTAACCCTCATCGCGGATGAACCACCAGCCGACAGTAAATCCAGCGGACAATGCAGCGAATACCACGAAGGACCAGGCATTGCTTTGCTGACGCGTGGCCGGCGCGTTGACGCCGTCATCTAGGCTCTGCGCAGCCATACGCAAAAGCTCAGGCGGCGGCTCCTTGCCCTGATCGGTATATGTCTTCAGCAGATCGATCATCGTCTTGGCGCGGCGCTCGCTCTGCGACATGCCGGTGAAGGCCATCGCCATCCCGAAGATGGGAAACATCAGCCACCAAAAATCCCGGAACAGTTCTTCGAAGTTCATTGCCCGCGCTCCAGGCGTTCGCGGGCGTCACGCAGAATAGCGTCCTCGCGGGCGCCGTTCTGAATCATCCCGAAGATCGCCATCACCATCCCGAACACCGGGAAGATCAGCCACCAAAAATCACGGAACAATTCTTCGGTCATCACACCCTCCAGGGCCAGCGCCCAGCGCGCTGTCTGACCCTCTACCGCCGCCCAAGCCGGGCTTGGATGCGGGGGGATGCGAACTTTGTTAGGTGGCTACGCTCTCGGCCAGATCGGCCAGAGTTTTCGCCGCTTCGGGCTTGGCGGCGGCACGGGCGGCGGCCGCGCGGACGGCGAGGCCGTGAGGATCAGCCAAGCGGCGCTCGAGGTTGGCTGCCAGAGCGCCCGGCTCGAATTCTTCTTCAGTAAAGAGATCAGCCGCCCCCACTGAGGTCAGCCCCTCCGCATTGGCCGTCTGGTGATCGTCCGCGGCGGCGGCGAACGGCACCAAAATTGCCGGACGCCCAGCCACCTGAAGTTCCGTCACCGACGAGGCCCCGGCGCGCGAGATCACCAAATGCGCGGCGCCCAGCCGCTGGCCCATGTCGGTGAAGAATGGCGCGACTTCGGCAGCGACCTTGGCCTTCTGATAAACACTGCGCGCCTGCGCCACCTGCTCTTCGCGGACCTGGTGGACGACATCGAGCCGCGCGCGAAGCGCAGGCGGCAGCATCGCGATCGCAGCAGGGATGACTTCGCCGAACAATCGCGCGCCCTGGCTGCCGCCGATGATCAGAAGATTGAGCCGCCCGCCGGCGACTGCCTCCGGGTACGGCCGCTCGCGCACCGCAAGGATTGGTGAGCGCACCGGATTGCCGACGACGTGCTTGCGGCTCGCCACCTTCGCGGGCAGGCGATCGAGGCGCTCGAACCCGCACGCGACAATGGCGGCGCTGCCGGCCATGGAACGGTTGACGCGGCCCAGCACAGAATTTTGTTCGTGGATGAGAATTGGAATGTGCTGCGCGCGCGCTGCGACCAAAGCCGGGAATGACGGATATCCGCCGAACCCTGCAACCAGCGACGGCTTCAAATCCGTGAACCGTTTCTTCGCAGCGTCGATGCCGCGCGCGATCTTGAACAGCGCAGGAACGGCAGTGATCGGATTAGCGCTGAGCGAGGCCGCAGGAACATCTTCGATACGCTCGGCCGGAAAACCTTCCGCGTACCGACGCCCACGCACGTCCGTCATCAGCACGATGCGCCATCCGCGCCGGAACATTTCTTCGGCGAACGCAGCAGCGGGAAACAGATGCCCGCCTGTTCCTCCCGCAGCAATGACGACCACTTTCTTGGACATATCTATTCGCGTGTGCGTCCCGAATAGAGATAGGCGCCGGGACGGTCTCGGAGAAGGGAAAGGCAGAACCCCAAAGCCAGCGCAGAGCCGATCATGGAGGAGCCGCCGAACGAGATGAACGGGAGGGTCATGCCCTTGGCGGGCAGCAAACTCAAGTTCACAGCGATATGTATCGAGGCCTGCGCGACAAGAAGCGTCACCAGTCCCGCAGCCGCAAGTTGTTCGAACGGCTCATTGAGCCGGCTCGCGCGCGACAAGCCGCGAAACGCGAGCGCTCCGAACAGTGCGATGAGGCCGAGAGAAGCGATGAGACCAAATTCCTCAGCCGCTACGGCGAACACGAAATCCGCGTGCGCATCCGGCAAAGAGCGCTTCACCACGCCTTCGCCCGGCCCTCGCCCAAACACACCGCCCGCCGAGATCGCTTCAAGCGCGCGGTTCACTTGATACGCCGCATCGCCCTCAGGATTGAGCCACGTATCGACGCGCTCGCGCGCGTGTGGATAAAAACTGTAGATCGCCCACGCCGCCACCGCGCCCAATACGCCCGCGCCCAGCATCCAGCGCAGCGCGAGGCCGGACAGCACCAGCATCGGAACAAGGCACAGCGCCAGCAGCGCCGTTTGCCCGACGTCGGGCTGCGCAAGCAGAGCGGCGGCGGCCAAGCCAAGCAGGCCAATTGCGATCCAGCGACCAGGAAACGCGGGCTGTTTCATGCTCTCCCCGAGCATCCAAGCCCACACCACGATCAAGGCGGGTTTGAGGATTTCCGAGGGCTGCAAAGAAAATGCGCCAAAATCGAACCAGCGCTGCGCGCCTTTGATCTCCGCGCCGAACAAGGCGGCGAGCGCACACAGCGGCAGAAAGATCGCAGCTAGCACCGTCGCCACCCGCCGAACCTGTAAGGGTTCCAGCGCGGCGGCGGCCAGCATCACAAGGACACCAAGCCCGGCGTACGCTGTTTGGCGGCCGGCGAAGTAAAACGCTTCCTCGATACGAATGCGCGCCGTCGCGGCGGGGCTTGCCGCCATCGAAAACAAAATGCCCAGCGCCAGCAGCGAGAGCGCGATGATCAGCAACGGCCTGTCGTAGCTGCGCACGCGATCAAACGCGGCGCCGAGCCGTTCGGCCGCTGCGTTCACGCAGCGCCCCCATTGCGCACGGGAGGCGCCTCAGCCAATGCGGCGACGAACTTCTTAAATTGATCGCCGCGATCCTCGTAGCTCTTGAACTGATCGAACGAGGCGCACGCGGGCGAGAGCAGCACCACCGGATGCGGTTCGCCGGAACTGCGCGCGTCATTGAAGGCAAGCTTCAACGCCGCTTCCAAGTGCCCCGCCATCGTCACCGGAACTTTGCCACGCAGCGTGTCAGAGAAATCGCCGGCTGATTGGCCAATCAGATAGGCCTTCGCGATGCGCGGATAGAAGGGCTCGAGGTCCTCGATGCCGCCATCCTTCGCAACACCGCCCGCGATCCAATAGACACGCGGATACACCGCCAGCGCCTGCGCCGCCGCATTGGCGTTAGTGGCTTTGCTATCATTGACGAAGCGCACGCCTTCGATCGTGCCGGCGCGCTCTAACCGGTGCGGCAGGCCAGGGAATGTCGTCATCGCCTGCGCAATGACGCGCGGATCGATGTTGAACACGCTGGTCGCCGCGTAAGCAGCGGCTGCGTTCTGCGCATTGTGCTTGCCGGCCAAAGCCGGCGCCTGCGCCAGATCGGCGACGACCTCAGCGCGTCCGCCCAGAGCATCGATGATCTTGCCGTCAAGCGCGCACACGCCGCGCCCCAAAGCTTGGCCCGACGAGATCGGCGCAACGTGCTGCGCGGCAGCGCGCGTCAGCTCGGTGCACACCTTCGCGCAATAATGATCATCAACGCCGATGATCGCCCAATCGGCCGCGCCTTGATTGAGGAAGATGCGCTGCTTTGCGGCTACATAAGCCGCCATATCGCCATGGCGATCGAGGTGATCCGGCGTGGTGTTCAGCCACACGGCAACGTCGAGCCTGAGGCTCGACGTGATGTCGAGTTGATATGAACTGAGTTCGATCACGTAATACGCGCCAGCGTGCAGCGGCTGCAGATCGAGGATCGCCTCGCCGATATTACCGCCAAGGCGCACGTCCTTGCCGGCTTCTTTCAGGATATGCGCGATCAGCGCCGAAGTCGTCGACTTGCCGTTGGTGCCGGTGACGCCGATCAGTTTCGGCCGCTGGGTCGCCGGCAGCGCATTCACCGCGCGCGCGAAAAGTTCGATATCGCTGACGATCGGCACGCCGGTCGCGTCCGCCAGCGTCACCACGCGGTGTGGCTCAGGAAACGTCAGCGGCACGCCGGGCGACAGCACGAGCGCGGCGAACGTACGCCAATCGCGGCTGTTAATGTCCGACACCGGCACGCCAGCAGCTTCCGCTTGCGCCCGCGTTGCGTCGCTATCGTCCCACGCATGCACACGCGCGCCGCCCGCAACGAGCGCGCGCGCAGCCGCCAGCCCCGTTCGGGCCAAGCCAAACACAGCAACGTCGCGGCCTTTAAATTCCGTGATCGGAATCATCCGATCGCCTCCAACCCGTGAGCGTGCGGATTTGCGCTGCTTCGCGCCGTTAACGCAACTTCAATGTCGCGAGGCCAGCGAGCGCGAAGATCACCGAAATGATCCAGAAGCGGATCACGATCGTCGGTTCCTGCCAGCCGAGCTTCTCGAAATGGTGGTGCACCGGCGCCATCAGGAACAAGCGTTTGCCGGTGCGTTTGAACACCGCCACCTGCAACATTACCGACAGCGTCTCCAACACGAACAAGCCGCCGACGATCGCCAGCACGATCTCGTGCTTGGTCGCGACCGCCACTGCGCCAAGCAAGCCGCCGAGTGCGAGCGAGCCGGTGTCACCCATGAACACGCGGGCGGGCGGCGCATTGTACCAAAGGAAACCGAGCGAAGCGCCGAGCAGCGCGCCGAGCAAAGTCGAGAGTTCCGAAACACCGGCGACGTGCGGAATGCCGAGATAACTCGAATAATCGACGCGGCCGACGAGATAGCAAATCATCCCGAATGTCGCCGCTGCGATCATCACCGGAACGATCGCGAGGCCATCGAGCCCATCGGTCAAGTTTACCGCGTTGCCGAAGCCGACGACCACGAACATCGCGAAGATGACGTAAAGCCCGAGCAGTTGAATGCCCCAGCCGTTCACGAACGGCAGCGCGACGGCGGTCAGTGGGTCGGACGCCATTAACGCATTGAGGAAGCCCATAATGTCGTGCGTTTGGCCCGGCGTCGTCGCCACCCATTCCGCCGCGAGCATGGCGATCACGGCAACCAGCGCGATCGAAAACTCAAACGCCAGACGCAGCTTCGCGGAAAGCCCGCCATGGTGCTGCTTGGTGACTTTGGCGAAGTCATCAACGAAGCCAATCGCGCCGAAGCCTACCGTGACGATCAGCACCGCCCACACATAGGGGTTCTGCAGATCGGACCAGAGCAGCGAAGAAATGCCCAGCGGGATCAAGATGATCAGCCCGCCCATCGTTGGCGTGCCCTTCTTGGTCAGCAAATGGCCGGCCGGGCCGTCTTCGCGGATCGGCTGGCCTTTGCCCTGCTTCTTGCGCAGCCAGTGAATGAACGGCGCTCCGATCGCAAACGCGATCACCATCGCGGTGAACATCGCGCCGCCGGTGCGGAATGTGATGTAGTTGAAGAGATTGAAGAACTGCGAGCTCTCGTCGTACTGGCTTAAGAGCTCAAACATTCCCGTCCCCTCTGAGCCGCGTGAGCGCGCTGACGACGCGGCTCATCTTCGACCCGTTCGATCCTTTCACGAGCACGATGTCTCCCGGTCGTAGCGCACTCGCAATGACCGGAATCAGCGCGTCGGATGTTTCGGCATAGCCGCCGTGGCGCGTCTGCGGAAGCGCCTCCATGAGTGCCGCCATGCGCGGACCTGCGCAAAACACCAGGTCGACGCCCGCTTGCTCCAAGGGCGCCGCAAGGCCTGCATGGTAGGCGCGCTCATCGGAGCCGAGTTCCAACATATCCCCAAGCGCAACGATCCGGCGCCCGCCTTCGCCGGGCTTGCGCGCCGCCAAGGTTGCGAAAGCTGCCGCCATCGACGCGGGGTTGGCGTTGTAGGAATCATCCACAAGCATGAACGGGCCAAACGGCGCCTCGATGCGGATGGCGACACCGCGGCCGTCGAACGCACGCAAATGCTCGAGCGCATGCGCCGCAGCTTCCAGATCAGCGCCGACAACATCAGCCGCTGCGAGCGCGGCAACCGAGTTCAGCGCCCAATGCGCGCCTTCAACGCCGACGCGGTAACGAATGAGGCGTCCGAGAATCTCCGCCTCTGCGGTCGAGCCGGTTTCATCCATGTCGAACTTCAACAACCGCGCTTCGCATGCCGCGTCTCGGCCGAAGCGTACGAGATTTGCGCCGTTGCGTTCGGCGGCTGCGATCAAGCGGCTGGCATGCGGCGCCTCGTTCGGGATGATGGCCGCGCCGCCCGGTTCGAGGCCGGCGTAAATGTCGCCCTTCTCGTCAGCAACCGCTTCCAACGAGCCCAGATTTTCCACGTGCGCAGGCGCGATCGTGGTCACCAGCGCCGCGTGCGGCTTCACCAATTGCGTCAGCGGCAAAATTTCACCGCGATGGTTCATGCCGATTTCGAACACGGCGAACTGGCTATCGCGCGGCATGCGCGATAGCGTCAGCGGCACGCCCCAATGATTGTTGTAGCTCTTCACTGAGCGATGAGTCGGCCCGCTGGCGGAAAGGCACACCGCGAGCGCCTCCTTGGTAGAGGTCTTGCCGACCGAGCCGGTCACAGCCACGCGCTTGGCGGCGCTGCGTTCGCGCGCGGCTTCGCCAAGTTTACGCAATCCGTCCAGCACATCCGGCACGACCAAAGCGGGGCCAAGCCCATCCGCTTTCTCAGCGTCGGAAATCAGCGCCGCGCCCGCGCCGCTAACGAACGCCTGCGCCAGAAAATCATGGCCGTCGCGCACGTCCTTCAGCGCCACGAACAAATCGCCAGGCTCCAGCGTGCGCGTATCGATCGACACTCCGCCGGCGTTCCAGCTGTCGCCATTGATCAGGCGCCCGCCAGTCGCGTTCATCGCTTCGCGTGCGGACCAGAGTTCACTCATGCTTAGCTCTCCAACGCCGCGCGCGCGACGTCTTGATCCGAGAACGGATGCGTGACGCCTTTGATGATTTGCCCGGTCTCGTGGCCCTTGCCTGCGATCATCAACGCATCGCCGGCTTTCAGCATCGACACCGCTTCCTTGATCGCTTGCGCACGATCACCGATTTCGTGCGCATTCGGCGCAGCCGCCAGGATCTGAGCGCGGATCGCCGCCGGCTCTTCGCTGCGCGGATTATCATCCGTCACGATCACCACATCCGCTTGCCGCGCAGCGATGGCGCCCATCTTCGGGCGCTTGTCGGTATCGCGATCGCCGCCACAGCCAAACACGGCGATAATCCGCCCCGGCGCATGCGGCCGCGCAGCGCGCAACAATACATCCAGGCCATCAGGCGTGTGCGCGTAATCGACGAACACATGTCCGCCGCTCTTCGATTGGCCAACATGCTCCATGCGGCCCTTTACCGGCTTCAAAGTTTGCATCGCCGCAAACACCGCCTCAGGCGCATCACCGAGCGCCAGCGCCAATGTCGCAGCAGTCACCGCGTTGATCGCTTGAAACTCACCAATGAGCGGCAGCTCGATATCTTTGCGGTCCCTGCCATTCCAGCATAGAGTCATCGTCTGCGCGTTGGGGCGCGGCTGGATTTCCACGATCTTCAGCGCCCGCTCGCGCGGCGCGCGCCAGCCACACAGCACAAGCTCAAGCCCACGCGCTTGGGCGCCGCGCTCGAAGGCTTCGCCCTCCGCCGCGTCGGCATTGACCACGGCCACGCCGCCATCTTTCACCAGCGCCCAAAGCTTCATCTTGGCGGCGCGATAGCTCGCCATATCGACGTGATAATCGAGGTGGTCTTGCGTGAGGTTGGTGAAAGCGCCGGCGGCAAAGCTCAAGCCGTCGATGCGATGCTGCTCCAAGCCGTGACTCGAAGCTTCCATCGCAGCGTGCGTCACGCCTTGTTCTGCGAGCAGCGAAAGCGTTGCGTGTACGGCGGCCGGGTCGGGCGTTGTGTGACCAAGATCGATCACGCCGGTTGAGGTGATCGCGCCGAGCGTGCCGAGGCTCGCGGCGTTCTTGCCGCCATGCGCCCAAATCTGCCGCAGGAAATCGACGGTTGAACTTTTGCCGTTGGTGCCGGTGACGGCGACCATCGTTTCCGGTCGCGCCGGGTAGAACGCTGAGGCCGCCAGCGCGAATGCACTGCGCGGATTATCTGCAACCACATGCGCAATGCCGGGATCATTTCCCAGATCGCCCGCGCTCAGCACCGCCGCCGCGCCATTCGCTTTTGCTTGTGCAACGAAATCGCGCCCGTGCGCCGCGACGCCGGCTAAGGCCGCAAACAAAAAGCCGGGCCTCACTTTGCGGGAGTCGGCGATGAGGCCGGTGATCTCGATATCGCGCGCGCTGTCCGCAACGCCGGTCGAGAAGAGTGCGCCGAGTTTCATTCCCTCTCCCTAGCGCGTCGGCGCGCGGGCCTCCACACGCAAACCGAGCATGGGCGCTATCCGCCGCAGCGTCCGCCCAACGGCCGGCGCCGCCACCATGCCGCCGGCGGCGCCTTCGCCGGTGTCATCGAGCGCAAGCACGATGATGTAGCGCGGCGCATTGGCCGGAAATACGCCCGCGAACGAGGAGAAATTGCGGCTTTCGTCGTAGCCATCGGCGCCTGTGAGTTTTTCCGCGGTACCGGTTTTGCCGGCCACCATCAGGCCTGGAACGTCCGCCGCGCGCCCAGTGCCGTCAGTCACCGTCGCGCGCATGTAGGTGAGCACCTGACGGGTCACTTCGGGCGAGAACACCTGCGTGCGCGTGATCGCTGCGTCGGACGCCAAAGCCAGCAAGGTCGGCCGCACCCGTTGGCCGTTATTGGCGAACAAAGTGTACGCGCCGGCAAGCGTTGCGGGGGTTGCGGCGATGCCATACCCAAAGCCAACACCGGCGACATCGCGGCGGCTGCGTGTTTGCGGCGCGAGCGGCGCCTGATCGCGGCCCAGTTCAAGTCCTGAAGCAGACGTCAGCCCTAAGCGTTCAAGATAAGCGCGTTGCCTCGCTCCACCAGTACGCAGAGCCAGCTGCGCGGCGCCGACGTTCGACGAATGCGCCAAGATTTCCCGCAAGCTCGACATACCAACATGCGGCTCATGATCTTCGATCGTGCTAGTCTCGATCACGAGTGGCCGCGCGAGATCGAACAACTCGCCCGGATTGGTGAGCCCCTCCTGCAGCGCAATCGCCACCGTGAATGGCTTTACCGTGGAGCCCAGCTCATGCAGATCGCCCGCGGCGCGGTCGCGGCGCTGATCTTCAGTCGCTTGCCCCGCCTGATTGGGATTGAACACAGGCCAGGACGCCAGCGCGAGTGTCTCGCCCGTGCGCCCATCGAGCACGATAGCCGCGCCGCCCGACGCGCCCGCCGCGCGCGCAGCAGCGTCGAGTTCTTCTTCCAGCGCATATTGGATACGCATATCGAGCGAGAGCCGCACCGCGCCGCCGCTCTCGCCCGCCGCACGAATTTGCGCATCGAGTCCGCGTTCGACGCCCGACAAAGCATTGAGATCGACGTCGGTAAACCCAAGCACGTGCCCGGCGGACGCGCCTTGCGGGTACTCGCGATGATGCTCGGTCTCAAAGCCAATGCCGGCGAGACCGAGGGCATGCACGCGATCACGCTGATCCGGCGTGAGCCCGCGCCGCAAATAGATCAGATCGCGCGACGTATCGGTGAGTCGGCGGATGATCGTCGCCCGATCGAGATCGGGGAATATCCCACGCAGCGCATCGGCAATCGCCGGCGCATCCCAGACACGTGATGGCGTGGCCGTTAGTGCGTAAGCGCGCACTGTAGTCGCGAGCAGAACACCGTTGCGATCGACAATGTCGCCGCGCGGCAACGTCGAGGCGGCGCTTGCACGGCTCTGCGCCGCGAGCGGATCACCCGAAAAAGCAAGTTGCACAGCGCGGCCCGCGAGCAAGAGCAGCACGGCGAAAATGCCGATCGCCAGCAGCCGCACACGATTGCGCGCCGGGGCAGCTTCAGCCGCGCCGGGAAACAGTGGCGACGACGCTTCTGCCTGTGCTGGACCAAACGGCCTCAAGGGCGCGACTCTGCGCGGCGCGGCGCTGGCAGGCGATCATCGATCGCCGATTCCGGCAGCGCTTCGCTTTCGCTGCCAACGACGACCCCAAGCTGCCGTTCGGCCAAATCTTCGACATTGGCCGGGCTTTCGCGCTGCGCGATCTCAGCGCGCAATTCACGCAGGCGCGCTTCGCGCTCTTCAATCTCTTCGCGCAACTCACGCACATGCGCCTGCTTTTGCGACGCATCGCTCTTGGCGCGATAGAGCCCGACAGCCAGCACGACGATCAACACCGCCGCGACGACCTGGAACACGCGGATCAGCTGAGCCTTGCCCATTCGGCCTCCGCTTTCGGCGCGAGTTCCGGCGCCTCCAATTCATCCCAAGCCGGAGCATCCGTGCGTGTCGCCCAGCGCAAAGAGGCCGAACGTGAGCGCGGATTTTCCGATGTTTCCGCATCGCTCGCTACCGTCGCGCGTTTGCGATCGATGCTGAAACTCGGCGCCCGTTCCGGCGGAAGGTCCGGCGCGTAGCGTGAGCCGCGCCCCTGGGCATCGGCGCGTTCGGTGATGAAATGTTTGACCATCCGGTCTTCGAGCGAATGAAACGAAACCGCCACGAGCCGCCCGCCCGGCTTTAGCGCGCGTTCGGCCGCCGAGAGCCCGCGCGCGAGCTCGCCCAGTTCATCGTTCACCAGCATGCGCAAAGCCTGAAACGTCTTCGTCGCCGGATGCGTGCGCGCGCCGCGCCGGCCACCGACGGAATCTTCAACCAATTTCGCAAACGCCAACGTTCGCGTAATCGGCGCCGCCGCGCGCGCTTGCACGATCGCGCGGGCGATGCGGCGGCTGTCGTCATCTTCGCCGTAGCGATAGATCAGGTCGGCGAGCGCGGCTTCGCTAAGGCCGTTGACGGCATCGGCAGCGCTTGGGCCATCCTTTTCCATGCGCATGTCGAGATCCGCATCCGTCTGAAACGAAAAGCCGCGTTCGGCCTGGTCGAGCTGGAACGAGGAAACGCCCAGATCGAACACGACGCCGTCCACCCGCTCGTCCAGCGCAAGATCGCCAAACCGGCCTTGATGAAGAATGAATTTACCTTTTGCTGACTCTGAAAGTTCAGCGCCGCGGGCGATCGCGTCTGGATCGCGGTCGAAGGCGATGACCCGGCAATCGGCGCGGGCCAACATTTCGCGCGAGTAGCCCCCGCCGCCGAACGTCGCATCGACGTAAACGCCGCCATCTTTCAGGGCGAGCGCGTCCATCGCTTCTGCGAGCAGGACCGGTGCGTGAGACATCCGAGTATCGTATAGCGAGTCATGGTCGCAGCGGAGCCACTTATCCACAACCGCCGCTGTGGAGAATCAGCTAATCGTACCGGCCGGGAAATGGTGGGAGACCGCGATGAGCGGCGACAGTTTCGGAAATATGGTTTCGCTGAGCGCCAGCCAGCCGGCGGCGATAGTCGCTGAGGCGGCGCGGGGTAAGGGCGCGAAGCCCGAGGAGATTTATCGCGCTTGGCTGGAACTTGCTGAAGCGCGTATCGCCGGCGAACAAGCCTTGGTGGGCGGCTACACGCTGACGCTTGGCGATCAGGTCGTCCCGGGCGAGCGCGAACTCATCGCCGTACTCGCCTTCTTCGACGGCCTCGCGGCGCAATCCTTCAAGCGCGACACGGACGTCGGCGAGCTTTCCAACTACATGGCCGGCGACGCCCGCCGCTGGCGCGATCTCTTGCGCGCGTTCCGTCAACGCAGCGCCGCAGCAAAGGACGCTCCGCGTTATCATCAGCTGACACGCGCGCTCGCCGTCGCCGAGTTTATCGCCTCCGAGCCGATCAGCGATGCCGAGCGCGAAGAGTTCGCCCTCTCCGACATCGGCGCCGATTTGGATGACGACCGGCGCATCGTCGAAATTAGCGCCAACTTCCTGACCCGCCTGCGCGCTCCAAAGAAGACGCCGAACGTCGCTGTCTGTTTGCGTGATGCAAACGGCGATGTATGCGGCGAAGCAGTGTTTGCGGCCCCGGTTGCTGAAGCCAATGGCCAAGTCAACGAACTCTTCACCGCCGAACTCGGCGCCAGCGCCGATGTCGCAAACGTCGAAGTCAGCCTGACGCGAAGAGCGGTGGGCTAACGGCTCAAAACACGCTGTGCGCGCCGCGCTCTGTGGCGGCTTCACCGGCTACGAGACGCGCGTAGTGGTCGAACAGAGTGTCGCTGCCGGTCGAAGGCGTAGCATCAGCGTCGTACCGGTCAGTCGCGGGATCAAACACAAGCATAGACTCGGTCGCGTAATAGCGCCCGATGCGCGCAAGCTCGGCCTTTTCCTTCAGCGGCGGAAACACCGCGCCTAATCCGGACAGCACAAAGATTATCACATCTAGCAACGCGACAGGCGCTTGCGCGAAACGCGACTCACGGCCCAGGAGCGAAAACAAATGCTCGCCCTGCTCGCGCGGCGTGATCGCTGGTCCCGGGCCGCCTATGGGCAGGACGCGATTGCGTAACGCGGGATCATCGATGCACGCGGCGAGATATGCGCCAAGGTCAGCATCACTGATCGGTTTGCACGCGGTCAGCCGCCCATCGCCGAACACCAAGAACGGCTTACCTGCTTTCACCCGCTCAACTTGGCCCGACAGCGATTTGTAGAACGCAGTGGCGCGGACGATGGAATAATCGAGGCCAGACGCGATCAGCTCTTGCTCGAACTTGAGCTTGGCGTGCTGAAAAGCGAGGCGCGGTTTCTGCACGCAGATGGCGGAGAGCAGAACGAATTGCGCAACACCCGCCGCTTTCGCCGCCGCCAATGCGTCGGCATGCGCCTGATAGTCCACAGCCCACGCATCCTTCGGCGCGCCGGTGCGCGAGGCCATGCAGGACAGCACGACATCGAAGTGTTCGCCGCGAAAGCCATCGCGCGCCAACGCTTGCGGGTCGGTGATATCGCCGAAGCGCACTTCCGCGCCGTCGAACATGTTCGCGGCGCGCTCTGGCCCCGCGCGCACGAAGCAGACGACGTGATGGCCGCGCTCGACCAGCGCATGCACCGTCGCTCTGCCGATCTGCCCGGTAGACCCCAGCATCAGCACGCGGCGCGGTTTAATCGATGGCGCTTCGTTCGTCATCGTTCGCGCAACTGGCCCCATGAACGCCAAAACAAAATGTCAGTCGGCCTATAAGCCGGGTTCTGTTCCCTCCTTCGCCGAGGCTTCGGAGGGTGACGACCATTCCTCTGGACCATACGTCGCCGCATGGTTCTCGCGACCAACCCGAACACAACCCGCAGATGGGCCCGAAGACTTGCGCCTTCATGTGTTCCTATTCGGTCTTGCTCCCGGCGGGGCTTGCCGTGCCGCCTTCCTTACGGTCGGCGCGGTGGTCTCTTACACCACCGTTTCACCCTTACCCCGGATCGCACTTCGCAAGCGAAGTTTGTCCGGGGCGGTCTGTTCTCTGTGGCGCTATCCCTAAAATCACTTTCGGCGGGCGTTACCCGCCGCCGTATCTGCGTGGAGCCCGGACTTTCCTCGAACGCACCGTTTCCAGCATAGCGCCCGCGGCCGTCCAGCCGACTGACGCGGCTTCTATAGCGTCAACCCAGCTGATGTGAAAGCGCACGCAAGAGCGCGCGCGTTTCATCGTCAGCCGCGCCGCTTAAATCGCTGGGGCGGAAGCGGCGCTGGAACGCGATGAGCGCCGCCCTCGTGACGTTATCCATCACGCCAGACTGCTTCACGTCATAGCCGATGTGCGCCAATTGCTGCTGCACCTCGGTGACCGGATCCTCGCTCGGCTGAACCTCGGTGACGTTCTTCGGCCAGATCGAGACGCCCGCCTCAGCGAGTTTTGCCCAAGGAAATTTCTCGCCTGGATCAGCTTTGCGCTCAGGCGCGATATCGGAATGTGCGACCACACGCTTGGGGTTCAAAGTTGGCCAGCGCTCGAAGATGTCGCGCAACAAGCCAATCACCGCATCGATCTGGGCGTCTGGAAAATCCGGCAGATCAAAATCGTGACCGCCATTGACGATCTCGATACCGATCGAGCGTGCGTTCACATCCGCCTCCCCGTCCCAAGCGGATGAGCCAGCGTGCCAAGCGCGATGCTCTTCCGGCACTAAGGTGAAAATCTGCCCACTCTCATCGACCACATAGTGCGCGCTGACTTTCGGCAGTGGCGCATCTGCGGCGGCGTCGTCGCTCTGCCAGGGTCCCGGATAATTACCGGCGACCGGCGCCGGATCGGTCAAGCGCGCGAGCGCGATCTCAGCATCCTGCATGCCGGTATAGTGCAGCACGACAAGATCGATCGGACGCGTGCGTGCGTCGAAGTTCGGCGATGGGCGTTCAATGTAACGAGTCACGCGAGGACTATGCGCGCTTTAGCGCGATCCGTCAGGACTTCCGCTTGGCGGCGGTTTCCACGACCCAGCCGCTCGGCGTGCGGTGCGCATCGAGCACTTCTGGGCCCGCCACCGTGCGGTCGCGACGACGCGGGCGAAGGCGCATCGCGATTGCCGCGCCGCTAACCATGAGCGCGACGATAACCGCAGCCGCGAACGCGAAGAAGAAGGCCAGCGCCGCGCCGATCGCCAATGCCACGAGCCCAAGCGCGCGCAGCAGCGCGGACAAAGCGTTGGACCCGAAATCAGCGGTGTTGGCAGTCATCCAGCAGCACTCCTCGTTTCAATATGGACGAAGAGGTTGGGGTTTCAATACGGCGCTCCTTGGGCGGGCGCCGGTTCCTGCTATTTCGCGCCGACGCTCAGTTCTTCTCGGATGCGGGCGTAAGCCGCGTTTATCGCGGCGGTTTTTTCCCGCGCGATGGCGACAAACTCAGGCGGTGCGCCGCGCTGCGTCATCCGGTCCGGGTGGTTCTCGGCCGCCGTCCGCCGCCAAGCGTGGCGGACCTCCTCCATGCTGGCGCCAGGAAGCAAGCCGAGGATGGCGTACGGATCGCCAGCGTCCGGCCCGAGATTGGTGGCTTTGATCCGCCGAAACTCCATTTCGCTAAAGCCGAAATGGACGGCGACCTGTTCGAGATAGGCAAGCTCCGCTTCTCCGACCTCGCCATCGACCGCAGCGATATGGAAAAGCCCATCGAGGACGTCCTCCAGCAAGCACGGGCGCGCCCGATACTTGCGGCCGATCTGCTTTGCGTAGGAATCAAATCCCAAAACGGTCTGCTTGGCCAACGAGAAGGCGCGGCGGAAATTCTGCTCTTCGCCCGGCGGTGGCCTGAAAACCTGGGCAGCCGCCTGCATCTCAGCTTCGGTCGCCTCGCCATCGGCCTTGGCCATTTTGGCCGCCAATCCGATGACAGCGGCCGTGAAGCCGACATCGTTCGGGCGCGGCGCGCACTCTTCAGCAAATTCGGGTGGATCGGCTTCGGGATCGAAGGCCCGCGCAGCCAGCTCCACAATGCGCGACCAAACAGACATGCCGGTATTGTCGCCGATGACGCCGCTCCGCGCCACCCCGCCTGTCGCAGATCAACAGCGCGTCATCGTCACGCCGGCGGCGCGGCGCCCCCGCCGCGGAGACTGGCGACCTCGGCGCGCAACGCCCGCAACTCGTCCAAAATGCGCTGCTGCACCACCGCCGCATCCTCCTGCGCGACGGCGATGTCCTCAACCTCGCCCTGCACCTCTTCGATCTCTTCCTTGATCTCCTCTTGCGGGGCCGCTTGCACCGCTTCGACGATGACGCCGATGAAGAGATTCAACACGGCGAACGCCGCAACGATCGTGAAGCCGATAACGTAAATCCAGGCGTACGGATTTTGCCCCTGCAGGCGCGATATGGTTTCGCCCCATCCGTCGAACTGCGACAGCGCAAATAGCGAGAGCAAGCTACGACCAAGATCGCTGAAGCCCGGATCGTCATGGAAAAGTGTCGTGCCCATAACTGCGGCGATGTAGAAAACCACAGACAGGATGGCGAAGGACGCGATGATGCCCGGCATCGCGCTGAACAACGCTTCGACAACGCGCCGCATTTGCGGCACCGCGCTGACGAGACGAAACACGCGAATTACGCGCAACGTCCGCAGTGCGGAAATCGCTGGCGAAAAAGCTGCGTAACTGACGCCGACGACCGCAACGTCAAATATGTTCCAGCCATTACGAAGATAGCGGCGCGGCCCCTGCGCTAGAAATTCAAGCGCAAGTTCGACCGTGAAGATCCAGAGGAAATACTGGTTCCAGCGCTCAATGTCGGCGCTGTAAGGATTGCCGGGACCGTAATGCGCGTCGTAGCCGAGGATCGCGGCGTTCGCGACGATGCAGAGGAAAATGAAAACGCCCCACACGGGGCTCTCCGTCATCCAACGCAGAAAGCCGATGCCGCCGCGACGCTTTTTGCGCTTCGCGCTTTTTTGGGCTGCGGGCGCATCCGCGCCGGCCGCCACCGCTGCGTTCGCCATGATCTAGTCCCCCTCGCTCGCGCCGAACCCCACTTCGGCGAGCGAAGCTAGCCCGGCTCTACGACGGAAGGAACGGCGCGGGAGCGCGGACTATTTCTTCGCGTCCTCGCGTCCCGTTTGGGCAACAACCTGTTCGATAGCGGTGAGCTTCGGAGCAGCGGCGCGGTGGCGGTTGACGCTCTCTTGGCGTCGGAATGGGAGCCAGCGCGAAAGCCATGCGGGCGCGGTCTTTTGGTCTGCTGCTGTCATCTGAGTTGCCGATCATAAAGCGGCCAGGCCCCCGCAGGCGGCCGCTAAAGGCACACTAGAGTAAATCAAAGAGAATACTACCCTCGCTCTACAATCGCCGCGCAATTATTAGATAAGAGCGCCGCTCAACTCATCTAATCACAAATGCACGCCAACAAAGATTAGTCATCACTCAACCAACATCACAACGAATACATACAATGGAACAAGTGCTCCACATACTCATTGTTAGTACGAGTTTGGAGTGGCTGGAATCCTATGACTGATCTTACCCGAGGCGAGCGCCTGCAGATAATGCTGACGCCAGAGGAACTTAAGGCGTTGGACGATTGGCGGTTTAGCCGCCGCATGCCGAGCAGAGCCGCAGCCGTTCGCGAACTGTTGAGGCGCGGACTGGAAGTCGACGGCGTGATCGATTTCAACGGCGCGCGGAAGTCAGAAGACTACGGCGTGACCCATGGCGACGCGAAATCGCGCCGGCCGGCCAAAGAAGACTAGCCGACGGGGACGTTGGCGTTGATCGCCTGGGCGCGGGCCTGCTCAGCCGCGTCGGTGAGGTCGTTCAAAATGAAGCCTTGGACACGATAGGTGCGCCCGCCCCAATGCCGGCCGGGCACGTGCCAAACGCGCACTTCAGACCAATCACCAGCTTCCGACACATCCATAATCGGCACGTCGCGGGTGATCTCACCATTGTTCAGCCAGTTGGCATGATCGACGATGACCAGACGCGGCGAAACAACTTCCTTCACAACAGCAACATGGCCGCGATTGGCGGTGGCGTAGCCGCGTAGAACCATGACCGAGCCTTCGCTCGGCTCAGCGGTGGTCTCATAAACGCCGGCAGCTTGCCGCCACCAGGTGTTGGCGTTTCCATAAATCTCAACGCCGGACTCACGACGCGCAAATGGGACGCACTGCAAACGCGCACGCGCATTGGTGACGCGCGCGATCGGCTCATACGCTTCGTCAGGCAAGCGCTCGAAAGCACTCGGCGCCATGGTCGCGTGATCTGAAGCGCCGTCAGTGACGCTCGGATCGATGGCGAGATCCATCGAAAGAGGCGTCAGTGCATTCGCGTCTGTAGCCGTGCCGGTGAAACCGACTGCGGCTGCAGCTGCGAGGAGAAGCGCGCGGGTGTCCAACATGCCCTGTTACCCAGGCGGAGCCTTGCCCCAAACTGGCACACAGAAACGCGCCAACGCCCTTAAAGAACACTTAAAGACACAGCTGAACAATTAGAAAGGTGAGCTTCGTATGGTAAACAAAGCTCAGTAAGGGCTATATCTAGACCTGTTCCCTGGTAACGAAGC
Source organism: Terricaulis sp. (assembly GCA_034439495.1). GTDB lineage: Bacteria > Pseudomonadota > Alphaproteobacteria > Caulobacterales > Aquidulcibacteraceae > Vitreimonas. Next base: position 22,664 of record JAWXAM010000100.1, on the reverse strand, counting down.
TTAACGCTAGACTGTCCGGCGCATCAATAAAGCTTAACGGCCAACGGCCGCGTGCAGCGAAAACGCGTGGATGAAGCCCTGCGCGGCATAGACCCGCCCACCCCAATGGTTGCCTGGAATATGCCAGACGCGGAGTTCGCTCCAATCGTTGTTGGGCGACACATCCATCACCGGCACATCGACGCTGATCTCGCCGTTATTCAGCCAGTTGGCGTGGTTCACGCGGATCAATCGGTCAGAGACGATCTCGGTCACGACCGCGACATGGCCGCGGCCGGGATTGTTGTAGCCGAGCATAACAAGAACCGAGCCCGGAGCTGGAGAACTCGAGCGCGGATATCTGCCCTCAGCTTGCCGCCACCAAGTATTCGCGTCGCCGTAGATCTGAATTCCTGAGACCTGCCGGGCAAACGGCACGCACTGAAGCCGGGCGGCATAATCTGCGATCCGCGGCGGGGCATCGGATCGGTATGGCGTCTCGATGTGCGGCCGATGCGAGCCGCCGCCCCCCGCCGAAATCGGCGCAGGCGTCGAAGCGCAGGCCATAAGGCCCAAAGCCGCCACCCCCAGCCCGATCCATCGGGCCGGCCCCGTTAACCGCAGACTCATCATTTCGGGATCGATCTTAGACCAGCCAGGTTGGTATCCCGTGAATGCGCCCTGCCGCCGCACTTGACCCCGGGGCCTAAAAAGCGCCACCCGCTAGCGAATGAGCGAGCGCCCGCCCTTCATCGTGAGGCCCTGTTTCCAGCAGGACCTGGAGCTGGTGCAGCTGATTTACGCCCACCACGTCCTGACCGGGACCGGCACTTTCGAGGTTGAGCCGCCTACCCTCGAGCAAATGAGCCAGCGCTGGGCCGACATCGTCCAGCGCGGCTGGCCGTTCTTGGTCGCGAGCCCGCCGGGCGATCTGACCCGGATCATGGGCTTTGCCTACGCCGTCCAGTACCGGGATCGCGCCGCCTACGCGAAGACCTTCGAAACCTCGATCTATGTTGGCCCCACTACCCAGCACCAAGGCGCCGGCACGCAGCTTCTGGGCGGCTTGCTGATGAGTCTCCGCGAAGATGGGGTTCGCCAAGCACTGGCGTTTATCGGCGATGGCCACAACGCCGCTTCGATCGGGCTCCATGCGAAACTCGGCTTTCGCCATGTCGGCACGCTGGCTCAAGTCGGCGAAAAGTTTGGCCGTATGCTTGATGTCATCGTGATGCAGCGCAGCATTCCGCGAAAGACAGCCACGTAAAACTTCGAACTGCATTCTGACTGCTGTTTGCGCCCACCGCGCGCAATACTTCATTAACCTTACTGACCTCATCCTTACGGCAAGCAGGGAGGAGATCGCGATGCTTTTACGCAAGCTCGTGGTCGTTGGTTTGGTCGGGTTCGTAAGTTTCGCAGCAAATATCGCCACAGCCGAAGATGCGGGCGCTCCAAATTCTACCTTCGTTGGCGTTGATAACGCTAACTTCGTCGATCCATCCGCCGCTTTCGCAAACCGCTTCGATGTCGGTTTCAGCGAAATTTCGTCGGCGCGCTTCAGCCAATTCACGCCATCGCCCGAGCGTTCGCGCGATGATCGCGGCAGCGATTACAGGCGCTATGAGGTCGAACTTATCGCCCGCGGCGCCGGTGGCCTCGATGTCTCGTTCGCACAAAGCGCTGGCCTTGGCTTTAACCGTCAGGGCGACGTTGAGCGCGAAAGCCGCGGCTCAGAACTGCGGTTCGGACGCGTCGGCCAGCAGCGGCAAAGCTCTGAGCCAACTTGGTACTTCTTCGCTGCATCGGAAGATGAAGCGCTGACCTGGCGGCCGGGCGCGCGCACTGAATTCGGCGGCCCGGGTTCCTCATTTACCGTGCAGGACCGCGTCGAAATCGGCGATCTGCAAGCTGGCGTCACCTATGAGCGTGATGGCTGGCAGGCTTCACTCGCCTATGTGGAGCGCGAAATCAGCGTCCGCAGCGGGGCCCGCACCATCTCGCAGGACGAAGATTTCACCGGCATCACCCTCACAATGCGCCACTGAGCTGTGAGGGTTAAAGGTCACAGACTTGTTAGGGCTTCCCTTCGGCCGGAACCCGTGGCAGCCATTATGCATTGCTGCCTCAGGAATATGTGGACGAGGCTGTAATCATGGGTGGGACGAAAGTCTTGCGGACAACATTTCTCGCAGGCGGCGCGCTCGCAGCGACAATGTTCGGCGCGGCTCTGGCCGTCGCCCAGGAAAATACTGAGTCCGCCCCTCAGATCGATTTCACCGATACGGCGAGCGATCTCCCGCGTGACGCCGCCCTCAACCTTTCGGTTAGCGAAGGCGATCCTACCCGTTTCGCCCCGATCGGCCCGACGGCTAATGACTCAAGCGACCAGCGCCGTGTCGAACTCGAACTCGCGGCCGGCGGCGGTGATGCGCCGCTCGATGTCTCGATCGCGCAGCGCGCTTCGCTTGGCGCCAACCGCGATGGCGACGTTGATCGCCAAGGCCGCGGCTCCGAACTGCGCGTTGGACGCGGCCTGGTTGGTGAACGCCAAGGCGGCAACCAACCTTCAACCTACGTGTTCGTGGCGTCCGACAACGAAGCGCTGACTTGGCAGCCCGGCTCGCGTAACGAATTCGGCGGCGAGAGCTCCTCGTTCGCGTTGCAAGACCGTGTCGAAGTCGGCGATCTTTCCGCCGGGGTGACCTGGGAACGCAATGGCGTTCAAACCTCCCTCGCTTATGTCGAGCGCGAAGAGTCCACGCGCATCGGCAACCAGACCTACAGCCAGGACGAAAGCTTTACTGGCCTGACGGTGACGATGCGCCGCTAAGCGCTTGACTCTTCCACATCTTATCAGACGTGCGCGTGCGGTCGCGGAGAACCATGTTCTTCGCGGTGTTGCAGGCCCTATTTTGTTTGTCGGGACTTACGACGTGTCGTCAGCGCGAATTGTTGGCGCGGCGAGATCGAATACCGCGTCGGCGCGCGGGGCACAGCAGATTATGGCGCACGGGCGCGTGAGCCCATGGCGACGTAAACGCGCGCTGCGCCGTTAAGCTGTCACGCGCCTTGCAATGGGCGCGCTATGACACAGCTTCGCAAACAGCTCGCGCAAATGGCTCTGAGGCGCTGGGCGTTATCCATGATCCCGGTTGCCGTGCTGGCTGTCGGGTTCGCGATCTCGGTTTATGTCGTTCTGACAATGCCGATGTGAGCGGGTCGTTAAGGAGCGGCGCACGCCTTTTGAATAAAATCGCGCGGGTAGTGGAGCGCCCCCATGTCCGTCCTGCACCGTTTTGCGCGCGAATTTGGTCTCGTCACAGTGCTTGGCGCAGCGATCGGGCTCGGCGGCGTTCTCCTGCTTGAAAGCGTGTCCGCCGCGCCGCCCAACGAGATCAAGACCGCGGCTCCCTCGCTGCCGACGGCGCGAGTCACCTCCGAGCGCACATGGAATGACCATGAGCAGTTTCAGTCGGATGTCGCGGATCGAGCGTCGTCGAATCCCGAAGCGTTCCCTGACTGCACCGCTGCCCGCGCCGCCGGCGCCGCCCCTGTTTACGCGAACGATCCCCGCTATGGCCCGCACCTCGACGGCGACGATGACGGCATTGGCTGCGAGCCCCGCCGCCGCCGCCGCTAGCCCGCTTTTTTCCACAACTGGCGCCGCTAAGGCGGTTTCCCAGGGACAGACTCGCTCCATGGTCTGCGGCCGGGCCGGCAGTAACCTTTCCTAAAGGAGACTCAGCTCGATATACGCCAGATACGGTGGCTTATTGTCGCCAACCCCCTACATCTAGGGTAAGGTTTCGGCTTCGAAAGGGAGTTTTGCGGATGGCTGTAGAAAACGGGAGCAAGCTTACGGGGCTCCGGACGCCATCGGTGGGCTACAAGCCATTCCGTTATCCGTGGGCGTACGAGTTTTGGCGCCGCCAGCAGCAAGTCCACTGGATGCCGGAAGAGGTCCCGCTCGGCGAGGACGTGAAGGATTGGGCTTCGAAGCTCAATGACAGCGAACGCAATCTGCTGACGCAGATTTTCCGCTTCTTCACCCAGTCCGACATCGAGGTGAACGACAATTACATGGAGCGCTATTCGCGCGTGTTTAAGCCGACCGAGATCAAGATGATGCTCGCGTCGTTCTCGAACATCGAGACGATCCATGTCGCCGCGTATGCGTTGCTGCTGGAAACCATCGGCATGCCCGATAGCGAGTTCGCGGCGTTCTACGATTACCAAGAGATGCGCGATAAGCACGATTACATGGGCAAGTTCGGCGTCGAGACCGACGCTGATATCTTGCGCACCGTTGCGATGTTCGGCGCGTTCACTGAGGGCCTGCAGCTTTTTGCGTCGTTTGCGATGCTGATGAACTTCCCGCGCTTCAACAAGATGAAGGGCATGGGCCAAATCGTGACTTGGTCGGTGCGCGATGAGAGCCTGCACTGCGAAGGCATGATCAAGCTCTTCCATGCCTACGCGAAAGAAACCGGCGCGCTGACGGATGAAGTGAAGGAAGACATCGCCGAATGCTGCCGCACCGTGGTGTCGATGGAAGATAAGTTCATCGATCTGGCGTTCGAGATGGGCCCTGTGCAGGGCATGACCGCGGACGATATCAAACAATATATCCGCTACATCGCCGATTGGCGTTTGGGTCAGCTTGGGCTGCCGAAGATTTACGGCGTCACCGAGCACCCGATCCCGTGGCTAACCTCGATCTTGAACGGCGTCGAGCACGCGAACTTCTTCGAAGCGCGCGCGACCGAGTACTCGAAGGCCGCGACCAAGGGCGAATGGCACGGCGATGCCGGCGTCTGGGCGAATTTCGAACAGATGATGGAAAAGCGGAAAACCGAAGCGGCGAACTGAGCCGTGGACGTCCTGTTGGACTTCATCCTCAGGTTATTTCCAATCGCCGTCGGCATCATCGCGCTGAACGTGTTCTTGTCGCACGCCTACAAGCTTTCGGGCGGGCGGTGGCGAGAGCTGGAGCAAGCCTATCCGATGCCGGACGGTCGCGGGTTGCCTGAGCCTTTGACCGTGCGTTGGTTTGCAATCGTGGAGCTCTTTAAAGGCGAACAAGATTCCCGCGTGCAAAGCTGGTGGATCATCGCGCGGGTTTACCCGGACGGATTGGCGATCTCGATGCCGCCAATTCCTATGATCAACTATCCGCCGATCTTCATTCCGATGAGCGACCTGCACCTTGAACAGCGCACTTGGCGCCAGAAGTTCGGCGCCTACGCGATCGCGGCGCCGCGCGCGCCGGATATCAAAATCATGATCGGCGATCCGCTCGCCGCTGAAATTGCAGCCATACGCCCTGAGGTCATCACGGCGTCGACTTAGAGACCCGCCTTCTAGGCTGTAAGTGCGCGCTTCAAGACGTCGCGCTCCGCCGCGCCGACGCCGAGCGCTTGCTCCATATAATTCAACGCTGAACCGTACTTTGCGTCGATCACGTCGAGCGATTGGCGCAGATAATCGACGTGGACGCCGAGCATGGGGCGGAGGGCTGCGCTGTCGAGCTTGCGGCCGAGGCGCTCTTCCATGCGCGCTTGAATGCGCGGCATGCGGGACTCCAAATCGACGGCTTGGTTGGTGAAGTCATAGTCGGCGTACACCGCCTCTTCCTCGACGCCGAGCGCGATCAAAGTCAGCGCACAGATGACGCCAGTGCGATCCTTGCCGGCGGCGCAGTGAACGACGCCGGCCCCGCCCTGCTGTAGTTCGACGAACCAATCGCGATAGAGGCCGACGAGGCGCGGGTCGAACGGGATTTCGCGGTAGAGGCTGAGCATGTAATCGCGCGTCGATTGCGGCGTCAGATCGCTTTGCATCAAGGCGACGAGGTGCGGCGGCAGCGACGAGCCGCCCTTGCCTTCATCATCGAAGATGACGCGCGTGGCTTCGCTCTCCCACTTGCTCGGCTCGTGTGCGCGTTCCTCTGGGCGGCGCAGATCGACGAGGAAGCGCAGGTTCATCGCATTGAGTTTGGCGATGTCGGCTTCCGTAGCGTCGTGGAACGCGGCGGAGCGGTAGAGCTTACCGCGCGCAATGGTGGCGCCGTCCGCGGTTTGCCAGCCGCCGAAATCGCGGAAATTGAGGACGCGGTCGAAGGGAACGAGGCGATCATGCATATCGGGATTGGGGATTAAGGAATGGGGAACACGGATGCAATGGCTAGGCTGCGTACCTAGGTGCGGTCCTTGTCGTTTCGTCCGAAGCTGATGGTCCCGGACGCGATTGCGGCAATGAACACAACAATCGCGAAAAAGCCTGCCAGAACCGCCATCAACCCGTCGCCGAGTACGATGACCCAATCATCAAAACTGCGACGGGCGCGTTTCATCTAAACGGCGGCTCGTCGAAGGCGCGGAGTTTGCGGCTGTGGAGGGTGTCGCGTTGTTGCTTCAAGAGCGCGACGGTTTCTAGGCCGATGCGCAAGTGCGCGCCGATGGCGCTGTCGTAGAAGCGATCGGCGGTGCCGGGGAGTTTGATCTCGCCGTGCGCGGGCTTGTCGGAAACGCAGAGCAGCACGCCGTACGGCACGCGCAAGCGGAAGCCTTGCGTGGCGACGCAGGCGCTTTCCATATCGACAGCGACGGCGCGCGATTGCGAGAGCAGCTGGCGCTCCTGGTTGTAGTTCAGCTCCCAATTGCGATCGGCGTAGGAGACGACAGTGCCGGTGCGCAGGCGCCGGCGCAGCTCTTCCTTCTCGCCGCCGACGACCATGTTGGCGGCTTTCTGCAGCGCGATTTGAATCTCGGCGATGGCCGGGATCGGAATTTCCAAAGGCACGCGATCGTCGAGGATTTTGTCGCGGCGCAGATAGGCGTGCGCGAGCACGTAATCGCCGATGCGTTGCGTGTGCCGCAAACCGCCGCAATGGCCGATCATCAGCCAGCAATGTGGGCGCAGCACAGCGAGGTGATCGGTGATGGTTTTGGCGTTGGATGGGCCGACGCCGATGTTCACGAGCGTGACGCCATCCGTGTCCGGCGTGCTCAAGTGATAGGCCGGCATCTGATATTTGCGCCACGGCGACGCTTGCGCTTTTAGTTCGGCGTCTTGATCGCCGGCTTCGATGCGCACGCCGCCGGGGCATGAGAGCGCCCAGCCTTTGGGACCGTTCTTCACCGCTTCTGCGGCCCAGCGCACGAACTCATCGACGTAACGCTGGTAGTTCGTGAACAAGATCCAGGGCTGCACATCCTGCCACGGCGCGCCGGTATAGTGCTGGATGCGCTTCAGCGAATAATCCGTGCGCGGCGCATCGAACAGCGCCAGCGGCCGCGCGCCATCAAGCCGCTCGACACGCAGACCATCGACGACGGCATCGCCAACTTGCGTGAGGCGCGGATGCGGAAAGTAGCGCGCGAGTTCTTCGGCCGGCACGCTTTCAAACGCGGCGGCGCCAGCAGCGTCCAACACATAAGAATACGGGATCTCGCTTTCGCTGGCGCGCACGCTGATCTCGGCGCCGTAATCGTCGACCAGCAGCTGCAATTGCTCGAGCAGATAGCGGCGGAAGTAAGCGGGCTGGGTGATGGTGACTGCGTATTCGCCGGGCCAAGTGAGTTGGCCGTAAGCGCGCGCGAGACGGGGCGCAGGCGCGCCAGGTAGGTAAGTGACGCGCAGTTCGGGGTAGCGAAAAAGCGCACGTTCCTCGAACGTCGGCGGGGCGCCACCTTCGGCGAAGCGGCGCACGCCTTCGACCAGCGCGGTGACGGCGCGATTGTGCAGGAATTCGAGACGGTCGACGGCCTCAGCCGGCGTCATTGGGGAGTCCATCGCGCAAGCATCCCCTGCCCGCGCGCGGCGTTCAAGCCCTAGCTGACGCGCGGAATAGGATCGACGAGGCGCGAGCGGCGATAGGCGACGTGGCTCATCTCGATCGGGCCATCCAAGATGAAGCCCAGCGGCGAGTCATAGCGATAGACCGTTTCGGTCATGATGATGCTGGTGCCAGGGTTCATGATCGCGCTTGGCAGGCTGACGGTTGAGTTCGCCACGCGGCCAGCGAGGCCCCGCCCTTCGCTCCACACCACACGCGCAGTCGTTGCGTTGACGATGCGAACGCTGGTGACGCGGACATCAATGTTGGCCGGATTGTTCGGGTACATCAGCACCGCGAGCGCGTCCCAAAGGCCGCTTACTTCGGCATTGGAGACTTCCGTGTCGCGCGCGACCACGTCCGCCAGCGAAGCGGCGACGTTTTGCGCACGGCTGTTGACGGAGAGCATGTCGATCGTCTCGACCGAGCCGAACAGCAAGAAAATCATCATCGGCGCGATGATGGCGAACTCAAGCGCAGCAAGGCCCTTCTTGGCCTTGGCGAAGCGGCGGAGACGACGGCGCATGAGCTTGATCATAGGTAGGGCTCGTTGCGGAACATCATCGTTGAAACCAGGATTCGTTCGCCGTTCGAGACATTAGCGAAGACAGTCTCGAACATCGGCGTCATGATTTTCCAGCGATAATAAACGCGGACGACGACGATGTCGGACTGAACGCCCGGTGAGTATCCCATACCGGCGGGTTGGAATTCGCCATTCTCGATGGGATCGGCGGCGCTGTTGCTGGCGTTTGTAAACGAGTCGAAACGATCGATGTCGATGAACAGGTTGCCGCCGCACTCCAACATCATGAACTTGTTGAGGTCATCGCAGAGCGCCGCTTCGATCTGCGCTTGCGTGGCGCCCGCCCTCTGGGCCTGGCCGAGACGGATCGTGCGCGCCGTGTCAGCCACGGCATTGTTCAAGCTGGTTTGGGCAAAGCCGATCATGGAGATTTCGGCGAGGCCGAACATCAGCAAGAAGAACGGCAAAGCGACGAGCCCGAACTCGACGGCGGCCGAGCCGCGGCGCGCGCGTGCGAAACGCCGAAGCTTTCGCGGCAGTGATTTACGCGGCGCGCCCATGAATACTCCAGTGCGCAGTATGCGCACGGAAGGGCTTAGAAACCGTCAAAGCAGAGCGTAAATGGCGCTTAACGAACGCCGGAAGCGGCGGCGCGGCCGGTGATTTGCTGCGTGATCGCCTGCGAAGCTTCGCCGTCGCCGATATCCGGACGCGGCCGGCAGAGCGGCGTGCACTCGAGGCGCGCAGTTTCAACGCCGCGCGTGACCATGACGACATCGGTCTCGTCCGGCGTGACGACGACGCGGCCAGAATAGAGCACCCTGCCCTCGGCGCCGACGACGACGAGATTGGTCGAACCATAAGAACGGCCCGTCACAAACAAGAAGCGGTCGTTCTGCACGGAGACGCCGGCGATCGCGGGATTGCCGATGGCGACGCCTTCGGCCGGTTCTGCGAGGCGGATCGGAAAAGCTTGATCGAGCGCGACACGCACATCACGTGCGGCGGCCGGGGTTGCGAACGCGCAGACGGCGGCGAGTGCAACAATATACGGACGCAAGGCGCGCATTGGGCTTTCCTTATAGATACTCCGTTACTTTGCTACGCGCGATTAGTTGCGGGATCGCTAAAGCCCGCGTGCGCGAGAGCGACGAGATGCGCTGCAAAATCACTTTAAAATTCACGAAAAAATAACCGTTCCCGTTGGGCCGGTTGTTAAGCACTGCCGCGTATTGTCATTCTTGCGTCTGGGAATGGGTGTCGGGTGCGACGCTCCCACCGGGCCAGGTGAAAAAGCACTCGACAATCGGAGAATTGAAAATGTTGAAGCGTTTCCTGAAGAATGAAGACGGCGCCACCGCGATTGAGTACGGCCTGATTGCCGCTCTGATCGGCGTTGCGATCATCACGGCCGTTGGCCTGGTTGGCGACAGCCTCGATGAAGTCTTCACCAAGATCTCGACCGACCTCTCGACGGCCAACTAAGCGCCGAAGAACTGGCGCCGCGCACTCCTCGGGTGTGCGGCGCCATTGCGTCCTTAAAGTTTCCCCCTCTTCAACGCCGCCCCTCGGGCGGCGTTTTTGTTTGCGTTTTGGCAAGATCGACCGCCCCTTAATGCTTTCTAAGGAGGCGCCCGGGCAAGTTTACGACCCATGGTCGAACTGCTCGCACTCGCCGCTTTCGCGGCTCTGTTGATCTATGCGGCGTGCTCGGACGTCGCGAGCCTGACCATTCCCAATTGGATCTCGATCGCGCTGACGGCGCTGTTTATCCCGGCGGCGCTGGCCGCGCGCATGCCGCTTGGCGACATCGCCATGCATGTCGCCTTCGGATTCGGCGTTCTGGTCGTCGGCTTCTTTCTCTTTCAAGCCAACGTCTTCGGCGGCGGCGACGCCAAACTCTTGGCGGCGGCTTCGGTGTGGACCGGCTTTCCGGCGTTCGCTCCTTTTATACTGGGCACCGCCGTCGCTGGCGGATTGCTGGCAGTGGCGTTGCTCGCGGCGCGCCAATTCGTGCCGCTGACCGAGACGACGCCAGGCTTCGTCAACCATTTGTTAAAGAAACAGAACGGCATCCCGTACGGCGTCGCGATCATGTTCGGCGGACTGATCGCAATCCCGTCGCTGCCGTTCGCTCTGAGTCCGTTAACCCTGCCTTAGCCATGAACGTGGTCTGTTCGGCTGGGAATTCCGGAGCCGAGATCACGCGGGGAGTAAGTATATGTCAGCCCGTCAGCTGATCGTTCTCGTTGTTGCCGCGGTTGCGGCTATCGGCGCCCTCTTCTTGATCCGCAGCATGGGCGGCGGCAACGCCGAAACCGCGGCGGCCGAAGGCGAGCCTGTCGCTGGCGAACAAGTGCTCGTGGTGGCGCGCGACGTGCCGCAGGGCGCTGCGCTGACGCCGAGCGATCTCGCCGTTGCCGTGTTTCCAGAAGGTTCGATTTCGCCAAGTTATGTGCGTCTTTCAGCGCAGCCTTCAGCGCAAGCTGAATATGTCGGCGCAGTGACGCGCCGGGCCTTTGTGGCCGGTGAGCCAATCACCAACGCTTATGTCGTGCAGCCGGAAGGCCGCGGTTTCATGGCGGCGCAGCTCGAGCCGGGCTATCGCGCGGTCGCCATCGAAGTGGCGCGCGAGACGGCGGCCGGCGGTTACATCCAGCCGAACGACCGCGTCGATGTGATCATGTCGCACAGCTTCCAGGAAGGCGGGCAAGAGCGGGTCTCCAGCGAGATCATTCTGGAAGACATTCGCGTTCTGGCGCTGGGCGACACGACGCAAACGCAAACTAGCGGTGAAGCGCCGCAAAGCATCGACGCCGCCGTCGCCGTGCTTGAGATGTCGCAAGAAGACGCCCGTACACTCGCCCTGGCCGATCAGCTTGGCGAAGTGACGTTGGCGTTGCGCGGCGTGCAGGTCGACACGGTTGGTTTGAATTCGCAGCGGCGGCGCAATGGCGTCGGCCAATCGTCAGGGGCCGTGCGCATTCACGCATACGGCACGGTCTCCGGGGGAAGCAGATGAATCCGGGCAAGTCCCTTCGCGTTACTCTCGCCACGGCGCTCTCCGCGACCGTGGCGCTGACGCCTGGTGTGGTCAGCGCTCAAGTTGAGCCGCCGAGCGCATCGAGCATCCGCATCAATGCGGGCGGCGGCGCACAATCCGCGTCGCTGGTGCTGCCGTACGGCAAGTCGGCGATCATCGATCTGCCGGCGGACGCGCGCGACATCCTGATCTCCAACCCCGCCATCGCTGACGCAACAGTGCGCACGGCACGGCGCGCGTACGTGATCGGCCGCCAGCTTGGCCAAACCAACATCTTCTTCTTCGACGCACAGGGCCGCCAGATCGCCAACGTCGAAATCCGGGTTGAGCCGGATGTCGGTCCGCTGAACGATATTCTGCGCCGCCATACGCCGGACGCGAACATCACGGCTGAAGCTGTCAACGGCACCATCGTGCTTTCGGGCAGCGCCCGCAGCGCAGGCGAAGCCGATCGCGCGCGCTTGCTGGCGACACAATACATTACGACGAGCGGCGCGACCGGCGCCGGCAGCGCCACCAGCGAAGACCGCGTTGTCAATCTCGTGCAGGTGCAAGGCAGCGAGCAAGTGCTGGTGCGTGTGCGTGTTGTCGAGATGAGCCGCACCCTGGTGCGCCAGCTCGGCATCAACACAAACTACGAAGAGCTGATCAATCAGCTCGTCGGCGAAGACAATTTCGTCGACATCGCAACGCGCAACGGTTTTTCTATCAGCGGCTCGGCGCTGGGCGGCCTCGCGGCCTCCGGCGGTGTCGCAGAGAATATTCTGCGCCCGAACAGCTACACCTACCCTTCCGGCACAGTCGATCCGAGTGTCACCCCCGGCCAAGCCGGCGTCGGTGGTTACGAGTTCGACCCGGTCACGGGCGAAACCACATACGGCCCCGCAACCGTCACGAGCGCACGCCGCACCGACGCTTCGATCGAAGCGTTCGAGCGCGCCGGTTTGCTGCGCGTGTTGGCTGAGCCAAACTTGACGGCGATTTCGGGCGAAGCCGCGCGCTTCCTGGCGGGCGGCGAATTCCCGGTGCCGGTGAGCTCCGAAGACGGCCAAATTTCAGTTGAGTTCAAGCCATTCGGTGTCGGCCTTGCGTTCACGCCGGTCGTTCTCTCGGGCGGCCGCATCTCGTTGAAGGTTGCGACCGAAGTCAGCGAATTGACCTCGGAAGGCGCGATCTCCACCGGCGACACGCCGATCCGCAATGCTGACGGCACAACGACCGTCATTCGCGGCATCACCATCCCAGCGCTGCAGGTGCGGCGCGCGGAAACGACGCTTGAAATGTCGTCCGGCTCTTCGATCGTGCTGGCTGGCCTCATTCAAGAGCGCACGCGCCACGCGCTTGAAGGCGTACCGGGCGTGATGAACACGCCGGTGATCGGCTCGCTCTTCCGCTCACGCGACTTCGTCAACAATGAAACCGAGCTCGTCATCATCGTCACGCCATACCTGGTGCGGCCGACGAGCCCTGAAAATCTTCGCACGCCTGCCGATGGCTACATGAACCCGAGCGAAGGCGAGAGCCTCTTGAGCGGGCGCTTGAACTCCATCTACCGACCGGCGCGCGGCTCGGACGGGGCGCGCGAGAACGCAAGCCTACAAGGCCCGCATGGGCATGTGATTGAATAATGAGGCACGCCATGAAATCCCGCTTGCCCCTCCTGCTCCTCAGCGTTAGCGCGCTCACCGCCTGCGCGAGTGTGCCGACGCCTGAAGGCCCGCCCGTCTCCAGCGCTGCGGATCGTCACCGCATCGAGGTGACGCAAACGGCTGAGCGTATCGAAATTCCCGTCGCCAATGGCGATGTGGCGCTCTCGGCCGAAGCGCGCACCACGCTGCGCACGTTCGCCGGCAATTATCTGCGCTACGGCCATGGCGCCCTCGTGCTGAGCTCGCCTTCCGGCGGCGCAAACTCTGACTCCGCTTCAGTGCTGGCGCATGAAACGCGCATGGCGCTCGTGGATTCTGGTGTCTCGTACGCCGCTGTCGCTGGCTCGACTTACGACGGATCAGGCGCGGAAGCGCCGATCATCGTGAGCTTCGCGCGTTTTGAAGCGCAAGCGCCTGAGTGCGCCCCGCTCTGGGAGCAAGACCTCGCGCACCAAAGCAACAACCAGCCGTGGGCGAGCTTCGGCTGCGCGACGCAAGCCAACCTCGCAGCTCTGGTGGAAGATCCTGCCGATCTGCTGCGCCCGCGTAACATGGACCCGCGGGACGGCGACCGCCGTGACACGGTTATGGACGCCTATCGCGCCGGCGAACAAACGCACGCCACGCGCTCGGACGACGAGCGTGTGACTCTCAGCAACGCGGTCAATTAGGGCCTAAGCACATGAGCATCCCCGATCCCGCCTGGAGCCTCGGTACGGACGACGATTTCGTCCTCGAAGACGATGAGACGTTCGGCGTTGGCGAGCTTGAGGGCGTCGACCTGGTCGACCTGCCGCCGTTCGACGACAGCATCGCGCCGGTCGCCGCGAACGAGACGCACGCACCGTCACCGCCGCCGGAAGAAGATCCGTTCACGATGAGCGCACCAGCCATCGTGGCCGCCGCGCTGCCGACGATGCTGCGCGACGAAGGCCGGGTCACTGAACAACCCGTGCCGCGCATCACCATTCACGCCGTCTGCGATCGCCACGAGATTGCAGACGTCATCGCCGGAATTTCCGCCGACCGCCGCATGGCGCGCGCTGAGATCACGGTCGAGCCGGGCGGCATTGACGCTGCCGTGGCGCGGTTTGCTTCGCAGGCGAGCCCTAACCTGCTGATCATCGATACGTTGCAGCAAGGCGCTGCAATGCTGCACAGCCTCGACCGCCTCGCGGCGGTGATCGAGGAAGGCACCAAGGTCGTCATCATCGGCGCGGTCAACGATATCGCCCTCTTCCGCGAGCTCATGGCGCGCGGCGTCAGCGAATATATCGTGCCGCCGATCCAGCCGATCGACATGATCCGCACCGTCTGCGGCCTCTATGTGAACCCAGACAAGCCGTTCGCCGGCCGCGTCGTCGCCGTAATCGGCGCCCGCGGCGGCATCGGCGCTTCGACGATCGCGCACAACATCGCCTGGTCGATCGCCGAGCGTCAGGAATCGAGCGCGACCCTGCTCGATCTCGATCTCTCGTTCGGCACCGCGGCGCTCGACTTCAACCAAGACCCGCCGCAATCGATCGCAGACGCGCTGATGGCGCCAGACCGCGTTGATGACGTGTTCCTGGAGCGCGTCACCACCAAGCAAACCCAGCGCCTGCAAATGCTGACGGCGCCGGCGACTCTGGAGCGCGAATTCGAGCTCGATCCGCAATCTTATGAGATGGTGATCGAACGCGTGCGGCGCACCAGCCCCTACGTAGTGCTTGACCTGCCGCACATCTGGACATCGTGGGTGAAGCACACCCTGCTCGCGGCTGACGATGCGATCATCGTCGCGGGGCCGGATCTTGCTTCACTGCGCAACACCAAGAACATCATCGATCTCTTGAAGGCCATGCGCCCGTACGACTCGCCGCCGACAGTGGTGCTGTCGATGGTGGGCGTGCCCAAACGGCCAGAGATTCCGTTCAAGGATTTCGCCGAAGCGTTAGGCTGTGAGCCTGTCGCCTCAATTCCATTCGATCCCCAGCTGTTCGGCATGGCCGCCAATAATGGCCAAATGATCAGTGAAGTGGCGGCACAGTCGAAGACTGCGCTGGCGCTCGATGCACTTGCTGCATCGCTTACGGGTCGCAAGCCGGTGGAGGCGAAGAAGGCGTCGTTCACCGACAAGATCCCGTTCCTGAAGCGCTAGGGGTTTAGATGTTCGGTAAGCGAGGCCTAGGCGATGCGCCCAATGCGACGCCAACGGCGCCAGTCGCCGCGCCGCCCTCCGCTGCGCGCGTTGCTGCGTCTGTCGGCGTAAAGCCGGCGGCTGCGCCACAATCGGCGACGCGCCCCGCTGCTCCGATCTCGGCGCCTGCGCCGCGCCCCGCTGCCTCCTCGGCAAGCGCACCGGCCGTGCGCCAGCGTGAGCCAGAACCAAACGATCAGCCGGAATATCGCTCGGAAGCGTACTACCGCGTCAAATCGACGATCTTCAACGCCCTGATCGAAACCATCGATCTGACGCAGCTAGCGCAGCTCGACCCGGAATCGTCTCGCGACGAAATTCGCGACATCGTCGCTGAAATCATCTCGATCAAGAACGTCGTCATGTCGATCGCCGAGCAGGAAGCTCTGCTCGACGACATCTGCAACGACGTGTTGGGCTATGGCCCGCTTGAGCCGCTGCTGGCGCGCGACGACATCGCCGACATCATGGTCAACGGCGCCAATGCCGTGTTCATCGAAGTCAGCGGCAAGATTTCAAAGACGGGCATCCGCTTCCGCGACAACGGCCAGCTGATGAACATCTGCCAACGGATCGTCAGCCAAGTCGGCCGCCGCGTTGATGAAAGCTCGCCGATCTGCGACGCGCGCTTGCCTGACGGCTCTCGTGTCAACGTCATCGTGCCGCCGCTGGCCATCGATGGCCCGACGCTCACCATTCGTAAGTTCAAAAAGGACAAGCTGAAGCTCTCCAATCTGGTGGAGTTCGGCTCGATCTCGCCTGCTGGCGCGAAGATCCTTCAGATCATCGGCGCATGCCGCTGCAACGTGCTGATCTCCGGCGGTACCGGTTCTGGTAAGACGACGCTTCTCAACACGTTGACGGCGTTCATCGATCCGACCGAACGCGTCATCACCTGCGAAGACGCGGCCGAACTTCAGCTGCAACAGCCGCACGTGGTGCGTCTCGAAACGCGCCCACCGAACCTTGAAGGCTCGGGCCAGGTCACGATGCGCGACTTGGTCAAGAACTGCCTGCGTATGCGTCCTGAGCGGATCATCGTCGGCGAAGTCCGGGGCAGCGAAGCGTTCGACTTGCTGCAAGCCATGAACACCGGCCACGACGGCTCGATGGGCACGCTGCACGCGAACACGCCGCGCGAAGCGCTCTCACGTCTTGAATCGATGATCACGATGGGCGGCTTTTCGCTGCCCGCAAAAACTATCCGCGAAATCATCGTCGCCGCCGTCGACGTCGTGATCCAGGCACAGCGTTTGCGCGACGGTTCTCGCCGCATCACCCAGATCACCGAAGTGCTCGGCCTCGAAGGCGATACGATCATCACGCAAGATCTGCTCGTGTACGAAATTCAGGGCGAAGACCAAAACGGGCGCATCACCGGCCGCCACAAGGGCACGGGCGTTGGCCGCCCGCGCTTCTGGGAGCGCGCGCGCTATTTCGGCCTTGAGAAAGAATTGGCGCAGGCACTCGACGAGACGGAGAGCGCGTAATGGATCCGGCGCTGCTTGCGGCTGTCTTAGCTTTCGTTGCAGTCGGCGGCGTTGGTCTCGCCTTTAGCGGCGGCGGCTCACAACCGGTGACGGCGACAAAGCGCGTCAAGCAAGTTGCGGGCACGCAGAAGACTGATCGGCGTAACCAGGCGGTAGAGAACGCCGCGCTGAAGCGCCGGCAAAGCACGCAAGAAGCGCTGAAAGATCTAGCCAACAGCGAGAAGCAATCGCGCAAACGCCGCTACTCGGTGAAAGGCCAGATTGCGCAGGCCGGGATCAAGCTCAGCGTCACGCAATATTGGATGATGGCCGGCGCCGCTGCAGCCGTGCTGACGATCGCTGGCCTGATCATCCAGGGCCCGATCGGCGCGGCGATGGGATTTTTTGTCGGCTTGTTCGGTTTGCCTCGCTGGGTGCTCGGCTTCATGGTTGGCGGACGGCAAAAGAAATTCGCCAGCCAACTCGCCGACGGCATCGACGTCATCGTGCGCGGCGTAAAGTCTGGCCTGCCTCTCGGCCAGTGCTTGCGCATCATCGCGGCGGAAAGCCCGGAGCCACTGCGGAGCGAATTCCAGCAGCTGGTCGATTCACAAGCCATGGGCGTGCCGCTCGAAACCGGCATGCAGCGTATGTACGATCACATGCCGCTGCCGGAAGTGAACTTCTTCTCGATCGTGCTGATCATTCAGCAAAAGACCGGCGGCAACCTTTCGGAGTCGCTGGGCAACCTCTCCTCGGTGCTGCGCTCGCGCAAGCTGATGGTCGAGAAAGTGAAGGCGCTTTCGGCCGAAGCAAAAGCCTCGGCGATGATCATTGGCTCGCTGCCGGTTTGCGTCGGCGGCTTGGTGTATTTCACACGCCCGGCCTATATCGGCGTTCTGTTCGAACACCCTGTCGGCCACCTCATTCTCATCGGCTGCGTCGTGCTGATGTCTGCCGGCATCTTCATCATGCACAAAATGGTCAACTTCAAATTCTGAGGGCGCGGACATGGCTGATATCGTCGACACCCTCACCGATCCGCTGACCATCGCTGGCGTGCTTGCCGCGGGCGCGTGCTTCGCCACCATCGTTACGGTCGCCGCGCCAGCGATGTCGGAGAACAAGCTTGGCTCGCGGCTGAAGGAAGTCGCCAAGAAGCGCGAAGAGCTGCGCAAGCGCAGCCGCGCCGATCTCGCTAAAGGCAGCCAATCGCTGCAGCACAAGAACGCCAACTCGTTCGCCAAGAACCTCGTCGACCGCTTCAATCTGCAGAAGGCGCTGGCTGACGATACGCTCTCGGAAAAGCTGATCCGCGCCGGCCTGCGTGGCCACGCCGCGCAGACGATGTTCTACTTCTATCGCGCGGCGCTGCCGATCGCGTTCGGCGTAATCGCCCTCTTCTACGTCATGGCGTTCGGCGCTCATCTCGCGCTGCACATGAAGCTCATCGCCGTCGTTGGCGGCGTCGCTGTCGGCTATTACGCGCCGAACATCTATCTGAAGAACCTCGCCGATAAGCGCCGCAGCAAGATCATGGAGGCATTTCCAGACAGCCTCGACATGATGCTGATCTGCGTCGAAAGCGGCATGTCGATCGAAATGGCGCTCCAGCGTGTCGGCCAGGAAATCGCGCCGGCTTCTGTTGAGCTGGCGGAAGAGTTCGCGCTGACGACTGCCGAACTCTCCTACCTGCCGGAGCGCCGTATGGCGTACGAAAATCTCGCGCGCCGCACCAACCACCCAGGTGTCAAAGCTGTCGCGATGGCGCTGACGCAGGCGGAGAAGTATGGCACGCCCGTTGGTCAGGCGCTGCGCGTCATGGCCAAGGAAAACCGCGACCTGCGCCTCTCGGAAGCCGAGAAGAAAGCCGCCTCGCTGCCGCCGAAGCTGACGGTGCCGATGATCGTATTCTTCCTTCCGGTGCTATTCGCCGTGATCATCGGCCCGGCCGTGATCCAGGTGAACGAGATTTTGAGCAGCCGGGGCGGCTGACGCAGCGAGAGCTCAGGCGACTGGCGTTGTTTCCGCCGCTGGCGACAGATGTTTGCACCAGCGTATTGCCGCGCAGCTTCAACACGCCGCCGAAACTTGCAGTGCCGCGCGCCTGAGGCTGCGGCTTCCATGCACGAAAGCCAATGGCGCGATAATCGGGCGCCCCTGGCTCACGTATCTGCACATCAACGTAGATATCGTCGTTAGTGCTGCCGTCCTCGACGTCAGACACGAACGTCAGCGAAACTTGATAGAGTCCATCCGACGGGACGATGAGCCGACGGCCATCCCACAAATATTCCGGCCGTGGCAGAACCTTGCAGCGCTCGATCGTGTAGGCGAGCACGGCCGGTGAAGCGCCTGAGACGTGCCGCTCTAGTCCTACCGTCAGCGCGACCGGATCATTGTTGAACGCGCCGTTTTTGATTTCGTCTTCCACCGCCATAGCAGTCCTCCCGCAAACCGTGCGGGGAACTTATCTGAGGCCGAAACGATTGCAACCCCTGGTTGATTAGCCTGCCCGGCCGAGGTCGCCCCATCTACGCGGATCGCTCAAAAGTCCGCGCAGAAAGCGGATGTTTTCAGCCGCTTGCGCGGGCGGCAGGTCAATGCGTTCGAGTTGTTCGGCCTCGTCGAAGCGGCCTTGAAGAGCCACTGCAATGGCGAGGTTCTGGCGCGCTTCGGGCGGCGCGTTCGGGCGATCGACGGCGCGGCGCAGGATCGGTTCGGCGTCGGCGGGCTCGCCGGCCATGATGTGCGAGACGCCGAGATTGGTGAGGATACGCGGATCGTCCGGCTGCAGAGCGAGCGCTTCCTGGTAAGCGCGGCGCGCTTCGTTGTAGCGGCCCAGCTGATCGAGCGCTGCGCCAAGCGCTGAGCGCACGCGCCAATTGTCCGGCTCGGCAGCCGCGACCACCGCAAGCGGGCGTAGCGCTTCCTGCGGACGGTTAGAAGCGATCTGCGCTAGGCCGTAAGTGGTGAGAAGCTGACGGTCTTCCGGGAAACGGCCAATAGCTTCGCCTGCAATCTGCACGGCGCGATCAACGCGACCGCCCTTGCGCAACGCCTCAGAAAAACGTTGCGCCGCTTCGAGATCGTTCGGGAAGGTTTGGTACTCGCCAGCCCAGAAGGCCATTTGCGTCAGCGTATCTTCACGCGCGATGCGTTCGCGGGCCTGTCGGTCCACGGGGCGGGCGCTGGTGAGCGCGCCGGTGGTATCGACAGACTGTTCGCCGCCGCCGGACGTGGCGCAAGCAGCGAGCGTGGAAACGGCGAAAAGCGCGGCGGGCAGACGATGCATGGGCGCGAATCCTAATAAGCGCCTAATGCTGCCCCGACATGCTCAACAAAGCGCTAATGGCGTACTAGGTAACACCCATGACCAACCTCCCCTTCATCACCGACTCCGCCAACGCCGTTCCCATCCACGCCATCCGCGCCGCGGATTGGAAAGGCTGGATCGAGCGGCATTCGGAGACGCTGCGGCGGCTCGCGACGGCGCTGGATTTCCAAGCGCAGAACGCCCGCATCATGCTGGCGCCGGCCACGGACGGCTCGATCGAGCGGGTGCTGTTCGGGGTTGGCGACAAAGCCAATGTGAACGTGATGGGCGCTTTGGCGCAGCATCTGCCTGCCGGCGATTATCGCATCGCCTTCGCGCCGCGTGAGTTTGACGCCACCTCGATCGCAGTGGCCTGGGGGCTCGGGGCATACGCGTTCGACCGCTACAAGAAGCGCAAGCGTCCGGCCCCGCGCCTCGTCGCGCCAGAAGGCGCAGACATGGAGGAAGCGGGGCGGATCGTCGAAGCGTCCTGGCTGGCGCGCGATCTCGTCAACACGCCGACGAATGATATGGGCCCGGAAGCGTTGCACGCGGCGGCGGAGAAAGTTGCGCGCGAATGCGGGGCTGAGTTTGAAGCGATTGTTGGCGACGAGCTGCTGACGCAGAATTATCCGCTGCTGCATGCTGTCGGCCGCGCCGCGGCGGAAGCGCCGCGTTTGCTGCATTTGTCTTGGGGCGCGGACGACGCGCCGCGCGTGGCGCTGGTGGGCAAAGGCATCACCTTCGATACAGGCGGGCTCGATATCAAGCCGGCCGCCGGCATGCGCATGATGAAGAAAGACATGGGCGGCGCGGCGCACGCTTTGGCGCTCGGCCAGCTCGTGATGCAGTCGAAGCTTAATGTGCGGCTCGATGTATTCCTTGCAGTGGCGGAGAATTCGATCTCGGCCAACGCATTCCGGCCGGGCGATGTGATTGCCAGCCGCAAGGGGCTGACCGTTGAAATCGACAACACCGATGCGGAAGGCCGCTTGGTGCTCGCCGATGCGCTAACGCGCGCGTGTGAAGATGGTCCGGCGCTGCTGCTGGATTTCGCAACTTTGACCGGCGCGGCGCGCACGGCTTTGGGGCCGGACATTCCGCCCTTCTACACCGGCGACGAAGCGCTCGCGGCGGAGTTTACAGCGGCATCGCTTGCGGCCACCGATCCCATTTGGCGAATGCCGCTCTGGGATGCGTACGAGGGCGACATGGATACGCCGATTGCGGATCTCAAAAACACCGGCGACGGCGCAATGGCGGGCTCGATCTACGGTGCGCTGTTTCTGCGCCGCTTCGTGACCGTGCCGGCCTGGGCGCACTTCGACATCTTCGCGTGGGCGCCAAAGGAAAAACCCGGCCGCCCGCAAGGCGGCGAAGCGCAGGCCTTGCGGGCGTCGTACCGGGTGATCAAGGCGCGGTTCGGCTAGCGGCGAAGCGGGCGACTTGGAGTTCGAGGCGCTTCACTTCGCGCAAAGTGGCGTTGCGGTTGATCTCCATCCAGAAATACATTTTCAGCATTGCTACCGCGAGCATGGCGATGACTGCGCCGGCGCTCCACAGCACGGTGTCGCGCACGTCTGCCGCCTGAAATGCGTTCCAGGCGCAATAAACAAAGCCACCGAACATCGCGAAGGTGATGATCGCGGCGAAGACGTTGAGCGCGCCCGATTGGCCGCGGAACGTGCCCATGGCTTCGCTGAACTTTCCTTCTTGCTCGAAGCGCGCGAGGAAAGCGGCGTCTTCCGCTGAGAGCGCTTCGCGGATGGCGTTATCGAGATTGGTCATTGCACTTCTCCAAAGCGCGCGCGCAGAGCTTTGCGCGCCGCAAACAAACGTGACTTCACAGTGCCGGGCGGAACGCCGGTGGCGGCGGCGATATCGGCGATGCTCATGTCCTCGCCAAAGAAAAGACTGACGACGACGCGTTGCTCCGGCGGCAGCAATTTGAGCGCGGCTGTGAGATCGAGCGTTGCATCGGCTTTGCTCTCAACCGTTTCGCTCGGCGCATCGGCGATCGCGGCGATGTTGCGAGCGTGCCGGTACTTCGAACGCAGCGAGTCAGTGCATTTGCGCGACGCGATGGCGTAGAGCCACGGGCCAAAACGCGCCGGGTCGTCGAGCCGCTTGAGCCCGCGCACGGCGCTTTCCCAAGTATCTTGCACCACATCTTTCGCAGCCTCCGCTGTGCCGAGGGTGCGGGCGGCGAACGCCAAGAGCTTTGGCGACCAGCGCGCGACCAGCCGGGCGAACGCCTCCTCTGAGCCGTTCTGCGCCAGCAGGACGAGATAATCGTCGAGCGCTTGTTCAAGTCCGCGGCTCACGGCCATCTCGCCCCTCCGCAGCTTAAGTCGCGCGCAGGCCTGCGCCGGTTCGATCCGGTTGGCGATTTTTTTTCAATGGCCGGAAAGCCCATGTCGGACACGGATCGTTTCGGTCTCGGCCGTCAAGATTTGGTTAATCATTTCGGCCATTCCACAACATCTTGTGGTTTCGTACTTGCACCGAACACCAAATCGGCGAATCTTGCACTTGCGATTCAATTGGAGGAACGGCCATGGACCTCGGGCAGAACCAAGTAGAAGCATTGGACTTGTGGCGTCGGGTTACCGTCACCACCGTACGTTCGGACGCGCCGGACCTGACCGCCCGCCAATTGGCGG
>JAWXAM010000099.1:0-18603 GCA_034439495.1 Terricaulis sp. | reverse complement strand
GTCGATTGATTTCCCCGCGTTCGCGCGCGACCCGCGCTCACGCGCCGCTGTCAGCTTGCTCGGCGCGACGGCTGTGAATCAAGGCGGACTGAGCACGGCCCAGCGCGAAAGCGCCCGCCGCGTGCTTGCGATATTGGAGGCGGAGTAATTCATGTTCGTACGCCGCATGATCGCACACTTCCGCGGCCAGACCTGGACGCCGAAGGAGTTCACCACCGTCGGCGTCGATCTCGTCATCGTCGTGCTCGGCGTGTTCATCGCGACGCAGGTCGCCGACTGGAGCGCGCGGGAAGCGGACAAGCGCCGCGGCGAAGCCTATGTGCAGCGGCTCATCGCGGATGTCGAAAGAGATCTCACCGGCCGACGCGACAGCCTTGCCTATTACGAAGCAGTGAATGACGGTGCGCTACAAGCGAACACGCTGTTGCATGAAGCCTCGCCTGACCCACGCGCACTGGTCATCGCCGCCTATCGCGCCACGGAATATTCCTACAATCCAGCGACCCGCTCTACGTGGGATGAGATTGTTTCATCCGGTGACATCGGCCTGTTGCCGCCCCGCGCGGCGCCTATTCTTACCGGATATCACTCCGTCGATGTCTCGCTCGATACACGCGAAATTTTCAGGGCGGCGCCTTATCGAACGCGAGTGCGAGGGCTCATTTCCTTTGAGGTTCAGAACGCCATCCGAAACGGCTGCAGCGATGCGCGCAGTGCTGACGGCAATTTTGGAGGGTTCAGCACCGAATGCCAACTCGAAGGCGTGAGCGACGCGGAAATCGCAGCGTCCGCGCAGGCCTTGCGGCGCGATCCTGATGTGCGCGCGGAGCTGCGCAATCAGATATCCGAACTGGCGGCGGTCCGCGGAAATTTCGGCGGCGATATCGCCATTCTCGAGGCCGCACTCGAAGCGCTGCGGGCGGCGCAATGACGGGTTGGTACGCCTACCATTTCATCCCGACGCTCTGATCAAGCCGGCGCGTAGGTCAGCCGAAGCGCGCTCTCGCAAATACGATCGCTCGCCACGAAGCGCAGCTTCGGCTGAACGCCCACAAAGAATGGCGCGCCGCTTCCCAACACGACCGGATGAACGAAGAGATGATACTCATCGATCAGCCCAAGCTTGGCTAAGCTTGCCGCAAACTTCGGGCCGCCGACTTCGATCTCGCCGTCGATCTCGGCCTTTAGGTTACGCACAGCGGCTTCGAAATCGTCGCTGATCAGCGTGGCGTTCGGCCCGGCCTCCTTCAGTGAGCGCGACACCACCCATTTCGGCATAGCGCGCCACGCTTCCGCGAACGCGCGCAGATCGTTTTGCTCGGGACCATGTTGATCCCATTCGTCGCCGTCCCAATAGCACATCAGCTCGTAGAGGCCGCGCCCGTAGATGCTGCCCGCCGTGTTGCGGGTTTGGTCGATAAAGTAGCGAAACAGTACCGGATCAGGCGCGAACTTGTCGTGATCGACGTAGCCGTCGAGCGACACGTTCATTCCGAAGACGAGTTTGGCCATGCTGCAACCTTCCGCCGCGTTTCAAAACAATCTAGCCGCCGCAGCGCGTCCTACGCTACCCTGACGCGATGAGCCAAGCTGACAACACCGCGCCTTCGCCCACCGCATCCGAGGCCCGTGTAGATCGCATTGGCCGCTGGCTAACGCTCGGCGCCAATATCGGCGTTGTGCTCGGCCTGCTCATACTCGTGATCGAGATCCGGCAGAACGCTGCGCTGACGCGTGTGGCGACGGAAGGCGCGCTGAACGAGCTCATGCTCAACACTGAGATCCATTTGGCGCAGCCCGAACAATCGGCCGCGTGGGTGAAAAGCTACATGGCGCCCGAGACCATGACGGACGTCGACATCAGGATGAATGAAGCGGTGCTGGTTTCATTGCTTCTGCAGTGGGACAGCGGGTTTCAGATGGAGCGCTCGGGCTTGCGTACGCGAGCGGAGGTGGAACGCCTGATCCGCAACACGGCGCCGTTCTATTTCGGCAGCCGCTTCGGGAAACAGTGGTTCGAAGCTCAAGCGCCTGGCTGGCAAGGCACTGACATGATGGACGTCGCGGGCCCTATCGTAACCGGCCTCGATGAGAACTTCATGCGCGACTATTATGTCAGCCTGCGCATGCCGCCTGAGGCGGAGCGCGCGCCTTAAGTCGCTGCTTCCCACACCGCCAATTGCGCCGCGAATGCGCGCTGGTACGCGGGCCGCGCTTCGGCACGGGCGATGTAGGCGGAGAGGTTGGGATAGTCTTCCAACATCCCCGAGCCCTCTAACCGTCGCAGCACGTGCACCATGAGAATGTCGGCGGCGCTGAAGTCGCCGTCGAGCCAGTCATCGCCGAGACGCGCGGAGAGTTCGCTTAAGCGGACGCGGATGCGCTCGTTGACCATCGCCCTGCGCTCGCCCTGCCAGCTCTTTCCGCGCTCCGCATATTCCACGATGTCCGCATCAACGATCGGCGGCTCCACCGTGCTCAACGCCGCGAACATCCACATGATCGCCCGGGCGCGCGCGTTAGCATCGGACGGCAGCACGCCGGGAAAGCGCTCGGCGATGTGAAAGACGATTGCGCCGGATTCGAAGAGCGTCAGATCGCCTTCCTCATATGTCGGGATTTGGCCGAACGGATTGCGCGCTAGATGCGCTTCTTCTTTGAACTTCTCCCACGGGACAAGCCGCACTTCATAAGGCTGCCCGACTTCCTCCAGCGCCCAGCGCACGCGCATGTCGCGCGCGAGACCTCGGCCTTGATCGGGAGAATTCGCAAAGGCGGTGATGGTAATGGTCATGGGTTGGCTCCTGGATCGTGCTGAGGACGATCGAGTGATTGCCTCGCCGACAAGAACGACGGTCGATACCTGCGCACCCCCTCACCCTGCCCTCTCCCCCTCTAGGGGGAGAGGGTTCAGATCAGGGGCCCCAAACGTCGGCGGGGCAGGATGGGCTCCATACGCCGCGCTCGGCGGCGCGGGCGGCCGCCTCTTGTTCAGCGTAGGCGCCAGCGCGCGGCCACTCACGCGCCCACCCGGCCTCCACCATGTAAGCGTTGAGCTCGACATCCTCGATGCGGCAGCGCGCCCGGCTCTGCCCTTGTGCGTCCGGCTGATTGCTGATCCGGCAGACCACCTGCCGCGAGCGCGTGACATCGCGCAGCGCGTCGGTGGCGGCGCGATAGACGTTCACGTCGCCGCAGCGAACAGTGCGCGTTGGCGCTGCGATGCCGTCCAGTTGAAAGCGCTGCGTCCCAATCCGGATGGTGTCACCGTCACTCACCGTCGCGACACCGGAAAATTCGGAGACCAATCCGGCGCTCGCTTGATTTGGAGCTTCCACGGGCGCAGGCGGCGCGGGCCGCAGCACCGTGCAAACCGCAAAGCCGACGGCAAGTACGGCCAAGATCACGCTTGGGCGCCGCCACCCCGAGCCACCGCGCGGCGCATCGTTAGATCCGCTCATCATCGCCCTCCGCGGGGCGATCCTATGCCCGTGGGTCATCGCATCAAAATCAAAAACGAAAGTCCGTGGGCTTTCGCCGCCTCATAGCGCGGCTAGAAGGGACCCTCGTAGGCAACGGGCGAGGACGTGAGATGAGCGACGAACTTCCGATCCTGCCTTTCAAATCCGCCAGCGCGTGGGAATCTTGGCTGGCACAGCAGAAGCCAGATTGCGCCGGCGTCTGGGTGAAGTTTGCGAAAAAGGGCAACGCGACGCCGAGCGTGAGCAAGGCAGAAGCAATCGAAGGCGCGCTCTGCTTTGGCTGGATCGACGGCCAGCTGGGCAGCTTTGACGCAGATTGGTTCGTGATCCGCTTCACCCCCCGCAAGGCGCGCAGCAAATGGTCAGAGATCAATCGGACGACGGCGCTGCGTCTGATCAGGGAGAAGCGCATGCGGCCGGCGGGCCTTGCGCAGATCGAGCGCGCCAAAGCCGATGGCCGTTGGGACGCCGCTTACGCGCCGCAAAGCACGATTGAAGTCCCGCCCGATCTCGATGCGGCGTTGAAGGCCAACAAAAAGGCGGCGGCTTTCTTTAAGACGCTAAACGCGGTCAATCGCTATGCGGTGCTCTATCGCATTCATGATGCAAAGAAACCGGAAACGCGCGCGGCGCGGATCAAGAAGTTCGTGGAGATGCTCGCGCGCGGCGAGAAGATTCACGACAAATGAAAAGGGCGGCGCCTTTCGACGCCGCCCCGCTCCATTAGGTTGCCGCCGGCCGCTTTCGCGTGCGGATCAGCGAGTAGAGTATCGCGCCGCCGATCAGACTGAGCGTGCCGATCAGCGCCCAGTGCGGCTCCAGATACGGCGCCCAGCCCAGCTCCTTCGACAGGCCGAAGTTCCAGATGATCTTCACGCCGATTAGAACGAGCACAAGCGAGAGACCGTATTTCAGATACGCAAAGCGCTCCACTGCCGCCGCCAACATGAAATACATCGAACGCAAGCCGAGGATGGCGAAGATGTTCGACGTGTAGACGATGAACGGATCGCGCGTGACGGCGAAGATCGCCGGCACCGAATCCACTGCGAATACGATGTCGGCGCCTTCCACCATGATCAGCGCTAGGAAAAGCGGCGTCGCATAAGTGGCGAGTTTGCCGCTCTTGGGATCGATCTGCTTCACGAAGAAATTGTGGTTCTCGATCCGGTCGGTCACCTTCATGTGCTTGCGCACGAATTTGAGCACGCCGTTGTCGGCGAGATTCATTTCGTGGCCGCCATTGCTGGTGAGCATGCGCCAGCCCGTCCAGATCAGGAACGCGGCGAAGAAATAGAGCACCCATGTCCAGGAGTTCACCACCGCAGCGCCAGCGGAGATGAAAATGGCGCGGAAGACGATGGCGCCGATAATGCCCCAGAACAGCACCCGGTGCTGATATTCGCGCGGTACGGCAAAGTACGTGAAGATCAGCGAGATGACGAAGATGTTGTCGAACGCGAGCGCTGTCTCAAGCAGGTAGCCGGTGAAATACTGGATCACCGCCTGCTGATTGAGATTGTTGGGTGAAAGATAGTAGCGCGGATCCGGCTCATAAACATAAGCGACGTAGAGACCGAATAATCCAGCCAGCGACGCAAAGCCGAACCACATGAGCGCGCTCTTGGCCGGTGAAATGACGGCGTCGTGGTTGTTGATGACGCCAAGATCGAGCCACAGCAGAAAACCGATGACGCCCAGAAAGCTGAGCCACAGCCATATCGGCTGACCGGCAAACTCGCCGGTTAAGTAATGCAGAACGTCCATTTGAACCCCGTTCACGAGATCGCAAACCAGCTGCCGCGCGTGCGGCTGGTTGCGTTGCTTGAGTGTGTGAGATCGCTAGCGCTTGGGCTTTGCGTGCGGATTCACATTGGGGGGCGGCCAGTACACCTCTCGCGCCATATCGCGTTGCTCCATCGGATCAGAGACAGCGAATTGCGGGCGAGAGCGCTAGTGGCTGGGCCTTGGGACTAGAGGGCTCACGCACGACACGCGCACCACTCACTCGCAATCCTCCAGTCCGACATCACGGTTCTTTCGAACCGCCAGAGGGGCCCGGCCTGGCGCTGCTAGAAATAGCGTACCCGTATGCCGTTGCAAGCCCCCTCAACGCGACGTGATGACCGCGCCTTCAAAGGTGAGGCGGCGGCGCCGTTTCCAGCACCGCCTTATTCACTACGCGTCGAGATCGACCATCGGCTCCCGGTCCCAGAATCGAAGCGCCCCGAGAGCGTCGACGAAATCTACGACGGCCGCCTCGTCGCCGAGCTCTACACATGCTGCGTCCAGGCTGTCGGCGATGCCGGCTTTTTCCAGCAGCGGCAGCGCTTCGGCCGTGTAGCCGATGAACTTGCAGTGCCCGAACGCGTCGGCGACGAAATCGCGCGCCGCGCCGTCCTTGGCCAGCAAATCTGCGCCGTCTTCCGAAACGATCAGCGCCACCGCGTCGTAAAGTACGGACGGGCCGCCATCGATTTTCTGCTTGGCCGGGTGGAGCACGCCGTCGCTCAAAGTCGCGCCGCCGACTTTCGGCGCGATGATCTCCATCACGCCGCCAGCCGCCATCACGCCTTCCTGCAGCGCCGCGACCAAAGCAGCGTCGCCGCCATCGGTAATCAGCACGCCAAGCTTGCGGCCTTTGAACTTGCCAGGACCGTTCTTCAGAATGCTGAGCGCATCGGACGGGGGCAGATCGGTGATCGGCGCGCTGGCCGGGGCGATGGCCTCTGGCATCTCCGTGAGACCCAGCCCATCAGCCACTTTCGCCGCCAAGTCTTCATCGATGTTACGCAATTGCGCGACAGTGCGCTCACGGATGCGCGGCGTCTCGACTTTGCTGAGTTCAAACACCAGCGCGTCGACGATGTGCTTTTGCTCGATTGGCGTCTGGCTGATGAAGAACTGGCGCGCCTGGCTGAAATGGTCGGCGAACGTTTCCGAGCGCGCGCGCACTTTCGTGCCCTGCACTTCTTGTTCGTGCGAGCGGAAACCGCGCACGCGGTTTTCGCGCGGCCCGCCAAGCTCCGTGCCCCAGCTGTTCGGCTCGTAATTCACCCGGCCCTTGGGATTGGTGATGGCCATGTGGCCGTCTTGCTGGAAGTGCATCACCGGACAGCGCGGCGCGTTGATCGGGATGTGCGTGAAGTTAGGCCCGCCGAGGCGCTTAATCTGCGTGTCGAGGTAGGAGAAGTTGCGGCCCTGCAGCAGCGGATCGTCGCTGAAATCGATGCCCGGGACGATGTTCTGCGTGCAGAACGCGACTTGTTCGGTTTCGGCGAAGAAGTTGTCGACCATGCGGTCGAGCACCATGCGGCCGACCTTGCGTGGCGGCACTTGTTCTTCCGGAATGAGCTTGGTTGCATCGAGAATATCGAACTCGAACGCATCGGCGAACTCGTCGTCGAACAATTGCACGAACAACTCCCATTCCGGGAAGTCGCCCATGGTGATCGCGTCCCAGAGATCGCGGCGGTGGAAATCCGGATCGGCGCCGTTGATCTTCACCGCTTCGTTCCAAGCCACCGATTGCAGCCCAAGCACCGGCTTCCAGTGAAACTTGACGAAGGTCGCCGCGCCATCAGCGTCCAAGAACTTGAACGTGTGAACGCCGAAGCCCTCCATGAACCGGAACGAGCGCGGAATGGCGCGGTCGGACATCGTCCACATAATCATGTGCATGCTCTCCGGCGAGAGCGAGATGAAGTCCCAGAAATTGTCGTGCGCCGACGCCGCCTGCGGAAAGGCGCGATCCGGCTCCGGTTTCACCGAGTGGACGAGGTCAGGAAACTTGATGGCGTCCTGAATGAAGAAGACCGGAATGTTGTTGCCGACCAGATCCCAGTTGCCTTCCTTGGTGTAGAACTTCGTCGCAAAGCCACGCACATCGCGCGCGAGATCGAATGAGCCTTTGCTGCCGGCGACAGTCGAGAAACGCACGAACACCGGCGTTTGCTCGCCGACGCGCTGGAAAATGTCGGCGCTGGTGACGTCAGACAAATCGTCCGTCAATTCGAAGAAGCCGTGCGCGCCGTAGCCGCGCGCGTGCACGACGCGCTCCGGGATGCGCTCGTGATCGAAGTGGAAGATCTTTTCGCGGAAGTGGAAGTCTTCCATCGTCATCGGCCCGCGCGGACCGATGCGCAGATGGCTTTGGTCGTCGGAGACGGGGATGCCTTGGGCCGTCGTCAGTGTCGCATAGCCGTCGTCGGTTGTTTGATGCGGCGCACCTGCATCGTCGAGCGCTGCGGACGTCGCGTCGTTATTTGCCGCTTTCGGCGGCGCGTTTGTTTTCTTCGCGGTCTGGGTCTTCTTGGCCATTGGGGAGCTCCTGGAGATGCTCCGCCCAACTGGCGCCGCCCCCGAAAGGTTGCTCACCCAACGCGACCAACCTCGATGTTTCGCAATAAAAAGCACATCGAGCCGTGGATCACGTCCGTGATAGCAACGCGCATAGAAAAGGGCGACGCATTTCTGCGCCGCCCTCCTCCATCTTGTAACTTAAGTTAGTGCGCGCCGGTCGACGGCGGGACGCGGAGATCGAAGCGGTCGAGCTCCATCACCTTGGTCCACGCGGCGACGAAGTCCTTCACGAACTTCTCCTTCGCGTCGTTCGCGCCATACACTTCGGCGAGCGCACGCAGCTGCGAGTGCGAGCCGAAGATGAGATCGGCGCGGGTGCCGGTCCACTTCACTTGGCCGGTCTTGCGGTCACGCGCTTCGAACTCTTCCTGCGAGCCGCCGATGCCCTTCCACTGCACGCTCATGTCGAGCAGGTTGAGGAAGAAGTCGTTCGACAGAACGCCTGGACGCGTGGTGAACACGCCCTTCTTATCGTCGCCGACTTGCAGCACACGCAGACCGCCGATTAGCACCGTCATTTCCGGAGCGGTGAGCTCCAGCAATTGCGCGCGATCGACCAGATGGTCTTCGATCGGCATGATCGGCTTGCGCACATAATTGCGGAAGCCATCGGCCTTCGGGTTCAAGAATTCGAAGGAGTGAACTTCCGTCTCTTCTTGCGTCGCGTCGGCGCGGCCAGGCGTGAACGGCACTTTCACCGCAACGCCGCCGTCCTTCGCCGCCTTCTCGATCGCGGCGACACCGCCGAGAACGATGAGGTCAGCAAGCGAGACTTTCTTGGCGCCGGCGTTGAACTCTTTCTGAATGCCTTCGAGCTTCGAAAGCACGTTTTGGAGTTGCGCCGGCTTGTTGACTTCCCAATCCTTGATCGGCGCAAGGCGAATGCGCGCGCCATTGGCGCCGCCGCGACGATCCGAACCGCGATAGGTCGAGGCCGAAGCCCACGCCGTCTCGGCCAGTTCGCGCACCGAAAGGCCGGTCGCGAGGATCTTCGCCTTCAGCGCGTCCACGTCGCCCGTGTCGATGTTGCTCTTCGGGCCAGAGATCGGGTCTTGCCAGATCAACGTCTCTTTCGGGACGTACTTGCCGCGATAGAGAACCTTCGGTCCCATGTCGCGGTGCGTGAGCTTGAACCACGCACGCGCGAATGCGTCCGCGAATTCCGCCGGGTTCTGGTGGAAGCGGCGCGCGATCTTTTCGTATGCAGGATCGAAGCGCAGCGCGAGGTCAGCCGTCGTCATCATCGGCTGGTGCTTCTTGTTCGGATCGAACGCATCTTCGAC
Organism: Terricaulis sp.; assembly: GCA_034439495.1. GTDB lineage: Bacteria > Pseudomonadota > Alphaproteobacteria > Caulobacterales > Aquidulcibacteraceae > Vitreimonas. Next base: position 9,476 of record JAWXAM010000099.1, on the reverse strand, counting down.
GTTGCGGCCAGCGTCGCCCTTCGGCTTCCACTGGTGCGCACCGGCCGGAGACTTGGTCAGCTCCCACTCGAAGCCGAACAGCGTATCCAGATAGCCGTTGTCCCACTTGGTTGGGTGCGGCTTCCATGCGCCTTCGATACCCGACGTGATGGTGTGACCCGCCATGCCGCTTTCGAACGTGCTGATCCAGCCGAGGCCCTGGTGCTCCATGTCGGAAGCTTCAGGCTCTTTGCCAACGTGGGTGTCCGGGCCGGCGCCGTGCGCTTTGCCAAACGTGTGGCCGCCGGCGACGAGCGCTACGGTCTCTTCGTCGTTCATCGCCATGCGCGCGAAGGTTTCGCGGATGTCGCGCGCGGAAGCGACCGGATCGGGATTGCCGTCCGGGCCCTGCGGGTTGACGTAAATCAGGCCCATCTGCACGGCGCCGAGATCGCCAGAGAGTTCGCGTTCGCCGGAGTAGCGGCTGTTCGGCGATTTGCTGTCAGCCAGCCACGCTTCTTCAGCGCCCCAGTTCACATGGTTCTCGGGCTCCCAGGTATCAGCGCGACCGCCGCCGAAACCGAACACCGGGCCGCCCATCGACTCGATCGCGACGTTGCCGGTGAGGATGAGCAGATCGGCCCACGAGAGCTTTGCGCCGTACTTCTGCTTGATCGGCCACAGCAGGCGGCGGGCCTTGTCGAGGTTGCCGTTATCCGGCCAAGAGTTCAGCGGCGCGAAACGCTGCTGACCGCGGCCACCGCCGCCGCGCCCGTCGCCCACGCGATAGGTGCCGGCCGCGTGCCAAGCCATGCGAATGAAGAACGGGCCGTAATGGCCGTAATCGGCCGGCCACCAGGACTGGCTGTCCGTCATCAGCGCGCGCAGATCCTTGATCACCGCGTCGAGGTCCAGGCTTTCAAATTCCTTGGTGTAGTTGAAGGTCGCGCCCATCGGGTTGGACTCGGGCGTGTTCTGGTGCAGCACGCTCACGTTCAGCTGATTGGGCCACCAATCGCGATTCAGTCTGCCGCGCGAATGCGGCACCGGGCATTTCGAGTCAGTTCCGTCGGCCATTGCGTAAAGTCCTCCTGGCTGCTCGATAGCGCCTTGAGACGTATCGGCAAAATTGGTTTTATCGGAGCGATCCATAGAGCCCGCCACTAGGAGCGGGAACGATCGCGTAAGCTGTTGTTATCGGGGGCTTACCGGTAAAGATGTGGATCGACGCGCCGGAGCTAGGTGGGGAACATGTCCAAGTTTAAATTCGTAATTCTCGCCGCGCTTACTCTGGCCGCCTGCGCGACGGCGGCGCCGACGCCTCCGCCCGTCGTCCACCCAACCACGGCGGAGCGCAATCCGGCAGTCCAAGTCGACGCAAGCGTGTTCATCCCGCCGCCGCCCGCCGCCAATAGCGATCTTGAAATTGCCGAGCGCGCGATCGTCCGCGGCCCGTGGAGCGCTGAGCGGCGCGCGCAAGCGCTCGAAGACAACGCTATCGATCCGTTCGCAGCGTTCGACTCGGTGCTCGGCCCGCAATTCAACGCCGCCTCGCTTCCGGCGACGCTCGCAGTTCTCGATCGCGCCGGGCGCGCCGCCGGCTTTGCAGGCGATCCGGTGAAATTCATTCACCGCCGCCCTCGTCCGTTCGTGACCGACAGTTCGATCACGCCGTGCATCCCGGATGACGAGCGCCTGCGCGCCAGCTTCTCATACCCATCGGGTCACGCGGCCTTGGGCTTCGCGTGGGGCTTGGTGCTTGCTGAACTCGTCCCTTCGCGCGCCGACGCTATTATCGAACGCGGCCGCGACTTCACCTGGAGCCGTGTGGTCTGCGGCGTGCACTATCCGAGCGACGTCGAAGCCGGCCGCACGGTCGCGGCAGCAGCCGTGGCGCGCCTGCACGCCGATCCAGATTTCCAGCGCCAGTTAGAAGCTGCGCGCACTGAGCTCGCTGCACTTTATGGCCAGTGAGTGGGTGGCTGCGTTTGAGCGAACCACCCACTGCAGCACGCTAGCCCTGGCTCATTTCCAAGAGCGGGCGCACTTCGATGGCGCCGGTTTTTGCGGCCGGGCATTTTTCCGCCCACGCCAACGCATCGTCGAGCGTCGGCACGTCGATCAGGAAGAAGCCGCCGAGCTGTTCTTTGATGTCTGAGTACGGGCCGTCGACCACCTGCCGTGACCCACCGCGCAGGCGCACAGTTGTAGCCGCGTCTGAGGCTCTGAGCGCCGCCCCACCCGCAGCGACTCCGGCGGCCTGGAGCGCGCCAGAATAGGCGCTATAGCCGTTCCAATATTCCGGCGCGCGCTGATCCTCACGCGCGGCGAAGTCGTCGGCGGTTTCATAGACAATGATGGCGTACTTCATGTGCTTCTCCATGGGCGGCCGAACTGGCCGTCACCGCCACGTCGTTCGCCTAGCCGCGGCTTCGACATTCGCTGCTACAAAGATTTCTGGCGCGCGGCCAGAAACGCAATCACCGCCGCATCGCTTTCGCGCGCGATGGCCTCGTCATAAGCGGCGCGCGCGGCCTCAGTTCGGCCAAGCTTTGCAGCCAAGTCCGCGATGAGCGCCCAGTACGGCTGATAGTCGCGCAGCATCGGATTATCCGCCGCAATCGCTTCAACCGCGGTCAACCCCGCTTCCGGCCCATCGCGCCGCGCGATCGCCGCCGCCGCGTTGAGCTGCGCCACCGGCGATCCGGTCAATTCAGCCAAGGCCTGATAAAGCAAAGCGATCGCCGCCCAATCGGTCTCGCCGCGCCACGCGCGCGTCGCGTGCGCCGACTGGATCGCCGCCTCCAACTGAAACCGCCCAGGCCGCCCGATCTTGCTCGCGGCGTGCAGCAATTGCTCTGCCTCGACGATGAGTGCGCGCCGCCAGAGCGACACGTCCTGCTCATCCAGAGGCACATAGCGGCCATCGCTTCCTCGGCGCGCTACGCGGCGCGCGTCTAGATGCAGCATGAGCGATAGCAGGCCGAGCACTTCAGGTTCTTGCGGCAATTGCTGCGCCAGCACGCGGCCAAGCCAGACCGCCTCTTCCGTCAGCCCCTGCCGTTCGGGATCAGCACCCATCGGATCGCTCCAGCCAGAAGCGAATGCCGCATAGATAGCATTGAGCACCGCCGGAAAGCGACCGCCCCACGCTGCAGGCTCGGGCACTTCAAAGCCAATGCCGGCGTCTTTGATCTTCTTCTTGGCGCGCACGAGGCGCTGGCCCATCGCTGTCGGCTCGACCAAGAACGCGCTCGCAATCCGCTCCGCGGAAAATCCGAGAATGGTTTGAAGCATGAGCGGCGTACGCACGCTTTCTTCAATGGCCGGGTGCGCGCACGCGAACATCAGGCCCAAGCGGCGATCCGGCACATTTACCTCAGCCATCTCGGCGACGAATTCCTCTATGCCGCGCACGATTTCGGCTTCGCCTGCATTAGCCGTACGCGTACGACGCCCGGCATCGATCAGCTTTCGTTTTGCCGCAGCAAACAGCCAGGCTTCGGGATTGTCCGGGGCGCCGCCGCGCGGCCATGCTGTGAGCGCGGCCGCAAAAGCTTCCGAGAGCGCATCTTCAGCGGCCGCGACGTCGCGCGTGCGCGCGCAGAGCAAAGCGAGCAGACGCCCGTAACTCTCGCGCGCGACGCGCTCGGCGAGCCGCGCTTCGCTCAACGCACGACGACGGGCCTGAGCTCGACGCCCCCGCCGTGCATGGTGACCGGACATTGCCGGGCCCAATGCAGCGCTTCGTCTTCGCTCGCGCACTCGATCAAATAATAGCCGCCGAGCGCTTCCTTGGTGTCGACAAACGGACCGTCGACAACATCCGCGCCACGCACGCTTTTGGCTTTAGCAACGGGATCGAGTTCATCGCCCGATACATAAACGCCCGCGGCTTGCAGCTTATCAGTGTAGGCAAAGTAGGCGGCCATGATCTCGCCGACCCGTTCGGGTGCGATGCTCGCCCAATTGGCTTCATCGCCGTAGATCAAAATCATGTAGCGCATGGCAAAAGCTCCTCCGGCGTTATGCCGTCATCGCAGTGACGCGCTGCCCCCGCCGATTTCGACACTCACGCCGCTTTTTTCTGCGACCCCTTGAGGAGGCCGAGCGCAGCTAGGCTCTCCGCCGTCGCCAGGATCGATTCTTCATTCGTGCGCGGGATCCAACCCAGCACGCGGCGCGCTTTAGCGTTGGTGCCGTTTTTGCGTTTGCCCAGCTCAGGGAGAATTTGCTGCACAGCCGGATCGCGCGCCGCCGCCATACGGATGAGGAAGTCCGGCAACTCCATCGTCGGCACGCGCTTGGCCGCAGACCCGAGGTTGCGTTTCAGGATGCGCCCGATCTGAGCGATCGAGAGAAACTCACCAGCCAGCGCGAGGAAACGCTCACCCTTAGCGCCCGGGTGGGTCATGCAAATGAGGTGCATGCCGGCGACATCGCGCACATCTACGAGCCCAAAGAAGAGCCGCGGGCAGCCCGGCATGTCGCCATCCATCAGGCGCTTGATCAGCATGATCGACGTTGAATAGTCCGGGGCAAGCACCGGGCCGAGGATCGCGACCGGGTTCACCACAGACAGCTCAAGCGCCCCGCCCTCGCGTGCGATGAAATCCCAGGCCGCGCGTTCGGCGAGCGTTTTGGACTTCACATAAGCGCGCACGTCGTCGCCGTTCGGATCGGTCCAATTGGTTTCATCAAACGGTTTGCTTTGTTGCGGCTGACCGTACCCAATGGCCGCGTAAGACGATGTCAGCACAACGCGCTTCACGCCCGCATCGCGCGCCGCTTTCAGCACCCGCAAAGCGCCATCGCGCGCGGGGATAATCACTTCGTCTTCGTGCTTCGGAATGTTCGGCGGGAACGGCGAAGCGACGTGATGTACATAAGCGCAGCCCGCGACGGCTTCGGCCCAGCCCGCATCGCTGGTGAGATCAGCCGCAGCGAAGGTCAGTCGGTCGCCGGCATCAACGCCGCCAACACGCAGCATCTCGCGCACTTCGCCTTCGCGCGATAGTGACCGAACGGTCGTGCGCACCTGATAGCCGGCTTTCAGAAGTTGCAGAATGACGTGCGAACCGAGAAAGCCGCTGCCGCCAGTGACGAGAACCAATTCTCCGGCCATTTGGGCCTCCGCTATTTAAACGCGGGCGGGCGCCACGCGCTCGGCTAGTTCATCGAACGCAGCCCAGAATTGAGCGCGCAGATCGTCGGTTTCCATCAGGATTTCATGCTTGGCGCCGGCGATGGTGATGTGTTGCGCGTCGGGCAATTGCTCGATCACCTGCACCTGCGCGGCATTGTCCACCAATTGCTCCTCGGCGGCGGTGGCGACCAATATTGGAATACGCACATGCGCCATGGCGCCGGGCTGCAGGAAGCCCTCGGTCGCGTCTGCAGCGGCGGCGACCCAGCCAATAGTCGGGCCCGCCAGAGCCAAGCGCGGCTCTTCAGCGATCAAGCCTTGGCAGCGCGCATGCCGCTCACGATCATGCGTGACTGGGTTTTTCTTGAAGTTTTCGCGCTTCCACTTGGTTTCAACACTCGGTGCGAACTGGCCGCCGGCGCCGAGCGAAGTCATGAAGCGTGCGTACTTCTTTGCGACCTCGTTCAGGCCAGCGATGCCCCACATCGGCGCAGTAAAGGCCGCAGCATCGAGTTCAACACGGCGCGTCTGCAGCGCGCGTAACAAAATGGCGCCGCCCATCGAATGGGCGAGGCCAATGTGCGGACGCGGCAATTTCGCTGAGAGCAGTTTCAACGCGGTCGAAAGATCATTCACCGGATCGTCGAAGCTGGCGAAGTGGCCTTTGAGGCCATTCTCGACTTCGCGGCCAGAGAGACCCTGCCCGCGCCAGTCGATGCAGAACACGGCAAAGCCGCGCGCCTGCAGCTCGCGCATCACTTCGAAATATTTCTCGATGAACTCAGTGCGGCCGGGCGCGACGATCACCGACCCGCGCGCCGCGCCGATTGAAGGCGCGCTCACAACGCGCACCTTCACTCCGCCGCGGCCCTCGAGCCAGTGCTCCTCAGCGCCCTCTGGCGCGTCGTTGCCTGGAACGCGGACGAACGCCATGAGCCCTCTTAACGCGCCTTAGCCGCGCAGCTTCGCCATCACGCTTTGCAGCTGCATGGCGACGCCCATGTCGCCGTCAACGCGGAGCTTGCCTTGCATGAAAGCGGCGGTCGGGTCGAGCGAGCCGCCGGCCATGGCGACGAAGTCTTCGAGCTTCACCTTGATCGTGGTGTCAGCGGCAGCGTCTTCGGTCGAGACCGCGCCGGCCACGCCGTCGAGATAGATTTTGCCAGCATCGCCGAAGTCGAACTTCACCTTCTTGCCCGGCACCGTGACATTGCCGTCTTTGAAGCGGGTCAGGATTTCGTCGTACGTCATGGCGGGGTTCCTCCGGAAGATGTGGTTCTTGGCCCCTTACACACCAGCGCGCGCTAGGCCGCAAGGGTGACGGAGGCGTCAGCGACGCAATTCGGGCTCGTCGCTGGGCGCCGCGACGGCAGCCCCACTCGCCTTGCGGAATTTCAATGTCATCCGGTCGCTCTCGCCAATGTTCTCGAACGGCGAGGAGTTGAAGTTCGGGTCATCGGGCCGGCCAAGCGGCGATGTGCGTAGGATCGGCGGCAACGTCCACACGCCGAACGGGTGATCGCGCGTATCGCGCGGATTGGCGTTCAAGTCGCTGGCGGCGACAAAGTCGAGGCCCGCTTCCTGCGCCAGCGCCTTCACATAAGCTTCCTGCACATAGCCCGTGCCTGCGACTGGATCCTGCAAGCCTGTCGATGCCGCACGGTGCTGCTCAACGCCGAAGGCGCCGCCCGGCTTCAACGCGGCCGCAACGCCGCGAAACACATATTCAGCAATGCCTTCAGCCATCAGCGTATGAACACTGTTAGCGAGGATCGCCAGATCAACACTGTTGGGAGGCGCAAGCGGCGCACCCGGGCGCACCACTGTGCGCTGGATCTCGCCGTACAGTTCGCGATCGCGCGTAAACCGCGACTCCCACGCTGCAAGCGTCTCGCGTTGCGCCAGCGACGGACTGCGCGGATCGAAGCCGGCGGCGATGAGACGCCCGCCATTGGCCGCGACATACGGCGCGAGGATGGATGTGTACCAGCCGCGCCCCGGCAAGACTTCGAGCACGGTCATGTCGCCTTCGAGGCCCCAGAACAGCAGCGTCTGCAGCGGATTGCGCCACTGATCGCGCTCCGGCTCGATCCGCCACGGCCCTGCGACCGCCCACGCCAACGACCCAGGCGGCGGCGCATCTGCCCCGCCGCTTCTGCCGCAAGCAGCCAGGCTCGCGGCAAGGGCCAAAGCAGCGCGGCGTCGGGTGAGTGAAAGCATGGCGATGGAGCTACGTGGGAAGGCCTAACTTTGTCAAAACGGCGGCTCTTGAACCCGCAAATCACCTTCCCACATGGTTGGGGCACGGCGCTCATCGAGGCCGCGCAACCGGACAGCCCGCCGCCTTCGGGGGTGGAACGCCGGTAAACCTAGCTCCCGCCAGGGAGCGCCTGATTGTCGCTTTAGGAGGACAAACGCATGGCTACCAACGAACTCAATCCGCTTTACCGCACGCTTGTCGGCTTCGACCGCATCGCGAGCCTGATGGACCAAGCCGCACGCCTGGATGGCGCGCCTGGTTATCCGCCCTTCAATGTCGAGCAGATCGGCGAAGACGAATTCCGCATCGAACTGGCGGTCGCCGGCTTCTCGCAGGACGATCTGACCATCGAATTCAAGCAGAACTCGCTGCTCGTCACCGGCCAGCGCAAGCCGAGCGAGCAACGCAACTTCCTGCATCGTGGCATTGCCGAACGCAGCTTTGAACGTCGCTTCGGCCTCGCCGATCACGTTCGCGTCGCCGGCGCCAAGCTTGAGCATGGTCTGCTGACGATCGATCTGGTGCGCGAGCTCCCAGAAATCCTGAAGCCCCGCAAGATCGAGATCGGGACCACACCTGCCGTCGCCAAGCAAAAGGCCAAAGTGGTCGAAGCGGCGGCGAATGACGAGACAGAAGCGGCTTAATCCCCGCTTCCCCCGCTGCGCGGCGCGTCCCCTCCCCCCAAGCGCCGCGCGGCGGGATCCCTTATCGGCTCCGCAATTTCCCTCGATTGTGAGAGCGCCTAAGAGCGACGGCGCGCCTTCCCCAAGAGGCGCGCCGTTTTCTTTGCTGAAATTCGACTGACAATTATCGCCGGTTAACCAAGCCTGCTGAGCCGGGTCTAAACCATGTTCGTGCAGGGTCGGCCGAAATGTCGATCACGTCCAAAGTCGCGGCGGTTCTACTCATCGTGTTCGCCGCGCTGACCGGCGGCGCATGGCTTGTGCTGCAAAACTCGGTGCAGCCGCGTTTCGAGCAACAAGAAGCCGACGCCCACGAACTCGATCGCAGCCGCGTGGAGGCCAATCTCGAGGCCATTCTCGCAGACCTGCGCACCCGCGTTGTCGACTATGCGCGCTGGGACGACACCTATCGTTACATTCTGGGCGAAAACCCCCGCTACATTGACCGCAACTTCCGCGACCCGGACTGGCTAAGCACCTATGGCGCTGACCTTGCCCTCTTCTTTGATGATCGCGGAGTGCTGCTCTGGTCCAGGCAAACCGGTCCGAATGGCATCACCGAAGCCGACCCGGATCTCGCCCGCGTGGTGTTAAGGCAAATTCGCGGGCACCGCGGGTTAGACGCGCTTGGCGGCGCTGTCTCGAGCGAAGACGCTGGCCCCATGATGTTCGCCGCGGCGCGCGCCACCGATACCGATGGCGAGGAGACGCCGCACGGCTATGTCGTGTTCGGCCGCCGCCTCGACACCGGCGCTCTCTCTCAACAAACTCAACTTGATCTCCAATTCCTCGCCAGCGCTGATGGTGAGCGTACGTGGAGCACCCCCACACATCGTCACTCTTTGATACCTTTGCTCAGCGCCCGCGGCGATGAGGTCGGCGGCGTCGTCGCCCGCAGCGAACGGCGCGTATCTGCGCTAGGCGCGCAAACGGTTTATGTGACGGTCGCTTTCCTCGCCTTCGTGTTCGCCGGCGCATTGTGTGCGCTGTGGCTGCTGCTGCGCCGCGTCGTGGTGGCCCGCCTGGAAAACATGGAGCGCCACTTCCAGGCGCAGGCGGATACTCTGGAGCCCCTGCCACTCGACGGCGGCCAAGATGAAATCTCGAAACTGGCGGCCGCTTACAACGCTATCGTGGACCGTATCGCCCAAGCGGATGCGCGCGCCAGCCAGGCCGCGCACGAGAGCGAAGCCGCGGCGGCCGCGAACCGCATGAAGTCCGACTTCCTCGCCAATATCAGCTACGAACTGCGCACGCCACTGAACGACGTCATTGGCTATGCTGGCCTCATTCAGGAAGACCTGCACGATCGCGGCGATACCAACGCTGACGCTGACCTCGCGCGCATCACCGGCGCAGCGAACAGCATGATGTCGCTGCTGGCCGAGCTGTTGGATCTATCGCGCAT
>JAWXAM010000098.1:0-11666 GCA_034439495.1 Terricaulis sp. | reverse complement strand
CGGCTCTGTAAGCTTCGGGCTTTCGCCCAGCGCCGCAATCAGCTTGTCGCGATCCGTCTTCAACGTATTGGCGCGCAGATCCAGCGGCGCCGGCGCCGCAAGCGCTGCGCCCTCTTCAGCCCGCTTATCGCCAAACGCCCGCTCAAAACTCGCGTCCAGCCATTCGGGAAAATCACCGCGCACATGCGCCGGCGCATTGTCCAGTGTAGCACTCGCAAGCGCCGTCCGCTCCGCCTCCGTCATCGCCGGCGGCGCATGTGGATCGCCGGTGACGCTCTGCTCAATCGCCTCAGCGCTCCAGCCAAACCCCCACCGCAGCGCCCCCCACACCCAGGCGCGCGGCGTATCCTCCCCCATCCGCCAAGCACTCGACTGCTTCCAGCGCATCGCCCCGAAAACCAGATCGCCGATCTGCGCGCGGTCTTTCGAGCCGGCGAAGCGATGCGTCAGCATCCACGCCTTCACCGCGTCCGCAGCGGGACGTTTCTCGGTTTCGAGCGATGTCAGAATTTCAATTGCCGCCTGCTGGCGCGCGCCGTCACGCATGGGAGGAACCCCGAAAAAGGAAAAGCGGCGTTCAGCCGCCTATGGATTGGCCAAATACGAGCAAATTGCCGTCCGGCGCAAGGACGCACACCTCGCGCTGACCATACGGCTTGTCCGCAGGGCCATGCACGTCGCCCGCAGGCATCGCATCGAGCACCGGCTTCAGCTCCCGGTAGAGCGCTTCGATATCTTCGACATCGATGTAGTACGAAAAGCGGCGGTTGCCGGCGGGCGCGCCGTCGTCGCCGTGATTTTGCATCAGCCGCACGCCAGCGGTTTCGCGTTGCACGTAGGCATAGTCGCCCATGCGAAAGTACGTGACGAAACCCAAGTCTTCGAAGAACTTCACTGCAGCGTTGATATCGGGCACGTGGATGAAGGGCGTAATGCGGATGAACTTGCCCTTCTCCATCGTCTAGCTCCCGAGCGGATAATTCGGCGCTTCGCGTGTGATCGAAACGTCGTGCACGTGGCTCTCGCGCAGGCCAGCGCTCGTGATCTTCACGAACCGCGCCTTCTCACGCATCTCTTTCAAGTTCGCGGCGCCGACATAGCCCATCGATGCACGCAAACCACCGATGAGCTGGTGAATGATGTTCGACACCGGCCCCTTGAACGGCACGCGCCCTTCAATGCCCTCCGGCACGAACTTCATCTGATCAGTGACTTCCTTTTGGAAGTAGCGATCAGCCGAGCCGCGCGCCATCGCGCCAAGCGAGCCCATGCCGCGATAGCTTTTATAGGAGCGACCCTGATAGAGAATGATATCGCCCGGCGCTTCTTCGCTGCCAGCGAGCAACGAGCCAATCATCGCAACTTCCGCGCCGCCCGCGAGCGCCTTGGCGAGATCGCCCGAGAATTTGATGCCGCCATCAGCGATCACCGGCACGTCGGCCTTTTGCGCCGCGCGCGCCGCGTCCATCACCGCTGTGAGCTGCGGCACGCCAACACCAGCGACGATACGCGTGGTGCAAATCGACCCCGGCCCGATGCCTACCTTGATAGAATCCGCGCCCGCATCGATCAGCGCCTTGGCGCCGTCAGCCGTAGCGATATTGCCGGCGATGATCTGAGTCTTGTTCGAGGCGCGCTTGATGCGTTCGACCGCGTCGAGCACCGAGCGCGAATGACCGTGGGCAGTGTCGATCACCACCACATCGACGCCGGCTTCGATCAGCGCCAACGAGCGCTCGTAGCCAGCATCGCCAATCGTGGACGCGGCGCCAACCAGCAAACGGCCGCGCTCATCCTTGGCGCGCGCCGGGAAGGCTTGCGCCTTTTCAAAGTCTTTCACAGTGATCAAGCCGGTGACGCGATTGGCGTCGTCGGTGACGATGACGCGCTCGATGCGGTGCTTGTGCAGCAGCTTCTTGGCGTCGCTCTCGTTCACGCCGTCGCGGACGGTGACGAGGTTATCCTTCGTCATCACGTCGGCGACGCGCTCGCTCATTTCGGCAAAGCGCATGTCTCGGTTCGTGAGGATGCCGACGAGCTTGCCGGTCTCGCGATCGACAACCGGGAAGCCGGAAATCTTCCGCGCTTCCTTGATCAGGATGATTTCGCCGACGGTCTGGTCCGGATGGATAGTGATCGGATCGATCACCATGCCGCTCTCGAACTTCTTGACCATCTTGACCTGATCAGCCTGCTCGGCCGGGGTCATGTTGCGGTGGATGATGCCCATGCCGCCGGCTTGCGCCATCGCAATGGCGAGCCGCGCCTCGGTAACCGTATCCATGGCGGCGGAAATGAGCGGGATGTTGATGGAGATGCTGCGGGTCAGCCGGGTGACGGTGCTTACGTCGGCAGGCAGCACTTCGGACGCGCCCGGTTCGAGGAGCACGTCGTCAAAGGTCAAAGCTTCACGGATTTCCATGGACGGCTGGTAGAGATTCTCCCCGGCTTTGGCAAGCGGTGGGCGTGGGTTAGGGTGCGTGCGGGAGGAGATGGGATGCACCTGCGCGCTTTTGCAGGCCTCATGGCGGTCGTGCTGGCAGCGGCGCTGCCGGGCGTCGCATCCGCGCAACGGCGCGCGCCAACCACGTTTTTGGTCGGGCTCGACGAGCGGCCACTTGAGGTTACGGAGGTCCGGCGGCTCGCCGCTGATTGCCCGCGAGTTGGGCAAATTGTCGGGCTGCAATTTGGCCGCGGCGGCGAGACTTTGTGGGTGTCGTGCGGCAGCCCTGCTCCGCTCGGCGGCTTTCCGCCCGAACGTGACAACCTGAACGCGCGCGCACAGTTCATGAGCCAGATGCCGGACACCTCCCTGGACGCTCGCATCTTTAGGGTCTCCAACGGCGCGCTTGTTCTTCACGCGCGGACAGACGGCGCCGATGCCGCTGATCTGTTGCCGATCGTGCGCGCGATGGGCGCGGCGCCTTGGATCGCGGGCACAGGGTATGAGGAGCAATACACGCCCTACGTCTTCGTCGCTGGGCCCGATGGCGTGGAGCGGCGTCTCTCGCCGCTGCGCTCGCAAATTATTTCATCCAGCGAACTCGGCGATGGCTCCGCTGCGGTCCTTTACAAAGCTTGGACTCACCCTTCGCGGAGCGGCGCGTTTCCAGCAACCTTCCTCGCGCGGATCGACACTGCGACGGGCGCGGTACTCTCCAATAACGAGTTGGCGCTTCCCGCGAGCGCCGGACACTTCGTCATCGGCGCCTCGATCACCACCGAGCGCGCAACGCTGTTTTATCGGGTGATGGGACGCGCGCCGACTCAGGCGGATTTCTACGGCGGCTCGCCCGCGCCTGTTCAACTCATGCGCGGCGATTTCGGCTTCGATGGCGCGATGCTGTCCGCGCCGGAAGTCGTGCCGCACGCGGACGCGGCATGGGCGCTGCCCATGCCGGACGGCTTTCTGCTCGTGCAAGGCGCGGCGGAAGGCTGCCCCAACGCGGTCGCGGCTGTCGTTGCCGACGACGGCACCGTTCGCCGCTGCTTCCGGCGCTCCCAGCGGGATCAACCCAGCGATAATTTGATACGCCGCCGTCCTACGGCAGCGGAGCAATATAGTTATGAGCCGATACTTATCGATGATGGCCGCTACGTTGCGGTTGTCGGCCTGATCGGCCCCGACGACATGGCGCGCGATCCTGACATCCGCACAACGGCGTACATCTTCGAGAGCGCGCGCGGGCGATATATGGGCTCTCTGTCCGGCCGCAGTATCGCTTTTTCAATTGACGCGCCGCTTATCGCGACAACGACGCGTAGCGGTGAGGTTACGGTATGGCGGCTCGAGCGTTAGCGCGGCTTGCGCCCCAGCGCGACGACGTAGACTTCGGAGCTTTCGGCGCGGCTCGCTTTTGGCTTCGCGTGCTTCACAGTGGCGAAGCCTTGCTTCAGACGCGTCAGCAAGGTGTTGTCGAGCCCGCCTTGGAACGCTTTGGTGACGAACGCGCCACCCGGAGCGAGGTGCGCGAGTGCGAAGTCCGCCGCAGCGTCCGCGAGCGCACCGGTGCGGATCTGGTCGGTGCGAGCATGACCGGTGGTGTTGGCGGCCATGTCCGAGAGCACGATGTCTGGCGCGCCGCCGAGCGCTTCCATCAACACCGCCGGCGTAGCGTCGTCCAGCAGATCGAGTTCGAAGAACGTCGCGCCAGTGAGCGGCTCAATCGGCAAGAGATCAACGCCAACCACAGCGCTCGCGCCCCGCTGCACCGCAACTTGCGCCCAACCGCCAGGCGCCGCGCCCAGATCGATCACGCGCATGCCGCGCTTCAGAAAGTGAAATTCATCGTTGAGTTCCGTGAGCTTGTAGGCGGCGCGGGCGCGATAGCCGTCTACGCGCGCGCGGGCGACGTACGGGTCATTCAGATGCCGCTTCATCCAATTGCGCGAGCTTTCGTCGAGCTTCTTATTTTTGACACGGGTGAACATCTGGCGTTCGCCGCCGCCTGCGCCGCTTTTCGGCGGCTTGGCTGTCCAGCGACGCTTCGGCGGTTCTTCATTGTCGGTCATGGACGAGCTCCGTGAGCCGCCATCAGCCGCATCAGCACGCCTTCGCGCAAACCGCGGTCGGCAACGCGCACACGCTTGGCCGGCCAGACGCGAAGAACTGCATCCAGAATCGCACCGCCGATGACGACGAGGTCGGCGCGATCATAGCCGATGCAGGCATTGGCGGCGCGTTGATCGCGCGTTTGCGAAAGCAGCTTGGCGATGGTGGCGCGGCAATCGGCAACGTCGAACCACATCCCATCCACGCGGGAGCGATTGTAGCGCGGCAGATCGAGGAAGACCCCGGCCAAGCTCGTGACCGTACCGGACGTGCCAATGATATCGCCCTGCCCGTTGGCGAACGCCTGCTGCAAATGCTGCGCCTCACCGACGCGGGAGATCGTCTCTGCGAGGCGGGTGACGAGACCTTCGTACCAAACTTGCTTGTTGCCGCTCTCAGGCTCTGGATCATCCTCAGCCAAAGTCACGACGCCAAGCGGGCACGTGCCCCAGGAAAGGATGGGTGGGTCGAGGTGAGCGCTCAGCACCGCGCTCGGCGAAACCCAGGACATCTCCGTCGAGCCGCCGCCGATATCGACGATCATCGCATGCTCCGTCTGCGGCTCGAGGAGGCTGGCGCAACCGAGCACAGAAAGCCGCGCTTCATCCTCGGCGCTGATGACATCGAACTTGAGTCCAAGATCCTTCTCGATGCGATTGAGGAAAACCTGCCCGTTGGACGCGGCGCGGCAGGCTTGCGTCGCGACACAGCCAATAGCGATCGGCTCGCGCGCTTCGATCCGTTGTGCACAAGCGGCAAGCGCCTGGTAAGCGCGCGCCATTGCCCCTTCGCTCAGGCGGCCCGTGTGCGCGAGCCCCTCGCCCAAACGCACGATGCGCGAGAACCCGTCGACAACGCGCAGGCTGCCGTCAGCGTTCTGAGTCGCCATCAGCAGGCGACAATTGTTAGTGCCCAGATCGAGCGCAGCAAACACCGGTGCGCGCGATCGCGGGCCATGACGCGCGCCGCTTCGCGACGCTTGCGTCCGCCCATCACTGACCATGGTAAACGTTCCGGCGGAGCGCTAACTCCGCAAAGTGCCTATTCGCCGCCAATGCTAGCGATTTCCGCAGCGTACAACAGACCCTAGTTTGCCCAGATTTCGCCCAGATCGCGGCATCCCCAGCTTTGCCGCCACACATATTCGTGTGGTGGGCTCCAATCCTTGTGACGTGCGTTGCCCGTACTTACGTTACCTAAGCGAAGGATGAGGAGGTAACGAAGGAGGAGAAGATGCAGGAAGCGAAATTCTCCATTGGCCAAGTGGTGCGCCACAAGCTTTTCCCGTTCCGGGGCGTCGTATTCGACGTTGATCCGGAATTCTCGAACACGGAAGAGTGGCTAGATGCGATCCCGGAGCCGGTACGGCCGGACCGGAAGCAGCCCTTTTATCACCTCTTCGCAGAGAACTCTGACAGCCATTACGTGGCTTACGTTTCCGAGCAGAACCTGATCGCCGACGAAACCGGCGAGCCGGTTGAGCACCCCTCGATCGATCTTTTGTTCGATGAGACGGATGACGGCGAATACAAACTGCGACCGGAAGTGCTAAACTAAGCACTGCGGCCGGCGAAGATTGAGAACGGCGGTTGCAGTGATGCAGCCGCCGTTTTTTTATGCCCGCTGAAACGGATAAAAGTCAGAACCCAGCGGCAGTATCCGTGTGAGCTCGTCGAGCGCAGCTTGCGTCTCTCCGACGAGCGCTGGATCCGCCAATTCAGGCTGTGCGATTTCTTCCCGGTAGTGGGTTTTGATCCAGGCTTCGAGCTTGGCGGCGAGTGCGTCGTCCAGGAAGAAGCCTTGCGCGGCGGCCGCGCGCTCGGCCGGCGTCATGACCACGCGCAAACGCAGACACGCAGGCCCGCCGCCGTTGCGCATGCTTTCGCGCACTTCGACGTACTCAACCGCGCCGATCGCTGCATTGGGCTGCGCGATCATTTCTGCAACGATCGTCGCCGTCTTGTTGTTCTCGCGCACCTCGGTCGGCGCGATCAAAGTTAGGCTCGCTTGGCCTGGCACGCGCAGCAACTGCGAATTGAACAGATACGACGTCACGGCATCATCAAGACCGACCCGCGCGCGCGGGACTTCCAAAAATACCGGCTCGAAGCCCTGCGCCTTAGCGCGCAACTCAGCATAGAGCGCAGCCTTATCGACAAAGGCATCTTCGTGATGGAACAGCACGTGCTCGTGCGCGACGGCGACGACGTCATTGTGAAATGCGCCCGCGTCGATGGCTTCTGGGGCCTGTCGCGCGAACACTGTGGCGTTGGCGGATAGGCCATGGCGTCGCGCTATGGCTTGGCTGGCTTCGCGAGTCTGCCGCGCGGGAAAGCCGGTGCGCGCTTCACTCGCGCGTCGGCCGTAGACGAAAATCTCGACCCCTGGCGCGCCGGCATTCCCGGCCATGCGCATATGATTGGCCGCCCCTTCGTCAGAGAGCGCATCGTGCGGCGTTAGCGCGGAATGCACAGCAAAGCGCGCTTCATCCGGAAGCAGGCGCCGCAATGTGCGTTCCGTTTGTTCTCCCTCCAGCAAGCGATGCAGCATCGTCTGAAGGTTGGCGACCGATGCGTGAAGGCGGCCGTCACCGCAATCGGCGCTTGGCGAAACAGTCGCCGCGTTCGCCGCCCACATGGCTGAAGAGGCGAGCGCAGCGCGCGCTATGGTTGGCTCGCTTTTCCAGGCGTGCTCCCACACCTCTGCATCAGAGCCGCTGAAACCAAGCGACCGCAGCCAAGCAATATTCGGCCGCTCGTGCGGCGGCAGAACGCCCTGGCTCAGCCCCAGCGCGCGCAGACGCTGCATCTTGGCCAGCCCCTGAAGCGCAGCCTCGCGCGGACGCGCCGTGGTGTTCGCGTTGCGCGCCGAGGCGAGATTGCCTTCGGACAACCCGGCATAATTGTGCGTGAGCCCAACGAGCCCGTCGAAATTGATTTCCTCTGCGCCGCTCACGCCGGCAGCCCGGGCGCAGAAATAGAGACAGCCTTTTCGGAAAGCTGCGTCGCGACGGGGTACGCCACGTAGTCAGCGGCGTAATACGCGCTCGGGCGCAACGAACCGGAAAGCCCTGGGCCGCCGAAAGGCATTGCGCTGGATGCACCCGTCGTCGGCCTATTCCAGTTCAGGACACCGGCACGCATTTCGTTTTTCACGCGCGTCCACAGCGCAGCGTCGTCGCTGATTAAGCCGCCGGCGAGGCCAAAGCGGGTCGCATTGGCGACGTCGAGCGCGTGGTCAAAGTCGGTGACGCGATAGACCTGCAGCACGGGGCCAAACAATTCTTCGTCGGGCGGAGTGAGGCCGGACACGTCGATGATGGCGGGATGAACGAAAGCGCCATCGCGCTTCACCGGCACGATCGGCTTTGCGCCGAGCGCAACGAGCCCCTGCTCGAACTTTACCGCGCGCTCGGCGCTCGCGGCGTTGACCACCGGCCCGAGAAACGGCTCCGGGGTTTGCGTCGCCGGGCCCACACTGATGCGTGGCGCAAGCGCCGCCAGCGCTTCGATGATCGCGTCGCCCTCGGCGCCTTGAGGCACGATCAGACGGCGCGCGCAAGAACAGCGCTGGCCGCTGGTGGCGAAGGCGGAGTGGGCGATCAAGTTGGCCGCCGCCTGCGCATCAACCGGCGGCCACACGATCAGGGGATTGTTGCCACCCAGCTCGAGCGCCAGCACTACGTCAGGACGGCCGGCGAATTTCTTATGGATCAGGGCGCCCGTGTGCGCGGAGCCAGTGAACAGGACGCCGCTGAGTCCCTGAGCATCAAGCAGCGCGCCGCCGGTTTCGCGCGCGCCTTGCAACAGATTGAGGACGCCCGCTGGGAGGCCCGCTTCTTCCCACGCTTCGACCATGAGTGCCCCGACGCCGGGGCAGAGTTCGCTTGGCTTGAACAGCACGACATTGCCCGCGAGCAGCGCCGGCACGATGTGGCCATTCGGCAGGTGGCCCGGAAAGTTGAACGGGCCGAACACGGCGAGAACACCGTGCGCACGGTGCGAGAGCGTCATGACGCCGAACGCGGCCTTCTCTTCGCGGGCGCCGGCGCGCTCGGCCTGAGCGCGGATCGAGATTTCGATCTTGCCGATCATGGCCTGCACTTCGCCTTTGGAATCCCAAAGCGCCTTGCCCATTTCGCCGCTGATCGTCTGCGCGAGCAATTGGGCGCGCTTCTCAATCGCCTTGGCGAAGGCGCGGACAACCTCGATGCGCTCCTCAACCGGACGGCGCGACCAAGCGGGGAATGCAAGCCGCGCCGCCGCCATCGCTTCAGCAACATCATCGACTGTGGCGCCGCGGCCCTTCCAGACGATGTCACCTGTTGCGGGATCGTGTGACGCGAAGCTCTCCCCGTCGCCTTCGCGCCAAGCGCCGCCAATGTAGAGTTCAGTGCGCATCATCCACCCAGATCAGTGCTTCTTCGCCCGATTCCAGCTTTAGCGCGGCCAGCGTCCGTGCATCGACACGGGCGACGCCGTCATTCATGAGCGCACGCGCCGGTGTGCAGCGGAAACCTTTAATGGCCGGCGTCGCGATCAGCGCGCGCTTGGCGTTCTGAAAATCCATCGCGGTTTCAACACGCACCCGGCGCGCCTCACGACGGGTCCGGATCGCGTCGCGGGGCGCGCTCATCAGCGGGCCGCCATCAAAGATATCAACGACATTTGAGAAGCTGAAGCCTTCCCACTCGAGCAGTTTGCGCGCGCCTTCGCCGTGATCGTGGCATTGACCAATCACGGCGCGAGCGGATTCCGGCAAGAGATCCACATAGACTGGATGCTGCGGCATCAAATCGAGGATGAATTGGTTGTCGGTGGTGGCGCTAAGCTTGTCAGCTTCACTGAAATCCATGCGGAAAAAGTGCCGCCCCACGGCCTGCCAGAACGGCGACACGCCATCCGGTGACACCACGCCGCGCAACTCGGAAACGACGCGGCTGCGGAAGCGCTCAGGCTGCGCCGCCATCAACAGATAGCGGCACTGCGCCAGCGCGCGGCCAACGCCATTGGCGCGGTGCTCTGGCCGTACGAACAGCGAGCCGACTTCGGAACAGCCGGTAAAATCATTCACACCGATCAGCACGCCCATATCGAAGCGCCGGCCAACGGCAGCAGAAGATTGCGCCTCGGTGATGAGGCGAAAATTGAAGAAAGGCGGCGTCTCGCCAATCGTCGCCTTCACGCCGGCGCAGCCCGCGAGCGTGCCCGTTTCAATGTGCTCGAGCGCGATAAAATAGCGCTCCGCGCCAGGCGCGTTGATATCCGCGCCGAAGCTTTGCTCCGAAAGTTCGAGCTTTGCTTGGAATGCCGCATCGTCAAGCATCAAGCTGGTGAAGCCGGCGCCAGCGATTTCGCGCAGCTGCTTGAAGCCTTCCAAGTCGGAAGGCCCAGCGGCGCGCATGACGTAGTCGGAGGCCACGCTCATGAGCGCAGGCTCCTTACGTCGAACAAGCCGCGCTCTAAACCGGACAGCATCAAGAATGAAAGCTTGGCGCGCTCGCTGAACGAGGCGAGCAAGGCGAACTCCTGATCGCTGTGCAGCCCGCCGCCGCAGGGGCCAAGCGTATCGATGTTCGGGCACCCGGCGGCAGCGAGGTTGTTGCCTTCACAGACCCCGCCAGACGCCTGGAATTTGAGATCGAGGCCAAGCGCCTCACCGGCCGTGCGCGTCCAACTGACGATCGTGCGCTGCTGATCGTTTAGCGGCTTTGGTGGGCGGGTGATGCCGCCGTGCAGATGCGCGCTGATGCCGTCGCGCGCATTGGCGGCCTCGGCGATGCGGCGCGCTTCAGCTTCGCCCCAGATTGCGCCTTCAGCGTCAGGGCTGCGGATGTTGAAGCGCAGCACGGCGCGCTCCGGCACGACGTTGACCGCGCTGCCGCCATCAATTGCGCCGACATTGAAAGTGACGCCGTCGCGCTGGCCATTCAGCGCATTGAGCGCGAGCGCGGCTTCAGCGGCGGCGAGCACGGCGCTGCGGCCATCGGCGAAGGCGCGGCCGACATGCGCGGCGCGGCCTTTGACTATGAGGCTGAAATTGCCGGATCCTTTGCGCGCATCCACAAGCGCGCCATCGGCGAGCGCGGGTTCGTACGTCATGCCGACATGGGCTTTAGCGCCGAGAGCAGCGAGCAACGGCGCGCTTGCCATCGAGCCGATCTCTTCGTCGGGGCTGAGCAGAACTTCGTAGCCGACGCGTTTATCGCCTGGCGTTGCTTCGAACGCCTGCAGCGCCGCGAGCATGACGGCGATGCCGCCTTTCATGTCGGCTGCGCCCGGCCCTCGCAGCATCGCGCCATCGCGCCAGGGCTTCTGGAACGGGTGCGCGGCGGGAAACACGGTGTCGTAGTGGCCGGTCAACGCCACCTGGATCGGCGCCTCCGGGCGCACGCGGACACGGATCGAAGCGCCGTGTTCGATCTCGATCACCTCACCGTCCGGCCGGACGCGCTCGGAGGGGCGGAGCTGAACTTCTTCGACCTGCCCCGGCAAGGCCGAGACGGCGTCCAGCAAGGGCGCTCGCATGAGCTTGAGGCCGGTAAGCTCGAACGACCCAGAATTGATCGCCGACCAGGTTTCGGTGCGGGCGGCGAGCGCCTCGGCTTCTGCGTCCAGGCGTTCGAGGAACGGCTCAAGGCCGGCGCCCAAGGTGCGCGCCGGAGTTGCGGTTTGGTCGGCTGACATGGCGCGGAAACTGCCCGCGCTGCGGGCTTAAGTCCAGGCCGGCAAACGCAAAACGGGCCCGGCTTTTGGCCGGGCCCGCTCGCTTGGTTCAGTTAAGCCGAGGCTTAGCGGAACGAGATCGTAACTGCCGTACGGCGATTGAGCGGCTCACGCACGCCATCGCGCGTCGCACGGGCCAGTTCAGCTTCGCCACGCGCTTGCGTGGAAATCGAACCGGCGCCAATGCCGCGGGCCACGAGCGCATCGCGGACCACCGAAGCACGACGCTCCGAAAGGCCTTGGTTGTAGGTCGGCGAGCCCGACGTGTCCGTGTGACCGACGACGACGACGCCGCCGACGTTGCACTGACGCGCGCGGTTCACAGCAGCGTCGATGGTTTCGAGCGCACCTTGGTTCAGGTTCGAGCGATCCCACTCGAAGTACACGAT
>JAWXAM010000097.1:0-36126 GCA_034439495.1 Terricaulis sp. | reverse complement strand
TGGCGGCATCTGCACGCGCGCCTGTTCGTTCTGCAACGTCGCGACGGGCAAGCCGTTGCCGCTCGATGCGAACGAGCCGGAGAACGTCGCGTACGCGACCGCGCAGATGGGCCTGAAGCATGTTGTTGTGACGTCGGTCGATCGCGACGATCTCGATGACGGCGGGGCGGAGCACTTCGTGCTCACGATCCAAGCCATCCGCCGCGCGGCAACTGACACGACGATTGAGATTCTGACGCCTGACTTCCTGCGCAAGCCGGGCGCTGCAGAGCGCGTAATCGATGCGGCGCCGGACGTGTTCAACCACAATCTCGAAACCGTGCCGCGGCTCTATCACTCGATCCGGCCCGGCGCGCGCTATTACCAATCGCTGCGCCTGCTGGATTCAGTGAAGGAGCGCGATCCGAAGCGGTTCACAAAGTCCGGCCTGATGGTCGGCCTAGGTGAAGCCAAGGATGAAGTGCTGCAGGTGATGGATGATCTGCGCATCGCGGGCGTCGATTTTCTCACCATTGGCCAATACCTGCAGCCGACAAAGAAACACGCCGCCATCGATCGTTTCTGGACGCCGGATGAGTTCAAGGCGCTTGAGACAATTGCCTACGCCAAGGGCTTCCTGATGGTTTCGGCGTCACCGCTGACGCGCTCATCGCACCATGCGGGCGAGGACTTCGCGCGTCTAAAGGCGGCGCGGTTGGCGCAAGCCAACGCCTAAGATGTCTCGCACCACGATCGAAACAGAGCGCTTCCTGCCTTATGCAGCGGAGGATCTGTGCCGGCTCGTCGGTGATGTGCGCGAGTATCCGAAGTTCATCCCGTTCTTGAAGAGTTTGCGGGTCGTGCGTGAAGAACCGCGTGAAGGCGGCGGCTGGGAGGGCGTTGCGACGGCGCTTGTGGGCTGGAAGGCGATCACGGAGCGCTTCTCAACCAATGTGCGCTGCGAGCCGGTGAAGGGGGAGGTGGATGTCTCGCTGGTAAGCGGGCCGCTGCACGCGCTCGACAATCGTTGGCGGTTCGAAGCGAAGGACGGCGGCACGCGCGTTCGCTTTTGGATTTCGTATCACTTCAAAAATCCGCTGCTTCAGGCGGCTGTTAGCGCCAATCGCGATCGGCTCGCGCAGCGGATCATGACGGCGTTCGAACAAGAGGCGCGCCGGCGTCTCGGTTCAGTCCAGGATACGCCCCGCTAGCTGCAACGCGGCGACGACCGAGTCTGCTTGCACACGATTGCGGCCGATATCTCCGAAGCGATGCTCCTCGTGGAGACGTGGCCCATTGCGGCGCGCGACGGCGATGTGGACCAGGCCCACCGGTTTTTCGTCACTACCGCCGCCAGGGCCGGCGATGCCGGTGGTGACGATGGCAATGTCGGCGGGGCTGTGCTTCAGCGCGCCGTCGACCATGGCGAGCGCAACTTCCATGCTGACCGCGCCGCGCCGCTCAATCAGATCGGCCGGTACGCCTAACATTTCGACTTTTGCTTCATTCGAATACGTAACGAACCCGCGTTCGACCACGAGCGATGAGCCGGGCACGGCTGTAAGCGAGGCGGCGATGAGACCGCCGGTGCAACTTTCAGCGGTAACGATTCGGAAGCGGCGCTTCTTGGCTTGCTCGAACAGAGCTTGCGCTTCTTGCACTAGGCGGTCGGCGATCATCTGCCGATAGGACATGGCGCGGGGGCGATTGTCCATTCCCATGAATCGCATCGGGTGGCAGAAGCGGCGCCGAATGAGGGGAGGCACCATGGAAGCCGTCGCGCGTCGCGCCGCAGCACCGGTATTCGTGCTCGCGCTGTTCTCCAGCGCGGCGCTGATCTTTGTGTTGCAGCCGCTTTTCGGGCGCATGGTGACGCCGCTTCTTGGGGGAAGTCCGCAAGTCTGGAACACGTCGATGGCGTTTTTCCAGGCTGCGCTGCTCGCGGGCTATCTTTACGCCCACTTGCTGGCGCGGGTGAAAGATTTGCGCGTGCAGGCCGGCATTCACGTGGCTGTGCTGGCCGCGGCTTGGCTTGTGCTGCCGGTTCAGGTCTCGACGGCGCTAGGGGCGCCTAGTTCAGAACATCCGTCGCTCTGGTTGATTGGCGTGCTGGCGCTTTCAGTTGGCGCGCCATTCGCGGCAGCATCCGCAACCGCGCCGCTGCTGCAATCTTGGTACGCGCGCACGGGCCGCGCCGACGCGCACGATCCGTATTACCTTTATGCCGCCAGCAATCTTGGCAGCTTCATCGGGCTCTTGGCCTATCCCGTTCTGATCGAGCCGTTGCTCGGTGCGCAAGCGCAGAGCCAAGCGTGGTCAGCGGCGTATGTCGCGGTGTTGGCGCTGATCCTGCTTTCGGCGGCGTTGGCGGTCACGGCGAACCAAAACGCTGTCAGCGTTGCGCCAGCGCCGGTGGCGCCAGTCGAGCCGGCGCCAATCACGCCACCTGCGCGCGGCAATGTCTGGCGCGAGCGCGGCTATTGGGTCGCCGCCGCGGCCGTTCCGTCGGCGCTTTCGCTCGGCGTAACGCAGCACATCTCCACCGACGTCGCCTCTGCGCCGATGCTTTGGGTGGTGCCGCTGGCGCTCTATCTCGCGACGTTCGTGCTCGCCTTTATGAAGGGGAGTCACAAACTCGAACCAGCGACGCTGCTGATCCATCCGTTCGCGCTCGCGCTGCTGGTGATGTCGTATTACGCGTCCGGCAATTGGCTGGGCTCGATCTCCGGGATTCTAGCCGGCTTCTTCTTCAGTGCGCTGGTTTGCCATCTCGCGCTCTCGCGTTCGCGGCCGAGCGCTGAAAGGCTGACCGAGTTTTATCTGTTCGTATCGATCGGCGGTGTGCTTGGGGGCTCGTTCGCGGCGCTGCTGGCGCCGGTCATTTTCAACAATGTCTACGAATATCCGCTCGCGCTGGCGGCGGCTTGCCTGTTCCGGCCGCGCAGTCCGACGGACATGCCGCGCATGGCGGATGCAACCGTCGCGGCTGCGGTGATGATGGGCCTTACTGGCCTTGCCATGGCGGTGATGAATCTCAACGCCTATGTCGCGGTGATCTTTGCGGCTGCGCTCGGCGCCGCGGCCGCCATGGTCGCCGCCGGCTGGGGCGATGATAATCGGCCCGCGCCACTTCGCTACGGCTTTCTGGCGTTGGCCGCGGTGCATGCGGGGCTCGTGATCTGGGTCGCATTCAATAGCGACAGCGTCTTCCTCGGGAGCATTGTTGAGGGGCGCACGCGCATGAGCATCAGCTCGCCTTGGGGTGCGCTGCTGGTTGCGTCGAGTCTCGTGATGCTGATGTTCGCCGTCCACGCGACAATCCAACGGCGGCGAGACAACAGCATCGTCGCCGATTTGGCTTACGGCGCAGCGTTGCCGACGTTTGTGCTTGTCATCATGCTGATGCTTCTGCGCGAGCAACTTGGCGATGAACTTCTGACCGCAATTGCGATCACGTTCTGCGGCGTAGCGATCTTCATCAATCGCGGCCGGCCTATTGTGTTAGCCGTTACGGTGCTGATCTCGTTCGCTATCATCTTCCTGGACGACGCCAGCGGCTCACGGATCATCACCCAGGAACGGACCTTCTTCGGTGTGCTGCGGACGCGGGTCTATGAGGTGCGCGATGCGGCTGTGCCGCCGCTGCGTGTGCTGCTCCATGGCACCACTTTGCACGGCGCGCAGATCGATGAGCCCGTGCTCTCCCGCCAGCCGCTCACCTACTACCATCCGCGCACGGCGTTGGGCGAAGCGATTACGGTGGGCCTAGCGATGCGCGATCAGTCGCGCTTGGCGCTGATTGGTCTCGGCACGGGTTCCACCGCATGTCTCATGCAAGCGGATGATGAGTTGACGATCTATGAGATCGATCCAGCTGTTGTGCGCTTGGCTGTTGAGCCTGGCGGAGATTTTACGTTCGTGCCGCAGTGCCAGCCGAATGCGCGCGTCGTGATCGGGGATGCGCGCCTTCAGATCGCAAACGCGCCGGACGGCGCCTATGATGTCGTGGTCGTCGATGCGTTCTCGTCGGACGCCATCCCCGCACACTTGCTGACGCGAGAAGCGATAGCGCTCTATCTCTCCAAGACTAGCGAGAACGGCATTGTGGTGCTGCACTTGTCGAACCGGAATCTCGCATTGGTGTCTGAGGCTGCGCGGGTCGCGCGCGATCTGAACGTGCCGACGCTTTTCCGCCTCAGCAATGCGTTCGAATTGCCGGGCGCTGCACTCTATGGCGGTTCAGCCGCGAGCGTGATGATCGTCGCACGCGATCAAGCGACGTTGGATGCTCTGCCGCTGATCAATGACGACTGGCGCGTAATGGTAGCGCCGGCAGGGCGTGGCTGGACTGACGATTACATCAACGTGCCGCGCGCGCTCTGGGATCAGATGACAGGCGTCGAGACGTGCTGGCTTTATCCTGAGCAACCCGATTGCGGCGGAACGCCCGCTACGCCTGCGCCACCTCCGCCTGCTGCGCCGAACTAGAGAGGGCGATCGAGGGTGGCTGTTGCTTGAGCGGCCAAGCCTTCCTCGCGGCCGAGGAAACCCATGCGTTCGGTGGTGGTGGCCTTTACGCTGACGCGTGAGAGCGGCAGGCCAAGGACTTCGGCGGTGCGTGCGCGCATGCTTTCGCGGTGCGGCCCAATCTTCGGCCGCTCGCACACGAGTGTGATGTCCACGTGCGAGATGCGTGCGCCGCGTTCGGCGGCGAGTTCTGCAGCGTGTCGGAGGAAGCGCTCGGAATCAGCGCCTTTCCATTGCGGATCACTGGGCGGGAAGTGCGCGCCGATATCGCCTTCGCCAAGCGCGCCGAGGATTGCATCGACGAGCGCATGCCAACCGGCGTCAGCGTCTGAGTGGCCGACCAGGCCTTTGTCATGCGGAATCTGAACGCCGCATAACGTCACGAACGCGCCAGGCCCAAAGCGGTGCGCGTCTATGCCTGAGCCAACGCACACGATCCGCTCGCCGCCCATAATCCGCTCCACTATCGCCAAATCCTCCGGGTGCGTGATTTTCATCAGCCGCTGGTCTCCAGGGATGACCTTCGCCTGTACGCCGAACGCGCGCACGACACTGATATCGTCGCCGAAGGCGCTGCTCTCGTTGGCCGCTGCGTACGCGGCTCGCAGAGTATCGCCGCGGAACGCTTGCGGTGTCTGCACACGCATGGCGCCAGTCCGATCGATCTCGGCATCGACGCGTCCTTCCGCGTCGGTTCGGAGCAAGGAGTCGGCGACTGGCACTGCAGGCGCTGCAGCACTGGCGCCGTTTTCGATCTCAACAATCAGCGCGCGAGCCATCGCGCTGGTGAGGCCTGGCCGCGCGGCGTCATGGATGAGGATGATGTCAGCGCTCCCGGCCTCCGCGAGCCCTGCGCGCACCGAAGCCGTGCGTGTTGCGCCGCCCGAAACGAACTCGACCTGCCGCCCCTGGGTGGCCGCTTCAGCGAGGGTGGCATGCTCGGCAGCACGCACGACGACGATCTGGTCGACGCCCGCCGCCGCGAAGGCCTCCACTGACCAAGTGAGAACCGGCTTTCCAAGGAGCCGCTGGTATTGCTTTGGCAACGCCCCGCCCGCGCGTTCGCCCCGGCCGCCGGCCACAATGATCGCTGTGATTGTCATAGAGTGCAGAAATCTGACATCACGTGTTGCATTGCAGCATAAAACCCTTGGCGCCCGCTTTTTGGGCGCCCTAAGCTCTGTTCCAGAAGGGCGGAGCCTAATGCTCGGTTTGGATCAGATTCCAGAGTTTGTCTTGCCCGCGGCGGGGGGAAAGCCCCGTTGAGCGATCCTATTCGCCGCACGCCGCCGCTCCGGCTCTCCGCGCCGGACGCCGAACTCTGGCTGGAAGCGCTGCCCGCGCCGGTTTTGGGGATAGATGCTGGAGAACGCATCCGCTTCGTCAACGCGGCAGCCGCGGAACTTCTGGCCGGCGTCGGCCGTGGCCTGCTAGGCCGCCGGCTCGACGAAATATTCGGAGCGGACGCGCCCCTGATCGACTTGGCGCGCCGCGCGCTGAACGGCGGCTCCGGTGTCGCTGAGAGCGACGTCGCATTGGTCGGGCCTGGCTTTGCCCTTGGCCGCGCGGCTGTCGCCGCCGGGCCGGTGGGAGACAATGGGTATATCGCGCTCGTGCTGACGCGGCCGCCGCGGGCGCGCAATGCGCCGCCGATCGCGGGAAATTCCGCCGCGCGCACATTGGCGCATGAGGTTCGCAATCCGCTCGCGGGTATTCGCGCCGCAGCACAGCTCATTTCACGCGGCGACGATCCCGACTCCGCGGCGCTTGCGACGCTGATCTGCGATGAAGTCGATCGCATCCATCGGCTCACCGACAAGATCGATCCGATGGCCGCCTTCGAGCCGCCGCGCTTTGAACTCTTCAACATCCACGAAGCGCTTGAGCGCGTGCGTAAGCTGGTCGGCTCAAGCGCGCCGGACGTGATGATCCGCGAACGCTACGATCCGAGCTTGCCGCAAGTGCGGGGCGATCTGGATCAGTTGATCCAAGCGTTCCTGAATATCGCCAAGAACGCTGCCGAAGCGTTGGCCAGTCAGCCAGACGGCGAGATCGCGATCATCACGTCGTTCCGCTCGGGCGTGAAGTTTCGCTCCGCCGCCAGCGGCGCAGCCCGTGCGCAACTGGAAATTCAAGTCGTCGATAACGGGCCGGGCCTGCATCCTGATGTAGCCGATCGCTTGTTCGAAGCTTTCGCCACGACCAAGCCGAGCGGTATGGGCCTTGGGCTCACAGTGGCTGCCGACATCATCGCGCGCCATGACGGGCGCATCGAAGTTGAAAGCGCGCCCGGCCGGACCGCGTTTAAAATCCTCCTCCCGATCGATCCGGAAGCAAGCTCATGAGTGCACGCATTCTCCTGGCTGACGATGATTCTTCGCTACGCTTTGTGCTTTCGCAGGCGCTTGGCAAAGAGGGGTATGCGGTACGCGCAACCGGCAACGTCGCAACGCTCAGCAAATGGGTGCGAGAGGGCGAAGGCGATCTGGTTTTGAGCGACGTTTATATGGGCGATGAGTGCGTTTTTGACGCCCTGCCAGCGATGCGCACCGCCAGACCCGATCTGCCCGTGATTGTCATGAGCGCGCAATCGACAGTCGCAACGGCGCTCTCCGCCGCCGGTGCGGGCGCATTCGATTATGTGCCGAAGCCGTTCGATCTGGATGAGTTGATGGCGGTGGTGCGCCGCGCGCTGGACGGCGGCCCCGACGCGAAAACCCGTGCGCAAGCCAATAAGGCCGAGAAGGATGAGCGCTTGCCGCTGATCGGCCGTTCGGCGGCAATGCAGGACGTCTACCGGGTGATGGCGCGCGTTGCCGGGACCGACCTCACTGTGTTGATCGAAGGGGAGAGCGGCACCGGCAAGGAGCGCGTCGCGCGCGCTATTCACGATCACAGCCGCCGAGCGAATGGCCCGTACGAAACCTATAGTCTTGCCGGCGTCGGCGCCGCGCAGATCGACCGCGATCTCTTCGCGACAGGTGGCAAGTTCGCTAAAGCCAGCGGCGGCACGCTGTTTTTGGAAGACATCGATGAATTGCCAAGTGAAGCGCAGACGCGTTTAGCGGGCCTCTTGCATGCGGAAGATCCCGGCGTGCGGCCCAACACGCGTTTGATCGTGGCGGCGCAGCGCAGTCTTGCGGGTTTGGCGCGGCAGGGCGCATTCAGGCAGGACCTTTTCTATCGCCTCAACGTCGTCGCTATTCGCCTGCCGCCGCTGCGTGATCGGCTTGATGATGTCGGCGATTTGGCGCGGGCGTTTCTGCTGCGCGCAAAGCGCGAAGGACTGCCGGAAAAATCGATCGACGCGGCTGCGATTGAGCGACTCAAGGCGCACGCTTTTCCGGGCAACATCCGCGAACTGGAAAATCTGTTGCGGCGTGCAGCGGCGCTGAGCCCGGCGGCTGTGATTACGGCGCGTGAAGTTGGCGCAGAACTCGGGGCGGATGCGCGGGAGGCTGCTTCGATCGAGAGCGATGAGGGTTTCGAGGCGGCGCTCTCACGGCGCGTGGCGGGAGAGTTCTCAGCCGCGAGCCCAGACATGCCCGCAGCTGGTCTCTACGACCGCGTCTTGGCCGAGGTCGAAAGACCGCTTATTCTGCAAGCGCTGACCGCAACACGCGGAAACCAGATCCGCGCCGCCGCGGTGCTCGGTATTAACCGCAATACTTTGCGGAAGAAGATCCAGACCTTGGGCATCCGAACTGGGCGCGGCGATTGACGAGAGCGTGATATTGGTTCAACACCTATGTTGCTTTATCGCAACATAGGTTCCCTGCTCTATGGTGCACCAAATCGCGGCCGACCAGCCCGCAGAAACAGCGGTTCTGAGCGACCGGCCTCAGGGCCGTAGCGCTCTCCTGTTTCTCATTGGGCTAGGCGTTGCGATCTTCCTGACCGGCGCGGCCACGATCGCGCTACTCCTCGGCGAGGGGCTCGCAGGCGGCGCCAGCGCCACTATCCGCGGTCTATTGATCGCCAGCCTTGTCATTTCAGCCGCGCTCGCCGGCATCTTGTTGCACAGGCTGATGCGCGTTGCGCGCGCCTGGCGTTCAGCTGCGACCGGCGCGCGGCTCCATGTGCGCTTCGTGACGCTGTTCGTGCTGGCTGCATTGGCGCCCGCCGTGATCGTTGCGGCGTTTCTCGGGTTCACGTTCAGCCAAGGTGTCGAACGTTGGTTCAGCGACCGGGTCGAGAGCGCCATCGAGAGCGCGGCGAATGTCGGTCGCGCCTATGTCGACCTCGCCTCCGGCGACCTCACAGGCGAAGTGGAAGCCATGGCTGTCGACTTGAACCTCGCGCAGCGAGGTTTGATCGAAGATCGCGAACGCTACTTTGCGTTTCTGGAAGCGCAAACCGAACGCCGCGAACTCACCGCCGCCCTGGTGATCGACTCGCAAGGACGTGTGCTGGCGCGCGCCGGGGTATCTTCGCCGCCGCTGGTGACGCCGGATCGCGCCGCTTTCGCCACGGCCAATGAAGGCGATATGGCGGTCACATTTGACGATGAAAACGATCGGATGGTGGTTCTCTATCGCCTCGACGCGTATCAGAACGCCTATCTTGCGGTGACACGCAATTTGGAGCCGGGCCTCGTCGCGCAGCTGCGTAGCTTCCGCCAATCGGTGGAAGAGTATCGAACAGCGCAGGCGCAGCAGGCGGCGCTGCGCGGGCTCTTTGGGCTCGCTTACTTTTCGACGGCGCTGATTGTGCTTTTGGCCGCCGGCTGGGTTGGCCTCACTAGCGCATCACGCGTCGCCGAGCCAATCGGGCGTCTGGTTGGCGCTGCGCGCCGTGTAGCGTCGGGTGATCTGAAAGCTCGGGTCGCAGTCGGTGAAGAGCGCGACGAAATCGATGCGCTGGCGACGGCGTTCAACCGGATGACGGCACAGCTTGAAACCCAGCGCCGCGATCTGGTGAGCGCGCAAGAGGACGCCGAGAGCCGCAGCCAGTTTACCGAGGCTGTTCTAGGCGGCGTCAGCGCCGGCGTGGTTGGTCTAGATCGTGACCGCCGCATCACCGCAGCAAACCGATCCGCCGGCCAATTGCTGGGACACGGCGATGAACAAATGGTCGGACGGCGGCTCATCGATCTGGCGCCTGAGTTTGCCGATCTTCTCAATCAGCCGGCCCCTGCAGGGGAGACCGCGCCTCAACGCGTCGACCTGATGCGTGAGGGCGGCTCTGTGAATCTCAGCATCCGCATGAGCCCTGACGCCGAAGGCGGGCTCGTGCTGACGTTCGACGACATGACCAAGCTGATCTCGGCTCAGCGCCAGGAAGCTTGGAAAGACGTCGCGCGGCGCATTGCTCACGAGATCAAAAATCCGCTGACGCCCATTCAGCTTTCGGCTGAGCGCCTGCGCAAAAAGTACCTCGCCGAAATCAAATCCGATCCGGACACATTCCTGAAATGCACCGATACAATCCTGCGCCAAGTCGCTGACATCGGGCGGATGGTGGATGAGTTCTCATCGTTCGCCCGCATGCCGACGCCGCGTATGGCGTTTGCCGATATGAGTGATGTTGCGCGCTCAACTGTGTTTGGTCAGCGACTGGCGTTCGCTGATCTGCGTATTGAAGTCGAAGGCGTCGATCAGCCGATCGGGCTGGTCGTGGATGAGCGACTGATTGCGCAAGCGCTTCTTAACTTGATCAAGAATGCTGCAGAGAGCGTGCAAGCGCGGCGCGCGCGCGATGGCGAGCCAAAGGACGGATTTGTGCTGCTGCGTCTGCGCGATCTCGATTTTGGCGTGCAATTCGAGGTGATCGATAACGGGCTCGGTTTCCCCGAAAAGGATCGCCATCGCCTTATCGAACCATATGTGACGACGCGCACGAAAGGCGCGGGCCTGGGGCTCGCGATCGTTGCGCGCATTATCGAAGACCACGGGGGGCTCATTGAGTTGGACGACGCGCCGGGCGGAAGCCAGGGCGCTATCGTTCGATTTGTTCTTCCAAAACGCGGCGAAGAGCTCGTTGAGCCCGCTGCTGAACATGACACAGGAGCCGTTTGATGGCGCAAGACATTCTCATCATTGATGACGAAGCCGATATCCGTGATCTGATCTCCGGCATTCTGGAGGACGATGGTCACCAAGTGCGCGGCGCGCGCGACAGTGACGAAGCATTGGACGCATTCCGCCGCCGCAAGCCTTCGCTGGTGGTGCTCGATGTGTGGTTACAAGGCAGCCGCGTCGATGGGCTCGAACTGCTTGCAATGTTCAAGGAAATCGATCCGGACATGCCGGTGATCGTGATTTCCGGCCACGGCACCATCGAAACCGCGGTCACGGCGATCCGCAACGGCGCCTATGACTTCATCGAAAAGCCGTTCACCGCCGATCGTCTGCTGCATGTCGTGCAACGCGCGCTGGAAACGACGCGGTTGAAGCGCGAGAACGCCGAGCTGAAAGCGCGTTCTTCGGCAAGCGATCACCTGATCGGATCGTCTGCGGTCATGGCGGCACTCCGCAGCGCCATCGACCGTGTCGCGCAAACCAATTCGCGGGTCCTCATCACCGGCGCCGCAGGCTCAGGTAAAGAACTTGTCGCCCGCTTGCTGCATGAACGTAGTCCGCGCGCCAGCGGTCCGTTCGTGGCTATCAATGCAGCGTCGATTGCGCCCGAGCGCATGGAAAGCGAAATCTTCGGCGAAGAAGGCCCAGACGGCCGCCCGCGCAAGATCGGCGTCTTTGAACTTGCCCATGTCGGCACCCTCTTCCTCGACGAGGTAGGGGATATGCCGCCGGAGACGCAGTCCAAGATTTTGCGCGTGCTGGTCGATCAGCGCTTCCGTCGTCTGAACGGTTCGACCGACGTGCAGGTGAATGTCCGCGTTGTTTCTTCGAGTTCGCGCGATCTCACCGGCGACATCGCGGCCGGCCGCTTCCGCGAAGATCTGTTCCATCGCTTGAATGTCGTTCCTCTGCGCGCGCCGGCTTTGTCAGAACGGCGCGAGGATATTCCTGAGTTGGCTGGGTATTTTGTCGGGCGGCTTGCGGGCATGTCCGGTGTTCCGGCGCGCCAGATTGGCGAGGACGCGCTCGCCGCGCTCCAGGCAGCAGATTGGCCAGGCAATGTGCGCCAACTGCGCAACGTGATCGAACGTATTCTGATCTTGGCGACCGGTGATCCGAGCACGCCAGTAACGGTTGATGCCCTGCCGCCGGAAGCTTGGCCGAGCGCAGGTTTTTCCAAGCATGACGGGCTGCAGGAAGTCATCGGTCTGCCGCTGCGCGACGCGCGCGAACGCTTCGAGCGTGAGTATCTCAACGTTCAGATTACACGGTTTGGCGGCAACATTTCGCGCACCGCTGCGTTTATCGGCATGGAGCGCTCGGCGCTGCACCGGAAGCTGAAGTCGCTTGGCGTCGAAGCGCCGGGTCGGGGCGGCCTCGAGATTGAATGAGCCGGGTCGCGTACGTCAACGGAGTCTACGCGCCGCTTCGTGCGCCGTTGATCTCGGTGCTCGATCGCGGGCTGCAACTCGCCGATGCAATCTATGAAGTGTGGGCCGTGCGCGATGGCCGCTTGTTCGACGCCGATGCGCATATGGCTCGCCTGCAACGCTCTCTCGAGGAATTGCAGATGCGCGCGCCGATGGGGGAGCGCGCGCTATGGTTGGTGATCCGGGAAGTGATGCGGCGCAATCGCGTGCGTGACGGAATTGTCTACGCCCAGATCAGTCGCGGCGCCCCAAGCGCGCGCGATCACGTTTTTCCGAATCCGCAGACGCCGCCGACTCTCATCGTGACGGCCAAGAGCCTCGACCGTGCCGCGCTTGCCGCCAGGGCCGAGCAAGGCGTGAGCGTCATCAGCGTGCCGGAAACACGTTGGGCGCGGCGCGACATCAAGTCGGTCAATCTGTTGCCCAACGTCCTAGCACGCCAGGCCGCGAAAGAGGCTGGCGCGTTTGAGGCATGGTTCGTGGATGACCACGGTTTTGTGACGGAGGGGACGTCGTCCACCGCCTGGATCGTGGACGACGAAGGCCGTTTACGTACGCGTGCGCTCTCACATGCGCTTCTCCACGGCGTCACCCGTGCGGCTTTGCTCGAAGTCGCAAAATCTCGCGATCTGCATATCGAGGAAAAGCCCTTCACCATCGCCGAAGCACAGGCGGCGCACGAGGCGTTTATAAGTTCCGCCAGCAACCCAGCCGTAGGGGTGACGAAGATTGACGGTGTTCGTGTCGGCGCTGGCGGAGTTGGTCCCGTCACCCGGCTGCTGCGCGCCGCTTATTTGGGCGCCTGAGCGCAGTAGACCTCGCGGCCAGTTGGCGCCGGTAGCGGCTGGGCTTATAGCTCGCCTTAGCCGTGCGCTTTGACGCGGCGCTATAAAACTCAGGCATGGGGATTCCATGGAAAAGAAACAGAACCTGCAGGACACGTTCCTCAACGCTGTCCGCAAGGCAAAAACGCCGCTCACCATCTTCCTCGTCAACGGCGTCAAACTGCAAGGCGTCGTCACGTGGTTTGACAATTTCTGTGTGTTGTTGCGCCGCGACGGCCAAGTGCAGCTTGTCTACAAGCATGCGATCTCGACGATCATGCCGGGCGCACCCGTCCAGCTCTACGACATCGATAAAGCGGTAGATGAAGCCGACGCCTGACACGCCAACCCCGGACTACAATCGCGCAATCGTGCTGCGCCCGCTTGCGAGCGCGGCCGAGAGCGTGCGCGATGGCGAAGCGCGGCTCTTGGAGGCCGTTGGACTTGCGCAAGCTTTGGGGCTGGATGTCGCCAGCGCTGAAGCTGCGCCGCTCAGGCAGATCAGTCCGCGCACCTATTTCGGCTCTGGCCGCGTTGAGCGGTTGAAGGAAGAGGCGGAAACACTCGGCGTCGGTGTCATTGTCATCGATGCGCCGCTCTCGCCGGTGCAGCAGCGCAACCTTGAAACTGATATCGGCGCCAAGGTTGTTGATCGCACCGGCTTGATCCTGGAAATCTTCGGCCTGCGTGCGCGCACCAAGGAAGGCAAGCTGCAAGTCGAACTAGCGCGGCAAGGCTACGAGCGCTCGCGCCTGGTGCGGACGTGGACGCACTTGGAGCGGCAACGCGGCGGTCTGGGCAAGACTGGCGGCCCCGGTGAAACGCAGATCGAACTCGATCGGCGGATCATCGCCGACCGGATCATTAGACTGAAGCGCGAGCTGGAGGATGTGCGCCGGACGCGCGGCCTCCAACGCCGCGCGCGTTCACGTGCCGGGCTCCCGGCCGTTGTGCTGGTTGGCTACACCAACGCCGGCAAGTCGACGCTGTTCAACCGGCTAACGCAAGCGGGTGTGCTGGCGAAGGACATGCTTTTCGCAACGCTTGATCCGACGGCGCGACAAGTGAAGCTGCCAAGCCATCGCGCCGTCATCATGAGCGACACGGTGGGCTTCATCTCCGATCTGCCGCACGAACTGGTGGAAAGCTTCCGCGCGACGCTGGAAGCCGTCACTGAGGCCGATCTGATCGTGCACGTGCGCGACATCGCGCATCCCGATACGGAAAAGCAGAAGGCGGATGTGCTGGCGGTACTGGCGCAACTGACCAAGGACGCTGGCGGGAAATCGCCGCCGGTGCTCGAAGCTTGGAATAAGATCGACCTGCTCGACGCGGCGACTCATGACGCGCGTTTGAGGCGTTCCGAGAGCGCGGCCGAACAGGGCGGGCAGGGCGCCCTGCCCCCTGTCGCGATCTCGGCCGAGACGGGGGAGGGCATGGATGCCCTGCTCGCGATGATCGACCGCGCCGCCTTCTCCGCCACGCGCGTCATCACCCTCACCCTGTCGCCCGACGATGCTGGACGTGTGCGCGCGCAGATCGCGTCAGCCGGCAAAATCTTGGAAGAATCCAGCGACGACGAAGGCGCGATCACGCTGCGGGCTGAGCTTCTGATTGAAGACGCCGCGCGTTTTGCGCCGTTGGAGCCCCTGCCCGAAGAAGTCCGCCCAGCCGCGGAGTAGGGGAGCCCTACTTCGCTCCGAGCCGCGCCAGCAACTCCGTTGCGAATACGCTCAGGGTATCGTCGCGCGCGCCCATGACGACGATGCGATCTCCGGGTTCGGCCAATTCTATCAGCTTGTCGCCGCACGCATTACGTTCGGCGAAAGCCATCGCTTGCAGGCCGCGCGCGCGGACGCCGGCGACGATTTGTTCGCTGCCGACGGCACGGTCGACGGTGCCGCCGAAATAGACGGGATCGGGCATGATCAGCACGTCGTCGTCGCTCATGTTGCGCGCGAAGCAATCGATGAACTCATCGCGCATGAGCTTGAGCGGCCCAAAGCCGTGCGGTTGAAACATGATCAGCAGACGACCCGGGAAGGCGTGCAGCGTCTTAAGCGTCGCCGTGATCTTGTCCGGGTTGTGCCCGAAATCGTCGATGACGGTGATGTTGTTGGCTTTGCCGACGATCTCGAGCCGGCGCTTGGTGCCGGAGAAGCCTTTGAGCGCCGCTGCGGCTACGCCGAGCGAAAGCCCGCAGACGCGCGCGACTGAGAGCGCAGCGAGCGCATTGGAGACGTTGTGCTCGCCCGGCACGGCCAGATCGACGGTGGCGCTCTCGCGCGTGTCCTTTTCCAGCGCGTCGAACGAAATGCCATCGGGCGCCGGGCGTATGGCGGAGCAGTGCAGATCGGCGAGACCGGAGCGGAGCGAATAGGTGCGGGTACGAACCTTGGTCGCCATTACGAGGGCCGCCGTCTCGTCATTGTCGAGATTGAGGACCGCGATCTCGGCCTTGTTGACGAAGCCGCTGAACAGCGCGCGCAGCTCGTCCATGCTCTTGTGATCGAGGGCGATGTTGTTGACGACGGCTATGGTCGGTTCGTAGCGGGCGATTGAGCCATCGCTCTCATCGACTTCAGAGACAAACGCATCGCCTTTGCCGACCAGCGCCGACGCGAACAGCGCATCTGGCGTAACGAAGTTCTTCATCACGGCACCGTTCATCACCGTCGGATCCTTGCCGGCGCGGTGCAGCAGCCAGGCGATCATGCCGGTGGTGGTGGACTTACCGC
Source organism: Terricaulis sp. (assembly GCA_034439495.1). Taxonomy (GTDB): domain Bacteria; phylum Pseudomonadota; class Alphaproteobacteria; order Caulobacterales; family Aquidulcibacteraceae; genus Vitreimonas. The sequence continues at coordinate 20,608 of JAWXAM010000097.1, read as the reverse complement.
TGGTGCCAGCAACGCCGATGCGCACAGGCGCTGCGTTGAAGAGTTCCGCCAGCAGCTGCGGCCGCTTCAAATCCTCTGCGCCGACGCGCTTGGCGGCGACCACATCACCCACGGTGTCCTCAACAGCGGCGGAGCGCACCAGGATCTGGTCGGCGCTGGTGATGCCGGAGCCGTCTTGCGGGAAGAGGGCGATGCCTTGGGCTTTCAGGTACTCGAACTTGGCGCCGAGACGGCCCTGGTCAAGCGAGCGGTCGGAGCCGGCGACGGTCACGCCTTTGCCGCGCAAGATGAGCGCCAAGGGCAGCATGCCGGAGCCGCCGACGCCGCTGAAGAAATAGGATTTGGCCTGACTCATGCGCCCCGGTTATGACGAGAAACGGCGGCTGCCGGCAAGGACGCGAACGCAGAATGGCCCCATCGATCCGCATCGGCGTCGTCGCGCCCGGCACGCGCATCGAGCCGGAGCTTGCGGCGCGTCTCAAAGCGTTCGCAGCGGACAGCTTTCTCGACCGCGCGCCGGAGATTGTTGTTCACCCGCAATGTTTTCTGAGCGCCGGGCATTTCGCCGGCGACGACGACGCGCGGCTGAAAGCGTTCGTGGAGTACGCCAACGATCCGTCGCTCGACGCGATCTGGTTCGCGCGCGGCGGTTATGGCGCTTGTCGCATTGCCGAGGCGGCGCTCGCGCAGCTGAACGGCGCTGCACGAACGAAAGCCTATCTCGGCTACAGCGACGGCGGCGTGCTGCTGGCGGGTCTCTACAAGCACGGTTTCACCAACGTTGCGCACGGGCCGATGCCGGTGGACCTGACGCGCGCAGGCGGTGAGGGCGCAGTAAAGAGGGCGCTCGCATGGCTGATCGACCGCGCCCCTGAGAGCCTCGAACTCGGCGTGATGTTCGAGGGCAAAACTGCCGCGTTCAACATCGAGATTCTGGCGTCGATCATCGGCACGCCTTTGGAGCCGGATTTGAGCGGCCACGTGCTGATGCTGGAAGAGGTGGGGGAGTACCTTTATCGGATAGACCGCGCCCTCTTCCACATCACCTCCTCCGCTAACGTGCGCAGCGTGAAGGGGATCAAACTCGGCCGCGTCAGCGCCGTGCCCGAGAACGACAAACCATTTGGCGCGACCGAGGAAGAGATCGTGCGTTATTGGTGCGCCAAAGCTGGGATCGCATATCTCGGCCGCGCGGATATTGGGCACGACGTTGAGAACAAGATCGTGCCGTTTGGGGCGCTGAAGCGCTAGAGGCCGGCTAGTTCCGCCGCGAGACCTTCCGCGCGCCCTTGGGCGCGCTCCGTTTGGATTAGCTTTTGATCCAGATCTGCAAGCAGACGCGTCACGTCAAGTTCTAAACCCGGCGTTGCTCGCACGCGCGCCGCGGCGCGCGCCAATTCGCTACGATCCATTCCGAGCGTGCAGCTCTCAGGCAACTTCAAACGGGCCAGCCCGGTGGTCGCCGTTATCATCTCCTCGGCGCACGCCTCGCGAATGCGGGCTTGAACGCCATACGGAATGGCGCGGCGGACGATCTCGCGATACGGCGGCACGTTGCGGAACGTCGCTTCGCTGGTCTCCACGGCGACGTAATAGTTCGCGATGTTGTCGCGTGTGCTGACATCGCCCAGCGTGTCGAGCGCGCCGACGGACTGAATTTCATCATACGATCCGCGCGTGAGCGGGCGCGGGTAGATTTGCGTGGCCTGATAGGCGGCGATCAGGAATTGCTCGTCGGACAGGCGGGCGCTGCCATTGAGGTCGTTCAGCACTTGGAGGGCGAACCCGCGTACCTGGGTGAAGTAAGCCTCCCGGCTTTGGAGGTCGCTCTGGTTGTTCGCCAAATCGCTGGCAATGCGAGCGCGATAGGTGTCGCCAGCTTCGTGGGCGAGGCGCTCGGCGTTCCAATTGCTGACCTGCGTGCCGAGGAAGACGCCGAGCACGACGATAACAAGATCGATGCTGACGGCGAACCAGTTATGGTCCGTCACGTGCTCGCGGATACGGCGCATCAGCATGGTTTGTCCCTAGGCGTCCTGCCCTGAGCCATGCCGCGCCGCGTAGCTTTTGTCGATCCAGTCCGCTCCTTGCGAGTGGCAACTCGCTAGGGCCGCGCTTGATAGCCGAGGTATCCGCGTTCGACCATTCGGCGCATGGCGTCGTACGCTTCGGTAAGTTCTTCAAAGGCGCGGCGCAGGGTGTTGAGCTGGGTTACCTGATCATGCGTCAGCGACGGCGCGGCCTCGGTCATAGATACCGCGGCGGCGATCCAGCGGGCGCGGGCGTGCGCCGCGGCGACAGCAAGGCGCTCGAACTTGCTAAGGTCGGTGCGGCCGATGGCTTGGCCCACAACCGCCCGGTTTGCAGCGAAGGCGGCGTAGTCAATTTGCTCAAGGTGGCCGCGAAGCTTGCGCGCCTCTTGCGGGTCGAGTGCTGCTTCCGGCTCGAAGTGATCGGCGCGAGGCCGGCTGCTGGTCGTCACTATAGAAGACATTTCGGTGTACTCCTCGGGACGCTTCTGTCCCGATCCCGAAGATCTTCAACCCAACGCCCTTAAGGGGCGCTTGCGGTAACTGCTCTTACTTGCGTTCCGCGCGTTTGGCCTCGAGCCACAGCGCTTCCATGTCATCCAATGGTTGCGGGCCGGTGCGGCCTTGCTCGGCCAGCTTCGTCTCGATGAACTGAAACCGCCGCGTGAACTTGGCGTTGGCCCGCCGCAGCGCCTCTTCGGGATCGACGTTAAGCTTGCGGGCGAGGTTGGCCATGACGAAGAGGATGTCGCCCATCTCTTCGGCGATGTGCTCCTGGTCGCCGCTGGCGCGCGCTTCCTTCAGCTCGGCCAATTCTTCTTCGAGTTTCGCGAGCACTGGCTCGGGCGCCGGCCAATCGAAGTTGATGCGCGCGGCGCGCTTGGTCAGCTTCTCGGCTCGTTGCAGCGCGGGTAGGGCCATCGCCACGTCGTCCAGGAGCGAGGCCGCGCCCTTGGCGGCGCGCTTCTCGGCCTTCAACGTTTCCCAGGCGACGGTTTGCTGATGGGCCGTGCGGCCGTCGCCGACTTCGCTGAACACGTGCGGATGGCGCTCGATCATCTTGTCGGCGAGCGCTTGGGCGACGTCGGCGAAATCAAACGCACCAACCTCTTCGGCCATGCGGGCGTGGAAAGCGACTTGGAAGAGGAGGTCGCCGAGTTCTTCCTTCAGCGCCGGCATGTCCTGCCGCTCGATCGCGTCGGCGACCTCGTAGGCTTCCTCGATCGTGTACGGCGCGATGGTCGCGAAGCTCTGCTCGATATCCCAAGGGCAGCCACGCTGAGGATCGCGCAGCCGCGCCATCACATTGAGTACCGCTTGCGTGGCGGCGGCGTTGCGGGAGAGGGCTTCTGCGCTCTTTTCTGTCTCTTTATCAGTAGCTTGGCTCGGCATGCTATTCTCGCATAAGATAGATTATGGGAAGCAATGGACCGACTCAGATCGGGTAATCGCCAGCCCAGCCATCGTAGCCAGGTTCGATGCCCACCGGCAGCCTCGCCTTCAGCGCCTGGTAGTCCAGGTCGATGTGCATGTTCGTCAGCACGGCTTGTGCAGGCTTCAGCCGCACGATCCATTCCAGCGTCTTGCCCAAATGCGCGTGCGTGGGATGCGGCGTCTCGCGCAGCGCGTCGACGATCCAGAGCGTGAGGCCTTCCAGCTCAGCGAAGCTTGCCGCCGGCATGTCGACCAGATCGTTGGAGTACGCCACCGGACCGGCGCGGAAGCCGAGCGAGCGGCTGAAGCCGTGGTCCTGGTCGAGCGGAAGGATTTCGAGCACGCCGCCTGGGCCGTCGATCACCAGCGGCACCAGCGGCGAGATATCGCCGGCGTTGCGGACGATAGCCGGGTAGCCGCCTTTCGACTCAAACGCGTAGCCGAAGCGTTGCATGAACGTGCGCTTCGTCGCCCTGTCCATCCATACGGGCAGCGTGCGGCGCTGCTTGATGAAGAAGGCGCGGACATCGTCGAAGCCGTTGGTCTGGTCGGCGTGATCGTGGCTGACGATGATGGCGTCGAGGTGCGATGGCTTCGCGGCCGCCAGCTGCAGGCGTAGGTCCGGCGGCGTGTCTATCAGCACGGTGGTCGCCTCTTCCGCGCTGCCTGCCTGCCCGCTCCACTTCTGCAGCAACAGCCCACCGCGCGTGCGGCGGTTCTTCGGCTCGTTCGGATCGCAGACGCCCCAATCGCCCGTGGCGCGCGGCACGCCGCCGGACGAGCCGCAGCCAAGGATGGTGACGCGTAGCGTGCCGCTCATGAAGTCACGCGCGGGATGGTTGGGAAGAGGCGGTGGAAGTTATCCGCGAGCAGGGCGCTCGCCTCCTCCTCACCCAGCCCGCGCAGCGCGGCGAAAGCCTTCTGCACGTCGGCGACGTGCTTGGGCTCGCAGCGTTGGCCGCGGTGCGGGACAGGGGCCAGATATGGGCAATCGGTCTCTACGATGACGCGGTCGAGCGGGACTTCCCGCGCGATGGCGCGCACGTCGTCGGCGTTCTTGAACGTCATGATGCCAGAGAACGAAAAGTATGTGCCGATTTTGAGCGCGCGGCCGGCGAGTTCGGCGCCGCTCGTATAGCAGTGCATGAGGATGCGAAGAGGGCCCTTCCCCGCCTCTTCCTCCAGCAGCTCCGCCATTGCCTCGTCGGCCTCGCGCGTGTGGATGATCAGGGTTTTGTCGAGCGTGCGCGCGGCTTGCGCATGGGCTCGAAACACTTGGACCTGATCCTCGAAGGGGCTCCACTTGTAGTGCTGATCGAGACCGGTTTCCCCTACTCCGACCACCCTCTCGTGGCGACCCAGCTCGATCAGGCGCTCGGCGGTGAGATCGAGGTGATCCTTCGCATAGTGCGGATGCGCGCCGACGCTGGCGTAAATGTCGTCATGCGCTTCGGCGATGGCGATGACGGCGGCGAAGTTCTCGATCTTATCGCAAATCGTGATCATGCGCCCAACGCCGGCGTCACGCGCGCGTTGGATCACTGCCTCGCGATCTTCGTCGAAGCTGTGGTGATGCAAATTGACGTGGCTATCGATCAGCATGGCGGTGTCATCTGCGCGCGCTCCCAGCGCGATCAAGGATCCCGCTGGCGCGCGCGAGCGCGTGGCGCGGATCCATATCGAGGCCCTCAGATTCGCCGCGCAATGTCTCTAACGCCGACCACGCCTCAGCCCAGCTCTCACCGCCCTCTTCCACCCCTGCCGCGCGCGTCCACTCGCCGGCAAGCTCAAGTACGCCCGCCAGTTTTTCGAACGGCTCGCCGCTCATCTTGTCATAGAGCGCGCTCAACATCGCGCCGGCTTCACCGCGCTGCAGAGCGGTTTGCGCACGCCGCACGTCGGCGAATTTAGCGTCGACGCCTTGTGCCGCGTAGGCAATGGCCCGGCCTGGGCGGCCTTTGGCGAGCGTGACGATGGCTTCGTCGGCATTTGCGCTCATCGCGATGCGTACGACATCATCCGATTGTGGGCGCAGCGCCAAGCGACGGCAGCGTGAGCGGATCGTAGGCAAGATCGCGCCTGGCGCGTGGCAGACGAGCAAAAGCACCGAACGCGCTGGCGGCTCTTCTAGAGTTTTCAGGATCGCGTTCGCGGCGTTTCGGTTGAGATCGTCCACGGCGTCGATGATGGCCACGCGCATGCCGCCTTCGGATGGCGCTAGCGAGAAGAAATGGCCGAGTTCGCGCGCGTCATCGACGGTAATTTCACGCCGCGGTTTGCCGCGATCGTTGAGACCACGGCGCAGAACAAAGAGGTCAGGATGCGAGAGAGCGGTGATGCGGCGCGCAACAACGTCTTCCGGATCGACATCGAGCGGCCGGCCGCCGTCCTTCCTTGCACCAAGCGCGGCACGTGCGAAACGATATGCGAGTGTCGCTTTGCCCAGGCCTTTGGTTCCGGCGAGCAGCCATGCGTGATGCATGCGGCCGTTGCGAAGGCCGTCAGCGAGCGCTTGCTCTTCCGGCTCGTGACCGAAGAACGCGAACGTCTCGCGCGGGTGCGCGGTGCTTGGCTCTTTGTCCGTTTCGAGGGCCGGCTTTTCAGTCTTCATTGGCGCACGGAGGTCAGAGCGCCAACCGCTGCGAGAGCCTGGCTGAGTACTTCCGCGACCGGTTGGCTTGCATCAATGCGTTTGCAGCGCAGCGGCTCGCGCGCTGCGATCGCCAGGAACTCAGCGCGGACGCGGGCGTGGAAGTCCGCATCTTTGCGCTCAAAACGATCCTCGCCGACATGGGCGCCGCGCGAGCGTGCGAGCCCCGCGGCAGGATCGATATCGAGTACGAGCGTGAGGTCCGGTGCTGGCGCCTCAATCAAAGCATTGAGTGTCTCGAGAGTGGCTGGTGCAAGCCCGCCAGCCGCGACCTGATAGGCTCGTGTCGAGTCGTAGTAGCGATCGCACACCACCCAAGCGCCGCGCGAGAGCGCAGGCTTGATCGTGTGCGTTAGATGGTTGAGCCGTGCGGCGGCGAAGAGCAGCGCTTCTTCCGTGGCGCTCCAGCGGCCAGCGTCGCCCTGCACAAGCAGCGCGCGAATGGCGTCGGCGCCCGGCGCTCCGCCTGGCTCGCGGGTCACGATAATCTCGCGTCCATCTCCGCGCAGCGCGTCCGCCAAACCGCGCGCGAGCGTGGATTTGCCGGTGCCTTCGCCGCCTTCCAAAGTGATGAAACGGCCGCGTTGTGGCTCGGATTTAGCCGCTGGGCTCATGCCCCTATGAAGAGCCGAACAGGGTCAGGCGCAAGCCTTCAAAGGCGCGTGAGAACCAGTTTGCGCGTCCGATTTTGCGGCCCGTAGTCAACGGAAAGCGCTGGGTGACGAAGCCAGGGCCTTCTACGACGAGATGCGCGACGACATCGCCCTCGCGCAGCGGCGGCTGTAGCGGGCCATTATAGACGATGTGCGCCGTCAGCCCGGACTGTACGCCGCGTGGGCCGCCGATCGTGATGTCGCTCTGAGCCAGTAACGGCACGGCACGGCGCGATCCCAGGCGCACTTGTGCTTCACCTACCTGCTCGCCGGCGCGGGCAATCGTGCTGAGGCTAAAATCATGGAATGCCGCGCGCATCAGGCGCACGCCTTCACTGCGGCGTTCGGCCATGGTGCTAAGGCCGTTGAAGACGATGATGCGGCGCTGGCCATTGAGTACGGCGGAGCCGACGAGGCCGTAACCGGACGCGTCGGTGTGCCCAGTCTTTACGCCGTCCGCGCCATCGAAGGCGCCGAGCAGCGGATTGCGGTTTGGTTGTGTGCGTCGATTGTAGGTGAATTCGCGCTCCGAATAGATCCGATAGACATCCGGATGCGTCGCGATCAGGTGGCGGGTTAACTCGGCGAGGTCGCGCGAGCTGATGACGTGATCGGGATCCGGCAAGCCGGTGCTGTTGCGGAAGCGCGCCGTGGTCAGCCGCAGAGCCTGAGCACGGCGATTCATCTCTGCGACGAAAGCTTCCTCAGAGCCGAACAGACCTTCGGCGAGCACAACACACGCATCGTTGGCTGAGACCACAATGGCGCCGCGCAAGAGATCACCAACGGTCACTTCAGAGTTCAGCTCAAGGAACATGTGCGAGCCGTCGGACATCGCGCCATGACGCCACGCGTTCTCACTGACGCGGTAGCGGGTGTTCAAATTGATGCGGCCCGCCTCGAGCGCTTCCGCGACCAGCAGCACGGTCATGATCTTCGACATCGATGCTGGCGGCATCGGCGTTTGGCAGTCGTCGCAATAGAGCAACGCACCTGATGCGGCGTCCATGATGGTGACGTGCTGCGCGGGCGTGGTGAAGCCAGCGCTCGGCTGTTGCTGAGCGGCGACGGGTGTCGCGGCGACGAGCGCCACGGCAAGGCTCATAACGGCCAATCGCAAGTTCAAATTCTCCACCGAATCGACGCCAAGGCTCAGTCGATTAAGCAGACCGGGACGGCAGCTTTACGTCAAGAAACCGGCTGATTACCGGGCTGCGACAATCGTCTCAGCGTAACCCAGCGAAACGAGCTGGTGACGCGCCGAATCCGCCTCTTCCCGGGTGTTCCAGGGGCCGACGCGGACGCGGAACACTTCACCGCCGCTTGCGGTGCGGCGGACGTCGACGGTCACGGGGCCGGCTGAGCTGACGGCGTCGCGGATGCGGTGGGCGTTGGTCAGATCTGAGAAGGCGCCAACCTGGGCGAAGAAGGCCCCTTCTGCGCTGTGCGCAAGGGCCGGCGCTTGACGGGCAGGCGGCTCATAGAGCGGCGCACCGGCGAGGGCGGTCTCTTCCGTTTCGGCGGGGAGCAATGACGTAGGGCCGGCCTCTCGTGGAACCACAGCGGTCTGACGCGCAGGGGCAGTGGGCGCCATAGCGCTCGCACCGTCCACGCGGCGCGGCGCCGGGCCCAGGTAGCGGACATGCACCCTCGCCTGCCCGGCTTGTTCGAAGCCGAGCACCTCGGCGCTCCGGCGGGACATATCGATCAGACGCTCGCCGACGAACGGACCGCGATCGTTGACGCGAACGATGACCTCGCTGCCGTTTTCCAGATTGGTGACCTGCACGAGGCTAGGGATGGGTAAAGTCGGATGCGCGGCGGTCATGGCTTCTTGATCGAAGGTTTCGCCGCTGGCTGTCGCTTGGCCATGGAAGGTCGGGCCGTACCAGGACGCGATGCCGGTTTCTGAATATCCCGGCTCTGGGGTCGGGACATACCAACGGCCGTTGGCCTCGTAGGGCGGCCCTACCCGCTCGCGCTCAAGCCAATCGGCGGTCTGGGCGGGCGCTCCCTCTGCATGAGGGAGAGGCGGCGTTTGGCGGACGCTTTCGACGTTCGTACGGGCGCGATCAGAGCGCCGAACATCGATCACTGCAGCGCCACGTGTAGGGGTTGGCGCTCCATAGCCGTAGGAGTTGTCGTCGCCACCGGCGAGCGTGCCAGTCACCGATGCGGTCTGGACGGGCGCCGCCGAGGCTCGACCCGCGTATTCGATGGGCGCCTGGGCGGCTGCCGCACCCGCTGCGAGCGCAGTCAGCAGAGATACTGAGATGAACGTGTGCGTGTTGTGACGTGCCATGAACGGCGGACCTCAGCGAACCAAGGTCAGGGTTTTAACCCAGCGGCTCTTTAGGGCGCGTAAGCTTTTATGCTTTTCTTAGCTTAATCAATAACGTGCGTTTACGCGTTGGCGTGCCACACACGCGGGTCATTGAAGCGCGCCGCGCGCCCTGATAGGCCCCACGCCGCGTTGGATGGGTGGCCGAGTGGTTTAAGGCACCGGTCTTGAAAACCGGCGAGGGTGAAAGCCCTCCGTGGGTTCGAATCCCACCCCATCCGCCACGCGGCTCGCGAGCGCCACAAAATGAAAAGGCCGGCGTCACCGCCGGCCTTTTTGCTTTTCTTGGTCTCGCCGCTGGCTACCAGCGGAACGGGGCCCGGAACGAGACCCGGACATCCGGGGCGTCTTCGGTGAGACCCATGTCCACACTCGCCGAGAGCGTCAAACGCTCGGTGGTGCGGAACGAGAGGCCGAGCTGGAGGCTGCCCACCTGCAACTCGGTGGAGCGCTGCAGCGAGCCGTTCAGCTCGGTCTCGGTCGGCATCACGTAGGAGTGCGAGTAGCCCAGCGAGTAGGAGAAGCGCGGGTTCATCGAGAAGCCGAAACCGAAGCCCACGCCGATCGAGTCGCCCGGATCGACATTGCCAACGGTCACGGTGCCAAGCGTGCGGTCGATATCGCGGGGCATGTTGTACATGTAGCTCACGTTCGCGAAGAGGACGGCCGGGTCGGTCGGGTACATGGCCGAGAGGCTGCCCTGCACCGCCCAGAACCCTGAACCGGTCGCGAGCTCAGTCGAGACGCCTTGCGTATCGCGCGCCAGGTCAAACGGGCCGAGGCCGGTATCTGACTTCACCCGCGCGCCCGCCACGAAGATGGGAGCGCCGTTGCGGCCGCGATTCAGCTGGTAACGCGCTGAAACCTCGGCGTCGCCCATATTCGAACCTTCAAGCTCGAACGTCTGCGTGGTGCTGGTCGTGCCTTGCGACAACGTCGTCACCCGGTCCGAACGGTAGATGAAAGGCACGCGGGCCTCGATCTCCAGCCGGTCCGTGAGCGCGTAACGGATCGCGATCGAGGATGCGATCGTGTCCCGAGCGGTGTCGTTTGCGTCGATCAACCCGATCTGGATGCCCTCGGCGATGACTGCGCCTCGGAAAACCAGCCGGTTCGAGGAGCTGCGCGAGTATTCGATCGAGGGTTCGATCACTAGTCGTCCGGCGCCCAGGAGGGCGTTCTGCCCTTCAGGAAGAGAGTCCACAGTCGCCACTTGTGTCTCTTCCGGCGGCGCTTCACCGACAGGGCGCGTCGGCGCAGGCGCCGGCGTGCTTGCGGGAGGGGCGCTACCCCCTTCCGTCTGAGTCAGAGTTGAGTAAGGCGCGCGCCTATTGAGCCGGATGGGCTCGTCGGCCGCCAATTCGGTGTAGCCCAGGCCATGTACGCCAAAGCCAGCGCCGCGGACTTCGCCAAGTTCCGCATCGCTGACTGTCCCGCTCATGGCCTGAATCTCTCGCCGTTGGCGTTCGATCAGCCCTCGCTGCTCAGTAATCTCTCGTTGTTGGTCTCGGAGCCTAAGCTCCTGAGCGTTGAGCCTCTGCTCTTGCTGATCAATCAGCTCAAGCACGCGCACAAGTTCGTTCGGGGGCGAACTTTGCGCGTGAGCCTCACCGCTCCAGATAAACGAGCATGCGGCGACGACGCACGCGGCCATTACGGCCGCGCGTCTCCCCACATGTCGCTTCATTCCGGCACGAAGCATCACCATACCCAGGTTGGAGGACACTGCATGGCGCCCTCTCTGCACGAATTATTCCGTACAACTTACCTGTGAGGTGATGAGAAACGGTGAACGGGCGCGCGATTGCTGGCGCGCCCGCGCGTTCACTCTTCTTTACTTGGATGAAGACTTTAGTTCAGCGCGTTTATGAACGCGGCTTCGGTCTTCGCCGTGATCTCGTCAACGCTAATATCGTCGGCGAGTTGGATGAGCTTCATCGGTTGTTGACCATGCTTGTCAATCTCGAAGACGCCGAGATCCGTTATCACGAGATCAACCACGTTCACGCCGGTGAGCGGCAGCGTGCATTGCTTAAGCAATTTTGAAGCGCCGTCCTTAGAGGTGTGTTCCATCACGACGACGACGCGCTTCACGCCAGCGACGAGGTCCATGGCCCCGCCCATGCCCTTCACCATCTTGCCGGGCACCATCCAGTTCGCGAGATTCCCGCGCTCGTTCACTTCCATGGCGCCGAGGATCGAAAGATCGATATGGCCGCCGCGGATCATCGCGAAGGAGTCCGAAGAGGAGAAGTAGGAGCTCTTCTTCAGCGCCGTGATCGTTTGTTTACCGGCGTTAATCAGATCGGCGTCGATTTCGTCCTCATAGGGAAAAGGACCCATGCCGAGCATGCCGTTTTCCGACTGCAGGGTGACCTCCATCCCTTCGGGGATGTAGTTCGCAACCAAGGTCGGGATGCCGATGCCGAGGTTGACGTAATAGCCGTCGCGCAATTCCTTGGCGGCGCGCTGGGCGAGCTGATCGCGGGACCAAGCCATTATGCATTCTCCCGCTTGGTGACCGTGCGTTGTTCTATGCGTTTCTCGAAAGTCCCCTTAACGATCCGGTCAACATAAATGCCCGGCGTATGGATCGCGTCAGCATCAAGCTCGCCGGTTTCAACGAGTATCTCGACCTCGGCGATGCACTTTTTGCCGGCCGTCGCCATCATTGGGTTAAAGTTGCGAGCGGTTTTGCGGAAGATCAGATTGCCTTCCTTGTCACCCTTCCAGGCTTTGACGATGGAGAGATCGGCAACGAGCCCAGTTTCGAGCACGTATTTCTCGCCGTTGAACTCCTTCACCTCTTTACCTTCGGCGACCAGCGTGCCGACGCCTGTCTTGGTATAGAAGCCAGCAATGCCTGCGCCCCCTGCTCGGCAGCGTTCGGCGAGGGTGCCTTGCGGGTTGAACTCAAGCTCAAGTTCGCCGGCGAGATACTGGCGGGCAAACTCCTTATTCTCTCCAACGTAGGACGAGATCATCTTGCTAATCTGCTTCGTCTCCAGCAGCAGGCCCAAACCCCAGCCATCGACGCCGGCATTGTTGGAGATGACGGTGATCCCCTTAACGCCACTGTCGCGCAGCGCGATGATCAGGTTCTCGGGAATACCGCAGAGCCCGAACCCGCCGCTCATGACTGTCATGCCGTCAAAGGTGAGGCCATCGAGCGCGGCGCTCGCACTGGGGAAGACTTTGTTTGCCATGGGCGCTTGTTACGTAGGGTAGCGCTGCGGCGCAACGTTCCCGCGCGGAAATACAAGTTTCAGGTCGCGCTAAACGCAATTGCGCCGGCGGCTGAGCCGGCCGCCGGCGCTTTGCTTCGGCCCGTTAGGTCGGGTCGAGAACCTGGTCCCGGTACGAGCGAGGGACGAAAAATCGCCCAGGACCGAGGAGGATAAAACACCACCCCGGCTGAACGGGCGCTGAGGGGGTTAATCAGCTTGAAACAGGTGTGACGCCCCAATCGGCTAGGATTTCTGCGCTGTTCGCGCCCGGTCGAACGGGCGGCCCCTGAACGGCGCCAGGTGTGCGCGAAAATCGTGGCGCGGCTGCTGGCTGTACGACGCCGTCGACCTCGGTGAACGCCCCGCGCGCCATGTTGTGGGGGTGAACCGGCGCCTCGGCCATGTCGAGGACCGGCGCAAAGCACACGTCGGTGCCCTCCATCAGCACGCTCCACTCGTCACGCGTCTTGGTGCGAAAAATTGCGGAGACCTTCTCCGACATCGCCTGCCAGTGCGGTTTGTTCATCTGCATGGCGAGATCAGGATCGTCCTTGAGTCCGGTCTTCTCCAGGAACAGTGCATAGAATTGTGGCTCGAGCGGACCAATGGAGACGAACTTGCCATCTGAGGTCTCGTAAACATCGTAGAATGGCGCGCCGCCATCGAGCAGGTTCGCATCGCGTTCGTCCGTCCAGATGCCGGCGGCGCGTAGGCCATACATAACGGCCATTAACGACGCCGTACCGTCGGTGATCGCAGCGTCGATGACTTGGCCCTTGCCAGAGCGTTGTGCTTCGAACAGCGCCGCGCAAACACCCATCGCGAGGTAGAGCGCCCCGCCGCCGTAATCGCCAACGAGGTTCAGCGGCGGCGGCGGTGAACTCTCTTTCTTACCCATTGCGTGCAACGCACCGGTGATGGCGATGTAATTGAGGTCGTGCCCCGCGGCATGCGCCAGCGGTCCGCTCTGGCCCCAGCCGGTCATGCGCCCGTACACCAAACGCGGATTGCGCTTCAGCGCTTCTTCGGGGCCGACGCCAAGGCGTTCCATCACGCCCGGCCGAAAGCCTTCGATCAAGACGTCCGCCTTCGACACCAGCGCCAAGGCTGTCTCGACATCGGCAGGCGCTTTCATGTCGAGTTCGATCGAACGGCGCCCTCGTGCCGTCACGTCGAACTTGGCGCCGCCACGCCCACCCTTGCGATCGATGCGCACGACATCGGCCCCCATGTCGGAGAGCAGCATGCAGCAGAACGGGCCTGGCCCGATGCCGGCGAATTCGACGACCTTAACGCCTGCGAGTGGACCCTGACCCATTGCTTGCTCCGTTTACCCTCCCGGTTTCGGAGAGTGCTAACACGCGTTACTTATAACCGTTCAAGACCCGCCGTCGCGGGGCGCCGGAGCGTTAACATTGCGCATTGTTGTGCGAGCCTCGGACGCCCGGATTGCGCGTGATGCGCAAACCCAACTGAACGCTGCTGGCGTTGAGTCCGCTGCTCTCGTGGGCGCCGTCTGCCCGGCCCCCAACGGCGAAGACATCGCCATCTATCCCGCCGCAGAAGAAGCACTCATCGGGCAGCCCGGCTTGAGCACCTCACCTCTCGCCAATCTCGCCGGCCGGCGGTGGTCTACGCCGCCGCCGCGCGGGTTGACGGAAGTTGGTCCGTTTCTCGGCTCACTCGCGCTCGACGCGCCGCCGAAATTGTTGGCCGCACAAATCGAGGGCTGGAGCCGCGTCGTCATCGCTGAGGAAGAACGCGCCCGCCGCGTGCTCACGGCGCACGCGCTCTCCGCGCCGACACCACAGCCAATGGAGCCGCGCCGGCTAAAGGCGCTCTATATCGGCGCGCCCAGTTCTATGTTCCTCGCGCTCGAACGCGCGCTGAGCGAACAGGACGGCATCGTCGCCGCCGCCTTCTCGTCTTACACCGGCTTTGACCACCTGCACGATGAACCGTTCGACGCGGTCGTTCTTAATGGCGCACAGGATGCGCAGACCGCGATCTCGCTCTGCGCTGCACTGCGACGCAACGCGACGCTGTTTCATTTGCCAACGATGGTGATCGTTGCATCTGGTGACACCACCACTGCGAAAGCTGTGATCGATCGCGGCGCCGCTGCGGTCGCGACTGTGAACGCGCCTTGTGGTTCGAGCTTGGGCTGGTTGTTCGAAGCGATCCGCCGTGAACGCCGCCGCCGCACCGCTGAACACGAGATGCGTGCGCTGCGCGATCTGATGGGCGATCCTCTCACCGGCCTATGGCGCCGCCCCGCATTTGATTCGCACCTCGCGCGCCTCGCTGCCGATCACCACGCGAGCGGGCGGCCCATGAGTCTTGCCGTGCTGCGCGTTATGCCAGCCCATGGCGCCAGTGCGCCGCCAGAAGCCGTTTGGCGGCGTGGCTTCACCGAGGTTGCTAGTCTCGCGGGCCGTTTGATGCGCGATGCCGATTGCGGTGCGCTGTTTGGCGGCGACCTGATTGCCGTAGCGCTGCCCGCATCGCGGCTTAAAAGCGCAAAGCGTACGGCGGAACGGATTGCCTCTGTTGCCGAATGCACAGCGTTCGCAGCAGGAGACGGTAGCGTCGGTCCGCTCGTGTTTGAGCAGAGCGCGGTTGAGCTTCAGCCGGGTGAAAGCGGCGGCGGGATGCTCGCACGTGCGCTGCGGGCGATCGAAGTTGAAGCGATCCCCGCTTAGGCGGCTTTGCGCGTCGCGATCCGGCTCAGAGCTTCAAGCACGCCGCGCAACGCTTTCAGGCGCTGCGGCGCTTCCGGCCAACCACCCGTCACCACAAGCTTGCCATCGGGCCGCATGCGGAAATCATCCGGACGCTCCTGCACGTGGCGCACGAGCGACATCGGATCAGGGAAGCCGCCTTCGCGGAATGTCATGACGGCGCCTTTCGGCCCGGCATCGAGCTTCGAGATATGGCACCGACGGCACATCGCTTTCAGGGATGCCACGGCGATCAGCTGATCCACCTCCGCCGGCAGCGGCCCGAACCGATCGATCAGCTCGGCTGCGAACGCTTCGCGCTCCTGATCGGTTTCGAGATCAGCCAAGCGACGATAGAGTGCGAGGCGCACGTTGAGGTCGGCGATGTAGTCTTCCGGAATCAGCACGGAGGCACCGACATTGATCTGGGGCGACCAGGACTTTTCACTTACCGCGTCATCGTCGCGACCGGCACGAAGATTGGCGACCGCTTCTTCGAGCATGGACTGATAAAGCTCCACACCGACTTCACGGATGTGGCCTGACTGCTCTTCGCCCAACAGATTGCCGCCGCCGCGCATGTCGAGGTCGTGGCTAGCGAGTTGGAAACCGGCGCCGAGATTGTCGAGCGAGGACAGAATTTTCAGCCGCTTTTCGGCGCTCACTGTCAAAGCCTGCTCTGCCGCCGTGGTCAAGTACGCGTACGCGCGCAACTTTGAGCGGCCTACGCGCCCACGCAGCTGATAAAGCTGTGCGAGGCCGAACATGTCTGCGCGGAAGACGATCAGCGTGTTGGCGCGCGGGATATCCAAGCCAGACTCGACGATGGTGGTTGATAGCAGAACATCGAAGTCGCCATCGTAGAAGCGCGTCATGATCTCATCGAGTGAGCCTGGCGCCATTTGGCCGTGCGCCACGGCGAACGTCACTTCCGGCACGTTGCGGCGGAGAAACTCCGACGCTTCATCCAAATCGGCAATGCGCGGCGTTACGAAGAAGCTTTGGCCGCCGCGATACTTCTCACGCAAGAGCGCCTCGCGCACGGTGACTGCATCGAATGCGGTGACATAGGTACGGACGGCCATGCGATCGATCGGCGGCGTGGTGATGAGGCTCATCTCGCGCACACCAGCCAATGCAAGCTGTAGCGTGCGCGGAATTGGCGTTGCCGAAAGCGTCAGCGCATGGACGTCCGCACGCATATCTTTCAGGCGCTCTTTGTGCTTCACGCCGAAGTGCTGTTCTTCGTCAATGATCATCAGTCCGAGGTCTGAGAACTGGACTGTCTTGGAGAGCAGCGCGTGTGTGCCGACGACGATCTCGACCGAGCCCTCGGTGAGCCCAGCTTTCGTTTCGCTCGCTTCTTTCGCTGTCACCAAGCGCGAGAGCTGGCGTACTTTCACCGGCAAACCACGGAAGCGCTCGGTGAACGTGCGGAAGTGTTGGCGGCAGAGTAGTGTTGTCGGGGCAATGACAGCGACCTGCTTGCCGCTCATTGCGACGAGGAACGCAGCCCGCAACGCCACTTCGGTTTTGCCAAAGCCCACATCACCGCAGATGAGGCGATCCATCGGACGGCCGGCTGCGAGATCGCCGACGATATCGTCTATCGCGGCCAGCTGATCTTCGGTTTCTTCATATGGGAAACGTGCGCAGAACTCGTCCCAGAGCCCTTCCGGCGGCGAAAGCGGCTCGGCGCTACGGGTGGCGCGCATGGCGGCGATGCGCAGGAGTTCTTCCGCCATATCGCGCAGACGCTGTTTCGCGCGCGCTTTGCGGCCTTGCCAAGCGACGCCCCCAAGTTTGTCGAGCTGGGCCTCGGCATCTTCGGCGCCGTAGCGGCTGACCAACTCGATGTTCTCGACCGGCAGATAGAGTTTGTCGCCGCCGGCATATGTCAGATCCAAACAATCATGCGGCGCGCCAGCAACGTCGAGCGTCTTTAAGCCCTCGTAGCGGCCAACGCCGTGATCTTGGTGGACGATGAGATCGCCTTGGCTCATTGCGCCAGCTTCGGCGATCACGCTCGAAGCTTTTCGGCGCTTGCGCGGACGCGCCAAGCGATCGCCAAGGATGTCCTGCTCGGCGATGAGCGCGAAGTTCTCAGTTTCGAACCCGTGTTCGATCGGAAGCACCGCAAGACCGTGCGCGCCCCGCGGCAGTTGCGTCATCTCACGCCAGCTCATCACCCGCACAACGGGTGATACGCCGTGGTCGCCAAGGACGCCCGATAGGCGTTCGGCTGAGCCCTCGGTCCACGCGGCGACGATGACGCGTTTCTTTGCTTTGGTAAGCGCTTCGATGTGTTTGGCGGCAGCATCGAACACATTGGCGTCCACGATCTGGCGCTCGGGCGCAAAATCGCGGCCAGGCCGCGCGCCAAGCTCAAGCTGCTTTTTCGAGTCTGTGTCGAAATGCGTGATGCGGCGAACGGCGCGTCCAGCAAGCGCCGCCGCTAGTGCTTCGTCGCCCAAATAGAGCAGGTTCGGCTCCGGCGCTCGGAACGGCGTGCCACCCCGTGCGATCGGCGCGCCTTTGCGCGAGTCGTAGTGGTCGCGCGCCGTTGCAACGCGATCCTTCAATGCCTCGTCCGCGAGCGCGTCGAACGCGATAAGCGCGTCCGGACCTGCATAGTCGAACACAGTCTCCAACCGCTCGTAGAAGAACGGCAAGAATTGCTCGATCCCCTGCCGGCGGATGCGGGCGCTGACGCTGTCGTAGAGCGCGTCGCTCACCGCGCCGTACGCCTGGTTGAAGCGCCGGCGGAACTGCAGCACCGTCAGCTCATCGAGCAGCACCTCGCTCACCGGCGTTAGCAACGCCTCGGTGAGCTTGGCTTTCGAGATTTGTGTTTCGGGATCGAAGCTTCGAATGGTCTCGAGTGTGTCGCCGAAGAAGTCGAACCGCAGCGGTTCCGCGGCGCCCGGCGTAAACACATCGATCAACCCGCCGCGCACGGCAAACTCGCCGGGGGCGCGCACGGTCGACGCCCGCGCGTAGCCGTTGACGACCAGGTACGTCTCCAACTCCTGCATCGAGGCTTCAGCGCCGGCCTTCGCTACAAACGCGCCGGCAGCCAAGCGCGCACGCGGAGGAACGCGCTGCGCTACGGCTGATGCGGTCGCCACCACAAGCAGTGGCCGCATCTTCGCATCGCGTCGCGCCAGCTGCGTAAGCGCGGCGCATCGCTGAGCCGCTACAGCGGCCGCGGGCGAGATACGATCGTAGGGAAGCGTATCCCAGGCCGGCAACCGCAGCGTCGCCAATTCAGGCGCAAAGAACTGCGCCGCAGCTTCGAACTGCGCCGCGCGGGTTTCGTCGCGTGCGATGAACAGCGTGACGCCGCCGCGCGCCAATGCAGCTTCCGCAATGGCCGCAGCGTCCACACCTTCGGGCGCGCCGGCGACAACCAGCGCGTCCTTCGACTTCGCCAGCGTATCCACGAGGCGTGGGTTGAGAGCGGGGTCTTTCATCGATCCTGTTGGTTCAGTTCAAAGCGAAAGGCGCGAATCAGCGCGAGGGTCTCGGTTTCGTACTCTGCCGGCGCGGGCGCTTGGTTAGTAATCCAGGCGAACACATCCTGGTCGGGGGCGTCCAGGAGACGTTCGAACTCGTCGAGCTGTTGGTCGTCGAGGTTCGCGAGACGATGATCGGCAAAACCGCCTAGAATCAGGTCAATCTCCCGGAATCCTCGACGCCACGCGCGGAATTTCAGCTTCTTGCGGCGGTCGTCCATGGGCCCCGTGGAGCTTTGGCAAAATCAGAGGGGGCCGCGCTATAACCCATATGAGTGGTGCTGTCAGCGCCGCCAGAGCCAAGCATGAGTGACGTTTCGCCCCTCCCTTCGACAGACCTATTGGGCCTGTTCCTGACCCCGGCGCGGGCGCCCAAGGGCGCGCGTAAGGATACGCTCGACCTGATCGCCAAGGTTGCGGGCGGACGGTTGGTGCGCGACCTCGTCTTCCTGCCGCCGAACGCCGCCATTGATAGGCGCTTACGGGTGCCGATCGGCGAGACCGACGAAGGCGACATCGCCACCATCGAAGCCGAAGTCGACGGCCACATGCCGGGCTACAAGAACCTCCCCTACCGTATCCGCCTGCGCGACGAGAGCGGCTTCCTGACGGTCGCCTATTTCCGCGGCAACGAGGAGATGTTGAAGCGGATGTGGCCCGTTGGGCAGACGCGCCTGGTGAGCGGCGAGATCAAATTCTACGACGGCATGCGGCAGTTGTTGCATCCCGACTACGTGGTCGATCCAAGCAAGGGCGAAGCACCGCCGGCGGTCGAGCCAGTGTACTCGCTGACGCAGGGCCTGAGCGGCCGCATGCTTGCGCGCACGATCTTGGGCGCGCTCGATACATTGCCGGAGGCGCCGGAGTGGTTGGAGGCCACGACCGTGAAGGCGCACGACTGGCCAGATTTCCGCACCGCGCTCGAGCACATACACCGCCCAACCTCACCTGAGGACGTTATGGCGGAGAGCGCCTTCCGGACCCGTCTCGCATACGATGAACTCTTCGCGCGTCAGTGTGCGCTTCGATTGCGGCGCGTGCATCGTCGCAAGGAGCCGGGGCGCGCTGTTGTAGGCGACGAACGTTTCACCAAGCTGATGCTCGCGAGCCTCCCCTATTCGCCAACCGGGGCGCAGTCTCGCGCAGTGGATGAGATTTACGCGGACATGGCCGAGCCCGCGCCGATGTTGCGCCTGCTTCAGGGTGACGTTGGCTCCGGCAAAACGTTGGTGGCCGCGCTTGCAATGGCGCGTGCGGCTGAGGCCGGTCTGCAAAGCGCGATGATGGCGCCGACCGATCTGCTGGCACGTCAACACGGCGCGACTTTGGAGCCGTTATTGCGCGCCGCCGGCATCACCATGGCCGTGCTAACCGGCCGCGATAAAGCCAAAGAACGCCGCGCTATCCTTGAACGCCTTGCCAACGGCGAGATTCACGTCGTCGTCGGCACCCATGCGCTCTTTCAAGAGGATGTGAACTTCCAAGACCTCGGTCTCATCGTCATTGATGAGCAGCACAGATTTGGTGTCTCTGATCGCATGCGCATGGTCGCCAAGGGCTTCGCGCCGCACGTGTTGGTGATGAGCGCAACGCCCATCCCGCGCACGCTCGCGCTTTCGATCCATGGCGACATGGATCTGTCCGTACTGGACGAAAAGCCACCAGGTCGCCAACCGATCCGCACGGCGACAATGCCGACGACCCGGATGTCGGAAGTCATCGAAGCTATCGGCGAGGCGCGAAAGCGCGGCGAGCGCGCCTACTGGGTGTGTCCGCTGATTGAAGAAAGCGAAGCAATCGATCTCCCTGCCGTCATTGATCGCCACGCGGAACTGCAAGCCTATTTCGGTAAGGGCGTTGAAATCGTGCATGGGCAAATGCCGCCTACGGCGCGTGAAGCCGCGATGGATCGTTTTCGTTCCGGCGAGTCGTTTCTGATGGTGGCGACGACGGTGATCGAAGTCGGCGTCAACGTGCAGGAAGCGACGATCATGGTGATCGAGCATGACGAGCGCTTCGGCTTGGCGCAACTCCATCA
>JAWXAM010000096.1:0-18953 GCA_034439495.1 Terricaulis sp. | reverse complement strand
GCTGATCATCGCTGACCAACACCGCGCGTCGCACGCGCCCCGTTGCGATCGTTTTCGATCGGGCCGTCACGGGGAGGTTTTTCACTCTCCTGGATAGGTCCCCGACCGCGTGCAGGCTCTTGCCTTTAAAGCCTGGTATCTCCCGCGGTTCGCGCCTTACGCTGCTATCCCGCGGGCTTCGGTGTGCTCTGTCGCCGTCATTGCTGACGGAATTTCCGCGCTCACTTCGAGGGCGCCCCCTCTGGTTTCGCGCCGCCGCTTCCGGGTAGCCGGACGCGTTACGGACAGCACCTTCACGCTCGATCACATCCCTCGCTTCTGAATTGCTCGGCTAGCAACGAGAACTCCCATGCGAGGGATGCGCTGAGTATCGCTCAGCTTTTCGGGTGTAGGATACGTTTTTGCGCGGTGCTTGATTTTGTTGGGTGAAGTCGTGCTTTGGTGTGGGATAGGCGGCGGTTGCTGTCGGCCCGGAACGGACATTCCGCAATTCGTCGGCAGCCGGCTCGCTTTCGCCGTTAGCGGACGAATCGAAGGGACAGAACGAAATCATCCATATCGTTCACGAGAACGTCGGACACTTGCCTATCAGTTCGGCACTCGATCCCGTAGAGCGAGATGTGCCCCGCCTCGGTGATCATAAAACGCCGCTGTATGTAACGAGCGCCGGTTTCCGGTGACAGCACCGCGTTGGTTATGACGTGGACGCCATCTACTGGCGCACTTTCAAACCGCAGGCGCGTAGCGCCGGCACGAATTAGGTTTGGCAATACGCCCTCGGCAAAGTGCGTATTTACCTCGCTTTGTGTTAGAGAAGATTCCCAGCGATTTCTGCTATCCACATAACACTGCGCACCCTCTGCCTCGGGCATAAGGAGAAGCTGGGTTCCCTCCGCCAAGCCGCCGACCTCTACGCTTCTCCAGCCCGCTGGGATCGTTAGCTGAAAGGCGGCGTCCGGCGCCGTCCATCGCTGTTGGGCCGGTGCCGTAGCGCATGCCGACAACGCCGTCACAAGCAGAAGAGCGCGCATCATGATCGTTCATGAACCAGGACACGGGTTCGCTGTCTATCGCGATGGAATGTCCGAATTGGGCCAAGCGTAGCCGCTCTGACAAATTCCTACCAATGTCCGCTTTCAATCACGCCGTCTGCGAGGAGGCGTCCCGCGTGGATGACGCGCGGAACTTTTGGCTGCGCTTGTTGCGTGAAGCTGGAGCCTGCTAGGAGCGCCAGCGCGCCAGCGATCAGTTTTCCGCGTTGCAGCATGTGCATTCTCCGTGAGTGGAGCATTGATCCCGCCGCATTGCGTCTTCGTCACCGATTACGCGCGACCGGCAGCGATCACAGTGTGCCGGACTGGATTTCCCAGAGCACCATGCCGAGCAAGAAGAGACTGAGGAGGCCAAAGCCACCGACAATGATCCACTTTGTCCTTTTCTCGGCGGCAGTGAGGACAGGCTCGTCTGCCGGTACATGGCGGCCAGCCTCCAGCAGTGCGTGGTAACGCCATTCCATACGTCGCCAGATGACGATGGAGACGAAAACGCCGAGCCCCGCGAACGCGGCAATGGATATGACGAAGAGAAAGAGTGTTGGGCCCAGCACGCGGGCGATCGCGCCGAGAATTGGCCCCGCTGCCTCTTCACTGACGCCGAAGCTGGCGCCGCCCTGTGTCATCGCAAAGAGCATGATGGCGGCGAAAACGAAGCCGCCAATTGCGCCGATCAATAGCCCGCGCACCAGCGTCACGCGTTGGCCCTCGCGCCGGCGGCGCGCCCAGCCCCAAAGAAAAATGCTCTCCTCGCGGTTGGTCACGCCGTCTATCCGTATTGAACAAAGAGGAAGATGATGAAGCCCGCGATGATGGCGACGGCGATGCCAACCGCAACAGCGGGGCCGCGGTCACTCGCTTGCATCACCGGCTTTTGCGCGGGCACCTCGGCGCCGGAGGCGAGCATGCTTTGGTACATGGCTTCTTGCGCGGCGTAGACGCGGTTGGCGCCGAGCCAGCCGATGAACGCGAAGGCGGGCACCGATAGCGCGATGAGGCGCGCCATGGGCGCGAGTTGGCCGATGATGTCGTAAGCTGGCGCATCGCTGCCTGGCGAAAGCATGAAGGCGAACACGAGGCCGCCGAGTGCGCCGATCAGCGCGCCGCGCAAGGCGATCGCGGTTTGCCCTGGTTTGCGGCGGCGCGACCAGAGCCAGAGGAAGAGGTCACGCTGCCGTTCGTTCATTTGAGGCCGGCTTTTTGCGCGTACATGTAGGCGGCGCTGGCGAGCGGGCGGATGCGCGCGATCATTTGCGTGGCGTGGGCGCTGGCGGCGGTGCCGTCGCGGACGCGGCCGGCGATGCCTTGCAGAATGCAGGCGAGGCGGAAGGCGTTGTAGGAGAAATACCAATCGAGCGAGGCGATGCCGTCGCGGCCCGTCTGCGCGCAATAGAGTTGCACGGCTTCTTCGAGCGTCGGGATGCCGATCTCGCCGAGATCGAGGCCGCCGAGGCCGGCGCGGCCATCGTGCGGCATGGCCCAATTCATCAGATAATAGGTGAAGTCGCCGAGCGGATCGCCGAGCGTTGAAAGCTCCCAATCGAGCACGGCTTTGACGCGCGGCGCGTCAGCGTCGAGGATCAGATTGTCGAGGCGATAATCGCCGTGGACGATTGAGGTGCGCTCGCCCGGCGGGATGGTCTGCGGCAGCCATTCGAGCAGCCGGTTCATCTCGTCGATGTTTTCGGTTTCGCTCAATTTGTATTGCTTCGACCAGCGATCGATTTGGCGCGAGAAATAATTGCCGGGCTTGCCGTAATCGCCGAGGCCGATGGCGACGTGGTCGGTGTTGTGGAGCTTCGCCAGCGTTGCGATTTTGTTTTCGTAAAGCTGGCGGCGTTGTGGCTTTTCCAGTTCCGGAAGTGCGCCGTTCCAAAGCACGCGGCCGTCGACGTTTTCCATCACGTAGAACATCGCGCCGAGCACGCTGTCGTCGGTGCAGAGCGCGTACTGGCGCGCGACCGGAAAGCCGGTGGGGTGGAGCGCAGACATGACGCGGAACTCGCGATCGACTGCGTGGGCTGAGGGGAGAAGTTTTCCGCCCGGCTTTTTGCGCAGGACGTATTTCCGCGTCGGCGTGACGAGTTGGTATGTCGGGTTAGATTGGCCGCCTTTGAACTGATTGATGGTCAGCGGGCCGGAATAGTCTTCGACGTTGGCGCGCAGCCACGGTTCCAGCGCCGCTTCATCCAAGCGATGCCGCTCTTCGACGGGCTTTACGCCTTTGAACTGAGCGTGCGGGTCTTCTGTTTCAGTCATCGCGATTCCAAATTCATTCGTCATTCCGGACGCGCGGAGCGCGATCCGGAACCCAGGGGCAACCAGCTTTGTGTCAGCCCCTGGGTTCCGGGTTCAATGCTTCGCATTGCCCCGGAATGACGACAAGGGGAAGGACAGCGGCGCGCTACTTCGCTAGCGCCCGCCAGGCGATGTCGCTGCGGCAGAAGCCGCCGGGCCAATCGATTTGGCGGACGGCGGCGTAGGCGCTGGCGACAGCGTCTTTCAGCGTGACGCCGGTGGCGGTGACGTTGAGGACGCGGCCGCCCGCGGCGCGGAGGTTGCCGTCTTCGTCCAAGCGCGTGCCGGCGTGAAAGATGACGACATCGCGCACCGCATTGGCTTCGCCGATGCCGCGAATGACGGAGCCGGTAAGCGGCTCGTCGGGATAGCCTTGCGCGGCGTAGACGACAGTGACGGCGGGGCGTTCGTCCCATTCAATGGCGGGCGCGCTGGCGAGTTCGCCTTTGGCTGCGGCGAGCAGGATGGGCGCGAGGTCGCTTTTCATTCGGCGCATGAGCGTCTGGCATTCGGGGTCGCCGAAGCGGACGTTGAACTCGATAAGCTTTGGCCCTTCGGGCGTGATCATCAGACCGGCAAACAAAACGCCGACGAATGGGCGGCCTTCGGCTTTCATCCCGCGCAAGGTCGGCAGGATGATTTGCTCCATCGTTTGATCGCGCACTTGGTCGGTGAAGACCGGCGCCGGTGAATAGGCGCCCATGCCGCCAGTGTTGGGGCCTTTGTCGCCATCATAGGCGCGCTTGTGATCTTGCGCTGCGATGAGCGGGATCGCGGTCTCGCCATCGCAGAGCGCAAAGAAGCTGGCTTCTTCGCCGGGCAAGAAGTCTTCGATGACGATGCGCTGACCGGCGGTGCCGAATTTGCGGAGGAAGAGAATTTCATCGATCGCGGCGTCCGCCTCGCGGCGCGTTTCGGCGATGATCACGCCTTTGCCGGCGGCGAGCCCGTCAGCTTTGATGACGAATGGCGGCTCACGATCGCCGAGATAGGCTTTGGCGCGGATGGCGTCGTCAAAGACTTGATAGCCGGCGGTGGGGATGGCGTGGCGGGCGCAGAAATCCTTCATGAAGGCTTTGGAGGATTCGAGCTCCGCCGCCGCTTGCGTTGGGCCGAAGCACGGCACGCCGACTTTCGCCAAGCTATCGGCAAGCCCTGCGGCTGCCGCCACTTCGGGGCCGATGACGACGAGGTCGATCTGTTCGCGCATGGCAAAGGACGCCAGATCGCCGGCCGCATCGACTTTGATCGGGACCGTTCGGCCGAGTTCCGCGAGGCCTGGATTACCCGGCGCGGAGATGAGTTCCGAAACCAGCGGGCTCTGTTTCAGTTTCCAGCCCAAAGCGTGCTCGCGCCCGCCCGATCCGACGATGAGAATCTTCATGGGTGTGGATTGCGGCGGGACGTCGCGCTGGTCAAGCGGAGAGGCGGGCTAGGCGGCGGCGATGTATCCGGCGATCGAGGCCAGGAAACGCTGCCAAGCCGCCGCCATGTCAGCCGACCACGTCTCGGCACAGACAGCGCGCACCACATCCCGGATCGTTGCGAAGAAATCGGCGAACGCCTCGCGCGGCACGTTGTAACCATCGTGGTTCGTCGCTTCAGCGCTGATCAGATTATGGGCGTAGGCGCGTGGGCCGATGAAATCGAGAATGGCGTCGAACGCGCGCGAGAGCATCTCGCCGCGGACGGCGCCGTCCGTGTCCATGATAAAGAGAGGCTCGAGTTCCGGGCGATCGTGGAAGAGGCGTTCGTAGAAGGCGGCTGTAAGATCGCCGCCGCGCTCGGCGGCGGTTTCAAGGCTTTGCGCGATGAGCGCTGCGTCCTCGGGCGGCGTCACTTGAAGCGCAGCACCCATGCGTGCAGCGCTTCAAGATACTTGCCCAGGAACTCCGCCGTCTTTGCGTCTGTTAGTTCGCCAGTTGCGTCGAACTTCTCGTGCGCGCGGAAGACGAGGATCTCGGGCTGCGGCATGCAGAACGAATTGGTGAACTCGAAGGCTTGGCGCAATTGGCTTTGGCCGCGCGCGGAGCCGGTTTGACCTGGCGAGGCGCCGATGATGCCGACGGGCTTACCGCCGAGCGAGGCGCCGCGGGCGGGGCGCGAGGCCCAGTCGAGCGCGTTCTTCATGACGCCCGGGACGCCGTGATTGTATTCGGGCGTGACGAAGAGAACGCCGTCGGCCGCGGCGATGGCTTGCTTGAATGCTGCGACCCCCGGCGGATCGCCAGCGGCTTCGACATCGCCGTTATAGAGCGGCACATCATCGAGATCGTACGGTGTGATCGTCACGTCGGCGGGCGCAAGCTTCACACAGGCGCGTAACAAGGCGCGATTGAGCGAGCCTTTGCGCAAGCTGCCCGCGACGCCGAGTATGTTTATCGAACTCATGGCGCACTTATGGACCGCCGGCGTGCCGTCGGCAAACACCGGCGGTCCGTATTATGCAGGCGTCACGATGCGATCGACGCCGGCTTGCACGATCGGGTGATAGCGCCCGCGCACATTTCGGTAGAGCGTGCGCGCGAGGTTTTGGCCCCATGCGCCTTCATCCATCAGTGCGCGATAGATCGGACGCACGAACTTGCCGCGACCTTGCTCGCTGAGGAAACGCTCCACAGCCGGGCCGGACGGCTGATAGCCGTTGCGGACTGCGATCATCAACCAATCAAAGCGCACCTCCATGTTGCCGATGGTGTCGAGCGCGAAGGCGCGTTCGAGTTCGCGGAGACGCTCGGCCGGAAGTTGGCGGGGCATGGTTTGCAGATAGCGCTGGCGCTGCATCGTGTTCCAATGCTCCCACGGCGCAGCGGCGGCTGGGCCGCCCGCGACGAAGGCCGCGACGTAGTTTGGAATTTCATCGAAGCCCGATGCGACAGGCGCCACGGCGTTAGATGGAATGCCCGGCTCGTAGGCCCACTGGTCCAGCATCAAACGCGCTTCCAGTGCTGCATCGCCGCGTACGACGTGCTGGCGGAAGTCGGCGAGGAAGGCTTGCGTCGTCATCGGCTGGAAGGCGTAGCGATCGAAGTAGGAGCGCAGATAGCTGTCGAGCCGGTCGCGGCCGACGATGCGTTCGACTGTGCGCAGGAAGGTCGCGCCTTTGTCGTAAGTGATGGCGCTGGAATTTTCGTTGGCGTCGACTTCGCCGACCCAGTGCAGACGTTGGCCGTCAGGCGTGACGGTGGTGAGGGCGGCTTGGATGTCGGTCCACGCGAGCGCTTCGGCCATACGCGCGTGCTCGGCGCCGAACAAGGCTTCGCCGATGCGGCCTTCGATGTAGGAGGTGAAGCCCTCATTGAGCCAGCTATCGGCCCATACCGCGTTGGTGACGAGGTTGCCGGACCATGAGTGCGCGAGTTCGTGCGCGACGAGCGAAACGAGGCTGCGATCACCGGCGAGGAAGGTGGGTGTGAGGAAGGTGAGGCGCGGATTTTCCATGCCGCCATAAGGGAACGACGGCGGCAGGATCAGCACATCGTAACGGCCCCAGCGATAGGGGCCGTAGAGCGCCTCGGCTACGTCCATCATGCGTTCCATGTCGGCGCATTCGTACGCGCCGCGCTCGACCACGCTCGGTTCGGCGTAAACACCGGTGCGCGGGCCGACAGCGCGGAATGCGAGATCGCCGATGCCGATGGCGATGAGATAAGGCGGGATCGGTTGCGGCATGCGGAAGCGGAAGGCGCGTTGACCTTCGCCGGCAGGCTCGCCGTCGGGCGTCAGCATCTCGGCGCTCATCACCGCTTTCAGATCGGCCGGGACGACGATGCGTGCGTCATAGGTTTGACGGATGCCGGGGCTGTCTTGCGTCGGGATCCAAGTGCGGTTGTGGATCGACTGGCCTTGGCTGAACAGGAAGCGTTTGTTGCTGGCGGTTTGCGCCGGCTCCAGCCATTGCAGCGCGCTTGCATTGGGCGCGCTCTCGTATTCGATTTCGATCTGACGCGGGCCGTTGAGCTGAATGGTGAGCGGCGCCCCCTTGCCGGCGCTGACTTCGCCGATCGTGTAAGCGGCCTCGCGTGTGCCGGCGCGCACGGCGCGGATCACGAGGCCATCGCTATCCAGCACGATCTCGCGCGCATCATTGCGGGCGACGATGTCGAGCGTGGCTTTGCCGTGGAAGACTTTGCGGTCGAAATCGGCTGTGAGGTCGAGCGAGACGTGGCGCACGCGGGCTTCATCAGGGCGGGCGTGGCTGCTGGTGTCGTGCGGTAGCGGCGCCATCGGATCAGCCGCGCCGACCGTACTGGCGCAGGCGCTGAGTGCGGGAATGGCGATCGCGGAAAGCAGCAGAGTGCGGCGAAGCATAGGCGGGTCCCCCAGGGATATGATTTTGGCCGGTAAGAAGCGCCTCCGGGGCGCGGGAGCAAGGCCACTCGCACAGCACGCGACGATCTGACTCTGCCGAACTTCAACTTGCCGGTGAATTACCGACGGTTCATAATACCGTCAGGGGTAGGTGGAAAATGGCGCAGGTGTTTGTCGGCTATCGCCGTGCGGACAAGGACGTCGTGACGAGTATCGTCTCGGCTTTAGAGGCTCGGGGCTTCTCTGTGTTTTGGGACCATCTCATCGTCGCTGGCGATGATTGGCACCACGAGCTCGATGACCGGATCAAGGAGGCCAAGGTTTGCCTTATTGTCTGGTCGAATAATGTTACAATGAGTAGCCCGGTCCTCACCGAGGCTGATCACGGGCACAAACAAAACAAGCTTATTATCGCGGCCATCGATCCAGAGGTGGAGCTGCCGCTTCGATTGAAGCAGGTTCAATATGTGGATCTCTCAGCAGGGCGGCTGAGCGAAGCCACGTATTGGCGTCACGATCCTTCGCGCTTTGACTGGTCAGCGCATCCAAACTTTAGCAACCTGATTGAAGGTCTCCTGCGCAAGGTCGGTAAGCCACAAGCTCAAAGGGATCGCGAGCGTCGCAACGCAGGCAGGTTTGCCGCGTTCGGATTTGGGCTGGTCGCGGTCGGGGCTCTCGCGTTCGCTATAAATCAATTCTGGCCACGCCCAGTCGAGCCCGGACCGCCGCGTCAAGAATTCGTCGACAGCGCTTTCCGGGACTGCGCGGATTGCCCGGAAATGGTCGTCGTTCCGGCGGGGCAGTTTACCTTCGGAAATACGGCTCGCAGGCAGGCCAACGAGCAGGCGCGCGATGTTGTTGTCAACGCTCCGTTTGCTGTCGGCAAATTTGAAGTTTCATCGCAGGAGTATGCGCAATTTCTTCGATCGAGCGGTCA
Source organism: Terricaulis sp. (assembly GCA_034439495.1). GTDB lineage: Bacteria > Pseudomonadota > Alphaproteobacteria > Caulobacterales > Aquidulcibacteraceae > Vitreimonas. Next base: position 10,355 of record JAWXAM010000096.1, on the reverse strand, counting down.
TACGCAGGCGAGCGGCTGTTACGCAGATTATGATGACAATGGTGGCCTAGAGTTTCAGCGCGAAGCGCGTTTTGCGGGACGTATTGGGTTTGAACAGGGGCATGTGAACGAGCCAGCGGTGTGCGTCAGTTGGGCTGATGCGCAGGCTTATGTGCAATGGCTGACAGCGCAAACAGGGCGCGCGTATCGATTGTTGCGCGAGGACGAGTGGGAATATGCCGCGCGCGCGAACAGTGAGGAGAGTGACTTCGCCGTCGCCGGCCTTTGCGCAATCCCAGGCATTAACGGGGCAGATGCCGCTATGGTTGCAACACTCATTCAGGACCGGCCGCGCAATCCGCCGCGTCCTCCGAATGAGGCATTGGCGTGCACGGACGCGGCCGCTCATACCGCTCCGCGACAATTAGGAGCGGCGAATGCGTTTGGCCTCGTCCATATGATTGGCAACGTCGATGAATGGGTCGAAGACTGCTACACGGAGCGGGCGAGCGAAGTTATCCCTGCCGGGCAGCCCTGCCGAAATAGAACTATTCGGGGCGGGTCCTGGCGTGCCGGCGAGGTTGATCTGCGGTTCTCGTCGAGATCGCGTGGTAGAGCATTGCGATTGAGCAGTTTCGCGACCGACGCTGATTTTGCCGACGGCGATCAGATACGCCGAAGCGATGTGGGGTTTCGCGTGGCCACTTCGGATTTGCGGCTTGATCCGCGGACGCCTGTAGAAGATTCGACGGCTCAGTAAAATCGCCAGCATGGGATAGCGGTCATTTCGGGCTCGGGATGGCCCGAGTCGCCCTATATAAGGCCCCATGACCGAGGCTGCGGCGGCTCACGCTCAATCCAATCTGCCTGAACTGAGCGTCAGCGAGCTGGCGCAGGCGGTGAAGCGCACGATGGAGACCAATTTCGACCGCGTGCGGGGGCGCGGCGAATTGGGCCGGGTGATGATCGCCAAGTCCGGCCACCTTTACGTGGATTTGAAGGACGAGGGTGCAACGATTTCCACGGTCATGTGGAAGGCGAATGTGCAGCAATTGGGTTTCAAGCCTGAAGAAGGCTTGGAGGTTGTCGCTGAAGGGCGGCTTTCGACGTATCCCGGCCGGTCGCAATATCAGCTGATCTGCGATCGCATGGCGCCGGCTGGCGTCGGCGCGTTGTTGGCGCAGTTGGAGAAGTTGAAGGCGAAGCTGCAAGCGGAGGGGCTGTTCGCGCGCGAGCGGAAAAAGCCGATCCCGTATCTGCCGCGCACCATTGGCGTGGTGACGTCACCCACTGGCGCCGTGATCCGCGATATCTTGCATCGCTTGGGCGAGCGTTTTCCGTGTCGCGTTCTGCTGTGGCCGGTGCTGGTGCAGGGGCCAGAAGCCGCGGGGCAGGTGGCGCGCGCGATTAAGGGCTTCAATGCTCTCACCGGTGATCTTCGTCCCGATGTGTTGATCGTCGCCCGCGGCGGCGGCTCGATCGAAGATTTGTGGGCGTTCAACGAGGAAGTCGTGGTGCGCGCGGCGGCGGCGAGCGAGATTCCGCTGATCAGCGCTGTCGGCCACGAAACTGACACCACGTTGATCGATTATGCGTCCGATCTGCGCGCGCCGACGCCAACGGGCGCGGCCGAGAAAGCCGTGCCGGTGCGCGCCGAATTGATTGAGCGCATCACATCAATCGATGGCCGCTTGAAAAACAGTTTGGTGCGCGGGCTTGAGCGTCGGCGCACCGAATTTCGTGCGGCTGCGGGAAAGCTGCCGAGGCTGGAGACGCTCTTTCAAATTCCGCAGCAGCGTTACGACCGCGCGGCGGAGCGTTTGAACGCGGCGCTCGTCACAAATACGCGCGCGGCGCAATCGAAGCTGGATCGGGTGGCTGCGCGGCTGCGGCCGGAGGCTTTGAGTCAGGATATTTCGCGCCGGCGCGATTTGCTGGCGCGGAGTGCTGTGCGGTTGCAGCCCGCGATCAAACGCGCGCTTGAAGCGCAGCGGAAGCATTTGGACGCGTCGGCGCGGATGCTGGAGAGCCTCTCGCACAAGAAGGTGCTGGAGCGCGGGTTCGTGATGGTGCACCGCGAGGACGGGACGCTCGTGCGCGCGGCCAAGGATTTGTCGTCCGGCGATGTGGTGGAACTGACGTTTGCGGACGATAAGGCAAAAGCCGTGATCGATCCGCCGACCGGTGCGGAGCCCGCCAAAACCAAGCCCAAGGGCAAGCCCGGCGGCGATCAAGGCAGCCTTTTCTGACCCGTCGTTGGGGTGACGTTCAGGCGCTCCGGGGGTAAAAGACTCGCATGAACAAGCACGATCCGGGCGGCGCCGAAGCGAAGCTCCATTATGGCGATAACGAAATCAGCATCCTGAAGCAGGGCACGCATGTGCTGTGCGCGGTGAGCGGTGAGCGCATTCCGCTGGATGAACTCAAATATTGGAGCGTCGATTTGCAGGAGGCCTATCGCGGCCCTGCGGAGGCGACGCAGCGCTGGAAGCAGCTCGAAGCGGAGAAGCGCAAATGAGATTCCTGGCGGGGGCGCTCTTCTTTTTAGCGGCGTGCGCAGCGGCGGAAGCGCCGGCGCAATCGGAGCCGGCTGCACCAGTCGCGCAGCCTGCGCCCGCGCCGGAAGCCAATGTGCCGCGCGAGGTGACGTTCCGTTGTGCTGGCGCGTTCACGCAAGGCGGCATCGCCGTGTGCCAAGGCGCGCCGGGATCGGACGTGCGCATTGAAGGTGAGAGTGTCGGCCAGATCGACGCCAATGGTTGGATCGTCGTTGGCTTCAACCGCGAAGCGCCGGCGCAGCTTACGATCGAAGCGGTTCACGCGGGCACGACGGCAAGTCAGCGCTTGGAGATCGCGCCGCGCCAATTTGACATTCAGCGCATTGACGGCTTGCCGCAGCAAACGGTGACGCCGACCGATCCAGCCGTACAAGCGCGGATCGCGCGTGAGGCGGCGCTGAAGCAAATCGGCTTTGCCAGCCAGGCGCCGATGACGGGTTTTCTCGATGGCTTCATCATGCCGGTCGAAGGCGGGCGCGTTTCCGGCACATGGGGCAATCAGCGCATTTTGAACGGCACGCCTTCAACGCCGCACTTCGGCTACGACATCGCCGTGCCGACCGGCACGCCGATCCGCGCGCCGGCGTCAGGCGTGGTGACGCTTGCCAATCCGGATATGCACTATGAAGGCGGGCTCGTGTTCATCGATCACGGTCAGGGCCTCATCACCATGTATCTGCACATGAGCCGGCTCGATGTTGCGGTCGGCGATGTGGTGACGCAGGGCCAAATCCTCGGCGCTGTCGGCTCAAGCGGGCGCGCGACCGGCCCGCACCTGTGCTGGCGCATGCGCTGGAATGGGCGACAGCTTGATCCGAGCGTGGCGGTGCAAGGTTTAGCGACGGCGCGAGCGGAGTTGGTTCGCTAACGCGCTACCACGTGCGCGACCAGCACGACGGCGATCTCATCCGTTTCGTTGCGCCACGAGTGCGCGGTGCTCACGTCTTCGCGGGCGATGTCGCCGGCGCGGTAGGTGAGCGCGTCGAGGCAGGTGTTGTGGCGCTCCACGAGTTCACCCGAGACGATGAGCGCCATGCCTTGGACGGCGCTGTGATCGTGCCAAGCGATGACGCCGCCGGGTTGGATGGTGAGGCGGCGTAGGCGCACGGCGCGGGTGGGATCGGCGAGCGGCGTCAGCGCCACGTCTTCGCCGAGCACGCCAATCTGCGCGCCGAAGCCTTCGCTCTGCGCGTTGGCTTGTTGGCGTGCAGCCGGGCATTCGCGCACGCGGGCGTTTTGCACCGCGATAAGGGCGGCGTCCGGCGTCGTCGTGACATTGGCGTTGACGGAGACGCACGCCGAAAGCAGCGCCGCGGCGCCGAGCAATAATGTGCGCATGATTTCCTCCCGCCGTCAGTCTGCCGCGTTGAAAATGGTCCGCAAGGTTTTTTGCTGTTTGTCGGCCTCAAACCAGAAGAGGCCGAGGAAGACGCCGTAGAGTAGCGCCATCATGAATGCGACCGCGATGCCGATGTCCGTCGTCACAGTCAGAAAGCCAATCACGCCGGCGGCCCACGCCGCCGAGATGGCCAACACGAAGAGAGCGGGGCGCATGCGGATCACGATCAGCGACATCGCGCCGACGCCGCGCACCTCACCTTTGACCATTGGCAGGAAGGCGTTGTTGTAGCCGGTGATCCGGTTGATCTCGAAGCCATCAGCGCCGACTTTGCCTTCGAAGCGATTGTCGTTCTCACTGCTTGGCCAACGGAGGCGAAACCACTTTACAGGCTCGACGCGCGCGGCAATGGCGGCGATCGCGTCTTCACGGCGCAGTGGCGATGAAATCTCGAACTGGTGATAAGGAAGCACCCAGTTCACATCACGCCCGCCTGATGCCAGGCCTCTTTCGGCCAGCGGCGGTGCGACCAGAACCATTGGCCGGGCGCTTCGCGGATGCGTGCTTCCATGAATTCGTTAATGCGCTTCACGCCGGCGAAGACGGCTTCGTCCGTCGGGTTGTCGTAATCTAGCGGGATCGGGTCGTAAGCGCGGGCGACAAATTTCACGCCATCGATGCGGCGGCCGGTGATCGGGATCAGCGGTACTTTGAAACGCAGCGCGAGGCGCGTGGGGCCATCGGCGGTCATGCAATCGTAGCCGAACAGCGGCACGGCGAGGCCGGCATTGTATTTCTGGTCGTTCATCAGCGCGATACCGCGTCCTTGCTTTAGCGAGCGCAGCAAACCCATGCCGCCTTCTTTGCCTTTCGCCGCTTGCAACGTCAGGCCGAACGCGGCGCGCGTATCGACAATGTATTTGTCGATGATCGGATTGTTGGCGGGGCGGTAGGTGAAGTGGCAATTGGGATCGGTCTGCGCGAGGCAGAGCGAGGTGACTTCCCAATCGGTGAAGTGGCCGCCGATATAGACCGCGCCTTTGCCGAGCGTGGCTTCGACAATCTCTTTGCCCTCGAAGCGCAACTCGCCACTGCGATACTGTTTGAGGAATTTGTCCATGTGCGGAAACTCGCCGGTCATGCGGCCGAGTTCCTGGAAAGACTCATGGCGGATTTGGCGGTGCCAAGCGTCGCTCTCTTCTGGGAAGCACATCTTGATGTTGCGCAGTGCGGTTTTCCAGGCGCTGCTCACCGGCGCAATCGCCGGCACAATGGCGCCGCCCCAGCGCGATGCACGCTCAACGCCCAGCGCGCCAAGCCCGCCGACATAGACGTTCCACGCCAGCGCCTGCAGGCGAAATCCGAGATCGAGCGGCTTAGACTTGGCCATGCGTCGAATTCATCCGCGATCGAATCGGCGCGAGCAAGGCGTCCAGCGCGGTTTCATCGTCAAAGCGGGCCGCGACGGGCAAAATGGCGACACGTGCGCGCCATTCCGGCGAGAGGCGGGCTGCGTCCTTCTCGGTGGTAATCAGCATCGCATCGCGCTCTTCCGCCATTTGCGCGAGCACGCCGAGATCGTCTTCGGTGAAATAGTGGTGGTCGGCGAACGGCACCGCTTCGGTGATCTTGCCGCCCATCGCCGCCAAAGTATCGAAGAATTTCTCGGGGCGCGCGAGGCCCGCGAAGGCGACGAGATTGCGGTCGGGGGCAATGCCTGCGGGTTCGAGGCGTGCGTGCAGGATCGGTTTTACAAAGCCGGTGAGCCAGTCGAGGCTCGGCGCGTCGTCGTCGCCGCTGCGGGCGCTGTGCAGAATGATCACGGCGTCGGCGCGGGCGAGGCCGTCAGCGAGGCGTTCACGTAGGGGGCCGGCGGGAAACACTTGGCCGTTGCCGATGCCGAACCCGGGATCGACGGCGATGATGGAAAGGTCTTTCGCGAGTTTCGGGTTCTGAAATCCGTCATCCATGATGATGGCGTGCGCGCCGGCTTGCGCGGCGGCCATGGCGCCAGCGAAGCGGTCGCGCGCGATCCAGGCGGCGCCATCGCGCGCGTGCAGCAACGGCTCGTCGCCGACTTCGCGCGCATCCATATCGGTGGTGACGCGCAGCGGGCCTTCGATGCGGCCGCCATACCCGCGCGACAGCGTATGAACGTTCGGCCCGAGCTTGGACCGGAGCGCGCGTGTGATCGGCGTCTTGCCGGCGCCGCCGACAGTGAGGTTGCCGATGCAAATGACCGGCACGGGTGCGCGCCGTGAAACCGTGGTGTTCTGCCGTTGCGCCGCGGCGAAGGCGTAGAGCCAAGACACCGGCGTCAGCAGCGCCCGCAACGCGAGCGCCGCGTCGCGCCCGCCTACATCGGCTTTCCAGAACTCAGGCGGACGCATGAGCGGCCTCTGCGTTCGCCCGCGCCGGCATCAAGGCGAGCAATTTTTCTGCGGTTTCGCCGAGCGCCCCGGCGCCTTGAGCGGTCGCGGCTTGCGCGGCGGCGCACTGACGCGCGCGCGCAGCGTCGTCGCGCCACAGCGCCGCGACCTGTTCTGCAAGTTCATCGGCGCCAGAGACAATGCGTGCGCCTCCGGCGTCGATGATGGCGTCGAACACGTCCTGGAAGCTCTCATAGTGCGGGCCGGTGAGAATGGCGGAGTTCAGCTTTGCCGGCTCGATCGGGTTGTGACCCTTCAAATGATAGATGAGGCTGCCAGAGACGAGAGAAACGGGCGCGAGATCGTAGAACAAGCCAAGTTCGCCCAGCGTGTCGGCGACATAAACGCGTGCATCGCCAATCGGCTCGAACCGCGCCCGGCGCGGGGCCCCGCCGGCCAATGACGCGATGGCTTCGCCGCGCTCGGGGTGGCGGGGCGCCATGATCAGCAACGCGTTGGGGTATTCAGCGATCAGACGGCTATGTGCTTCGAGCGCGATTTCGTCTTCGCCTTCATGCGTGGAGGCGGCGCGCCAAAGCGGCCGGGCGCCGATTTGCGCGGAAAGCGCTTCGCGCGCGCCGGCATCCACGAGCGGCGCAGGCGCGGCGAGTTTGAGATTGCCCAGCAGGGGCACAGGCTTGCCGCGTACGACGCTCAGCGCATCCGCGGTGCGCGCGTCGGCGGCCGCGACGAAAGCGAACGCTTTCAGCAATCGCGCGCCTGCTGTGCGCCAGCGGCTCCAGCGTGCGAGTGATTTCGGGCTCATCCGCGCATTGATCAGCGCGAGGGGAATACGGCGCTTCTCGGCGGCGAGAATGAGGTTGGGCCAAAGCTCGCTTTCCAAAAAGACACCGAGATCGGGGCGCCAATACTCCAAAAAGCGGCGCACGGCCCCGGCGCTGTCGAGCGGTACAAAGACGTGCGTGAGGCGCGGCAGGTTGCGGCGGGCGACGAGGTCAGCGGACGTTTTGGTGCCGGTGCTGACCAGGAACGAGAGCGAGGGATCGCGCGCAGCCAGCGTCTCGATGAGCGAAAGCGCGACGCCGCTTTCGCCCACGCTTGCAGCGTGCAGCCAAACCAATTTGCCGGCAGGACGAAGCGACGTGTAGCGACCGAACCGTTCAGGCAGGCGCGCGCGATCTTCCTTTCCGTCACGCGCGCGGCTGTTCAGCCACAGCCCTGCAAATGGCGCGACGACAGCCGTCGCGGCCGCGTAGAGTGCAAGGGCTGGCGAGAAGCTCACGTTGCGGCCGGCTCTGCGTTTGACGTCGCAGCTGGGCTCGCGGCCGGCATGATTGGCTCAACGCCTGCAAGGCTATCTGCTTCCGCGGCGATCCGGTTCATCTCGATTTCGAGTGCAAGCCGTACGCGCTCTATTTCTGCATCGCTTGCATCGGGCGATGGCGGAGGGATGGGGTTGCCCCATACCAAGGCGCCGCGTCCGAACGGGAGCGGCAACACGAAGTGATCCCAGCTTTCGTTGAAGACGAAGCGGTTCGAGGTCGACCACGTCACCGGCAATAAAGGTGCGCTAGCGAGCTTGGCGAGTTGCACAGAGCCGCGCTTGGCGCGCATGCGCGGCCCAGTCGGTCCATCGGGGGTCATGCAGATGACGCCGCCGCCGTCGATATGGCGGGCCATAGCGCGGAGCGCTTCGGCGCCGCCTTTGCGCTGCGTGCCTTTGGCTGCGGACCCGCGAATGACCTCCGCGCCCACTGCGCTTGCCGTGTGCGCCACGATCCCACCTTCACGCGACATTGAGATCAGCATCTTGGCCTTTGGCACGCCCGACTTGAATGACCACATCTTGTGCACAAGTGAGAAGCGGCCATGCCAAATGCATCCGATCAGCTTGCCGCCGTCCGGCCGCCAAAATGGTTCGATGGCGGAACGATTGACCAAGTTCCAGCGCGTGGTCGCCCCGACGAACAGCATATAGCCGCCGATGGCTCGCCCGATCAGGTACTGGACGACAGAATTGCCGAGAAATTTCTTGGCCATGAGCTCGCTGGTCGCGCCGCTTCCGAGTTTGCGCGTAGCCCCTTATACGGGGGCCGCCCGCCCCGGCGCCAGCAGCCCTTTGACGTGAGATGACCAAGACCGAGGAGAAACCGCCGCGCTTTGACCTGACCACCCCCCATGGGCGGCGGCGGGCGAACGCCGACCTGATCTGGGCGGACCACGGGTTTTTGCGGGCCAGGTTCTCGAATTTCCACTGGATTGAAGACGGGGTGATGGCGCGGGCGAACCAGCCTTCGCCTGAGGCGGTGGCGCGCTACGCCGAGATGGGGATCAAGACGATTCTCAATCTGCGTGGGCCGTCCGACACAGGTTATTACGCACTGGAGCGCGAAGCTTGCGCGCGCCACGGCGTCACCATGATCGATGCGCGCATGCACTCGCGCGAGCCGCCGAGCGTGGAGCAGATCCGCAAGGCGAAGGAGCTGTTCGAGACGATCGAATATCCGGCGCTGATGCACTGCAAATCCGGCGCAGACCGCGCTGGCGTGATGGCGGTGCTCTATCGGCACTTCAAGATGGGCATGCCGATCGCCGACGCCGTCGAGCAATTGTCGCTGAAGTACCTGCACGTGAAGCAGGGGAAGACCGGCATGATCGATTTCTTTTTCGCCACCTATCTTGAAGAGACCAAAACCAGCGGCAAATCGTTCATGGATTGGGTTGAGCAGGATTACGACAAGCCGAAAGTCAAAGAGGCTTTCATGGGCGAGTGGTGGGCGAACATCCTCGTCGATAAAATCCTGCGCCGCGAGTGAAGCAGCGGGAGCGCTGCTTTACACAAATTGGGTGCGGTTTGCTGCCCACTGCTCGCGCGTCTGCGACCACTCATCGTTGGCGATGGCTTCGAATGGCGGCGGCAACGTGATTGGTCCCAGATTTACCGAGCCAAGCTTTTGTGCCAATCGCTGCGAGGCCGTGTTTGCGGGACGAATTGTGTGGATCACACGGGTGCGATCCAGTTTGAAGAAGGCGAAGTCCATCGCCGCGACCGCGCCTTCCAGGGCGTAACCTTTGCCCTGGAATTCCGGCAGCAGCATCCAACCGACCTCGATGCACGGCCAGCCATATGGTTTTGTCGGGCCGAAGCGCCCGATGAAGCGATTGCTGTCTTTTTCGACGGCGCAAAGCGCGCCCCATCCCATGATCGACCAGTGGCCGGCGACGGAGAGGAGTTGGCTCCAGCTTTCGCGGCGATCTTGAACTGAGCCTGTGTTGGCCTTCACGCTTTCGTCGGCCTCCATCAGAGCCCACGCGTCGAGATCGTCCTTGATTGGCGGACGCAGGATCAGACGCTTCGTTTCGACGATCGTCACGGTTTCAGCGCGCCGACCATTTCGTGGCCTTCGCCGCCTAGGATTTCGAGCTGCGTGATTGTGCCTTCGACGATTTCGTCGTCGCTATCGACGTAGGTGACGCCGTCGATTTCCGGGGCGTCGGCTTTGGTGCGGAAAGCGTAGGCTTCCGCGTCTTCGTCCCAGCCGTCGCAGATGGCGTCGACGGTTTTGCCGATCATGGATTGCAGGCGCTGGTGCGCGAGCGTGGTTTGCACTTCCATGAAGCGGTCGTAGCGCTCGTCGACATCGTCTTGATCGACGTGATCGGGGAGATCGCGTGACGGCGCGCCGTCGACGTTTTCGTATTTGAAGACGCCAGCGCGGTCGATCTCGGCTTCTTCGATGAAATCGAGCAGGGTCTCGAAATCGTCCTCGGTTTCACCAGGGAAGCCGACGATGAACGATGAGCGAATGGTGAGGTCGGGGCAGATTTTGCGCCACGTCTTAATGCGATCGAGGACTTTGTCTTGGTTCGCGGGGCGGCGCATGGCTTTGAGCACGTTGGGCGAGGCGTGCTGGAAGGGGATGTCCAAGTACGGAAGGATTTTGCCTTCGGCCATCAGGCCGACGACTTCGTCGACGTGCGGATATGGATAGACGTAGTGCAAGCGGACCCAGGCGCCGAGATCGCCGAGCTCTTTGCAGAGATCGTAGAATTTGGCGCGGACCATGCGGTCCTTCCATTTGCTCTCGG
>JAWXAM010000095.1:0-3019 GCA_034439495.1 Terricaulis sp. | reverse complement strand
TCAGCGATGAGGCGGTTGTGAACATGCCGCCAGTGATCGGGCGACACGTCGGTCGGATCGACACCGAGCGCCTCAACGGCGTCGATTATCTGGAGGACAAGCTCGACCTTGGGCCAGCCGTCGATCTTGAGGAGAATGTCTCCGCCTGGACGCACGAACGGCAGCGTCTGATAGGGCTCGCCCGGTGACACCGCGCGCACGATGTCAATGCACGAGACGATCGTGCCGAAGTCGTTGGAGGTCCAGCGGACGAAGGCAAAGACGACGCCAGGCCGGAAAGAGAGGATGCGACGGCGGCGATCGAGAATCTGTTCGTGGGCCTTCTGTCCAAAGCGAATCCAGTGCTCGGACTTCTTTTCGTACCATCCCAGTTCGACATGGGTGAGGGTATCGGATGGACATGCGGACGGCACGGGGCCGCCGCGCATGCGGGGGGCCGCGTTGCCGGTCATGGGGTATTTCCTTCAGTCGGTGGGAAATGCTCGCGGAGCAGTTCGCGCAGCATGTCGGCGACGGTGACGCCGTTTTTGAACGCTGCGATCTTGATCCGGGCGCGCAGCTCGGGCGTGACGTCGATGGTCAGGCGGGCGGTATACTGGTTAGCGTCAGCGCCGCGCGACGCGGGCGCGGCGGACGCCTTGATCCAGCTCTCGGGATTTGCGGGGCGGGCGGCGAAGCCGCGTTTCGGAGATCGCTCGTTCATCGCGCGATGCTCCCGATTTCAGCGGTCAGCGCTGCGATCTCGCGAGCGGCGGGACCGTCCTCATCGACCTCGAAGACGAGCCGACCGGTCTGCGCGGTGTCGGCGAAAGCGACGCGCTGACCAATCCGGGATGCCAGCAGCGGTGGATCGTGATCGGCCAGTGTCTCGGCGGTCTCACGGGCGATGATGGTGCGCGCGCCGCAACGGTTGAGCACGAAACGCGCGGTAAGCTGAGGGCGGTAGATTTTCGCTTCGGCAAGGAGCGAGAGTATTTCGGCCGATGCCCAACCGTCGAACGGCGATGGTTGCACCGGGATCAGCACGAGATCCGCGGCGAGCAAGGCTGAGCGCATCAGCGCTGCGACGCGCGGCGGTCCATCAATGATAACATGATCGACATTGCGGGCGATCTCGGGCGCTTCGCGGTGCAAGGTATCGCGCGCCAGGCCGACGACGCCGAACAGGCGGGAGCCGCCTTCACGCACGCGTTGCTGCGACCAGTCGAGTGCTGAGCCTTGCGGATCGGCATCGATCAGCGTGACGCGCTTTCCTCGCCTGGCCCACTCTCCGGCGAGATGCAGCGCCAGCGTCGTCTTGCCGACGCCGCCTTTCTGGTTGAGGAGGGCAACGATCATCGTGCCGCTCCCGTTCCGGTTCCGAGAGGCAATAGCGGCGTATCTGAAGTATCGGCAGGCGTCTTTGCGGATGATCCGTGCAAGCGCTCGGCGATGTTCTCCACATCGCTCTGGCCCAACAAAAAGTTAGAATCTTTGTTAGACTCTAAGTTAAGGGTCGAGATCGTCGCTTCTGGCCAAAGACTTAGTTGAGATCTGTGCGTGCGAAGTCCCGATAGGCCTGCGTTCGAAATCCCGATGGTGTTTGCGTGCGAAGTCCCGAGCCTTTCCACAGCGCCATCCACAGGCCGTGGAAACGCGCTGACAGGCAGGATGCGAAGCAGTTCGCGCCGGGCTTCACGTTCGATGCGTAGGTGGTAGCCGGGCAGCGAGTTGCGCATGGCGATACGCCGAAGCTGGAGCGCGAAATCGGAGATGCGTGCAAGCGACCCGGACTTCTGATGCAGATGTGCAATCTCGAAGACCCAGCCACGAGGTTGGCGTCCGGCATGTTTGCGCGCGACGCGGTAGAGCCAGCGCTCGAACCCGCCCGTCAGCCGGAAATAGGCCGGGTCGATGGTGAGAACCAGCGAACGGTCTATGACGCCGCGATAGAACCAGTCGGGCAGGACAAACTCCATGCCCTCGATCCGGCCGTCGCGGGTGACGCATTCCGCCCATTCGTTGATCCAGGAGAATTGGTGGCGGCGCCAATGCTCGCCGTGCCGGATCGTGGTGCGGATGACGGTCGATTGCAGGCGCGTCAGCGCGCCCTTCAAAAGTTTGTAATCGCGCGCGCCGGTCTCACGGCCGATGGCTTTGAGAAGCTGATAGGGCGTGAAGCGCAGGAAACGCGACGTCTTGAAACCAAGATTCTCAGCCTCGACGATCTGACTGGCCGCCCAGATCAGCACGTCGGCGTCCCAAATGGTCGCCATGCCATGCTCAGGGACGGCGAAGACTTCCACGCGTACACCGCCTGATTCATAAAGGATCGGCTGTGTGCGCTTGGCCTTGGCGAGCGAGAAGAATGGACGTTCCATGAGATCGCGCTGATCGCGCGGGCTGGCGTCGCCGGTCGCAACGATGAAGGGGTCGAGCGTGGCTCGCTCGCTGGAGGTGGTGAGATGCCGCCGGTTCATGGTCGAACGTCTCAGCGATTGTGGCGGCCGTCGCGGAACGACGGCGCCTGATCTTGACGTTTGGCGGGCAGCAATGCGCCGCGCGGATCAGAGGTTGATGTGACGGTGCCGCGATTGGCCCAGGCTTGGAGATCGTCGATCGAATAGACGACGCGGCCGCCGAGCTTGCGATAGGCCGGGCCGGTTCCGTAGGTGCGATGCTTTTCGAGCGTCCGGCCGGATAGCCCAAGGAATCGCGCGGCTTCGGGGGTGCGCAGGTAGCGTGGCGGCAAACCGGCGAGATTGGGCGACATGATCGGGCCTCCGTGGGGTTCGGTCGTGCCGCTGGCAGTCAGCGGCGAACGAAGGTCACGGTGGCGGAGGAGTGCAGCGAAGAGGGAGTGGGAAGCCTGTGGGGCCTGAAATCCCACACCGTTCACGAGTCAGGTCGCGCTAGGATCGGCGGCGGTGATGCAGGAGCTTACGATAGCCGCCCGAGATCATGGCGAGGCCATCCTTGATGAGATCGATGGTGGCAAAGCGCCGCGACGAGCTTTTCCAGGTCTCGCCGGCGATGTCCT
>JAWXAM010000094.1:0-45344 GCA_034439495.1 Terricaulis sp. | reverse complement strand
TGCAGCGTTCACGTCGAGGGCGCCCCCTCTGGTTTCACGCCGCCGCTTCCGGGTAGCCGGACGCGTTACGGACAGCACCTTCACGCTCAATCGCATCCCTCGCGCTCGCTTGGCTCGGCTAGCAACGAGACCTCCCATGCGAGGGATGCGCTGAGTATCGCTCAGCTTTTCGGGTGTAGGATACGTTTTTGCGCGAGGCTTGATTTTGTTAGGTGAAGTGGTCGTTTGGTGTGGGACACAGCAGGCGGCGGCTATTGGCCCTTTTGCGACATTCCCGAGCTAGGTAGTTTCCAAAGCACTCGCCTCGGGGAAGCCATTTAATGACGGAAGTGCTCGACCTGGCGGTCCTGCATCGGCCTGGAGAAAAGGACCGGCACGGCTTCAGAAGCGAACGCTGGAGCGTCGACTTTCTCGTGGGCGGCCGTTCGCTCTTTGAGTTGCTCGGCGGTCAGAACCGCGACCTTTCTGGTGCCTTCCTAACAAAGCGAGACAAAGTATTCCGCCGAACGAAGGAAAATGCAGCCACCCGAGAAATGTTCAGCGAACTTGTTGCCGGTGGCATCCGTCTTTCGCTGTATGTCTGCCCGGAATGCGGTGACTTGGGTTGTGGAGCGCTCACCTGCGAAGCAAAACGGGTCAGTGACAAAGTCGTGTGGTCCAACTTCGGATTCGAAACCGGCATTGCCGAATACCCATCCGACTTCGCTCCTTATGTCGAAGTCGGGCCGTTTGAGTTTGACGGTCACCAATATGCGGAGGCCATTGCGCGCGCTGCAAAGGGCAAGTTGTGAGCGACGGGTTTCGGCGAGATTAGGCCGGTCGCGGCCTGCTGACGCCAGCGTCACGTTTTGAGCGACCAAGCCATTCGTGATTTTGTACGCGACGGCGCACGATGGCCCCATGCGGACATCGCCGACGATCTGTGTTCAGTCGCCGGGAGCATCACTGAGAACTGAGTTTGTTTTCTGGTTATCCGGAGCGTAGCTGACAAAGAGGTTGTCTTTGTGCGTTTCAACATGGATGCGTCCGCAGTGGTCGCATTCATACATATCGCGCTTGAACTCTAAGAACTTCGCGTAGATGTGATCGTTCAGCACGTCGGCATCGCTAAGTTTGAGGTCGACGTAACTCCGCGTGAAACGGCGAAGAAGCCACGCGTTGGTTTGTCCTTCTCTGACGGCGGTGACATAACTTTGAGCTTCCTGCGCGATCCATTCGAAAAACGCGTGATGGTGGACATCTGGCAGGATGTGCCCCTTGTAGGGCAGGTTGTCCGTCTGATCAGGGATTGTATTCCCGCATGCGCAGCCAAGTTTGCTCATCCGCACTCTCCTTAGTCGCGCATCATTGACAGCGAACTTCTAGCTGTCCAATGCCCGCTTCCGGAGACTTTACGCCGCTCAGCCGACGCTGACGTGAGCGACACGAATTGGGCGACTGCGCCGGTCGTGATTTTCTTCGCTACGGCCTAGGCTGGCCCATTTCGGACATCACGCCTTCTTAAAGGCTTCCACCCAACGCGCCGCTGACGCTCTCGATACGCCGAGATTCTTGGCGACCTTCACGATCAAACTGTATTCGGTTCGGTTGGGCGCGAGTTCTACCAGCAGCTCGATATGTCGTAGTCGCGCTTTAGGAAAACTCTCGAACCACTCGCTCATTTCGCTCACTGGCAGTCCAAAATGGCTGGCGAGCCCTTTTCGAATGACAGATTCCTCGTAGCCCAGGGCTTCGAGGCGCGCGCAATAGGCGCGCATCTCCTCCAAATGGAGAGGAGGCTGAACCTGAGAAAAAGAAGGGTCTGACGCTTTCACGGGTAGCTCCAACCCCAATTTGTCAGACTGCCGTTGATCGGCATAGGGCAGCTATCGGCGAAAAGCGGACTTTCGTTTCTGCGTGGAGCGGGGGGCAACGTTTCGTGCGGTGCGACATCCCCCGTTGGGCGTGTGTGCTTACGCCTCCAGAGCCAGTAGCGCGAAGGTCGCGAGCCAGTGTTCGCCCATGTAGTCGCCGGCGACGTGGGGGAGGCTGGTTTTGATGTGCAGGTCTGCTGCATCGCGGGCGACTTGCGCAGTGCGTGGGGCGTCGAGCGCGGTGGCGATGCTGCGCCAGCACCAGGCGCGGGAGAAGTTGAGGCCGTCGAGGTGCGCAATCTTGCCGTCGGTGCGGTCGCTGACGCGGGCGGGTGAGAAGAGCGATGTTGGCTCGCCGCTCTGCGCGTTGGGCAGAAAGTCATTGAACCAGGTGCGGAATGCGGCGGGCGACAGGAAGCGGCGCATGCATTCGGCTTCCATCAAAGTTGGTGAGAGGAAATCGTCCTGGCTCGGCTCCCAAGCTTGCGCGGCGCGATCGCCAGCGTACCAGGCGAAGGCTTTGTCGCGCATGAGGGCGAAGAGATCGGGATCGTTTGGTTCGGCGTAATCGGCGGCGAGGCGGAGCGCGAAGGCCGTTGAAGAATGGACGCCGGTGCGGATGGGGTAATCGCCGAGCGGCAGGAAATCCTTGAAGCGCTGCGCGAACGCTTCCGCGAGCGGCAATAGAGTCTGTGCCGCTGCGTTGCCAGCGCCGTGCTCATGCTGATCAAGCTCCGCCTGCAGCGCCAGCAGCCAGCCCCAGCCGTACCAGCGCTCGAAGGCGCGTGACGCGGGGCGCGCGAGATAAGCGCATTCGGCGGCGACGTTGTCTGGTGTGATGCGCTCGTTGAAGAGCGCCGCGATATCGCTGGCGTGCGTGAAGTCCGGATAGCGGCGCAGCAAGCGGGCGAGCAGCCAATAGCCGTGGACGCATGAGTGCCAGTCATAGCTGCCGAAGAAGATCGGATGCGCCGCGCGCGGACCGATGACGTCGGCGGCGCTGGCCATGACGTGATCCATCTTGTGCGGAAACTCGCGCCCGACGTGCGCGAGCGCGAGGGCGGCGAATTTTTCGGCGATGTCGCGGGTGAGTGTGGTCATGGGAAAGCCAGGAAGCGCATGAGGACGATGTTGGCGAGGAGGAGCGGCAGTGCGGTTGGGATTTGCGCGCGGATGACGCCGTTGAGCGCGGCGTTGCGGTCGGGCAGTTCAAGCAGGTTGGCCGGCACGACGTTGAAGTTGGCGGCCATCGGCGTCATCAGCGTGCCGCAGAAGCCGGCGAGCATGCCGATGGCGCAGACGCGCGCGGGGTCGCCGCCGAGTTCGTTGATCACGAACGGCAGGCCGATCGCAGCGGTCATCACCGGGAAGGCGGCGAAGGCGTTGCCCATCAGAATCGTGAACAGCGCCATGCCGATACAATAAGCGGCCACGGCGACGGTGCGTGTATCGAGCGGGATGTATTGCGAGAAAAGCGCGCCGACCTGATCGCCAACGCCGGCGGCGAGGAAGACGGCGCCGAGCGCCGCAAGCATTTGCGGCAGGATCGCCGCCCAGCCGACCGAATCCATGAGCCGCCGCCCTTCTTCCAATGGGGCGAGCAGTGGCGGCTTCAGCCAAACCATCAGAACCGTGATGGCGATCAATACGCCGAGCACCAGCGAGACCAAAGTCTTGTGCTGATCCTGAATGATCAGTCCGCCCCATTCCGTGTGCTGGACGATCAGCGTGCCGGCGAGGGCGACGGCGGGGATGATGAGCGCGGGGAGGAAGAGGGCGTTGCCGCGTTCTTCAGCGCTGGCGCGTCGTTCTTCTTGGGTGGTGGTCGGCGGTTTGCCTTGGCCGAGGCCGAACACGGCGATGATGACGAGGCCGAGCGCGAGCAGGCCGTTGCCGAGATCGCCGAGCGCGTGGCCGGCCCAGAAACTGAGCGCGAGCAGCGCGTAGAAGGCGGCGTTGCGCAGGCGGCGCGCATTGGTGCGATCGAGGATCGAGAGCAGCGCCAGCGCGGCGAAGAAGAAGCCGCCGATAATGTAGGCGTGTTGCAGCGTGATCATTGCGCGCTCTCCGTCTTGGTGGAGAGGCGGGCTTTGAGATGCCGGTCGAGCAGCCAGAGGCGGAAGCTGTGGATCAGCAATGCGGCGATGGCGGTGGGGATGGCCCAGACCGAAAGCTCAAGCGGCTCGACGAAGATGCCTTCGGCTTCGAGGAAGCCTTTGATCAGCAGGATCGAGGCGATCGCGATGAAGATGTCTTCGCCGAAGAAGAGCCCGATATTGTCGGCGGCGGCGGAGTGCGAGCGGATGAGGTAGCGCTCGCGGTCCGGCAGAGCGCCATATTTGGCTTCCGCGGCGCCCTCCGCCATCGGCGCAACCAACGGCCGCACCATTTGGGCGTGGCCGCCGAGCGAGGTGAGGCCGAGCGCTGAGGTGCCTTGACGGATAACGAAATAAACCCAGAGCAGGCGGCCGACGGTTGCGGCCTTCACTTGCGCGATGGTGATGCGGGCGCGTTCTTGCAGGCCGGCGCGTTCGAGCAGGCCGATGGCGGCGAGCAGGATCCAGGTGAGGCTGATATAGCGCGCGTCGTTGAAGGCTTTGCCGAAGGCGGCGAGCGTATCGCGGCCGGCGATGTAATAGGTGGCGAGTTCAGCTTCGGGTGTCCATGCCGCCGCAAGCCCGGTTGTGAGCGCAGCGCCCATCACCACGAGCAACGGGTTAGCGCGCACGATGAAGCCGAACACGACGACGGCTATGCCGAGTAGTACGAGCACGTTTGATCCCCCGCTAAACTCTACTTTGGTACGCCAAACCCGCCGCCGCCGGGTGTTTCGATGACGAAGACGTCGCCGGCTGCGACTTCGGCTTTGCCGGTGGCGGCGAGTTTGGTGACGCTGCCATCAGTGCGTTCGATCCAGTTTGCGCCAGGCTTGCCGTCGCCGCCGCCCGCGAGGCCGAACGGCGCGGTGCTGCGGCGATTGGCGAGCATGGCGGCCGTCATCGGCGCGCGGAAGCGGATGCGGCGGATGGCGCCGTCGCCACCGTGATGCGCGCCTTCGCCGCCGGAGCCGCGGCGCACGCTGAAGCGTTCGACCAGGACTGGAAAGCGCGTTTCGAGAACTTCGGGATCGGTGAGACGCGAATTGGTCATGTGAGTTTGGACGACGCTTGCGCCGTCGAAGCCCGGGCCGGCGCCAGAGCCGCCGCAAATGGTTTCGTAATATTGGCGTTGTTCGTCGCCGAAGGTGAAATTGTTCATCGTGCCTTGGCTGGCGGCGAGCGCGCCGAGCGCGCCGTAGAGTGCGTCGACCACGACTTGGCTGGTTTCGACGTTGCCCGCAACAACGGCGGCGCCGCGTTTCGGATTGAGCAGCGAGCCTTCCGGCACGATGATCTCGATTGGCTTCAAGCAGCCTTCGTTGAGCGGAATGTTGTCGTCCACCAAAGTGCGGAAAACGTAGAGCGTGGCGGCGCGGGTGATCGCTAGCGGCGCGTTGAAATTGTTCGGCTGCTGCGCGCTGGTGCCGGTGAAGTCGATGCGTACGGTGCGCTTGGCATGGTCCGGCGTGATGGCGACCTTCACGGTGGCGCCATTGTCCATGTTGACAGCGAAGGCGCCGGGTTCGAGCGTGTCGATGACGCGCTTGATCTGCTCCTCGGCGTTATCCTGCACGTGGCGCATGTAGGCGGCGACGCCTGCGCGACCGTAATGCGCGACGAGGCGCTTCAGCTCATCAACGCCGCGCACGCAGGAGGCGATCTGAGCTTTGATGTCGGCGATGTTGCGGTTGATGTCGCGCGCTGGATGAGGGCCGCTGGCGAACAACGCGCGCGTTTCGGCTTCCAGCAACGCGCCGTCGCGCACGAGCAGGAAGTTCTCGATCAGCACGCCTTCGTCTTCGATGCGTTTGGAGTCAGGCGGCATCGAGCCGGGGGTGATGCCGCCGATATCGGCATGGTGGCCGCGGGCGGCGGTGAAGAAGGCGGGCGCGGCATCGCCATCCAGGATCACCGGCGCAATGACGGTGATGTCGGGCAAATGTGTGCCGCCTGCATGGGGCGCATTCAGCATGTAAATGTCGCCGGCGCGCATCGTGGCGCCGCGTTGGCGGATGATTTCGCGCACGCTGTCGCTCATCGAGCCGAGGTGCACCGGGATGTGGGGTGCGTTGGCGACGAGACCGCCGGTTTCATCGAAGACGGCGCAGGAGAAATCCAGCCGTTCTTTGATGTTGACGGAGGAGGCTGTCGTTTGCAGGGCGAGGCCCATCTCTTCGGCTACGCCCATGAAGCGGTTGTTGAACACTTCGAGCAGAATCGGGTCGGCGCGGGTGCCGATGGCGCTGCGTTCGATGTGCGTGGCGCGGGTGAGGATGATGTCGCCGTGCTCGCTCATGCGCGCGCGCCAGCCGGGGGCGACGAATGTCGTTGCGCCATGTTCGAGGATGAGGGCGGGGCCATCGGTCGCAAAGTTGGTGGTCAGCTGCGATCGATCGAAGACGGGCGCGTCTGGCGCTGATCCATCGGCATAAAGGCTCAGATGGACCGCCGTCATCTTGCCGGCATCGGTCTGAGCGGCTGCGGCAGGGGTGCCGGCTGGAAGCCGGCGGTCCGTTTGAGCGATCGCTTCGGCAGAGAGTGATGCGATGATGATTGCACGCGAAGGATCGGTGAAGCCGAAGCGTTTACGGTGTTCGGCTTCAAAAGCGGCGGTGAAGTTTGGCGTGTCGAATGGGATCGGCAGCGCGGAATCGGCGCCTTCGTATTTGAGATGAGCTGTGAGGGAGGCGGTGGCGTTCTCGGACGCTAGTTGCGCGCGGGCTTTGGCGCTGAGCGCTTCGGCGCGCGCGGTGAGATCGGATGCGCCGAGCTTTTCCTCCACCGTTTCTTCGACGACGGCGCGCACGTCGGCGAGGCCCATGCCCCAGGCGCTGAGCACGCCGGCCAGCGGGTGGAGCAGGATTGTTTCTACGCCTACAGCGTCCGCCACCGCGCAAGCATGCTGGCCGCCCGCGCCGCCGAAGGCGACGAGCGCGTATTCAGCGGGATTGTAGCCGCGTTGGATCGAGATTTTCTTGATCGCTTCGGCCATGTTTTCGTTGGCGATGCGCAGGAAGCCTTCGGCGGCTTCTTCAGGCGTGATGGCGCCGCCGGTCTTGGCTTCGATCTCGGCACAGAGCGCGAGGAATTTTTCTCGGACGATTTCGGCGTCGAGTTTCTCATCCGCGTTCGGCCCAAAGATCGCCGGAAAAAACTCTGGCCGCACGCGCCCGAGCAGCACGTTGCAATCCGTGACGGTGAGCGGGCCGCCGCGGCGATAGCAGGCGGGGCCGGGATCGGCGCCGGCGCTGTGCGGGCCTACACGGAGGCGCATGCCGTCGAACGCGCAGATCGAACCGCCTCCGGCCGCCACGGTGTGAACCTGCAGCATCGGTGCGGAGAGGCGCACGCCCGCGACCATGGTTTCATTGGTGCGTTCGAAGGCGCCGGCGAAGTGCGAAACGTCCGTTGAGGTGCCGCCCATGTCGAAGCCGAGCGCGTGATCAAAGCCGGCGCGTTGTGCGGCGGCGGCCATGCCGACCACGCCGCCGGCTGGGCCGGAGAGGACGGCATCGCGGCCGCGGAAAGCGTTCGCGTGGGCGAGGCCGCCATTGGACTGCATGAAGAGGAGTTGCGTTTCTTCCGTCATCCCGGACGCGCGGAGCGCGGTCCGGGACCCAGGGGCCGCATTCTCGTCGTTTGCCCCTGGGTCCCGGGTTCTCGCTTCGCGAACCCCGGGATGACGAGGAGTTTGAAGCAAGCCCTCAGCGAACTTCTCAACATATTCCCGCAGCACTGGTGACAAGTAAGCGTCCGCTACGGTCGTATCCGCGCGCGGGATGAATTTGATCAGGCCGCTGATCTCGTGGCTGACACTGATTTGACTGAAGCCGATCTCGCTGGCGATGGCGGCGAGGCGGCGTTCGTGCGCGGGATAGGCCCAGCCGTGCAGGCAGGCGATGGCGGCGGCGCGGAAGCCTTCGTTATACGCATGTTGCAGTGCGGTGCGGGCTTGGGGCTCATCGAGCGGTGTCAGCACCTCGCCTTCAGCTGTCACGCGCTCGCGCACTTCGATTATGCGGCGGTGCAACAAATCGGGTTTGACGATGTGGCGTGCGAAGATCTGCGGCCGAGCTTGCACGCCGATCTCCAGCGCGTCGCCAAAGCCTTCGGTTACGACCAGCACCACATCGGCGCCTTTGCGCTCAAGCAGGGCGTTGGTGGCGACGGTGGTGCCGAGCTTCACTTCGGCAATATCGGCGAAGCTGTCGCCATTCTCTTTGAGAATGAGTCGCATCGCTTCGAGTGCGGCGTCCTCATAGCGGCCCGGATTGACCGAAAGCAGCTTCTTGACCACTTCGCGACCGTCCGGCGCGCGGGCGACGACGTCGGTAAAGGTGCCGCCGCGGTCGATCCAGAAGTGCCAGCCGTGTTTCATGCGGGCGGACCATCGCCAGTGAATGACTTGCGATCAAGCGCTTAGCGATTGCCGGGCCGCTCCGGTGCGGAGTAGTTTGCGGCCAATCACGGAGCGCCCGCTTGAAGCCCACCGACATCACTAACCCTGACTATTTCCACAAGGTCGTGGACTGCCAATGGGCGTGCCCCGCGCATACGCCAGTGCCGGAATACATCCGGCTGATCGCGGCGCAGCGTTACGCCGACGCGTACATGATCAATTGGAAGTCGAACGTGTTTCCCGGCGTGCTCGGGCGCACGTGCGATCGGCCGTGTGAGCCGGCGTGCCGGCGTGGGCGCGTCGAGGATGCGGATGGCAAGCCGGAGCCGGTGGCGATCTGCCGGCTGAAACGGGTCGCCGCCGACAATAAAGGCGAGATCGAACATATGCTGCCGCCGAAGGCAGCGACGAAGAATGGCAAGCGCGTGGCCTGCATCGGCGCAGGGCCGGCGTCGCTGACGGTGGCGCGTGATCTTTTGCCGCTTGGCTATGAAGTTCACATCTTCGACGCCGACGCGAAGGGCGGAGGCATGATCCGCACGCAGATCCCGCGTTTCCGGCTGCCGGAAAGCGTGATCGACGAAGAGGTGAATTACATTTTGCGCTACGAGCCGGTGACGCACTTCGGCACGCGCGTGAATTCACTGAAAGAGTTTCTGGCGCAGGGCTGGGACGCGGTTTTCGTTGGCACTGGCGCTCCGCGCGGGCGTGATCTCGATTTGCCGGGGCAGAAAGAAGCCGGCGCTAACGTGCATATCGGCATTGATTGGTTGTCGAGCGTTTCGTTCGAACACGTCGATACGATCGGCAAGCGCGTTATCGTTCTAGGCGGCGGAAATACTGCGATGGACTGCTGCCGCACCTCGCGCCGCTTGGGCGGTGAGGATGTGAAAGTCATCGTGCGCTCGGGCTTCGATGAGATGAAGGCCTCGCCTTGGGAAAAAGAGGACGCCCAGCACGAAGGCATTCCGATCATCAACTTCCTCAATCCGCGTGAGTTCACGCACGAGAATGGCAAGCTCACCGGCGTCTGGTTCACCAAGATGCATTGGGTGGAGAAGGACGGGCGCAAGAAGCTTGAGCCGTCGGGCGAGCCTGATGTGCATTATGAGTGCGACGATGTGCTGATGGCAGTCGGCCAGGAGAATTCTTTCCCGTGGATCGAACGTGATCTCGGTATGGAGTTCGACAAGTGGGGGATGCCGGTTGTCGATCAGGTGACGTTCCAATCTTCACTGCCGAATGTGTTCTTTGGCGGCGACGCCGCGTTTGGGCCGAAGAACATCATCTGGGCGGTGGCGCACGGCCACGATGCGGCGGTGTCGATCGATCTGTTCTGCAATGACAAGGATGTGCGCGATCGCTTGCCGCCGGGTACGTCGATGATTTCGACCAAAATGGGCATCCACGAATGGGCGTACGACAACGATGTGTCGCTCGACCTTCGCTACAAAGTGCCGATGGTCGAGCCGGAAGTGGCGCTGCGCAATGTGAAGGTGGAAGTCGAGAAGGGCTTCGATCCGCTGCTCGGGTACAAGGAAGCGCAACGCTGCCTGAACTGTGATATTCAGACGGTATTCGCCGCGCCGCTCTGCATCGAATGTGACGCCTGCGTCGATATTTGCCCGATGGATTGCATTACGTTCACGGATAATGGCGAAGAAACTGAACTGCGTGAGCGTCTCACCGCGCCCGCGGCCAATCTTACGCAGGACCTCTACATTGCCGATGGCCTGAAAACCGGGCGCATCATGGCAAAAGACGAAGATGTTTGCCTGCATTGCGGGCTGTGTGCGGAACGTTGCCCAACCGGTGCGTGGGACATGCAGCACTTCTATCTGGACGTCACGCAGGCCGGATGCGCGCCGAAATCGCCTAAAACACAAAAGCGCGAACCAGCCCTAGCTAAATAGGGAACGATTTACCGCCCCACGCGTCTGTCTGTGAGGTGCGATGGCGTAATGGCCGTCGTGGCATTTGTGTGTGGGCGTGCTTAGGCGCGCGTTTGCGACCGCCAGAACAGGCGGCCGCCAAAAAGACGGCGTAACGACCTTTAGGCAGGCCTTCGGCGCCGCTCATCATCGTACGTTTGAGCAACCTTAAGGGGAATCCCCATGAAATTCGGTCTCACCAGCGCGCTCGCGCTTTCTCTCGCATTCGCTTCGGTATCGGCTCCGGCCGCTTTCGCGCAGGAACCGGCGCAGCAATTCCGCTCCGTCGAAGCGCAAACTTTCTCCACCGACGAACTGCAACGCTACGGCCTCTCGGCGCAAGACGCTGATCAAGTCGCCGCGTATCAAGCCGCCGGTTACACCGTGCAGACGATCACGCCGGAAGAAGCCGCGCAAATGAACGCCGGCCAATTCAGCAACAGCCAATGGCTGATTATCGGCCTCGTCGTGCTGATCGTGGTGGTTGCCGCCACCTAATGCTGAAGCGACGGATCTTCGTCGCTCCGCTGTTGTTGGGGCTTGCGGCTTGCGCGACGGCGCCGGTGTCGGACATCGGCACTTTCGCGCAGCGCAGCTCCAACAATAGTTTTGAGCTTATCGGCAGGTCCGTTGATCCGCCGGATACGCTGGTATTGCCGGTTACGCATGATCGGCAGACCGATCCCTCTGCGTGCGGCGCCCATGTGCTCGCCAGCGTTGTGAATTACTGGCGCGGCGATGGCACAGTCACTGGCGATGCGATCTTCGCGGCGCACACGCCTGCTGCGCGCGATGGCTACAACATCAATGAGATGATGACGTTGGCGCGCCAATATGGCCTCACGGCCAGCGGCGTTCGCTTGAGCCAGGACGATATCATCCGCGAATTGGAAGCAGGGCGTCCGGTCGTTGTCCCGGTACGGGTGCCTTCGGTCTTCGTGCAGACGTGGTCGTTGCCGGGCGCGAACGTGCCGGTGCTGGGTGTGCCGTCCAACATTATCACCTCGCGGGTGGCCGACGTCTCGCAATGGACCAACACCGCGATGGTCAATCATTACATCCTGATCGTCGGCTACGAGGACGATACGTTCGTGGCCGTAGAGCCGGTCCTGGGCTATCGGACCATCAGTTTCGAGCGCTTGGCTCGCTACAGGCGGGCGTTCAGTAACGCCGCCATCGTGTTTAGCGGCTCAGCCCCGCCGGCCGGGCGCGGCGCTGCGGCCTCCGCCGGGTAGCGGCGTTTCCTGATCCGGCCCCTTCATTTGGCTGCCGTGACCCGCTATTGAGGGACGGTCACACGCGGTGGGCTGGCTGCCGCGCGCCTGACCTCTAGCGAGGCGCCCTCCTTGTCGAAGCCGATCGCCGCGACGAACGATTTCGTCGTCAAATTCGCCAACGTGAATGGTTCGGGTTCGGCCAGCGCCAACGGATTATTCGCCAAAGTGCTGCTGCGCATGGGCATCCCCGTGGGCGCGCGCAACATCTTCCCGTCGAACATCCAAGGTCTGCCGACTTGGTACGAAATTCGGGTCTCCGAAGCGGGCTGGCTTGGCCGGCGCGGCGGTGTCGATCTCATGGCGGCGATGAATCCGCAGACCTGGGACGGCGACGTGAAGGAGATCATGCCGGGCGGCTATCTCATCTACGATTCGTCCAAGCCGCTGCCGGCTTCGAAGTTTCGCGACGACATCACCATTATCGGCGCGCCGCTGACGGAGTTGATCGCATCCGAGTTTATCAACCCGCGCGAACGGCAGCTGTTCAAGAACATTTGCTATGTCGGCGTGCTGGCGCAGTTGCTCGGCTTTGAGGCGGAGGTGGTGAAGCAGCTGCTGACCGAGGAGTTCAAGGGCAAGGACAAGTTGATCCAGCCGAACTTCAAGGCGTTCGAACTTGGCCGCGCGTATGCCGAACAGCATCTCGCGCCGATTGGCCTCAGAGTGAAACGCACGGACAAAGTAGGCGACCGCATCTTTGTTGAGGGCAATGAGGCTGCTGCGCTGGGCGCCGTCTATGGCGGCGCGACGTTCTGCGCCTGGTATCCGATCACGCCTTCAACCTCGTTGGCCGAGGGCTTCCAGAAATATTGCACGAAGCTCCGCACGGAGGCCGACGGCACGAACAAGTTCGCCATCGTGCAGGCGGAAGACGAAATTGCGTCGATCGGTATGGTGATGGGCGCCGGCTGGGCGGGTTCACGCGCGTTCACCTGCACATCCGGGCCGGGCATTTCGCTGATGAACGAATTTGTCGGCTTCTCCTATTACGCTGAAATTCCTGCTGTGATTTTCGATGTGCAGCGCGGCGGGCCGTCGACGGGAATGCCGACGCGGACGCAGCAATCTGACTTGCTGCTCGCGGCTTACGCCAGCCACGGCGACACCAAGCATCCGATGCTGTTTCCCGGCAATCCGACCGAAGCGTTCGAGTTCGGCGCGCTTGCATTCGATCTCGCGGATTTTTTCCAGACCACGATCTTCGTCATGCTCGAGCTCGATATCGGCATGCAGGAATGGCTGACCGAGCCGTTCAAATGGGACCCAACGCGCAAACTCAATCGCGGCAAGGTGTTGAGCTACGAACACTTGGAGCAGGGCGTTGCCTTCGGGCGCTACCGCGATGTCGATGGCGACGCGGTGCCGTATCGGACGTATCCCGGCACGCACCCGACCAAGGGCAGCTATTTCACCCGCGGCTCCAGTCACGACAAGGATGCGCGCTATACAGAGCGCGGCGTCGACTACGTAGAGGGCATGGAGCGGCTGCTGCGCAAATGGGAGACGATGAAGTCCCACGTGCCGGCGCCGATCGTGAAGAAAGCGCCGAAACGCACGCCCGACGGCGTCATCTATATGGGCTCTACCGATCCTGCGATGGAAGAGGCGCTCGCGGCGCTCGAGGGCCAGGGCATCCATCTCAATGCGATGCGTGTGCGTGGCTTTCCGTTCAGCGATGATGTGTTCGAATTTATCCGCGACCATGAGCAAGTGTTCGTGGTCGAGCAGAATCGCGATGCGCAGCTGAAATCGCTGCTGGTCAATGAAGGCGGCGTGCATCCGGCGCGGCTCGTTTCCGTGTTGCACTATGACGGCACGCCGATCACGGCGCGGTTCATCATCAAAGACATCACCGAAAAGCTGCAGGCCGGGCAGGCCACGCTGCGGGAGAATGCAGAATGACCTACATCGCCAAGCCATCGCTGCATCACCCCTCGCTTGAGAAGAACGCGCTCGGCTTCACGCGGCGCGACTATGAAGGGCGCATCTCGACATTGTGCGCAGGCTGCGGCCACGATTCGATCAGCGCTTCGATTATCCAAGCGTGCTTCGAGATTGATCTCGCGCCGCATCGGCTGGCGAAATTCTCGGGCATCGGCTGCTCATCCAAGACGCCGGACTATTTCGTCAGCCCCGCGCACGGCTTCAACGCAGTGCACGGCCGCATGCCGTCCGTACTCACCGGCGCAAACATTGCGGCGCGCGATCTGATTTATCTTGGCGTCTCCGGCGATGGCGACACAGCTTCGATTGGCCTCGGCCAATTTGCGCATGCAGTGCGGCGCGGTGTGAACATGACCTACATCGTCGAGAATAACGGCGTGTATGGGCTCACAAAGGGCCAGTTCTCGGCCACCTCTGATCGTGGCTCCAAAGCCAAGAAGGGCGCAGAGAATAAGGACAACCCGATCGATCTCGTGATGCTGGCGTTGCAGCTGGGCGCGACGTATGTGGGGCGCTCGTTCTCGGGTGACAAAACTCAGCTGGTGCCGTTGATTAAGGGCGCGCTCTCGCACAAGGGCACAGCGATCCTCGATGTGCTCAGCCCCTGCGTGGCGTTCAACAACCATGTCGGCTCGACTAAGAGCTTCGATTATGTGCGCGAACACAATGACGCGGTGAACCGTATGGACGTGATCAGCCCGCGTGCGCCAATCCGGGCGGATTACGCGCCGGGTGAACTGAAGGAAGTCACGCAGCACGACGGCTCAATTTTGCGCCTGCGTAAGATCGCCGATGATTACGATTCAACCGATCGCAATGCGGCGCTCGCGTATTTGGCGCGTAAGGCGGCGGATGGTGAGATCGTGACGGGGTTGCTCTTCGTCGATCCGAATGCGCACGATCTGCACGACGGCATGAACACCGTATCCGTGCCGCTGAACAAGCTGACGGATGCGGATTTGATTCCGAGCGTGGCTGATTTGGATAAGATCAACGATAGTTTGCGCTAGCCATGGCCGTGCGGCTTCAGCCGCGCTTGCGGGCTTGAAGGCCTGCGCTCTCGGGATTCAGCTGAACCGCTCGATCGCAAACGGCGCGAGGTCAATCGCCGGCGCTTGGTCCGTCGCCAGCGCTAGAACCAACTCCGCAGTGATTGGCGCCATCGTCAGACCCAGATGCGCGTGGCCGAAGGCGTAGAGTACTTTCGGCGCGCGTTCTAAGCGGCCGATCGCGGGCACATAGTCCGGCAGCGTTGGCCGCGAGCCGACCCAGCGATCGGGTTCGGGGGAGAAGCGTACGCCGAGATCGGCGATGCGCCGTTGCAGCAGCGCCCATTTGCGTGCGTCGCCCGGCGCGTCGGGTGAGCCGAACTCCAGAAAGCTGGTGGCGCGCAGGCCGCTGGTGAAGCGGGTGAAGACGACGAAGTTTTCTTCGAAAACGGTCGTCGGCAAATCGAAGGGCCAGTCGGTGTCGGCGCTTTGCAGGTGATAGCCGCGCTCGCCGATGACGGGCGCGTTGATTCCGAGCTGCTGCATCAAGCGTCCAGACCATGCGCCTGCCGCGATTAGCAGCGCGTCCGCCTCGCGCGTTGCGCCGTCTTGTAGTGTCACACGCGCATTTGTCTCAACGCGCATGACGCTATCCGCAACGATATCGCCGCCCGCTGCGGTGAACGCCGCCAGCATCGCATCGCGCGCCGCTTGTGGCTCGCTGACTTGGCCGGTGCCTTCAAACAGCACGCCTGCGATTGGCGGTGCGCGTAGCACCGCCACGTAGCGCGCAAGCTCCGCCCCATTCATCTCGCGTGTCTTTGCCGGCCCAGCGGGCGCCTCGCCAAACGCGCCGCGACCACGGTCAGCAGCTTCAGGTTTCATCCAGACGGTCGCGTGTCCGTGCGGAATCACCAAACCCGGCGCGCCAGCGAGCGCCGCAACGCGATGCCAAGCACCAAGCGCGTCGCTCAGGATCGCTGCAAGCGCTGCTTGCCCGCGCGCAAAATGCGCCGGGCTACACGAGCTCAGAAAGCGCTGTACCCACGGCGCCAGCAGCGCCGCGTCGCGCCAGCGGAAATCGAGCGGCCCGCCTACAAGGAAGCTCGATCGCGGAGAGCGGCGCACGTTCTCCCAACTCGACCACGGGCTAACTTGCTCCGTGCCGATGTGTCCCGCATTCCCGAACGAGGCGCCGCGGCGTTTGTCGCCGGGATCGATCAAAGTGGTTTGGATGCCGGCGGTCTGCAGCTGCAGCGCCGAGGCCGCACCGACGAGCCCGCCGCCGATCACCAGAATGGATTTCATGACGGCGATGGATCGTATAGGTTCGGCTCATTGGCAAGTGAGGTTTCGATGCGCGTAGACTGGGCCGGTGTTTTTCCCGCGGCGACGACACAGTTCGCGCCGGATCTGTCCGTCGACATCGCCGAAACGCAACGCGTGCAGGATGCATTGGTGCGCGACGGCGTGCATGGCCTCATCGTCATGGGCACGGTGGGGGAAAACAATTCGCTTTTGCCCGAGGAAAAGCGTGACGTGTTGCGCGCGGCGGTGGAGGCCGTCGGTAAGCGCGCCCCGGTGATGGCCGGCGTTGCGGAGCTGGATACAAACCGCGCAATCGCGTTCGCGCGTGATGCCGAGAAGCTCGGCGCCGATGGGCTGATGCTGTTGCCGGCGATGGTGTATGTGCCGGCGGAAGAGGAGTTGGTCGCGCACTTCCGCGCCGTGGCGCAGGCGACGGCGCTGCCGATCATGCTCTACAACAATCCGCCAGCGTATCGGGTGAGCGTCAGCGTTGAGGCCATGAAGCGGCTTTCCGATCAGCCGAACATCGTGTGCTTGAAGGAAAGCGCGCCAGATACGCGCCGCTTCACCGATCTCTATAACGCGCTCGGCGATCGTTACGTACTGTTCGCGGGTCTCGACGATGTTGCGCTCGAAGGCTTGTTGCTCGGCGCGCGGGGCTGGGTGTCAGGGCTCACCAATGCCTTCCCGAAAGAATCGATCGCGCTCTATGAGGCGGCGCTCGCGGGCGATCTGAAAACGGCGCTGGCGATCTATCGGTGGTTCATGCCGCTGCTGCATTTGGATGCTGACCATGATCTGGTGCAGTCGATCAAGCTGGCGGAGCAGGTGATGGGGCGCGGAAGCGAGCGCGTGCGACCGCCCCGCTATCTGCTCACCGGCGCTCGCCGGGCGCAAGTGATCGAAATGGTCGAGAAAGCGGCAGCGACGCGGCCTAAGCTGAAAGGTGTGGCGTGACACGGCACACCTTTCACTGCATCGACGGCCACACGGCGGGCAATCCGGTACGGCTCGTTATCAAAGGTGCGCCCGAACTGCGCGGCGAGACGATGAGCGAGCGTCGGCAGGACTTTCTCGCGCGCTACGATTGGATTCGCACCGGCCTCTGCTTTGAGCCGCGCGGGCACGACATGATGAGCGGTGGCTTTCTTTATCCGCCGTGCAGCCCCGAGGCGGATGTCGGCATTTTGTTTATCGAGACCAGCGGCTGCCTGCCGATGTGCGGACACGGCACGATTGGCATCGTAACGTTCGGTAGGGAGCAAGGGCTGATCAAGCCGCGCACGCCGGGGCGGTTCGTGGCGGATGTGCCCGCGGGAGCGATTGCGCTCGAATACCAGCAAGACGGCGACCGCGTCCGCAGCGTGCGCATCACCAATGTGCCGAGTTATCTGGCGGCGAGCGACGTGCGCATCGATGTGCCGGGCTTTGGCGCGCTCAGCGTCGACATTGCGTATGGCGGCAACTTCTATGCCATCATCGAACCGCAAGGCGCCTATCGCGGGCTCGACGATCTCGGCGCCGCGCGCATTCTTTCGCTTTCGCCGATTATCCGCCATTTGGTGTGCGAGCAGATCGAGCCGGTGCATTCGCTCGATCCGACCATTCGCGGCGTGAGCCACGTTCTTTGGGCCGACGCGCCGAAGGGTGAAGGCGCGCATGGGCGCAATGCGGTCTTCTATGGCGACAAAGCCATCGATCGTAGCCCGTGCGGCACCGGCACGTCAGCGCGGCTCGCGCATCTGCACGCCAAAGGCCGCCTCAGTGTTGGCGAAGCGTTCGTGCACGAGAGCTATATCGGAAGCCGCTTCATCGGCCGCGTCGAAGCGGAGACGGAGATAGCCGGTCAGCGCGCCATAATCCCGTCGATCGAGGGCTCTGCCTACGCAACCAGCCGCAATGAGATATGGATCGACGAGAGCGAGCCATTCCCACACGGCTTTCAGGTCGTCTGACTACTTAGTGCCGTAGATGCGGTCGCCTGCATCGCCGAGGCCGGGCACGATGTAACTGTGATCGTTGAGGCGCTCATCGACGGACGCGGTCCAGATGGCGACGTCGGGATGATAGCCGCGGAGCAGATCGAGACCTTCGGGCGCTGCGAGCACGCAAGCAAAGCGGATGTCTTTGACGCCGACTTCCTTCAGCCGATCGATCGCAGCGATGGCGGTGTGGCCCGTCGCTAACATCGGATCGATGACGATGACGAGCCGCTCCGAAATATCGCTCGGCGCTTTGAAATAGTATTCGACGGCCTTCAGGGTCTTCGGATCGCGATAGAGCCCGATATGCGCCACGCGCGCGGAGGGCACAAGCTCAAGCATGCCGTCGAGCATGCCCATGCCGGCGCGCAGGATTGGCGCGAAAACCAATTTCTTGCCGGCGAGCGTCCGGCCCTGCGTGCCGCCGATGGGTGTTTCGACTTCAACGTTCTGGAGCGGCAAGTCACGCGTGACTTCGTAGCACAGCAGCGCGGAAATCTCCTGCAGCAACGCGCGGAACGTGCGCGTGGATGTTTCCTTGTCGCGCAGGATGGTAAGTTTGTGCTGCACCAAGGGGTGATCGACGATCGTGACGTCTTTCATCAGAACACCGTGCCATCGCTGTGAATGAGAAGGGGCGGGCCGCCGTCGGGACGTTTCTCGCGCGCGATGGCTCGGCCGGCAGCCCAGGTGCCGCCTTCGAGGACGCGCGCCAGCGGAAACTGCTCCGCGCTGACGCCGAGGCGTTCGCGCACCAACGGCGCGATGCGATCAAGTAGTGCTACCGTGAGTGAGCGCCAGGTGACGACAATCGGATCGGAAACGTCGTGCATGCGCGCGAGTGCTTCAGGATCGCGGGGCGCGAGTACGCCCATATCCACGAAGAGGCCGCCATTGCGATATTCGGCGAGGCCCGTGAGGCCGTTGATGTCGGTAACTTCGACGCCGGCGCGTTGCAGTGGTTCGATCAGCGAATAGGCCAGCCATTGCGAGAGTTTGTGCAGCGGCACGTAGCCATAGTTCGGCGTCGGCCAGCAATCGCCGAGCGGCACGCCAAGCACGCGCGGGCGGCTCTCCCAGATGTCGCCTAAGCCGTCGAGCAGCGCATCGAGAATGGCGGCGGCCGGGAGTTTTCCGTCCTGCGCGCGGACGCGCAAGACATCGTACAAGCCGCCAGGACGCGGCGTGTCTTCGCGCGCGAACAGGTCAGGCCGCGCATCTACGACTTGGCCGAGGCGATTGAGCAGACGTGCGCGGCCGTCGAGGCCTTGCAGCGGATTTCGTGGGTCGACTTGGAAAGCATCGCCCAACGAGGCTGCGTCGATGCGGGCAAGCGCTTCGGCGTCGGCGCGCAGCGGATCGGCGGGATCGGCGGAGAAGCCACCCCATTCGAATAGGCGCAGACTTGCAAGCGCCAACCCCTCCGATCGTGCAGCGACGATGTCTGTGTTTGGATCACGGAAGCGCCAAGCTGGGCCGGCGCCGGCGTCGAGGAGGACGGAGGTGATTGCCAGATCAAAAGCGGCGCGGGCGTGCGCGTGCTGATCGCGCCAGTGCGCATGGCTTGCCGTCTCACGCCAGAGATCGCGGCCGGCGAACACGAAATGGCGCCAGCGAGCGTGGAAGGGCACGTCGAGTGTGGGGTAACGCTGGCGTACGATTGTGGCGACGTAGTCCGCGCAGGCGGGAAGCGCATTGAGATGAAGCGTCCATTCGGCCAGCGCGTCACGCTCGGCGAGTGCGAACAGCTCATCCGTTTTCGCGCGCACGGCGGCGGCGCTGAGTAGCGCGCGCGCTTCGGCGGCGTCAGAAATCTTTGAGGTCACGGCCAACGACGCGGGTCAAATCTTCGGCCGTAGAGTCCGGCGTGAAATAGCCAGCGGCCTTCTTCGCCTCGAGCTCGACGCTCGCATCCGGCGGCACAAGTTCCGGCGGGATCGGCACGCGTTCGCCGATGCTAATCCCCGAACCGGTGATGGCATCATGCTTCATGTTCGACATTGAGACGAAGCGATCGATGTGCTTGATGCCGAGCCAGTGCAGGATATCCGGCATCAATTGCTGGAAGCGCGCGTCCTGCACGCCGGCGACGCATTCGGTGCGTTCGAAGTACGTGGCGGCTTGGTCGCCGCCGGGTTGGCGCTTGCGTGCGTTGTAGACGAGGAATTTCGTCACCTCGCCGAGGGCGCGGCCCTCCTTGCGATTATAAACGATGAGCCCTGCGCCGCCGGCTTGGGCTTCCACGATGCATTCTTCGATGCCGTGCGTGAGGTATGGGCGGCAGGTGCAGATGTCGGAGCCGAACACGTCGGAGCCGTTGCATTCGTCGTGAACGCGGCAGGTGAGGCGGCGTGCGGGGTCTGCGATCGCGGCGGGATCGCCGAACATGTAGAGCGTGATGCCGCCGATTGGCGGCAGGAAGACGCTGAGATCGGGGCGCGTCACCAGTTCGGGGTACATGCCGCCGGTTTGCTCGAACAAGGTGTGGCGCAGCTTTTCTTCGCTGACGCCGAAGCGTTCGGCGATGCCGGGTAAATGCCAAACCGGATCGATAGCGGCCTTGGTGACGGCGACATCGCCGCTGGCGTGCACGACAGCGCCGTCGACCTTCAGCCGGCCCTTGCTGATAGCTTCGCGCACTTCAGGCAGCGACAAGCGCGCTTTGGTGACGGCGATGGTCGGACGAATATCTACGCCGCTTTCGATCTCCGCTTTGAAGTCCTCTGCGACGCGGTGTCCCCACGGATCGAGCGCGACGATTTTGTGTGCGCCTTGCCATTGCTCGAACGGGCCGAACGTGAATGTCGGCGCGGTGTCGGTAAGGTCAGGGCGTTGGTTCGGATTGAGCGCACCAGCGGAAACCGCGAGCGCTCGATAGACTGAATATGCGCCGCCGTACGCGCCGATGGCGTTGCGGTCTGCGGTTGCCGCGCCGATCACCGGGCCGCGTTCTTGCGCAGTGCTAGCGCCCCACACAATCGGGAAGCGCAACGGCGCGCCAGCCCCTGGGTGGGACGTGATGCGAATATGGCCAATGCGGTTTTCG
The DNA here is from genome assembly GCA_034439495.1 of Terricaulis sp. Lineage (GTDB taxonomy): Bacteria > Pseudomonadota > Alphaproteobacteria > Caulobacterales > Aquidulcibacteraceae > Vitreimonas. The sequence goes on along the minus strand of JAWXAM010000094.1, from coordinate 24,516 downwards.
GACATGAGCGTACTAACGAAGCATGAACGCGCTTCAATCCGGTTAATTTGTGGCTCTGTTGTGGGCGTTACGCCTTCAACAAGGCCAACATCGCCTGCGCGGCGGCGGGGTTTCGCTCTTTGGCGCCGCTGATGAAGTAGAGGAACACGTCGCCGGTCTTTTCCCAATCGCGCGCGGTTTTGGCCCACTTCTTTAGCGCGGCTTTCGGATAGCCGGTCGGCTCGTCGGCTTGCGTAAGTTCGAGGCGGGCGTACGCGAAATCGGCTGTGGGTTCGACGATGAGCGGATGCTTCTCCGACTCTACCGTGACCACCGCGATGTTGCGCTTCTTCGCGAGCGCCATGAACTCATCGCAGGCAAAGCTCTCATGCCGCACTTCGATGGCGTGGCGTAGTTTCAGCTTGCCGAGCTTCGCCGGCAGCATGTCGAAGTACGCATTCATTTCGGCGGCGTCGAATTTCTTGTAGGGCGCCATTTGCCAGAAGATCGGCCCGAGCTTTGAGCCCAGTTCGCTGACGCCGCTATTGAAGAACCATTCGATCGATTGCGCCGCTTCGCGGAGATCTTTGCGCTGCACGGCGGCGCGCGGCGCTTTCACCGAGAACATGAAATCGTCCGGCGTCGCCGCCGCCCATTTCTTGAACGAGGTGGCGCTCTGCGTGCGGTAGAAGGTGGCGTTGATCTCGATGGCGGTCACGTGCTTGGCCGCATATTCGAGCTGCTTCGCGGCCGGCAGATCGGACGGATAGAACGTCTTCTCCCACGGCTCGTAGCTCCAACCGCCAATGCCAACCCGGATCATGTGCGCTCTCCTGGCGCGAACATCGGCCAAGGCACGCGCGTGCGCAAGCGCGTGCTCTTGCAGCAGCGGCGGCGCTGGCCTACGCCCCGATCATGATCTCGGACCAGCTCCGTCGCTTTCGCGAAAGCGCCCTTGCGCGGCAAGTGTGGCGCTTCGCGCTCGCCGGCGTAGCGGCCACAGCTGTACACTTTGCCGTGCTGATCGCGCTGGTGGAGTGGGGCGGCATCGGGCCGGTATTGGCATCGACTATCGCGTACTGTTTTGGCGTTGTGGTCAGCTTCAGCCTGAACCGACGCTTCACTTTTGAGAAGCGCGGATCGCTCGGCGCGACGTTTGCGAAGTATGCGGCGCTCTATGCGGTCGGCATTTTTCTGAATGGCGCGATCATGGCGGCGCTGATTGCGTGGGGATTGTGGTACATCCCGGCGCAGATCATTGCAGTGGCGCTGATCTTGTCGTGGAATTTTCTGGGCGCCCGCTACATCGTGTTTCGCTAGAGCAGCACCGCCGCCGCGAAGGCAATCGCCACTGCGACAAGCGCCCCCCAAGACACAGGATCGCGCAGCGCGAACAGCAGCGGATCGTCATGCATCTCGCGCCGCTCGACCTTGAGCCAAACATGCGCGAACCAGAGCAGCACAATCGCCGGCAGCGCCCACAGGAAATGCGGTGACTCATAACGCGCGGCGTTTGTTGCGTCTTGCAGGTAAAGCGCCAGAACCAGGGCAGAGATCACGCCAACGCCGGCGCCGAAACGTTTCAGCACCGGCCCGTCACCTGCGCGATAGCCGCGGCCGACGAGGTTGGCTTGCAGCGCGTCCACTTCGGCGGCGCGTTTGACCATCGCAAGGCTAAGGAAGAAGAAGCCGCTGAAGGCGATGAGCCAATCGCTGGCGATATAGCCCGTCGCTTCGCCGCCGATGACGACGCGCAGGCCGTAGAGCGCCGCGAGGATGAACACGTCTAAGATCACAATACGCTTCAATACAAACGTGTAGAGCGTCGCCGCGATGAGATAAGCGACAATCCACGCGCCGGCGCCGCTGAGCGCCCCGAGTGCGAGTCCGCCGGTAAGAAGCAGCGCGGCAAGCGTCAGACCAGCGATGGGCGAAGCGGCGCCGCTTGCGAACGGGCGCGTGCGTTTGCGCGGGTGGCGGCGATCTGACTCGATGTCGGCTGCGTCGTTCACGAGATAGACGCTGGACGCGATCAAGCTGAGCGCAGCGAAGGCGAGCCAAGCATTGCGCACAGCTCCGGCGTCGAACCAGCCCTGGCCGGCGAGCATGGGAATGAATACGAGCAGGTTTTTCGCCCAATGCCGCGGGCGGATGCCAGTTAGCAGCGCGCGAAGGGGATTATGTTCGCGCGGAAAATCGCGCTCTATCTCGAAGCGCGCAGCTGCGTTCCGGGCGAAGCCTGGAGCGCAATTGCAGGTGACCGCGCCGCGCGCCTGCGACCACACCTTGAGATCAGCGTGCTCATTGCCGGCGTAAACGAAGCCGCCAGGATAGGCCGCGGCCAATGCTTCGCCTTTTTTGCGTGACTTCAAGTTTGTGCGCCCGTCTGACGCAAACACGCGGTCGAAGACGCCGACATGATCAGCCACTAGCTGCGCCGCGCGTTGATCGGAGGCGGTGGCGAGTACGATCTCGCGTCCGGTAGCATGCTCTTCGCGGAGCCATTCGATTAAGCGTTGGTCGTACGGCAGCGCGGCAACATTCGGCGGAAACTCAATTGCGAGCGTTGCTTTCGCGTGCGCCCGCCCGCGCAGCAGCCAGAGCAGTAGCAGCGGCAGCTTCCATGGCTTTGCGAATACGAGGCGCAGCATCGCTTCGCCGAACAGATCGCCCCTGATCAACGTGCCGTCGAGATCGACCGCCAGGGGCGGTTTTGGAGATGGCATCAAGCGCCAGTAAATTTCGGCGGGCGCTTTTCTGTAAACGCATCGACCGCTTCTTTGTGATCGGCGGTTTCGTGCGCAAGCGCCTGGAAGGCGGCGGAGAGTTCGAGCACGTCGGAGAGGCGGCCATGTTGCGCTTCACGCAAGAGGCGCTTGGCGAGCCGCACGGTGCGCGGGGGATTGACGGCGATGCGTTCGGCCAACTTGCGCGCTTCGTCCATCAGCTGATCATCCGGCACGACGCGGCTGACGAGGCCAACGCGCGCGGCTTCATCAGCGTCGATAGTGTCGCCGGTGAGGACCAGCTCAGCGGCTCGCGATGCGCCGATCGCGTTGGTCAAGATCCAGGCGCCGCCGTCTCCCGGAATGATGCCGACTTTGACGAAGCTCGACGCCATCTTCGCCGACGCGCCGGCCAATCGGATGTCGCAAAGCACGCCGATGTCGAGGCCAAGGCCGATGGCGTGACCGTTGATCGCGGCGATGGTCGCGACTTCTATGTCGGCGAGCGCTTTGATGATCGAGTGCACGCCGCGGCGATAGTTCGCGCGGGTGCCGTCAGGCGTGGCGCGCGGACCGATGCCGGTGCGCTCACGGATCGCCTTCAGATCGCCGCCGGCGCAGAACGATTTGCCGGCGCCGGTGAGGATGACGGCGTTGATGTCGGCATCGTCATTGGCTTGCCAGAGCGCGCCGGCGAGATCATCGCAATCTTGCTGCGTGGCGATGGCGTTGCGGCTCTCTGGCCGGTTCAGCGTCACGATGGCGACGCGGCCGGCTTTTTCAAAGGTGGCGAAAGTGGTCATGCGGGTTCTCGTTCGTGAAATTATTGCGCGGTCGCCGCAGCGGTGCCTTGCTGGTAGCCGATGAGTTCTTCGGACTGCAGCAGAGTGCCGTTCTGGAAGGCGTCGAGTGTGCCGGTGCCGTCGCGATTCAGCGTGATCACATAGCGGAAACCTTGGGTCTCGAATGTGTAGGTCAGCGCTTGCGGTGTTTGTGACTCGGCGCCGTCGCGCACTTCGACGGAGAAGTTCGTGGTGCGGCCATTGTCGCTGACATCGATGCGGCGCGCGCCGGCTGCGTCGGCGAAATTGTAGGAATTGTAGATGAGATCGCCGCTTGCATCTTCGGAGACGACGAAGCTGCGGCGGCCGGTGAATCCGGTCACGCGCGTGCGCGGCATCCAACGGCATTCGATGTCGCGATTGTCGAGACGCACGGAGGTGAACGGCAACGTATAAGCCGAGCCAGGCGTCGCCAGCATGCCGGGATTGATTTGGCGGATCGCGCCGTCGGAGCCTTCGTCGCGGATCAGCTCGGTCATGACGCTGCCTGCGGCGCCTTCTTCTTCGCCGACGAAATAGCCTATGCGTTGGACGATCGCGCCGTTGGGCTTGTCGTACTCGGCCGTGCGCACGTCAGCGCCGGTGCGCTCGAAGACGATGATCGCCGGCTGGTTGATCGAGTCGCAAATGAACCAGGGCGGCGGCACGCGAACCACGACCGTTTCCTCCGCCGGCGCTTCCGGCGCTTGCTCTTGCTGACCGCACGCGGCGAGGGTGAGTGCAAAGGCGATAGCAATCCGGCGCATGATGGGTCTCCCTTTGGGCCTCCGTAGCATGGCGGCGGCGGTGATCAAACGCCTAGTCGAGGCCAAGTTTGGCGCGCGCGGCTTTGGTGAGCGAGACGCTGGTTTTGGCGTAATCGGCCCACGGGTCGGGCGCAGCGAGGCGCGCTGGCATGTCGCGCAGTTTGAAGGCGGAGGCTGAGGGGATGGTTTTGAGTTCGCTCCAGCTTACCGGAACCGCGATCGGCGCCGTTCCGCGCGCGCGGGGCGAATAGGGCGCTATCGCGGTCGCGCCGCGGCCGTTGCGCAGATAGTCGACGAAGATGCGCCCGACACGCTTGGCCTTCGACATGTTGGCGACGAAGCGCTTTGGGTCGAGCCGCTCAACTTGTTCGGCCAGCGCCATGGCGAACCCTTTCACATCCTCCCATTCGTGGCGGCGCTTGAGATTGAGGACGATGTGGACGCCCTTGCCGCCGGTGATCATCGCAAAGGAGGGCAGGTCGGCGGAGTCGAGCAGGGCTTTGATGTCGAACGCGGCGCGTTTGACGATCTGAAAGTCTAGCCCCTCATCGGGATCGAGATCGAAGACGAGACGATCGGGGTGTTCGAGATCGTCGTTACGCGATCCCCAGAGGTGGAATTCCAGCGCACTGATTTGCGCGCAGGAAACGAGGGCCTGTGCGTTTGGAATTGTGAGGTAGTGTTCCTCTTCGCCGTCGCTCTCGGCGATCGGGATGGTCTTGATATCCTCGGACATGCCTTTCATGGCGTGCTTTTGGAAGAAGGTTTGCTTGCCGACGCCGTCTGGCGCGCGCACTAGGCTGACTGGGCGGCCGTAAAGATGCGGCGCCATGCGTTCGGCGGCGAGATCGAGGTAAGCGGCGAGCTCTGCCTTGGTGACGCCCGCGTCGGGAAAGAGCACCTTGTTTGGGTGTGTCAGTCGGACGCGTGTTTTCATGGCCGGAGACGCAGTCTCCGCGACAACGTCCTTCGCGCTTTTGTCGCCGCGTAGACCCAGAAATACGCCGTGGCGGACGGCGCCATCCGACGTGAGCTCCGCAAACTTTACTTGCGCGACGAGCTTTGGTTCGACCCATTTGGCGCCGCGGGCGGCTTCTTTCGACACTGTCAGCGCTGGTTTAGTGCGGGCGAGTTTCGCAAGCTTGGCTGAAATGTCGGCGAGAGATTTATCGTTGAACCCCGTGCCGACATTGCCGCGATAAACGAGTTTCTCTTCCTCGTAATCGGCCAGCATCAACGAGGCGAAGGCGCGGCCTTTAGCGGAGGGCTGATAGCCGATGATGACGAATTCCTGTTCGTTCACTGCCTTTGTTTTCAGCCACGATTTGGAGCGGCCGCTTGAGTACGTGCTGCTTGTTCTTTTGGAGATCACGCCTTCAAAGCCGCGTTCGGTGAATGCCGCTAACACTTCAGGGCCGTTGCCGTGCAGGACCGGGCTTAAGCGCACTGGCGCCTTGGCGTTCGCAAGCGCTTTTTCCAACCGGGCGCGCCGCTCGCTCAGCGGCAGTTTGCGGATGTCCTTTGTGCCGTCCGCCAGCATGTCGAACACGAAATAGGTGACGCCCTTAGCGACTCCGTTTTCTAATGAGCGCTGCAACGCGCCGAAATCGGTGCGGCCATCGGCTTGTGCGACTGTTACTTCGCCGTCGATCAGCACATCTTTCAGTTTGAGCGCTGCGAGCGCGTCGGCGATGGATTGGAATTTGCCGGTCCAGTCGAGGCCGTTGCGTGTGTAGAGTTTGACGCTCTCGCCCGAGGCTGCGGCGAGCAAGCGATAGCCGTCGTATTTGATCTCGTGCTGCCACTCGTCGCCGTCTGGCGCTTCCTCGACGCGCGTCGCGAGCATCGGCTCAACGAAGTCCCATTTTGGCGGCTTCGACGCGCGCGGCTTTTGCTCGCCCTTACGTGTCCACAAACGTGCGCCGCCGTCAGCGCGGACATCCTCGATCGTGCGTCCAGAGACGATGCTGGTGAGCGAGCCCGCGATCGGATCGTCGGCGCCGGCATAGTCGTCATTCTTCGATTTGAACAACAACCACGGCTCGCCGCGTTCGCCTTCGCGCGGCTTGATCTTCACCAAGTGAAACTCGCCCTTCAGCCGCTCGCCGTCGAGGATGAATTTGAGCTCACCCTTCTTCATCGTCTCGTGCGGATCGGCGACCCAGCGCACTTTGCCGCTGTCCCAGATGATCACGGCCCCGGCGCCATACTCGCCCTTTGGGATCACACCCTCGAACGAGCCGTATTCGAGCGGATGGTTCTCTGTCCGCATGGCGAGGCGCTTGACCTTCGGGTCGTAGCTCGGGCCTTGCGGCACCGCCCAGCTCAGCAGGACGCCGTCATGTTCGAGCCGGAAATCATAGTGCAACCGCGTCGCTGCGTGCTTTTGCACCACGAACATGTCGCCTGCGGATTTAAGCGTGCCGCCGGCGGGTTCAGCCGTTTTCTTGAAGTCGCGCTTCTTATTGTAGGCGTCGAGCGTTTCTTTCGCCGGCTTCGAAGTTGCGGCCTTGCGCGCCATGCGCGCGGCTTACTTCTTCGCGCGCTTGGCCGGCGCTTTGGCGGGGGCTTTGGCGCGTGCGGCGGGTTTGCGCTTTTCGGCGGCGGCGCGACGCTTGGGCGCCGGCTTCTCTTCGTCTTCGTCCTCCACCGTCGCTTTCGGCGATTTCTTGGAGAGCGACTTCTTCAGCGCATCGACGAGCGAGACGACGTTGTCGCCATAGTCGCGCGCCGGTTCTTCCTGGTCGTCCAGCACAAGTTCGCCGTGGCGCTCGATCTTCTTCTTCACCAAACGCTCAATGGCGATGGCGTATTCGTCCTCGAACTTGTTCGGATCGAACTTGGCCTTCTTGCGCGTGATCAGCTCCTGCGCGAGGTCGACGAGGTCAGCGTCGAGCTTGCCGTTCGGCAGATCATCAAAGAAAGCCTTCGCCGGCCGGATCTCTTCGGCGTAGTGCACGGTCTCAACGACGAGGCCATTCTCATACGGCTTTACCGCAGCGACGTAGGAGCGCCCGCGCATGGTGATCTGGCCGAGGCCAACCGTTTTCGTCTTCTTCAAAGCCTCGACGACGACGCGGTACGGCTCATCGGCCATCTTGCCATCAGGTAGGGCGTAATAGGGCTTGTCGAAATAGATCGGGTCGATGGTGTCGGCCGGGGCGAACTGGATCATGTCCAGCGTCTTCTTGGAATCGACCTTCAGCGCCTCGAACTCTTCGTCCGAGAACAGCACGTATCGCCCCTTCTGATACTCGTAGCCTTTGACGATCTCGTCCTTATCGACGGCGCCAATGCCGGGCGCGACCTTCTCGTAGCGAATCCGCTGCTTCGAGGGCTCGTGAATCTGATTGAACGAAATCTTCTCCCGGGAATCGAGAGCGGAATAGAGCTTCACCGGCAGCGCAACGAGGGCGAGCCGGATTTGCCCAGTCCATACGGGACGAGCTGGAGGTGCCATGGAAGTTCAAACGCCCTAGAGTGACCCGACGTTCCGGCACCGTAACGGGAGGTTCCGTTACCCACAAGACGCGTGGTTAACGCGGCGCTTTCGCCGACCGCCCGGTTTGCGATAAGCCTGAGCGCAAAGGCGCCCTAGACGCCTGAAGGGAGCCCATGCCGTCCGATTCCTACCAGCTCGATTTCCAGCTCGGCGAAACCGCCGACGCCATCCGCGAGACCACCAGCCGCTACGCCGCCGACCGGATCGCGCCGATGGCGACCGAGATCGACGCGAGCAACAAGTTTCCGCGCGAGCTTTGGCCGGAGATGGGCGCGCTTGGCCTGCACGGCATCACCGTCAGTGAAGAAGATGGCGGCTTGGGGCTCGGTTATCTCGAGCACGTCGTCGCAATGGAGGAGGTGAGCCGGGCTTCAGCTTCGGTTGGTCTCTCCTACGGCGCACACTCGAACCTCTGCATCAACCAGCTCCGCCGCTGGGCGACGCCCGAGCAGAAGCAGAAATATCTGCCGAAGCTGATCAGCGGCGAACACGTCGGCTCGCTGGCGATGAGCGAAGCGGGCGCAGGCTCCGATGTTGTGTCGATGAAATTGCGCGCGGATAAGAAGGGCGATCGCTACGTGCTGAACGGCACGAAGTTCTGGATCACCAACGCGCCGGAAGCCAACACGCTCGTTGTTTATGCGAAGACTGAACCGGGCGCCGGCTCGGGCGGCATTACGGCGTTCATCGTCGAGCGCGGCATGAAGGGGTTCAGCGTCAGCCAGAAGCTCGACAAAATGGGCATGCGCGGCTCGGACACCGGCGAGCTCGTGTTTGAAGATTGCGAAGTGCCGGAAGAAAACGTCATGGGCGGCCTCAATCGCGGTGTCGCCGTGCTGATGAGCGGCTTGGATTATGAGCGCGCCGTGCTCGCCGCAGGCCCGCTCGGCATCATGCAAGCCTGCCTAGATGTCGTGCTGCCGTACGTTCGCGAGCGCAAACAATTCGGCAAGCCGATCGGCTCCTTCCAGCTGATCCAAGCCAAAGTCGCCGACATGATCGTCGCGCTCAATGCGTCGCGCGCTTACGTCTACGCCGTCGCCAAATCTTGCGACGCCGGCAAAACCACGCGCCACGATGCGGCCGGCGCGATCATGTTTGCGTCAGAGAACGCGGTGAAGGTCAGCCTCGAAGCCATCCAGGCCCTCGGCGGCGCTGGCTACACCAAGGACTTCCCGGTTGAGCGCTTCCTCCGCGACGCTAAGCTCTACGACATCGGCGCCGGCACGAACGAAGTCAGGCGCTTCCTGATCGGCCGGGAGATCATTGGCGGGGGATGAGCTACGTTTGCGTCGTCTGCGGAGAGACCCACGACGGCTTGCCGGCGCTCGCATTTCATCGCCCTGATCATTGGCTGGCGCTGAATGTTGAGCAGCAGGCCGAAGGGAAATGTGATGACGATCTCTGTGTAACGCCGGACGGAAACTACTTCGTTCGGGGCGTGCTCGAAATTCCAATAATCGACGGCCCAGAACCCAATATCGAGTTTGGCGTGTGGACGACGCTTAGCGAGGGCAGTTTCAAAAGTTACGTGATGTCGTTCAATGACGTTGATCAATCCAAGCTAGGAACGCTGTTCGGGTGGTTTGCTAACGAGATGCGTCACGACTTTGCAGGATCAACGAGTCTAAAGTGCAACGTTCGCCCGCAGGATAACCGCCAGCGTCCGCTTGTCGAAATACAGCATCCCTCCGACCATCCGCTGGCGGTCGCTCAACGTGACGGCATAACCTTCGAGCACGCACAACGTCTCGTGCATCAACACGGCGCAGTATGAAACTCAAATCCACCATCGATCCTAACTCGGACGCCTTCGGCAAGAACGCCGCGCACCACCGCGCCCTAGCGCAGCAACTGCGTGAGCGCGCAGCGCAGATCGCGCTTGGCGGCCCGGAAGAGTCCCGCGCGCGTCACACCAAGCGTAACAAGCTGCTCCCGCGCGAGCGGGTTGAGCGCTTGCTCGATCCCGGCGCGCCGTTCCTCGAGATCGGCGCGCTTGCTGCGTATGATCTTCACAACGGAGAAGCGCCCGCCGCCGGCGTGATCACCGGCATTGGCCGCGTGTCGGGTCGCGAAGTGATGATCGTCGCCAACGACGCCACCGTGAAGGGCGGCGCGTATTTTCCGATGACGGTGAAGAAGCACCTGCGCGCGCAAGAGATCGCGATGCAGAACAAGCTGCCGTGCGTCTATCTCGTCGATTCGGGTGGCGCGAACCTGCCGCACCAGGCCGAAGTCTTCCCCGACCGCGACCATTTCGGCCGCATCTTCTACAATCAGGCGCGGATGAGCGCCGAAAGCATCGCGCAGATCGCCTGCGTCATGGGCTCATGCACCGCCGGCGGCGCCTATGTGCCGGCGATGAGCGATGAAACCGTGATCGTCCGCAACCAAGGCACGATCTTCCTCGGCGGGCCGCCTTTGGTGAAGGCCGCGACGGGCGAAGTGATCAGCGCCGAAGATCTCGGCGGCGGCGACATGCATGCGCGCAAGAGCGGCGTGGTTGATCACCTGGCGCAGGACGATGCGCACGCGCTCCATCTTGTGAGGCGCATCGTTGCGAATTTGAACACCGTGAAGCACGTCGGCCTCGATCTGCGCGAACCCATCGCGCCGGCTTATGATGCCGAAAGCATTTACGGTGTGATCCCCGATGACGTGCGCACGCCGTACGACGTCCGCGAAGTCATCGCGAGAATCGTGGACGGCAGCGAGCTGGACGAATTCCGCCCGCTCTACGGCCCCACACTCGTCACCGGCTTTGCGCGCATCTGGGGCTTTCCCGTCGCGATCCTGGCCAACAACGGCATCCTGTTCAGCGAAAGCGCGCAGAAGGGCGCGCATTTCATCGAGCTCGCCTGCAAGCGCGGCATTCCGCTGCTCTTCTTGCAGAATATTTCCGGCTTCATGGTCGGCGGCAAATACGAAGCCGGCGGCATCGCCAAGGACGGCGCGAAGATGGTGACAGCTGTCGCCTCCGCCGAAGTGCCGAAGTTCACCGTGCTGATCGGCGGCTCGTTCGGCGCCGGCAATTACGGCATGTGCGGCCGCGCTTATTCTCCGCGCTTTTTGTTTACGTGGCCGAACAGCCGCATCTCCGTCATGGGCGGCGAACAAGCGGCATCCGTGCTCGCGCAAGTGAAGCGCGATGGCATGGAAGCGAAAGGCGAGACCTGGGCGAAAGCCGACGAAGAAAAATTCAAAGACCCGATCCGCGCGAGGTACGAGGCGGAAGGCGATCCGTATCACGCGACGGCGCGCTTGTGGGATGACGGCATCATCGATCCAGCGCAAACGCGGGATGTGTTGGGGTTGGCGATCAGTGCGTCGCTCAATGCGCCAATCCCAGAAACGCGCTTCGGCGTGTTTAGGATGTAAGCCGTGGGTTACAACATTCACATTCATCGCCGCGAGGATTGGTCTGATCCAGAGGGCGATTCCATTTCGCTCGATGAATGGACGGCGCTCATCGCAAATGATCCGACACTGATCGTTGATGGCAGCGTGGTCTGGGCGGATCGCGATAGCGGACCGAATCTGGACACGCCAACCGCAGAGTGGTCGGGTCCCGGCGGCGTGACGGGCTTGTTCTATTGGTACGATGGCAACATCGAAGCAAAGAACCCAGCGCCAGCAGTGATGGTAAAGGCGCATGAGATGGCGACGAAGCTCACTGCGCGCCTCCAGGGGGACGACGGCGAATTCTACGGTGCAGATGGCAAGGCGTATTACTACGAGCCTGGAGACAACGACCTGCCAGCGGAACCTGAAGCGCCGACTCGTTCCGCCTCGAATTGGTGGGAACGGCTGTTCAAGAAATGATCAACACAAGACAAGCGCAGACAACCCTCTCCCTTACGGAGAGGGTCGCCACGCAGCGGCGGGGCCCTGGTATGTTCAGGATATAGCCATGGATATCGGCACGCTCATCTCAATCATCATGATCTACGGGGCAGGGTTGCTTGCCGGATGGGGCATCATCCTTATTCTACTTTGGATCAGACCCGAGTACGGCTTCCTGCTGTTCTACGTGATCGCGAACCACGTTCTTGTCTTCTTGCTGTTCGACATTTGGCGGCTGACATTGTCAGAAGCGCCGCAATACGCGCTCTACACCGGCATCAACTTGGCGTTCGCACTGGTGATCGGCGGCGTCATCGTAACGTTGTTCAAATGGCTGAAGACGCGCAAAACTGGCGCGGACAAGAACATCGACAAAGAGATGGAACGCATCCGCGCCGAGATCGCCGCGCGCGATCAATCCGCCACATGAGCCGCACCCACCACCGTCATTCCGGACGCGACCCAGTCGCGATCCGGAACCCAGGGGCAACTGCTCCGTCGTTGGCCCCTGGGTTCCGGGTTCGTCGCTGCGCAACGCCCCGGAATGACGAAGAGAGTTTCGCATGTTGAAATCCGTCCTCATCGCAAATCGTGGCGAGATCGCTCGCCGCGTCATTCGCACGGCCAAGCGTCTCGGCGTACGCACGGTCGCCGTCTATTCCGACGCTGACGCCAAAGCGCTGCACGTGCGTGAGGCGGATGAGGCCGTGCACATCGGCGCGTCGCCCGCGAAGGAAAGCTATCTGCGCGGCGAAAAGATCATCGGTGCGGCGAAGCAAACCGGCGCCGAGGCGATCCATCCGGGCTACGGCTTTCTCTCCGAAAACGCCGATTTTGCGCAGGCCGTCATTGATGCGGGTCTGATCTGGATCGGGCCGAAGCCGGACTCGATCCGAGCGATGGGCCTCAAGGACGCCGCCAAGAAACTCATGGCCGAAGCCGGCGTGCCGACGACGCCTGGCTATCTCGGCGAAGATCAAAGCGAAGAGCGTTTGCAGAAGGAAGCCGACGCGATCGGCTACCCGGTGCTGATCAAAGCCGTCGCTGGCGGCGGCGGCAAAGGCATGCGCAAGGTCGAGAAGAAGGCCGACTTCAAAGCCGCGCTGCAATCGGCCAAGCGCGAAGCCGCGGCGGCGTTCGGCGATGATCGCGTGCTGTTAGAGACGTACGTGCAGCGGCCGCGCCATATCGAGGTGCAGGTGTTCGGCGATACGCACGGCAATGTCGTGCACCTGTTCGAGCGCGATTGCTCGCTGCAGCGCCGCCACCAGAAAGTGATCGAAGAAGCGCCCGCGCCGGGCATGGACGAGGCCACGCGCAAAGCCGTCACCGATGCGGCGGTGCTTGCGGCGAAAGCCGTGAATTATGTCGGCGCCGGCACCATCGAATTCATCGCCGACGCCAGCGAAGGCCTCCGCGGCGACCGCATCTGGTTCATGGAAATGAACACGCGTCTGCAAGTCGAACACCCGGTGACGGAGGAGATCACTGGGCAGGATTTGGTTGAGTGGCAGCTGCGCGTTGCAAGCGGCGAGAAGCTGCCGCTGAAGCAGGAAGAGCTGAAGATCAACGGCCACGCCCTTGAAGTTCGCGTCTACGCCGAAAATCCGGACGCCGGATTTTTGCCCAGTATCGGACGACTAGACGACCTTCGGCTGCCCGACTTGCCTGAAGATAGGTCGCGGATTGATTCTGCAGTTGAACGCGGCGACGAGATTACACCGCACTACGATCCAATGATCGCGAAAGTCATCATGCGCGGATCGACGCGTACTGCCGCGATTGGTCGCCTCGCGGAGGAATGGAGGCACGTCTCGATTTGGCCGGTGAAGACCAATGCAGGCTTCATTGGCCGATGTCTCGCTGACCCAGATTTCCTGGTCGGCAATGTCGATACGAGTCTGATAGCGGCGCGTGGCGATGCGCTATCGAAGGCTCCGCCCCCGAGCGCTGACGTTTTGGCAACCGCCGCTCGCGCCCTTTCGCGGCGACAGGTCGCTCCCGGTCCACGCGGAACGCGGCCGTCTCATGTGATGGCGTCGCCGTGGGCGCGACTTCAAGGGTTCAGACTCAACGCGCCTGACGTTCGCGTAGTGCTTTTGAGATACAAAGATCAGCATCTCGCCGTGTCGCTCTGCGACGGAAGAGATATTGGTTGGCCCAAAGCGGTCGGCGACGGAATTGTCATCTTCGATCGCGGCGAAGCTTATGAGTTCACGCTCGACACCGGCGAACGCAGCGCCGACGAAGCCACTGCCGGCGATGGCGCGATCCTTTCGCCCATGCCGGGCAAGATCGTCTCCGTCGCCGCGAAAGTTGGCGCTAAGCTGAAGAAGGGCGACCCTATTCTCGTGCTCGAAGCCATGAAGATGGAGCACACGCTCACCGCGCCGTTCGACGGCAAGCTCACGGAGCTCAACGCGAAAGCTGGCGCGCAGGTGAGTGAGGGCGTGTTGTTGGCGAAGTTGGAGAAGGAGTAGCGCCGAGAGTCCTTCTCCCGCATGGGCGGGAGAAAGTGGCCCGAAGGGCCGGATGAGGGTTGAGTTAACTCAGCGCGAAATCCGCTTCTTCTTTCACCGGGTGGCGCGCGGTTTCGCCGAAGGTTTCGTTCACGCCGACGACGGTGAGCGCTGGCACGTTGGCGTTGTTCGGCACATTCGCTCCCGGGCCGATGCGGACGCCTGCGCCCAAGAATGCGTGCGAGCCGATGCGCACCGTGCGCACCAGAACGCGCGAACCGCCGCCATCCATTTTCTGGCGCACGTGCGCGGCGAGTTCGACTTCGCGCGCGAAGACGACGCGGTTGCCAATATCCATCAGATTGCGGTCGAGCACGTCGATGCGCACCGGCCACTCGACACCGTAGCCGACGCGCGAACCCCACATGCGTAGCCACATGGAGTAAAAGCCGGGGATCACGCGCAGCAGCGCTTCGAGATAGGGCAACGCATCGTAGAAGGCTTGAATGTGATGGCTCGCCAGCCACGGGCAGAATTTGCGTCCGTCGATGCAACCGACGCCCTGTTGCAGCGGCGCCCAGCGCAACATGATGCGCAGCACGATCGGCGGCAGCACATACAGAATGAAGAGGAGCAGGATCGCGCTCCAACCCGAAGGCCATTGCGCGAATACGCCGAGCGCCGTGAGCGACGCCGCCGTCATCATCAGCGGGAAGTAGGAAAATACCCGATCCGCGCCGGTCATCATGCCGCGTCGCGCGCCGGGCCGGAGAAGAGCGCGTAAATTTCGTCCGCGCCGCGCGCCGCACGCAGCCGTTCGCGCATGTCGGCGCGGCGCATGAAGCGTGAGATGCGCGCGAAGGCCTTCAAGTGATCGCCGCCTTTGTCAGCCGGGGAGAGCAACAGGAACACCAGATCGGCGGCGCGGCCGTCGAGGGCCTCGAAGTCTTGCGCAGGTTCGAGCCGCGCGAATGCGCCGATTGGGCGAGTGATGCCGGGCAATATGGCGTGCGGAACGGCCACGCCTTCGCCCATGCCGGTGCCGGAGAGGCGCTCACGGATCAGGACCGCGTCGAACGCCGTGCGAGCCTCGATGCCAGCGGCGCGCGCCAAGGCATCGCATAACGATTGGATCGCTTGCCGGCGGGACGTCGCGAGCAGACGCGGCACAATGGCGTCGGCGGCGATCAGGTCACTCAAATCGTTCATATTCACCCCGTGGGCCGCCGCATGCGAGAGCGGCGCCACCAGCGTGGTTACCGCTCGCCTAGCCGGCGCCGTTGGCCTTCTTCGCTTTGTTCGAATCCCGCTCCGGATCGATCCAACCGATGTTTCCGTCCGCGCGCCGGTACACAACGCTCAGACCGCCATGAGCGGCGTTTCTGAACATGAGTGCCGGATCTTTGGACAGATCGAGCTGCAGCACCGCCATCGAAACCGTCATCGTGCGCACGGCGACCGTGCTCTCAGCGATGACAAGCGGCGCCGCCTGGGCGTCGGCTTCGGCCGACTCATCCTCATCGGCCTCGTTTTCTTCGTTTAACGGGGCGAGGACATAGGCCGAAGCGTCTTCGGCGGGAAGGGGGGATTTGTTGTCTGCGTGATGGTTACGCAGGCGCCTTTTGTAGCGCCTGACCCGCTTTTCGAGCTTGGTCAGGGCGTCATCGAAGGCGCTGTGGGCGTCGCCGCCATGGCCCTCGGCCTGAAGGGAAATCCCCGAGGGGAGGTGGACCGTGCAATCGACTTCAATGCCCTGACCGCCGCCATTCTTGGCCACAGTCACCACCGCATCCGTCGCACGATTGAAATATTTGCCCACACCGGCGGCGAGTTCGCCTTCGATACGGGTCCTGAGCGCTTCGCCGACATCCATCTGCCGTCCGGCGATTTGAATGCGCATCTAGTGACCTCCTTGGGATACCGTAGGGGAGGACTCCGGAACGGGTCCCGCCCCCATGGGACGCCCCGTAGCCATCTGCTTAAAGGTAGGCCTGGGGCAGGGGCCGGTCAACGCGCGGAGATCGTTAAGGGCGCCAATGAATCGCGTTCGCTGCGACCGCGAAAACCTCTAAGAGAGCGTCCGAGGGGGCCTTGTCCATGAGCGCCGATACGCGCGCCGCGCCGCGCGTCAGCAAAACCGCTTGGCTCGATTTTATCGCCATATCGTTTTGCACACTGGCGTGGGGAACGACCTGGTTTGCCATCACGCTGCAATTGGGCGTCGTCGATCCCGTGGTCTCGATCTCGTATCGCTTCGCGCTGGCGGCGGCGCTGCTGTTTGCTTGGTGTGTGCTGCGCCGGCAGACCTTGAAGCTCTCCCGCGCACAGCATCTCGCCGCACTCGGCATCGGCATGTTCACGTTCGCGATCGACTACGCGTTTGTGTATTGGGCCGAGGAGCGGGTGACGTCGGCTGTCGTTGCGGTCGTGTTTGCGGCGATGGCGTTCATCAATCTCATCGTCTTTCGCATCGTGTTTAGGCAGAAGGCTGCGCCGCTCGCGTGGTTCGCGGCCGGCCTCGGTGTTGTCGGCGTTGCGCTGCTGTCGTGGGAGGAGTTGGTCTCTTCCAACATGAGCCCGCGTGCGTGGACCGGCATCGGCCTGACGTGCGCTGGCGTGCTGGCGGCGTGCGTTGGCAATGTCTATGCGCGCCGCGCTGAACTTGCCGGCGCCGGCGTTGCGGCTTCCACCGGTTGGGCGATGGCGTATGGCGCGGGATTGCTCGCGCTGTTTGCGGTGTTCACCGGGCGGGCATGGACGTTTGAGTTTACCTGGCCGTACGTGCTCTCGCTTCTGCACCTTTCGATCATCGGCTCAGTGATCGCGTTTCTGCTCTATTATGGGCTGGCGCGGCGGCGGGGATATGCACTGGCGTCTTATATTTCCGCGCTGACGCCGCCGGTGGCGATGACGGTGTCAGCGCTGTTTGAAGACAAGACGTGGGGGCTGTTGGCCCTTGGCGGCGTCGGGCTGGTGCTGCTTGGGCAGGTGCTGCTGATGCGCGCGCGGCGAAGTTAGGGCATCGCGCGGATGGCGGCTTCCGCGCCGGGCAACAGCACGTCATCTGCAGTGCTTTCGCTCAAGCGAGCGTTCAGCCAAATCGTTTGCAAGAACGCATTCACGTTGTGGCGGCGCGCCAGGCCCGCTTGCGATGCGAACATGTTTTCACCAGCCGTGGGGAAATGCGCGAACCAGCGCGTCCATTCTTCTTCGCTGATCAGCCCGCGCTGCGCCATGAAGATTATCGGGCGCGCCAAGCGTTCGCTTTCGCCGTAAATGTAGAAATGCTCGTCCGGCGCGACTTGGCCGGCGATGGCGTCAAGAATGCGCTCAAGCTCGGGCTTGCCGAATGCCGGATTGAGCGAGAGCTGCAGCATGAGATCTGCGCCATGGGCGACGCCGTGGCGCCAGCCTTCACGCGCATCAAAGCCGCGATAGTCGCGTACGCTGGTGAAGTAGGCGAGCGATGCGTCGAGCAAGCGTGTGCGAGTTGATGCATCAAGGTAGGGTTCGACGCGATCGGCGCGCGCGACTTCTGAAAGCACAAGCGCCCCGAAGGGCTGGCGAAAACCCTGTGCGTCTGGCGCGCCGAGTTGGGTTTGGAGGTCCGCGGCCAACATACGCATGGTTTCAGGCGTGAGTTGGCGCGCGCGCAGCCAGTGTTGCAGGCCTTCGAACGCGATGCCGTCACGGAGCGTTGGGTCGGGTGAGCCCAGGCACGAGGTCAGCGCCAACGCCAAGCGATTGCGCGCGGTGTCATCGGGGAGCGCCCATTCGGCAGCCTTGAGCGCATCGAGTTGCGCCCTCGAATAGCCCGCGGGCTGACATGCGCTCTGCGCTAGCGCCGGCGCCGTTGCACAGGCGGCGAGGGCGAGTAGGGCGGCGGCGACGGCGAGGCGCTTCATGCGGTAAAGAGGCGCGCGCCCGCGCCGAACGGCAAAGCCGATGCGACGAACCGCCCAGAACGTAAGGTCAGCGGCGGCCGGCGGTGATGTAATCGATAATATGGTCGGCGCGCTCGAAGATCTGATCCATCGTCTCGCCCGGCGCGCGCATTAGCACGGCTTGCTCAACCGCAAAGCGCCGCATGTCGATGAGCACTTCGTCCCATTCTTCTTCGATTTCTTCGACTTCGTCGATGTCCTGGCTCACGCGCGCCTCCGTTACGACTCACTTGCCTCACTGATAGCGCGAAACCGGGTTGGAGCCAGCGCGCGCGACGCTCGTTCCGGAGGCGCAAAGTGTGCGATGGGCCTCGGCGCCGTCGTGATTTCCTTGTAGCGAGGGTGCGGCGGCGGACATTGCTTCGGCCGCCCCAGAATGGGGGATCACCGTGCGCAAGCGTTTCGCAGCCATCGCTCTTGTCCTAATCGCAGCGTGCGCCTCGGCGCAGGCGCAGACCGAGCGGCGGACGCTGTCGGGTGAACTCACCGCCACCGCCCCACGCGCAAGCTTCCCGATCCGGCTTGAGGCTGGGGAGGTCGTAACTCTCACCACGTCCTCCACTGGCAACGTTGACACTGTGCTTGCGCTTGTCGGCCCCGATGGCCGCACGCGCGCCGAGAATGACGATGTCGCCCAGGGCGTGCTGACGTCGCGCATCGTGCACGTTGCGCAGCAGCGCGGCGCCTACACCGCGGTGGTCACCGGATATGGCGGCGCCACCGGCCGCTTTGAGCTTCACGTTACATCTGGCTTGGATGTCGGCCTCTCCGAGGCCGCGCGCTCGCTGCGTGAGCAATCGCTGACGTTCACCGCGCAAGCGCGTGAGCATCGCACAGCCGTCAACCTTCGCGCCGGCGATGTGTTCGTCGCTTCGACCTACGCACTGACTGAAGAACTCGATCCGACTTTGGCGTTGGTCGATTCCACCGGCGCAATTCTCGCGCAGAACGATGATCGCGGCGACGGCAGTCTGAATTCGCAGATCGTCTACGAAATTCTTCGCACGGGCCGTTACGAGGTTGTCGCTGGCACCTATGGCAGCACGGGCATCGGCACGATGCTGTTGTCGCTGGCGACCGACCCTGAAGCCGAACCGCCATTTAACTTTGCCGCCATTGCTGGCCGGCCGATCGCGAACCACCAGGGCACGATCGATGACGCGCGCCCCTCGCACGAGTACCGCGTGCAATTGGCTGCCGGGCAAACGCTGCTGGCTGTGGCCGATACGACGAGCGGCGATCTCGATCCCGTGCTGCGCTTGCTGGATAGCGATGGCTACCCGGTGGCCTTGAACGATGATCGCGGCGATGGCTCGCTCAATTCCGCGCTGGCCTTCACGTCGCGCACCGCGGCGACCTACACATTGGTGCTTGAGCGCTATCGCCAATCGGGCACTAGCGGCGCGTTTACGCTCAACCTTTCATCGGTCGATGCTTCTGTGGTGACGACGCTGCAAGGGCTGATCGAGAACGCTGTCGAGCTCAGTGGCCCCGAGTTGGTGATCGAAACGCGGGATTTCCGCGTGCTTTACACACTCGAAGGAGAGGACGCATCGTCACAAGACTACGCACGCGCGGTCGCGGATCGCCTGCAGGAAATCTATGAGGCGCAGATCCGTCGCATCGGTTGGGCTGAACCAATCCGTGACGATGACGGCCGCTACCGCGCCTATGTTGCGCATGCCGACGGCTCGATGGGTTACACAAAGCCGGTGCAGATCGTGTTCGACAATCCGCGCACATCCAACGTTCGCGAGCGCACCGCTGCGCGCACCGTGTTCGTGATCGACAACGACTTTGCCGGTGTCGAAAAGGAAGCAACGCCCGCCAGCCTCGCGCGCGCCACCGCCACCCACGAGTTCAATCACGTCGTCCAATTCGGCTACGATTCCGAAGAGGGGCTGAATTGGCTTTACGAGGCGACCGCCTCGTGGACGGAAACCACCACGGTCGGCGTCGATCAGGACGCGACCGATTACACCGAGACGGACTTCGCCGCGCCGCAGCTGTGCTTCACCACCACGGCCGATGGCATGGATTACGCGCAGTGGACGCTGCTGCAGTCGATGGCGGATAGCCACGGCGAACGCATCGTCGTGCGCATGTGGGAAAATGCGGTCACGTATGATGGCTTCGAGACCATGTCGCGCACGCTGTCGGAAGTGCGCACCAACATCCCAGATACGATCCAACGCTGGCGCGCCCAGAACTTCGCCCGCGACTACGATCTCGCGCCGCGCTGCCCGCGCGCTGTGGCGCAGATTGACCGCATCACGCGTGAAGGCGCATGGCCGTCCAAGGGCGGCCGTCTCGAGCAACTCGGCGCCCATTATGTCGGGCTTGGCATTGAAGGCCGTTACGCCTTCACGCTTGGCGGCGATGAGAACATAGAGCTGGTTGCGCTTGGCCGCCGCGCCGGCGAGATTCACGTCATTCGCCTCGGTCGCAGCGGCGTGTTCGACACGACCGGCTACGACAACGCGACTTTGATGGTCTTGAACCGTGCGCTGCCGTCCGCGCCCGGCGAATGCAGCGCCGCGAACTATTCGGTCAACGTCGCGCGCTCCACCGCGCGGCCGGCGGCGGTGTCGTATCGCTTCAACGCGCGGCACTTCCAGCCGCTGGAGTAGGGCTCTAGTTTTGCCACGGCCGGATTTTGGCGATTATCTGAGTGCGCGCGGTGAGCAAGGGTGCGCGTCTGCGATTGTCCTCGGAGCCGGCGCCGTCATTGCATTTGTTGTGTTTCTGGTCGGTGAGGTCGCCCAAATTCGTGTGATGGCCGCGATTGCAGCGATCATTCTTGTTGCAACGGTTTTAGCGGCTGTGTTCGTCGCTCACGATGTGAATCGCGTGTCGCCAGAATGAGAGAGATCGCAGAGAGTAGGACGAGTGATCGTGATGTCTGACGCGCATTCGCGCGTCTAAATCCCGCTCGCCAGCTTCCGCTTACGCTCCACCGAGCTCGGTATCCGCAAGCTCTCGCGATATTTCGCGACAGTGCGGCGGGCGATGTCGATGCCTTTTTCGCGGAGGATTTCGACGATGCGATCGTCGCTGAGGATATCGACTTCGTTCTCGCCGTCGATCAGGCCTTTGATCTGGTGACGCACGGCTTCGGCGGAATGGCTCTCGCCGCCGTCACTGGCGTTGATGCTCGCGGTGAAGAAGTATTTCAGCTCGAACACGCCGCGGGCGCAGGAGAGGTACTTGTTCGAGGTGACGCGGCTCACCGTCGATTCATGCATCTCGATCGCGGCAGCGACAGTCTTCAAGTTCAGCGGCCGCAAGTGCGCAACGCCATGTGCGAAGAAGCCGTCCTGCTGGCGCACGATTTCGCGCGCCACCTTCAGGATCGTCTTGGCGCGTTGATCTAAGCTCTTCACCAGCCACGAAGCGTTCTGCGCGCATTCGGTGAGGAAGAGCTTGTCTTCTTCGCGCTTGGCCGTCTTTGACACTGTCGCGTAATAGCGCTGGTTCATCAGCACGCGTGGCATGGTGTCGGAATTGAGCTCGACCAACCACGTGCCGTCAGGCGCTTGCTTGATGTAAACGTCCGGCGCCACCGATTGCACCACACCGCCGCCAAACCCAGCGCCGGGCTTCGGCGTCAGCGCGCGGATTTCCGCGATCATGTCGCCCAAATCTTCGCGATCGACGCCGCAAATGGTCTGCAGCCGCTCAGCGTGGCCCTTGGCCAATAGATCCAAATTCGCCAGCAGCTTTTCCATCGCCGGATCGAAGCGGCCGCGCTCTTTCAGCTGCAGCGCCAAGCACTCCGGAATATCCCGCGCCATCACGCCGGTGGGCTCGAAGCCCTGCATGACAGTGAGCACGTGAAGCACCTGCGCTTCCGGCGCGCCGATGCGATCGGCGATCTCGCGCGTGTCGGCGCGCATGTAGCCCCAATCGTCCACTGCATCGATCAGCACGCCGCCGATCATGCGCTCGACTGCATCAAGGCCCGCTTCCGTAAGTTGTGCATCGAGGTGCTCGGCAAGCGTCTTATCGCTTGCGAGCGTCTCTTCGATGCCGGGCATTTCGTCAAAGCTTTTGCCGGAGCCAGCTTTCGACCAATCCTGCAGAGGCGCAGCGCCAGCCTCCGCCAATTCGCTGCTGCTGAGATCCGGCGCCATGTCGGCGACGGAAATATCGAGCGCCGCTTCGCTCGGCGCCATGCCGCTATCGAACTCGAGCGCCTGGGCGTCGCCGCCATCGTCGCTCTTCTTGGCTTCAGCCGAACCTTCTTCGCGTTCGAGCAGCGGATTGCGCTCAAGTTCGCCTTCGACAAATTCCTGAAGCTCAACATTGGAAAGCTGCAGCAGCTTGATCGCTTGCTGCAATTGCGGAGTCATCACCAGGGCTTGGCCCTGGCGCATCTCCAGACGAGGGGTCATCGCCATCTGCGGCCCCCGATCTAGTGGTAATCTTTGCCGAGATACCTTTCGCGGACGACCGGATTCGCGAGCACTTCTTGCGGAGTGCCTTCGAACATCACTTCACCGTCGAACATGATCGAAGCGCGATCTACAATCTGCAGCGTTTCGCGCACATTGTGGTCGGTGATCAGTACGCCGAGGCCGCGCTGTTTCAAAAACAGGATGAGCTCTCGGATGTCGTTGATGGCGAGCGGGTCGATACCAGCGAAAGGCTCGTCCAACAGCATGAAGGACGGCCTGGTCGCCAGAGCCCGCGCGATTTCAACCCGGCGCCGCTCACCACCCGAGAGGGCGGAAGCCGGCGCATCTTTCAAATGGTCGACGCGCAGTTCAGCGAGCAGCCCGTCAACGATCTCGCGCCGCTTCGCGTGGTTACGCTCATGCAGCTCGACGATCGACATCACGTTCTGTTCGACGGTCAGACCACGGAAGATCGAAGCTTCTTGCGGCAAATAGCCGACGCCAAGCCTTGAGCGTTGGTACATAGGCAGTGTTGTGACGTCCTGGCCGTCCAACAAGATTTGCCCCTGGTCCACGCGTACGAGCCCCGTGATCATATAGAAGCAGGTGGTTTTGCCTGCTCCGTTGGGGCCCAACAGACCGACGACTTCGCCGCGATTCACAAAGACAGAAACGTCCCGAACCACACGGCGGCCGCGATAGGATTTCCCGATCGAGACCGCCCCTAAACCGCCTTGCGCGGTTTCAGACTTGGCCGAACGGCTTGTAGCGCCCTCAGGACTCATATCGCCCATCCGCCGCTAAGATTTCGTGAAACTTTGGCTTTCAACGGTTGGCGCCAGGCTGATTTCCGCCTTGGCTGGGCACAAAGACCCCGCGCACGCGCTGGCCCGGCGTCGGCCGGATGGTGGTGCGCCGGGTGCCGATCTGGAGCACCAGCGTCTCGCCACGGATAACGTTTTCGTCCGACGCCACGACGACGTTTCCGGAGAAGGTGACGCTGTCTCGCGCGATTTCATAGACGGCGCGGTTGCCGCGCGCGGATTGCGCCGGGCGCACGTAATAGACTTCGCCTTCGGCGATCATGCGTTCGATGTCGCCCGAACCCAGGCCCTGTTGGCCCTGGGCTGCGGCGGTCGAGCCGCTGAAGAAGAGCGTGATGCGGTCGGCGCGCAAGCGCGCATCGTTCTGGACGATATCCACA
Organism: Terricaulis sp.; assembly: GCA_034439495.1. Lineage (GTDB taxonomy): Bacteria > Pseudomonadota > Alphaproteobacteria > Caulobacterales > Aquidulcibacteraceae > Vitreimonas. The sequence continues at coordinate 874 of JAWXAM010000094.1, read as the reverse complement.
TCGCCGGTCAGCACGAGGCGGCGTTCGCCGTCGAAATACTCAAGATTGTCGGCCGAATAGGAGACCGGCCCGCCGCCTTCGCTCAACTGAGCGTGTGCGTCGGGGGCCGAGAACGCCGCCACGAAGAGGGCGCCGGCGGCAATAAAAAACGCTGCGGGCCTCATGGCGACGGCTCCCCATTCTGTTGATCGCGGTCCGGGATCTGACCCCGGACGCCGCCGCGAAGCACAAGTGCGCTATCGCTTCGGCGTAATTCATAACTGTCGGCCTGGAGCACGCCAAGGGGCCCGGCGCCAGTGACGCCGCCGCGGCCGGTTAGGGTGCCGGCGTCCAGGTCGACCATCATGTTCGGCGTGGTGAAGCGGTTGCCGCCTGTGTCCGAGAACAGCACTTCGCCGTCGAAGACCACCGTTTTGGCAACGGGGTCATAAATCCCCCTGGGGGCGAGCATGATCGTTCCGGCTTCAGTACGGTAGACGGGCGACATCAGCTCGATCGGTTGGCCCTCGCCGGGGGCCTGCTCGGCGATTTCGGCCGAGAGGTGATAGGGGCCGCCGTCCTCGGTGCTGCCCATAAACCGCGGATTGATCATCCGGAGCGGCTCGGAGGGGGCGTAATAGCCGGCGTTAAAGCCGCCCTCAATGGCGTAAAGCGCCATGAAGACGAAGACCGCCGCGAACGATGCGCCTGCGCCGGCCACGAATACGCGCCGCAAAAGCGCGATCAGCCGGGAGCGCCGCCGCGCCTTGCGCAGCGTCTGAGCCCGCTTCGGCTCCCAATCAAAATTGGCGTAATGGACGGCTGCTGCGGTCATCGGGTCTTCGGGCTTTTCGCCCGGGCCGGGGGCGGAAGCAAGGCGTGGCTGGGGCTAGCC
>JAWXAM010000093.1:0-2748 GCA_034439495.1 Terricaulis sp. | reverse complement strand
TGAAGGTGCTGTCCGTAACGCGTCCGGCTACCCGGAAGCGGCGGCGTGAAACCAGAGGGGGCGCCCTCGACGTGAACGCTGCAACTCCGTCAGCAATGATGGCGACAGAGCACACCGAAGCCCGTGGAAAGAGCAGCGTAAGGCGCTAACTGCGGGAGCATACCGGGCTTAAGGCACAAGTCTGCACGCCGTCGGGGACCTATCCAGGAGAGTGAAAAACCTCCCCGTGACGGCCCGGCGCATAACAATCGCAACAGGGCGCGTGCGATGCGCGGCGTTGTTCGAGCGATCGAACGGCGCACAAGAAACTAAACTCGGCGCGTCCCACGCGCCCTGTCTCCCACTTTGCGTTTTCGCTTAAGCGGAACGGTGTTGCGAGCGCGCGCCTATTGCATGGAGCGGCGCACCAATCTGCCCGGCGACAAGCGCCGCCAGAACTTGCGGCGCGGGCCACGTGCGCGAAAGCGGCGCCATGATCCAATCGCGCAGCGCTGCAAACGCCGCGCTATCGCTTTGATACGCCGGCGTGAACATCCATGACGCAGCCTGATACAGCCGAATATGCCAAAGCCGCATCCGCGCATATTCGCCGAGCGCCGCATCAAGATTGCTCTGCGATGCGAGCGCCTGCGTCAGCGCCAACGCATCGAGCAACGCCATATTCGCCCCCTGCCCGAGCTGCGGCGAAGTGCAATGCCAGCTGTCGCCCACATGCACGCAATGGCGCGACACTGGCTCACGCAAAGTGCGGTGCGCATAGGAGGCAAACACCAGATCGTCATGCGTTGCGATCTGCGCGAGCAACGGCTCGGTCTGCGGCCAGAGCGCGCGCACCTCGTCCTTCCACGCTTCCAGAGGCGCCGCGCGCCACGCCGCGCGCTCGGTATGCTTCAAGCTCCAGAAGAACGCCCCCTGCTGACGCATCTCGCCCTTCAAGCGCCCAATCGGCATAAAGCCCGCCATCTTGCGCGCCGCAAAATAACGCTGCTCGAGCGCCGCATTGTCGAAACCGTCGACCCAATCGAGGCTCGCCCACAGCGCGCCAAACGGCAGCGGCGCTTGCGGCGGCCGCGACAGCGGCGAGCGCGCACCCAATGCGTCGATCACCAGATCAAAGCGCGCACTCTCCGCGCCATCGGCGAACACCAAGCGCCCGTCACGCGCGCCAACAACCTCGCGTCCGCTCTCGATCTCCGCCCCAGCGGCAAGCGCAGCATCATACAAAAGCTGAAACAGCGCCCCGCGATGCACGCCAAGTCCGCACGCCGCATCCTTGCCGGCAGCATCGTAGCGCACATCCAGCACCACGTTCTGGCGCGGCGTGTTCTTCCCGTGCAGGCGCTTTATCGGCGCGCCGAGCTCGCGCATCGCATCGCCAACGCCAAACGCGTCAAGCACATGGAGGCCCACCGGCTGCAAGATAATCCCAGAGCCAATCGGCTTCGGCGCTTCCAGCCGATCGTAGATAGTTACGCGCGCACCCGCCTGGCGCAGCAAAGTCGCACTCGCGAGGCCAGCAACGCCGCAGCCGGCGATGGCGATATCGAGCGACATGTCAGCCAACATGCTTAGCAGAAATTGGCGATGTTTCTGAACGAAACCCTAACCGCATGCTGCCAGGCTTCAACGATGGCAGCGATTTCCGGCATTGAGCCCGTCGCCGCGCATGGCTACGCGCAGCAACGAGAACCGCGTGACAACAAGGCCCCCGTCGAGTTCGGCGCGGCGGTGACGCACAAAGATATGGTGCGCGAGAAAGTCCGCGTCGATCCCGCGTCGCTGGTTGAGAAGGAGCGCGCCGCCAAGCGCGCCCGCGGTGATGATCCGCGTGACCAGCGCATGGCGCAGGATCGCGCAGATTACGACGCTGCTCAAGAGCAGCGCAAAGGCCGCTACCTCGATATCGAAGCCTGATCACGCCGCCCGCTGCAAAGCTGCAATGTAAAAGCCATCGCAGCCGGTGATGAGCGGCGTCATTTGCAGGCCAATCGTGCGCTGGTGCGCCGGAAAGTCCGCGCCGCTCAATCCTACAGGCGCAAAATCGGCATAAGCTGCGAGGAATGCCGCAACCGCATCCTCATTCTCCTCCGGCAGCACCGAACACGTAACGTAGATGAGCCGCCCCCCCGGCTTCACCAGGGGCGCCGCTAGAGCCAAAGCCTCGCGCTGCTCGCCAATGCGCATCGCCAGCGCATTCGGCCGCAAGCGCCATTTGGAGTCAGGGTTACGCCGCCAGGTGCCGGAGCCCGTGCACGGCGCGTCGACGAACACGATGTCCATCCGCCCGCGCAAATCTTCGAGCGCATCTTTGGATCGCATCGGCGCGCGGATCTGGATGTTACGCGCGCCGGCGCGATCGGCGCGTTCTTTCAGCGGCGCGAGGCGGCGTCCATCGACATCGAACGCAAAGATCTGACCTTTGTTCTGCATATGCGCCGCAAGCGCCAAAGTCTTGCCGCCGCCGCCCGCGCACACGTCGGCAATCTGCATCCCAGGCGCCGCGCCCGAGAGCTGCGCCGCAAGCTGGCTGCCCTCGTCCTGCACCTCGAACCAGCCTTTGAGAAAGCTCTGCTCCGTCGCCCACGGAAACGTCCGCCCTCGCGACCACGGAATACGCACGCCATTCGGCGCATGCGGCGTCACCGGCGGCGGCTCTGTAAGCTTCGGGCTTTCGCCCAGCGCCGCAATCAGCTTGTCGCGATCCGTCTTCAACGTATTGGCGCGCAGATCCAGCGGCGCCGGCGCCGC
>JAWXAM010000092.1:0-66114 GCA_034439495.1 Terricaulis sp. | reverse complement strand
TGAAAAACCTCCCCGTGACGGCCCGATCGAAAACGATCGCAACGGGGCGCGTGCGACGCGCGGTGTTGGTCAGCGATGATCAGCACACAACAGAGACTACCTCGGCGCTTCCCATGCGCCCCGTCTCCCTTCTTCGGGGATCGGTTATCGGGACTTGGGCTTCGAGAAACGGCGGCGTTCATCAACGCGCGCTGCGCGTACGGCTGCGTCCCGATAACCGATCCCCGAGAACCGACAACCGACTTCGGCGGACCGTTTCATGCCGTTCCTTCAATTCGCTCGACTGTGATCTCTCCTGCCCGCGCGTAAGTGGTTGACGGCGCGCCGCAGCAGCAGGATCAAAGCACAAACGGGGGAAATCCATGCTGTCACGCGCCACAACATTCGCGAGCGCACTCGCCGCCTTGGCCATGCTCGCCGGCTCCAGCTTCGCGCAAGACGCGCAAAGCCAAGTCGCGCACGTCATCCACGCCGGACGCCTCCTCGCCGACGCCTCAACCGGCCGCGTCCTGACAGAACAATCCATCCTCATCGGCGCCGATGGACGCATCATCGGCATCGAAGCGGGCTACGTGACGCCCGCGGGCGCCGAGATCATCGACCAGCGCGCGCGCTTCGTGCTCCCCGGCCTGATCGACAGCCACGTCCACCTCACCGGCGAACTTGGCCCCAACCAATTGCTCGAAGAGGTGCAGCTCACATCGTCGGACGCTGCGCTGCGCGGCGCACAGAACGCGCGCACCACGCTGAACGCCGGCTTCACCACCGTCGCCGATCTGGGCGCGCCGAACGATTCAATCTTCGCACTGCGCCGCGCCATCGCCGAAGGCCGCGTCCCCGGTCCGCGGATCATCGCCTCCGGCTCATCCGTCACGCCCGATGGCGGCCACGGCGATGCGAACGGCTTCTCGCCCGACGTTGTTGATGTTCTGCGCAGCCCGTCCGCATGCTCCGGCGCTGACGCTTGCCGCCGCGCCGTGCGCCGCCAAATCCAAGCCGGCGCCGACGTGATCAAGATCACCGCAACCGGCGGCGTGCTTTCGAACACCGCAGCCGGCGTCGAGCAGCAATTCTCCGACGAAGAACTCCGCGCCATCGTTGAATCCGCTCACGCCATGGGCCGCCGCGTCACCGCGCACGCACACGGCGCTGGCGGCATCAACGCCGCCCTCCGCGCCGGCGTCGATTCCATCGAGCACGGCTCTTACACCGACGCAGAATCTCTCCGCCTCATGCGCCGCTCCGGCGCTTACCTCGTGCCCACCATTCTGGCCGGCGTCACCGTTGAAGAATTGGCCGACGCTGGCGGCGTGCTGACGCCGAACCAAGCGCAGAAGGCCCGCGAAGTCGGCACGCGCATGCGCCAATCGATCCAGAACGCGCGCCGCGCCGGCATCCGCGTCGCCTTCGGCACCGATAGCGGCGTCTCGCGCCACGGCATCAACGCCCGCGAATTCCAGTTCCTGGTCGAAGGCGGCTACACCCCGATGCAGGCGATCCAGATCGCGACCATCAACGCCGCCGATCACCTGCAGCTCGGCAACGTCACCGGCCGCATCGCCGCTGGTTACGCCGCCGATATCATCGCGGTGGACGGCGATCCGACCCAAGATGTGGCGGTGCTGATGCAGGTGCCGTTCGTGATGGCGCGCGGGGCTGTGTTCAAGAACGAGTAACGCCCGTTCCCAGCGCCGGCAAACAAGGCTAACTCGGCCCCATGCTGCGCGTCATCGCTCGCGGCGGGGCCGGGGCGGATTGCCAAAGCCCCACCGCACTCTGGTACGATCTTGAAAATCCCGACGAGGCCGAAGAGGCGGAAGTCGAAGCAAGCCTGCGCGTCGATGTGCCGACGCCCGCCGAGCGCGCCGCCTTCGAAGAATCCGCGCGCTATTACGAAGAAGGCGACACCCTCCACCTCACCGCCACCCTGCTCGGCCGCCGCGAAGAAGGCCGCTTCGTCTCCGGCCCAGTCACCTTTATCCTTACCAACGGCAAACTCGTCACCGTCCGCCACATCAGCCCGCGCGCGTTCGAAATCGGCCAGGGCCGCGCCTCAGCCCGCATCGGCTCCGCCCAGACCGGCGCCGACGTGCTGCTCGCCCTCGTCGAAGGCGCCGCCGAACGCCTCGCCGATCTGCTTGCCGAAGTAACGACCGACGCGAACACGCTCTCACAACGCGTCTTCGACGAAGCCGACACCATCGATTTGCGCATCGCGCTGCGTGACCTTGGCAAGCTCGGCGCACTCGCGGCGCTCGCACACGATTCACTCTCCAGCCTGCAGCGGCTGCTCGTCTATGCGCGCGCATCGCAAAAGAAGTATGCGTTCGATCCGGCTCGCCTTTCGGCTCTCGCGCGCGACGTCAACGAACTAGAGCGTATCGCCGAGGCCGTGCAGCCGCGTCACTCCTACCTGCAAGACGCCATGCTCGGCCTCATCAACGCGCAACAAACCAACGTGCTGAAAGCGCTCTCGCTCGCCACCATCGCCTTCGTGCCGCCAACTTTGATCGCCTCGATCTTCGGCATGAATTTCGAAGCCATGAGCTGGTTTGAGCACGATTGGGGGCCGTGGATCGGCTTTGCGCTGATGATCATCGCGCCTGCGGCATTGTTCGCCATCGCCAAATGGCGGCGCTGGTTCTGAGCGGAACTCACCCTCGGGCAGCAGCGTTCTGCCCCATATGAAATCAGGAGAACAGCGATGAGGAAATTTATCCTCGCGGCGTCGGCTGCGATGCTTATTTCCGCGTGCGGCACGCAGCTCGGTGATCGCATGGCCACAGGCGCAGCGATCGGTGGCGGCGTCGGCCTCGCAGCTGGCGGCATCGGCGCAATCCCTGGCGCGATAATCGGCGCGGGCGTCGGCGCGTTCACCCCGCCGGACCAAGTTAACCTTGGTGAGCCCGCCTGGGATGACGAAACGGGTGATCGCTACAACGAAGACGGCAGCCCGAAATAGCCACATTCCTCTCGCTTCATTGTCGCCATATATGGCGCAAGATTCGTAGACAAATTAGAGATCGAGCGTCGCCTAAAGCGGCGCTCGATCCATTTGAGGAGTAGGTCATGCAGAAGACTGTCATGCTCGCAGCAGCGGCGGCCACGATCGCGTTGGCCGGCTGCGGCACGCAAATGGGCGACCGTGTCGCCTCCGGCGCGGCCATTGGCGGCGGCGTAGGCCTCGTCGCTGGCGGCGTCGGCGCCATCCCGGGCGCCATCATCGGCGGCGCAGTCGGGGCCTTCACACCGCCGGAAAACCTCAATCTTGGCGAGCCCGTCTGGGACGAATGATTGCGCTCGGGCCCAGCCGCGCTTAAGCAGCGGGCCAAATAGAGGCGCCCGTCTGTGCTGCGGGAGTGCCGAGGACGAGACATGGCCGCTTTAGAATTCACCCGTCGCTACGCGATGGCGCATCGCCTGTTGGCGACCAAGAGCCCGAAGTGCGCAATCCCGCATGGGCACAACGAGTTCGTCACCGTGCGCCTGGCGCCCACCGCGAGCTTCCGCTTCAGCGAAACCAATTCCGCCGCGCCTTTCGAGCAAATCAAGAAGCGCTGGCATCAATGGATCGACGAACACGTCGACCACACGCTGCACCTCGGCGAAAACGATCCGCTGATCGCCTTCTTCCGCGAACATGAACCGGCGCGCCTCGCGCAGATAATGACCTTCCAAGGCGATCCAACCACCGAAGCGCTCGCCGCCTGCTTTTGGCTGAAGCTCAGCGCCTTCGTCGCCAACGAGGGCCTGCCGTTCACGGTCTCCGAAGTCCGCATCGAAGAAACGCCGACCAACACCGTCATCGTCAACCGCGACGTGTTCGACGCAGGCGCCTGTGGCCTCAAGACCGGCGCATGGCCGACCCGCGCCGATATGAGCATCAACGATTTCTGAGCCAATGAAGTCGCGCTAGGCTCCGAATCCACGCGGAGCCCAGCATGCCATCCTTCCTCACCTCGCCGCAGGTCGCGCCGATCCTGCTTTTGATTGCGTCGAACATCTTCATGACGTTCGCCTGGTACGGGCACCTCAAGTTCAAATCGACCCCGCTGCTGATCGCCATAGTTGTGGCGTGGGGCATCGCGTTCATCGAGTATTGCCTGGCTGTGCCGGCGAACCGGATCGGCAGCGCCGTCTATTCAACCGCCGAATTGAAGACGATGCAGGAAGTCATCACGTTGGTGGTCTTCATCGGCTTCTCGACGCTGTTCCTGCGTGAGCATCTTGGCTGGAATCACCTGCTCGGTTTTGCGCTGATCGCGCTTGGCGCCGGCGTTGTCTTTCTCGGCAAAGCGCCGGTCAGCTGAGCGCCCAAACGAACCACGGCATCCCAATCGCCAGCGCCATCGCGAGTTCGACGCCGCAACTGATGCGATTGAACTTGGTGTCTGTTCTGTCGCGCACCATCGAGACAAAGCGTCCGAACGCAGCTCCGGCCCAGCCCGCACACAAGGCCGCTGACGCGCCAGCCGCCACGACACCGACCAGCGCGCCGCCGCTCAGCAAATAGCGCAGCGCCAGCAACAGCGCCGCCAAGTGCAGTCCTAAGAACACGCCGCCATAGGTCGCGCGAAATTCCGCAAAGCCGCCTCCCTGCTCATCGGCCTTGAGCCGCACAAATCGCGCAGCCCATTTCGGATCGATCAGCGCGCGCGCGCCGAGCGCTGCGCCGAGGCACAGCGCCAGCACGTTCAACCCCCACGCAAAAAGCATCAGCGCATGCCGGGCAGGCTCTCGCCTTCATCCTTCCGGCGCTTGCCGGTCCAGCCATATTTGGCCAACTCGTTCAGCGCGATGGTGCGGGCGTGCACCTCATCGGGACCATCCGCCAAACGCAACGTGCGGATGCCAGCGTAACTCTTGGCCAAGCCGAAATCCTGGCACACGCCGGCGCCGCCATGCGCCTGGATCGCGTCATCGATGATCTTCAGCGCCATACGCGGCGCCGCGACCTTGATCATCGCGATCTCGTTCTTGGCGACCTTGTTGCCGACGCGGTCCATCATGTCGGCGGCTTTCAAACACAACAGCCGCGTCATCTCGATATCAATGCGCGCATCGGCGATGCGTTCTTCCCAGACGCTGTGCTCGGCAATCGTCTTGCCGAACGCCACGCGCGAGGTGATGCGCTTGCACAAAGCTTCGAGCGCCGCTTCCGCGGCGCCGATCGTGCGCATGCAATGGTGGATACGGCCCGGGCCCAAGCGCCCTTGCGCGATCTCGAAGCCGCGGCCTTCGCCGAGCAGCAAATTTTCTACCGGGACGCGCACGTTCTTCAGTTCGATTTCCATGTGGCCGTGCGGGGCGTCGTCATAGCCGAACACGGTGAGCGCGCGGAGCATGGTGATGCCCTTGGCGTCGAGCGGCACCAGGATTTGGCTCTGCTGCGAGTGCTTGGGATTATCCGGATTGGTCTTGCCCATCAGGATCGCGACCTTGCAGCGCGGATCGCCGGCGCCGGACGACCACCACTTGCGGCCGTTGATCACGTAGTCATCACCGTCGCGCTTGATCTCGCACTGGATGTTCGTCGCGTCCGATGACGCCACCGCAGGCTCCGTCATCAAGAACGCCGAGCGTATTTCGCCGTTCATCAGCGGCTTCAGCCACTTATCTTTCTGCGCACGCGTGCCGTAGCGCTCGAACACTTCCATGTTGCCCGTATCCGGCGCCGAGCAATTGAACACTTCCGAGCCAAACGCGACGCGACCCATCAATTCGGCCAGCGGCGCGTATTCGAGATTGGTAAGGCGCGGGCCTTCGAACTCGAACGTATCGTCCACGTGCGGCGCGCCGGCGCTCGGCGGCATGAACATATTCCACAGGCCCTGCGCCTTCGCCTTCGCCTTCAGCTCCTCGACCACCGGCAGCACCTTCCAGCGCGAGCCTTCCTTCTGCTGCGCCTCGTAAGTCGGCACAGCCGGATAGACGTGCTCGTCCATGAAGCCTTGGACCTTGTTGATCCAGTTCTGGGCGTTTGCGGAATGTTCGAAATTCATGGGCGTCCTCCCACGGCGCTAGCGGCGTGTTTGGCGGCACGCTAAAGCCGAGGCTGACCGGGGGCAATGCGCGCGATGGACCTTGCCGCAACGATACTCACGCTTGGCCGCGTGCGGCTGGAGCCTTTCGAGGAGCGCCACCGCGAGGGGTTGAGCGCCATCGCCGCCGCCGAGCCTGAGCTGTTCCGTCACATGCCGTTCCCGGTCGAACGGCTCGGCTACGGCGCCTGGTTCGATCTGCTGCGCGCCGACCAAGCCGCCGGCCGCTCGATTCCGCACGCCGTGTTCGCCGACGACCGCATCGTCGGCCAATCCTGCTACCTCAACATCCGCCCGCGCGACGCCGGCGTCGAAATCGGCTCCACCTGGTACGTGCGCGCCGCGCAAGCGACGTTCGTCAACCCAAGCTGCAAGCTCCTGCTAATCGGCAGCGCTTTCGCCCAAGGCGCCGAACGCGTCGAACTCAAAACCGACGCGCTCAACGAACGATCACGCGGCGCCATGCTGAAAATGGGCGCGACGTTCGAGGGCATCCACCGTCGCCACATGCGCCGCGCGGATGGGAGCTTGCGGGATACCGCGTGGTTCTCCGTGATCCGCGAAGAATGGCCCGCGGTGAAAGCTGGGCTGGAAGCGCGGCTACCATAAACCTCTGCTTCAAAGGCCTCGCGACTTGAGTTACAATCGCCCCGACGCGAGCGCCGCCATGCGGCCAATCGGGGCGCTCCCCGCCGCGCCGCTCTCCCACTCAACAGAGGAGGCGCGCGTGTCATCGCTCGCAGTATCTTTCATGCTTCTCCTTGTCGTCCTGGTGACGGCGACCATTTCCGGCGTCTTCGGCATGGCCGGCGGGCTCATGCTGATGGGCGCGCTGACGCTTGCCATGCCGGTCTCCGCCGCCATGGTTACGCACGGCGCGGTGCAATTCGTGTCCAACGGTTGGCGCGCCGTGCTGCACCGCCAGCACATCAACTGGCGCATCATCGTCATGTATGGCGCGGGCTCCGCCATCGCGGCCGCCATCCTGTTGCTGGTGACGTATGAGCCGACGAAAGCTTGGGTGTTCCTGCTGCTCGGAATCGTGCCCGGCCTCGCCTGGATCCCCAAAGGCCGCTTCAATCTCGACGCCGCCAAGCCTTCGCACGCAATCGCCTGCGGCCTCACCGTAACGGGCCTCAACGTCGTCGCCGGCGTCTCCGGCCCGTTGCTCGACGTTTTCTTCGTGCGCACGGCGCTGACGCGCCACCAAATCGTCGCCACCAAAGCGGCGACGCAAGCGTTCAGCCACACGGTGAAGATGGTGTTCTATGGCGCGCCGCTGCTGGGCCTTGCAAACACCGGCATACCGGCTTGGTGGTTCTTCGCCATCGCAGCCCCACTCGCGATGATCGGCGCCTGGCTCGGCGGCAAAGTGCTCGACAAGATGAGCGACGTGAACTTTTTGAAGTGGACGAAGTGGATCGTGACGGCGATTGGCGTGGCCTATCTCACCCAGGCGGCGATGATGTTCCTGCAACCCTAAACATCGCTGCCCTCACCGAGCGGCGCGCCCTCTTCGATATCCAGCAAATCCGCCGGCTTGCACTGCAGCGCTTCGCAAATTTTCGCCAGCGTCTCGAAGCGCACGCCCTTCACCTTGCCTGTGCGCAGCAACGAGAGGTTCGCTTCCGTAATGCCGACGCGCTCGGCGAGATCCTTCGCCTTCATCTTGCGGCGAGCCAGCATCACGTCGAGGGTGACGACGATGCGCATCAGACGATCTGATCGTTCTCGGATTTGAGCGAGGCGACCGCCGCATCGAGCACGCCGCCGATCATCATCACGGATGCTGCAAACACCATGAGTGCGATGTCGAGCGGATCGAAACGCCACGTGAACGGGGCGCCGCCAAGCAAAGAGATTGCGAGCGGCGAAATGAGCATCTTCAAGAAGAACGCTGCAAGCGCTGACAAACCCGCCAGCTGGAAAGCAGTGCTCGCCTTATCGGAGACGAACCGGCCATCATGGTATTCAACCATCACAGGCTGAAGCATGATGACGGCCGCGGCCGCCGCCATGGCCGGCGCATAGCTTAGAACTTTGATCAAAATCGCGGCGGGCGCGCCGACCTGAACCGCCCACGGCGCCGGCTCGAACGTCACCAGGTAAATCTCACCGATAAAAGGCAGCCCGATTGCGGCGACGAGAATTGGGATCAACATCGCGCTGATGACGCGCATCTGCCCGGCTTGCGCCCGCGCTTTTTGGATACGGCTATCAACGTTGCTCATCAGACGATCTCATCGTTTTCTTGTTTGATCTTCGCGGCCGCCTCGAGCACGCGGCCCAGCACCATCACGAAAGCTGCAAAAGCAATGAGCCCGAGATCGAATGGCTCCATGCGCCAGATGAAGCCGCGGCCCTCTTGCGTGATCCAGCTGACGATCGTCGGCGATGCGACGATCTTGAACACCAGCGCCCAGATCGCGCCCTCGCCGGCTTTGCGCACGTGCGCGCTGGCGCGCAGCGTGAAGAACTGACCCTTGCCGTATTCATCGAGCACCTTGCTGAGATCGATCAGCGCGCCCGCGAGCAGGAAGCTCGGCAGCGCCATCAGCCAGAACACGCCGACGGCGTTGAACAAGTTGGCGGCGCCTTGGAGGTCAGGCGTCACCTCGCGGTTGCGGAAAGCACCGATAACGGGATCCACCTCACCCGCGACAGCGCCGAGAACAATCAGCACGGCGGCGACCACGGCGACCGTCGCCGCGCCTCCCGCGAGTTCCTGTGCGCGCGCCAAGGGCGCAACGGCGGCATTCGACATGGGCGACCCCTCAAGCATCGCGATAATAAATTATTGTCTTACAGCTATAATTATCGCCATTCAATAATTTGTCAAGTCGGGCGTTCGGCGCTTGGTTAAGGCTCCGTCAACCCGCGCGCTCGTCCCATGGAGGTTCAGAGATTCGGGACGGCAAATAATGCCCATCATCACCCACGTGCTGCTCTACGCCGCCTACGCGACGATCGCGCTCACGGTTGGCGCGGCGCTTAATCAGGTCGGCGGCCAGGACATTGGCGGCTCGTTCCTCGGCGGCATCGCGCTCTTCTGCGCTTGTGCCGTCACGCACGCGAGTATCTCCGCCAGCGCAGCCGCGGGTCGCATCGGCGGCACGGAAAAGCGCATCAAGGGCGACATGGAGCGCTTGCGCGCCGCGCACCGCGAAGTGACGGCTGACATTGATGCCGTGCAAGCGCGGCTCGACCAGATCGAAACGCAGGTCGCATTTGGCGCGCCGGCGCCGCCGCCACAGATCGAAGCGCCGCAGCACGGCAGCGCTCAGATTGAACTTAAGCTCATCGATCAGATCGTCGATAAACTCGGCGCCGCGATGGATGCGCGCCTGCATTCGATACAGGCCGCCGGCAATGTCACGCCCATCCATCCGAACGTTGCGCTCGGGCCGATCGATCTCGTGCGCGAAGCCTTGCTGGAAAGCCGCGTTGAATTGCATTTGCAGCCGATCGTGCAGCTGCCACAGCGCAAAACCGCATTCTATGAGGGCTTTACGCGCCTGAAGGATGCGACCGGCCGGCTCATCCTGCCGCAAGAATTCATCCCCGCCGCCGAGCAGGCGGGGCTTATGCCGACGATCGACAACGTGCTCTTGTTCCGCTGCGTGCAGATCGTGCGCAAGCTGATGAAGCAGGATCGCCGCATCGGCATCTTCTGCAACATCAGCCCCAGCGCCCTCGCCGACGATGGCTTCTTCCCTCAGTTCATCGACTTCATGCGTGAGAACCGCGACCTCGCCGGCAGCGTGATCTTCGAAATTCCGCAAGCCTCTTACGACGCGCGCAGTTCGATCGAAGCGCGCGCCATGGCGAAGCTCGTCGACCTTGGCTTCCGCTTCTCTATTGATCGCGTCACCAACGCCGGCATTGATCTGCCCGATCTCGAACGCTCCGGCGTGCGCTATGTAAAAATGCCGCTCTCGGTGCTGTCGGAGCAGATCGTGCGAGACGGCGTGCGTCCGCGCTCAGCCATCACGCGGGAGATCTCCGCCACCGACATCGCCGCGGTCTTTCAGCGCTACGGCGTCGATCTCATCGCCGAGCGGATCGAGAGCGAAGACGCGGTGCTCGAAATCCTCGATCTCGATATCCCGTTCGGCCAAGGCCATCTCTTCGGCTCGCCGCGCGCGATCAAGGACAGCCTCATGGAAGAAACGGCGCCGCCGCGTGAGTTCTATCTCAAGAACGGCCGGACGGCTTGATCGAGGGGGCGCCCACTCCCTATTCCTGTTCTCGTGACCAAACTCATCGCCATCACCGGCGGCTCAGGCGCCGGCAAGACGACGATCGCCGCCGCCGTTGCGCGGCGTCTCGGCGCTGGCGCCGTGGTGATCGCTGAAGACGATTATTATCGCTGCGCATCGACCATCGCAGGCTTCGATCCGGCCACGCACAATTTTGATGCACCGGCCGCCAAGGACCACACGCTGCTGCGCGAGCATCTGGCGCTGGCCAAAAGCGGCGAGGCTTTCGATAAGCCGGTTTACGATCTCGTCACGCACCGCCGGCGCGCTGATATAGAGCGCATCGTTCACGCCAACATCATCATCGTCGAAGGCATACATCTGCTCGCTACGCCTGATCTCAGCGCGCTCTTCGATCTCAAAGTCTATGTCGAAGCCGACGAAGCCTTGCGCCTCGCCCGTCGGATGATCCGCGATACAGAAACCCGGGGCCGCAGCGCCCGTTCCGTGATGGTGCAATTCTTCGCGACGGTCCGCCCGATGCACGAGACACACGTTGCGCCGCAACGCGCGCTGGCCGACATCATTATCCAATCTCCCTACGACGCCGCGCCCGATCACGCCGATCAAAGCGCCGCGCAGATCACGAGCGCCCTGTGAGCCAGCCAACCATCATCAACTCCGTCAATGAGATCGCGGATCGCTACGACGCGATCCTGTGCGACGTATGGGGCGTTCTGCACAACGGGCAACGCGCGTACCCCGCCGCCTGTGCCGCGTTGCAGCGCATTCGCGCACTGGGCAAACCCGTCATCCTCATCACCAATGTCCCGAAACCGCGCGGCCCGATCCCGCGCCAACTCGATCACGCAGGCGTCCCGCGCGATGCTTGGGACGCCATCGTGACATCAGGTGACGCGATCCGCTTCGAACTCGCCGCGCGCGCGCCCGGCCCAATGTTCAAAATCGGCCCCGACGATTACGACCGCACGCTATGGGAGGGCCTTGGCCTCACGCAGGCGCCGATCGAAGCGGCAAAATTTGCAGCCATCTCCGGCTTGAACGAGGACGATGAAACGCCCGCCGATTACGCTGGCGTGCTGCAGCACATGAAGGCGCGCGATCTAGATCTCATTTGCGCAAATCCTGACATCGTCGTCCGCGTTGGAGATCGCATGATCTGGTGCGCCGGCGCCATCGCGCAGGATTACGAGAATATCGGCGGCCGCGTTATCATGGCTGGCAAGCCGTTCACGCCGATCTACGATCTCGCGTTCAACGAGCTACAACAACTCACCGGCCGCGCCGCAAATCGCGAGCGCATCCTCTGCATCGGCGACGGCGTCCCCACCGACATCGCCGGCGCCAACGCGCAAGGGCTCGATTGCCTGTTCATCGCGTCCGGCATGCATGGCGAGGCGCTGTGGAGCAACGGCGCGATCGACGCCGCAAAGGTCGAAGCCGCGCTCGCCGCCGAGAAGGTGCACGCCACTTATGCAATGGCGGCGCTGGCTTAGTAGGTTTCCACGCCCATATCGTCGAACTGCTCACCAATATGGCGGTCGAAATCGCGCGCCAAATTCATGTCTTCGCGCCCGTCATTGTCGCCGCTGCGCCGGCGCGCAATGCCACGCCCAAACAGCGCCACCGGATTTCCGGGCTCCACGCTCAGCACCGTTTCAAACGACGCGCGCGCGTTCGCCCATTCGCCGCCTCGCAATTGCAGCACGCCCCGGCAGAGCTGCGCTTCAGAATTATGCGGATCGGCCGCCACAGCCGCTTCCGCGTCCGTGCGCGCGCGCTCCAAATTGCGCTCCTCATTGAGATCAAGCCAGCACCGCCCGGCGCGCGCTTCGGACAGCGTGCCATCGAGCCGAACGGCCGCGTCGTAGTCTGCGGCTGCGCCACCGAGATCGCCGCCGCGCTGCTTGGCGCGCGCCCGGCCCGCCATAGCAGACGCCGATTGCGCCTGCGCCAGCGACGCGTCGAAATGCGTGATCGCTTCCACAACGCGCCCTTGCTGAAGCGCGATGCGTCCAAGCAGTTCGCGCGCTACGCCGGTGTCGTCACTTGCGATTGCGCGCACCAGCAGCGGCTCCGCCGCATCGAGTTGGCCGCTGCGCACAAGAATGCGCCCTCGCCCGATCAAAGCGAGCGGCTGCGTCTCATCCAGGCGCAGCGCGGCTTCATAATCACGGAGCGCCGGCGTCACCTCGCTGCCGTCTTCGCGCGCAGCGCCGCGTTGCGCATAAGCCGCCGCGCGCTGCTCAGCGCTCTTCGTCTCATCTTCGGCCACCGCCGTGCACGCCGCGATCCGCGCCGCGGCATCCTCAAGGCGCGCGCAGTCAACGACGGGATCGGCAACTTCAGAGCGCCGCTCGCACGCCGCCGCAAGCCCCACAACCGCCAGCGCCAAAACCAACCGCTTCATACGTCCTCCAGCCACGTCAACCTAGACCGGTCGCGGCGCGCCCGCCTAGACTAACCCGCACATACCAGGGAGCGGCGCGATGGCCAATTTGTTCGATCTTACCGGCAAGAGCGCCATCATCACCGGCTCCTCGCGCGGCATCGGAAAAGCCATCGCCCACCGCCTAGCCGAGCATGGCGCCAACGTCGTTGTCTCATCCCGAAAAGCCGATGCCTGCGAGGCCACCGCCGCCGAGATTAACGATAAGGTTGGCCGCCATGCCGCAATGGCGATCCCGGCAAACATCGCTTCGAAAGAGGCGCTACAGCACCTCGTGGACGAGACCAATCGCGCTTACGGCAAAATCGACATCTGCATCTGCAACGCCGCGTCGAACCCATATTTCGGCCCGATGAGCGGCATCGCCGACGATCAGTTCGCGAAGATTTTGCAGAACAACATCATTTCAAATCACTGGCTCATCAATATGTGCGCGCCACAAATGCGCGCGCGCAAGGACGGCGCGGTGATCATCATCTCTTCGATCGGCGGCCTTAAAGGCTCACCGGTGATCGGCGCCTACGACATTTCCAAAGCCGCAGACATGCAGCTCGCACGCAATCTGGCCTGCGAGTTCGGACCGGATAACGTGCGGGTCAACACCATCGCACCGGGCTTGGTGCAAACCGATTTCGCCAAAGCGCTCTGGGAAAATCCAGCAATCCTAAAGGCGTCCACCGAACGCAGCGCACTCAAGCGCATCGGCCAACCGGACGAGATCGCAGGCATGGCGGTGTTTCTGGCGTCGAAAGCCGGCGGCTTCACGACCGGCCAAACCTTCGTCATCGATGGCGGGGTAATGGCGTCTTAGAACGCGCCGATCACGGAGACCAGTTTGCTCTTCAACGCTTGCGCATTGAACGGCGCGACAATGTAGGCCGCCGCGTCAGGCGCTGCGCCGTTGTCATTGGCGACCATAACGATTGGTGTCTTGCTCATACGCGCATCGCCGCGCACACTGCTCTGCAGACCCATATTTGCGTCTGAAATCACCAGGGCGTAATCCTTGGTGCGCATTTTGGCCAAAGCGGCAGCGCCGTCATTGGCTTCGTCAATGTTCGAGAATCCAAGTTGGCGGAGAAGATTGCGCAAGATCCGGATCATCGTGTTGTAATCGTCGACGATCAGAATCGGCATTGTCATAGAGACGGCCATGAACGCTCTTTCCCGCATACCCGCCGGCGTCTCTTACGTCGGTCGCGCCCGCCGCCGGATCGGGGTGCGACGACCCAGCGGCGAGACGTTACCGGCGTTTATTGCGCCGTGTCGTTGGAACACGGATAGCAAAGAGGCGAGAATTTTCGGTAAAACAGCACTTAAGCATGCGTGAACATGCGCACTTTTGCGCGGCGATCGGATACTATTTGGCAATGCACGACGCGTTGATTGCTCAAAACCGCAAGGGTTTGTGAAGGTATGCCGCCGCACAGCCCCTCAAGCACGATCCCTGATGATGCGCGCGGCGCGTCAGTGGCGCTTGGCAATTTCGATGGCGTGCATCTCGGTCACCAAGCTG
The DNA here is from genome assembly GCA_034439495.1 of Terricaulis sp. Classification (GTDB taxonomy): domain Bacteria; phylum Pseudomonadota; class Alphaproteobacteria; order Caulobacterales; family Aquidulcibacteraceae; genus Vitreimonas. The sequence continues at coordinate 51,888 of JAWXAM010000092.1, read as the reverse complement.
TAATCGCATCCGCGCGCACTGCCGGCGAACGCTTAGGCGCAGCGCTTGGCGTTATCGTGTTCGAACCTCACCCGCGGCGTTTCTTTCAACCTGACGCGCCGCCCTTTCGCCTTCAGACATCGGGGCAACGCGCGCGCGCGCTTGCGGCGCTCGAAGTCGAAGAGGTGTTCGAGATCGGCTTTGACGCCAGCCTCGCCCGCTCCACTGATCGTGAGTTCGCCGAACGCCTGCTCCACGATAGTATCGGCGTGCGCCATGTCAGCATTGGCGCCGATTTTCGCTTCGGCCGCGACCGCATGGGAGACGCAGAAAGTTTGCGTAAGCTGGGTGAGGAATTCGGCTTTAGCGTAGATCCCGTAGCGCCCGTTGGCGGCGCCGCGAAAATCTCATCAACGCTCATTCGCAAAGCCATCGTGGGCGGGGATATGAAACAAGCCTCCGAACTGCTTGGCCGCCCCTGGGCGATCGAGGGCGAAGTCCAGCGCGGGTTCGAACGAGGCCGCACCCTCGGGATGCCAACCGCAAATATCGCTCTCGCAGATTACGTCCGGCCTCGCCTCGGGGTTTATGCAACGCGCGTCGATCTTGGCGATGGCGTATTGCTTCCCGGGGTCGCCAGCGTCGGGGTAAATCCCACGGTGGGCGCACTACCCGAGCCATTGCTGGAAACCCACCTGCTCGATTTCAGCGGTGACCTCTACGGGCAGCGCATTGAAGTCGAGCTGGTCGCCTTCCTACGGGATGAGGCAAAATTCGACGGCGTCGAGGCGCTCAAAGTCCAAATGCAGCAAGATGCGATCGAGGCGCGCCGCGCACTGATCGGCGTTTAGGCTGCTGCCGACGCGTTCTCACGCAACAATTCGACGCCCGAGAGGCTCATCTCGAAGTCATGGAACACTTCTATCGCTTCATCTGCATCGAGGAGCGACATGCCGCCGTTCGGGAAACGGAAACGCCAGAACGACTCGATATGACGGATCACGCCAACGGCTTCACCGATCGGGATGAAGAGTGACGGCGCTTTCAAGAGGAAGTTCCGGAACGCACTGGCGTCACCGCCAGCAAGAGCGGCGAACGCAGCGCCGTATTCAAGCAGCGACTCTTCAACGCGCGCGGTCGCGCTTTCCATCATCTTCAGGATGGTTTGGCGGATGATCGCGAGCTCGCGGCGCTCTTCGGTCGTCACGCCCGTTACGCGGCACGCTTCGAATTGTGGCTTGAACGACGCCAGCTGCGGGCGAAACTCCGCCATCAGCCACTTGTAATAGAGAAAGCCCTTCCAGGCGAAAACGCCTTCGACGTAGTCCTCTCCGGACAGCCGAAGTGTCTGCCGCAACGGATCGAGCGACTTGGCGCTCTCGTCCGTCATCAGTTTTTCCGCCAAGCGCGACGACAAATCGCCCGAGCCGCGCCCGCCTGTCGCGAATGCGAGGTCGATCAGCTGGCTGATCTCCTTGCTCACGAAAGCACGCATCCGCGAGATATCGGCCTCAGCCAGATCGAAATAGCAGCGCGCCGGCTCCACGCCAGCATGGCGGAGTCGCTCACGCATAAGGAACGGATCGAACGACGGCAGCGACGAAAGCATGCGCACCAATTCCAGATCGGCCTCAAAGGCGACTGGGTCCTGATCGCCGTTGGCGGCCTGGCGCAAAACTTTTTCCCAGCGCCGCTCACGCACGAGAACGGAGACGCCGCCGAGCTCCAGCTCCTTGGTGGAGTATGGAAGAATAATCTTGGTGGTCGACCGCAGCGGCAGTTCGAACAGGTCCCGCTCGGATTTGCGCACCGCGTGCTTGATAATCAGAGCGCGGTTCAGCTGTTTGCTGCGAAACAACGGCTTGGCGACGTATTCCTCGGTCTCGCCGAAGCGCTCGAACACCGCCGCCAGATTGAGGACGCGCGCCGTCGAGCCGCTTGCGCGGATCAGGGATAGGTCGCGTCTGCCATCAGTTTTGCTCACCCCACAGCCTTAGCGGGTAAACAGCAAACATTTCGCAAACGCGGTTAGTGAACTTTAAGCTACGGACGGCCGCGGCGGGACTTTAACCTCTGCTTCACCTTCCAGCACGAGCACGTCCCCGACCTTGCACGCGCAGCGCAACTTGGCGCGGCGGCCGCGATCAATCAGTTCAACAATTTCAACGCTTGTCTCAACAGTGTCGCCAATCCGCACTGGCGCCAGAAAGCGCAAGTTTTGCGAGATATAGATGGCCCCAGGCCCTGGCAGGCGCGTGCCGATGACGGCCGAGATCAAGCTCGCGGTGAAAATACCGTGCGCGATGCGGCTGCCGAACGGCGTCTTCGCGGCGAACTCGTCGGAGAGATGGATCGGATTACGATCGCCGCTGATCTCCGCGAATGCGACGATATCTTCCGATGTCACGAGCTTGGCGTGCGTCTCACGCAAGCCGACGCTGAGGTCCTCGAAATAAAGTGTCTGCACGTCAGAAAGCGCCATTACCTGTCCCCTCAGCTTCGCCGAGCTCTAAAGAAATCCTTAAGCAGCTTTGCCGCCTCGTCCGCCAGCACGCCATTCGTCACCGCTGGCTTCCAGTGGCATTGCGGATGGTCGAACACTTTTGCGCCGTGCGCCACGGCGCCGCTTTTCGGATCACTCGCCCCATACACCACCCGCGCGATACGCGCATGGCTGATAGCGCCCGCACACATCGCACACGGTTCCAGCGTCACATAAAGCGTCAAGTTCGGGCGCAGCCGATAATTACCCACCACCTCGGCCGCGCGCCGCAGCGCCAATATCTCCGCATGGGCGGTGGGATCGGTGAGGCCAATCGGCCCATTCGCTGCGCCAGCAACCACCTCACCGGTCGCTTCATCGACAATCACGCAGCCGACGGGCGTCTCGCCCAACTCAGCCGCAGTGCGGGCGAGCGACAGCGCCATGTCCATGTAAAGCAGGTCGCTCATGCGCGTTTGAGCTCGAGCAGATCCGCAACGACCGCGCCAGACGCCAAGGTCTCGAACGAGCCCGGTACGATCGCCTCGCGGTACATTTTCCGCGCCTCATCGTCTGAGTGGTGCATCCGGCTTTCCATCGCTCTGGCATAGGTCGCTTCGTCGGGCCATTGCGCATAGGCGATGTAGACGCCCTCGCCCTCTTTATGCAGCCGCGACCCCCAGCCGCCGAACTCCGCGGCGATACGCTCAGTGCCGCGACGCCAGCCGGCCTCGAATTGCGCCTCCAGCCCTGGTACGACACGCCAACGGTAGATCACGGCGAACATGGCCATCACTCCTTCCACCCCTTTTAGCGCCGACGCAGAGCGCATCGCCAAGTTTCTCGCCCGTGCGGGCGTCTGTTCGCGCCGCGATGCCGAGCGGCTGATCGCCGAAGGCAGAGTAAAGCTAAACGGGGTGGTGTTGGATACGCCGGCGATCAAAGTCACGGCCGCCGATCAGGTGCAGGTCGATGGCCGCCCGATCGCAGCAGCACAGCCCACACGGGTTTGGCGCTATCACAAGCCCTCGGGCCTGGTGACCACGCACAGCGACCCTGCTGGCCGGCCAACCGTGTTCCAGCACCTGCCTGAAAACATGCCGCGCGTTATTTCTGTCGGCCGGCTCGACCTCACCTCCGAAGGGTTGTTGCTGCTCACGAATGACGGCGAACTCGCGCGCCGGCTTGAACTGCCTGCGAACGGCTGGGTTCGACGCTATCGCGCGCGCGCTTTTGGCCGGGTCGAGCAAGCGGAGCTGGATCAATTGCGCGATGGCATCACGGTTGATGGAGTTCGCTACGGCTCGATCGAAGCGAAACTTGAGCGCGGCGCGGGCGCTAATTCGTGGATCAATGTGGCGATAACCGAAGGCAAGAACCGCGAAGTCCGCCGGGTTCTCGATGCGCTTGGACTCAAGGTGAACCGGCTGATCCGAACCTCATACGGCCCGTTCCAACTCGGCGCGTTGGAGCCTGGCGTGGTTGAGGAAGTTCCGCGCAAGGTGCTGAAAGATCAGCTCGGCAAAGACGCGCTCGATTAGTGGCCGCCGCCGCCGAGGAAGCTCGGCAGACCTGGGATCGTGGCGGGCCACAAAATGTGGCTGCCTTCCCAAACCATCCGCGTCGCAGCGAACACGATGATCACGATGCCGACGATAGCGATCCAGCGGTGCTTTTCTATGACCCGCGCAATGATGGTCGCGGCCACGCCCATCAGCACGACTGAGAGAACGAGGCCAAACCACATAATCACTTCGTTGTGGCGAGATACCGCCGCGACCGCGAGAACGTTATCGAGCGACATCGAAACGTCAGCGATGATGATCGTCATCAGCGCACTCAGGAAAGTCTTTGGCTTTTCACCGTGCGAGGCCACGGACTCGGCCATGTGCTCGCCGGCAACGGGATCGCCGACCATTACGGGCTGATGCTTGCGCAAATCGTCCCACATGCGCCACGCCACCCAGAAAAGCAGCGCCCCGCCCGCCAGCAGCAGCCAATCGATTTCGAGCAATTGGCGCGTGATCGTCGCGAACACGATGCGCAAAACCAGCGCGATCAGGATGCCGTAAAAAATCGCCCGGCGTTGCTGCGCCGCCGGAAGCGCGGCAGCGGCGAGGCCAACGGCAACGGCATTATCGCCCGCCAGCGCCAGGTCGATCAGGATGACTGCAAACAGTGCGGCGAAGTTTGCGACTGCGAGCTCGGGATTGAACAATTCCGCGAAATGGGCGGCCAAAGTATCCACGTTGTTCAACTCCCCACGGCAGTGGCCGGACCTTCTGGGCAATGCCATGGAACGGGTCAAGCGGGCTGCGATGAATTCAGCACCTGGCCCCGCTGCCACCCGCTAGCGGATTGATTCTGAACGCGTCCCGTCGCATGAGCGGGGTCATGCGCATTGTCGGAGGCATCCATAAAGGCCGCGCCATCACGGCGCCCGCGGGACGCGATACACGCCCTACGGGAGATCGCGCCCGCGAAGCGGTGTTCAACGTGCTGGCCCACGCCGAATGGTCGCCCGGGCTCCACGGCCGGCGGGTTTTGGACCTCTTCGCCGGCTCGGGCGCATTGGGACTTGAGGCGATGTCGCGCGGTGCGAGCTTTGCGCTGTTTGTGGAAACGGAAGCCGCCGCCCGCGGCGCGATCCGTGACAATATCGAGGCGCTGGGCCTCTTTGGAACGACCCGCATTCATCGCCGCGACGCCACCGATCTTGGCCCCAAACCCGCCGGCCTCGGCGATCCGTTCGATCTCGTGTTTCTCGATCCTCCCTATCACAAGGGTTTGGGCGAACGGGCTTTGAGCGGATTGTGCAAAGGCCGCTGGATGAGCGACGAGGCGCTGCTCGTATTCGAGTGCGCGGCGGATGAAACGCCGGCAACGCCAGGCTTCACGACGCTGGATGAACGCAGCTACGGCGCGGCCAAGGTGCTTTTTCTGACGCCCACCTAGCCACGCGCCAGCGAGCGGGCGCCGCTGCCCCTGGCCAATCGGCGCCGGAGGCCTAACTTGTCATCGTGCGGCGGCCTCAACTCGGCGCCAGGGTGGCGACGTGATTGACGCTTACATTGCTTTCTTATTGGGACTGGGCGTGATCGTGCTTTTGGTCGCGTGGCTTCCGCTCGCGCTCAAAGCAGTCCCGCTGTCGTTGTCCACCGTTTGTGTCGGGCTAGGCGCTGGTCTTTTCGGATTTGGATTGCTGGAGTTCGATCCAGACCCGCGTACGTACGACACCATCGTCGAAAAGCTCTGCGAAGCGGTCGTCATCATCTCGCTTATGGGGGCGGGCCTGAAGATCGATCGCAAGATTGGGCTACGCGCATGGGCGACGACGTGGCGGCTCCTCGCCGTTGCGATGCCGGTCACGATCCTCGCCGTCACTCTGCTTGGCTTTTACGTCCTGGAGCTTCCGATTGCGCTGGCGCTGCTGCTTGGCGCGGCCTTGGCGCCAACAGATCCAGTTCTGGCGTCAGAGGTGCAAGTCGGCCCACCCCGTGCGGGCGGGGAAGACGAAGTCCGGTTCGCGCTTACGTCGGAAGCCGGCCTCAATGACGGCTTGGCATTTCCCTTTGTGCATCTTGCGCTCGTGTTCGGTGCGGCCGCCGTGTCATCGAGCGCGTGGCCGAGCGGCGCCGAACTCGGCGGCTGGCTCGTAGGCGATGTGTTGTGGCGCATCGGCGCCGGCGTCGGCATCGGGTGGCTGGTGGGACGCGCCTTGGGGTGGCTCACGTTCGGTCGAGCGCGCTCGAGCCTGTCAGGGACACGCGATGGGCTGGTGGCCATTGGCGCGACTCTGGTTGCGTACACATGCGCGGAGATTTGCCACGGCTATGGCTTTCTCGCCGTTTTTGTCGCCGCTATCGTGCTGCGCGACCGCGAACGCAATCATGAATACCACGAAGCTCTGCACGATTTTTCGGAGCAGATCGAACGTTTGTTGATGATGCTCGTGCTGGTCTTGTTTGGCGGCGCGATCGCCACGGGATTATTCGCCAGCGTAACGTGGACCGATTGTCTGGTCGCACTCGCCATCGTGTTGGTCATCCGGCCGCTGGCGGGATGGATATCCCTCCTCGGCTCTGGCCATTCCGCCCAAACACGGGGCCTAATTTCCTTCTTCGGCATCCGCGGCATCGGGTCGTTCTATTACATCGCCTATGGCGTCAATCACGGTGAGTTCGTCACAAGTGAGAAGCTGTGGGCGATCACCGGTCTAGTTGTGGTGATCTCGATTCTCATTCACGGCATCAGCGCCACGCCTGCTATGCGCTGGTTGGATCGCGCATGAACGCTCCCTGGAGGTCACCCTGCCGACGAGAGAGTCGCAAAGCATCGTCGACGGCCTGAAACACGCGCAACGAGCGTCGCGCGCCGTCACCGCCGCACATCCACTATCGCCCGTAGCTGAAGACAACCGCGATCATGCAAAAAGCCGCTGTAGAGAGCGCAGCCCCGACGCGGGAAATTGCATGATCCAGCGGGCCTGTCAGCGCTCTGGCGTGAAAGTAGAGCATCCAACCGGCCACCAAGGCGCCGACCGCAGGCTCAAAAACTGCGTTCGTTCCTCCAGGGCCGATCAGAAGCGAGATCGGTTCTGCAAGTATGACGATGCAGACTATCCCGAACAGCGCATAGAGGCCGGCTCGCAACGACGCTTCAAGCGATCGCCGCTTTAGCCGCCAGAGGATTGCGGACAAGAAGAAGATAAGGCCGAGCCCGATTGCAGCAAAAAACAACGGCGCGACGAGTGACGCGGCCATCCAGAACTGACCTTCTGTCGTCGCCGCGAATACACTTTCGCCAATCGCAATCATGGCGCCGTCCGCTTGCATGAAGGACGCCGCAATCAGAAGCGAAAAGAAGCCAAGGGCAAAGAGAGGGCCAGGCGCCAGGATGGCGCCTCGAAAGCCGACATCTTGAATCTCATCGATTTGTACGGTGAGCAGGCTGGGTCGCACTAAGACTGCCGCGATTGTTACCGGCAGAAGGACCACGGCCATTGCGATCTGAGTTAAGGCGCCGTCGATGACGCCAAGCGTCCTTCGGCCGTGGCCAACTTCGTCATCCAACGTTCGTCCTCGCCTCTGGTGACCCGACCAGGGAACCGTACCGGCTAACGCCAAAGGCAACAACCTAGGCGGCGGCTCCCGGCGAAAAGCGGACGCTTCTCCTCAGCGATCGATGAACAGCGCCGCCGGGTGCTCCAGCATACCCTTCACGCGCTGGATGAACGCTGCTGCGTCGTAGCCATCGACCACGCGGTGATCGAAGGACGAGCTTAGGTTCATCATCTTCCGCACTACGATGGCGCCGTTCCGCACCATCGGGCGCTCGACCAGCTTGTTGACGCCGATGATCGCCACTTCCGGGTGATTGATCACCGGCGTCGTGACGATACCGCCGAGCGCGCCGAGCGAGGTGATGGTGATCGTGGAGCCCGAGAGGTCTTCCTTCGTCGCCGTGTTGGAGCGCACAGCGGCGGCGAGACGCGAGACTTCCGTCGCCGCATCCCACACGTCGCGCGCTTCAGCGTGGCGAACGACTGGCACGACGAGGCCGTTATCGGTTTGAGTGGCGATGCCGATATCGACATTGTCGTGGCGATAGACGACGCCGTTATCATCATCGAAGCGGGCATTGATCTGCGGGAAATCCGGCAGCGAGAGCACGAGCGCCCGCATCAGGAACGGCAGCAGCGTCAGCTTCGGCTGATCGCTGCGCTTGGTGGCGTTCAGGTGCGCGCGCAGTTCTTCAAGCTCGGTGAGATCGCACTCTTCGACGTAAGCGAAGTGCGGAATGCGGCGCTTGGCGTCCTGCATCTTCTCGGCGATCTTGCGCCGAAGGCCGATCACCTTCACCGGCTCAACGCCATTGCGTTCCGCCAGCGCCGACGAACGTCGCGCGCCGGCGACGGGCACAAGCACCGCGTCCAAATCTTCGTGCGTGATGCGGCCATCGGGGCCACTGCCCCGTACCTGGCCGAGATCGATGCCAAGCTTCTGCGCACGCGCGCGCACGGCCGGCGAGGCTTGCGCCTGGCTCCACTCCTTCACCGCCGCATCGCGGGGTTCGGGGCGGGCCACGGCTTGGGTTTGCTTCGGCGCAGGCGGCGGGGATTTGCTCGCCGGCATTGCAGCGGCTGGCACCGCTTTGGCTTGCGGCGCGGCGCCTTGCATCGCGGCTTGCACTTGATCCTCGGACCAAGTCGCGCCCGCGGGCGCTTTTATCTTGGGCTTGGCGCCAGTGGTGGGCGGCGCTTGCGGCGGTTCAGAGGCCGCTGGCGTTGAAGTCAGGCCATCGGCTTCCGGTGTCTTTGTCGCGGTCGCTTTCGGTGCGGGCGCTGCCGGCGCATCTTCGCCGCCTTCGGTTTCGAAGATTGCGATCGGGCCGCCGACGGGCGCCATGTCGCCCGGCTCGCCATGAAGCGCGACGATCTTGCCGGCGACGGGAGAGGTCATCTCCACCGTCGCTTTATCGGTCATCACGTCAACGAGCGGCGCATCTTCCTGGATGACGTCGCCGACGCGCACGTGCCAGGCGACGATCTCCGCTTCGGCGGTGCCTTCGCCCACGTCGGGCAGCTTGAAAACGAACTGGCCCACGCGTCAGCCCTCCATCACGCGGCGCATGGCTTTGATGATGCGCGGCGGGGTTGGGAAATACTCCCATTCGAGGGAGTGTGGATAGGGTGTGTCGTACCCGGTCACGCGCTGGATCGGCGCTTCGAGTTTGTAGAAGCAACGCTCCTGCACCAAGGCGCTGACTTCAGCGCCGTAGCCGGACGTGCGCGTTGCCTCGTGGACGATGACGCAGCGGCCGGTCTTTGAGACGGAGGCTTCGATGGTCTCGATATCGACCGGCAGCAAAGTGCGCAGATCGATGACTTCCGCGTCGATGCCGCTCTCTTCGGCGGCGGCGAGCGCGACGTGGACCATGGTGCCGTAGGCAAGAATGGTCAGCGCCTCGCCTTTGCGGACGATATTCGCCTTGCCGAGCGGGATTTTGTAATAGCCCTCCGGCACTTCGCTGGCCGGATGTTTCGACCAGGGCGACACTTGCCGATCATGGAAGCCGTCGAACGGGCCGTTATAGATGCGCTTCGGCTCCATGAAGATGACCGGATCGTCTTCCTCGATGGCTGCGATGAGCAAGCCCTTGGCGTCGTACGGCGTTGACGGGATCACCGTCTTTAGGCCGGCCACGTGCGTGAACAAAGCTTCGGGCGACTGGCTGTGCGTTTGCCCGCCGCGAATGCCGCCGCCATACGGCATGCGCACCGTGAGCGGCGCGCTGAAGTCATTGGCCGAGCGATAACGCAGCCGCGCCGCTTCGCTGACGAGTTGGTCGTAGGCCGGATACATGTAGTCGGCGAACTGGATTTCGATCACCGGGCGCAAACCATACGCGGCCATGCCTATGGCGACGCCGGCGATGCCGTTCTCGTTGATCGGCGCGTCGAAGCAGCGCTTGGGGCCATACTTCTTCTGCAGATGTTCAGTGACTTTGAACACGCCGCCGAAATAGCCGACGTCCTCGCCGAACGTCAGCACGCTCGGATCGCGGTCCATCATGGTGTCGAGCGCCGAGTTGAGCGCTTGGATCATGGTCATCGTGGCCATGGCTTAAGCTCCCGTCTCGTCGCGCTGCTCACGCAGGTGCCAAGGCATTTCTTTGTACACGTCCTCAAACATACTGGCGCGCGTATGCGTCGCCGGCGCATCGGTGCTGAGCACGCCCACCTTCTCCGCTTCGCGGCCGACCGTGCGCACGGTTTCAACCGCTTCTTCCTGCGCGGCGCGGTGCTGCTCTTCCGACCATTCGCCGATCGAGACCAAGTGATCGCGCAGGCGCGCAATCGGATCGCCAAGTGGCCAGGAGCGGCCTTCGTCGGCCGGGCGATAGCGGGCCGGATCGTCCGACGTTGAGTGCGGGCCGGCGCGATAGCTGAAGTGCTCGATCAAGGTCGGGCCGAGATTGGCGCGCGCGCGCTCGGCCGCCCATTGCGTGACGGCGTAGACGGCGAGGAAGTCGTTGCCATCCACGCGCAGCGGCGGGATGCCGTAACCAACGCCGCGCGCCGCGAACGTGGTGTTCTCGCCGCCGGCAATGCCTTGGAACGATGAGATCGCCCACTGATTGTTGACGACGTTGATGATGACGGGCGCCTTGTAGACTGCGGCAAACGTCATTGCGGCGTGGAAGTCGCCTTCGGCGGTCGAGCCTTCGCCGAGCCATGTCGAAGCAATGCGGCCATCGCCAGAATAGGCCGAGGCCATCGCCCAGCCCACCGCTTGCGGCACTTGTGTCGCCAAATTGCCGGAGACGGTGAAGAACCCGTCCTTCTTCGATGAATACATCACCGGCAATTGCCGGCCGCGCATCGGGTCGGACGCATTCGAGTAAATCTGGTGCATCATATCGACGAGCGGATAATCGCGCGCGATCAAGATGCCCTGCTGCCGGTACGACGGGAAACACATGTCGTCCGGATTGAGCGCCAGCGTCTGTGCGATCGAGATCGCCTCTTCGCCGAGCGACTGCATGTAGAACGAGGTTTTGCCCTGGCGCTGCGCCCGATGCATGCGTTCATCGTAGGCGCGCAGCAGCAGCATATATTTGATGCCGCGGCGCAGCGTCTCCGGAGCGATGTGCGGCGTCCAGGGGCCGAGCGCGTTGCCGTCCATGTCCATCACGCGGATGAGGCCATAGGCGTACTCGCGCAGCTCCATAGACGGCGCATCAACATCCGGGCGCGGCGTGTCGCCGGGCTCGGGGAATGTCCAACCGCTGAAGTCCGGTTTGTCGCCCGGCCGCGCGCGCGGCGCAGGCACGTGCAGATCGAGCGCGTTCGATTTGCGAGAGCTCATTTAAGTCCTCAGTTCTTTTTCGCAGCGGCGATGCGTTCACGAACGATACGGTCAGCGGCTTGGTGCGGCGGGATGTTTTCAGCCTTGGCCATATCAAGCACCGTATTGAGCCGCGTGGCGATAGCCCGCACGCGGCCTTCGACCACATCGGCGGCTTCGCCCAGATATTCGGCCGAGACGTTGATGATGCCGCCGGCATTGACGACGTAGTCTGGCCCGTAGGTGATACCACGCGCCACGAGGCGTGCGCCGTCTTCCTCGGTGGCGAGTTGATTGTTAGCAGCACCGCAAATTAGCGGTGCGCCAAGTTCGGGGATGGTTTGCACGTTCAGCCCCGCCCCAAGCGCGCAGGGTGAGAACAAGTCCGCGCGCACCGCATGGATTTGGTCCACAGGCGCGATCTCGACGCCGAGCGCTTCAGCGCGCGCGAGATTGGCTTTGTTCACGTCAGCGACGACGAGCTTGGCGCCCTCCGCCGATAAGAGCCGGCACAGGTTGAAGCCGACAGCGCCAACACCCTGCACCGCGATGGTGCGGCCATCGACCGAGCCGCCGAGCATCGACTTGATCGACACGAACACGCCAAGCGCCGTCATCGGCGAAGGATCGCCGCCAGCTTGGCCATGCTCTTTCGGAATACCGGCGACGTAGGATGTACGACCGGCGATGGCGCGCATGTCGGCAACGGTAGCGCCAACGTCTTCGGCGGTGATGTAGCGGCCGCCAAGTTTTTCGACGGCGTCGCCGAATTTCTGAAACGCGTCCACGCGATCGGTGTTGATGCGATAGATCACCGCCTTGCCGCCACCGAGAGGCAAATCGGCCATCGCGTTCTTGTAGGTCATGCCGCGCGAGAGGCGCAGCGCGTCGGTCAGCGCGTCGCCGACGCTATCATAGTCCCAGATGCGGCAACCGCCAGCGGCGGGGCCGATGGCGGTTGAGTGAACGGCGATGATGCCGGCGAAGCCTTGCGACTCCCCGCCTACGAAGACGACATCTTCGTGCCCATCGAACGACGGGTGCTGCTTCGGGTCCATCATTGGATCGGTTCTTCCAGCAAGAGTTGACGGGCAAAGCGGCCGGGCGGCGAGCCGAACGACAAGACGCCGTCGTGATAAGCTTTGAGATTGAACGCGGCGCCTGCTCGGCGCTGCGCTTCAGCGCGGGTTTCCAAATGCTCTTGGAAGCCGACGAAATAGGTCGAGAGCTGCGTGTAGGAGATTTGCGCACGACGCCACTTGCCCGCCGCCTCGCGCTCTTCCTGAAACGCGGTTTCGGTGAGGAAGCGCATCATCTCTTCCTGCGTCATGCCATCGACATGGATCGCCTGATCGATGATCGAATTGGTGATGGTGCGCAGCTGGATCTTCAGTTGCGTCAGGCGGAAGAGCGGATCGTCAGCGCGGAAGCCCTCCTGCACCATCATCTCTTCGGCATAGACAGCCCAGCCTTCGATGAACGAGCCCGAGCCCAGCACCGCGCGCAGCGTCGAGGGGTAGCGGTTCGAGTGATAGATTTGCACGTAATGGCCAGGCATCGCTTCATGCACCGCGATGTCGAGCGTGCCGCGATTATTGTACTCGCGCAGGAACGAGACAGTCTGCTCTTCGGTCCAATCGTCCGGGATTGGCGACACGGCGTAGAACGTGTCGAGATGGCGCTCGAGCGGGCCAGGCGAGTCGCAATACGCAACCGCATAGCCGCGCTGGAATTCCGGCATCAGGATCACGCGCACCGGACCTTCCGGCAGCGTGATCAAATCCTTCTCGATGACGAAGCGGCGCGCTTCTTCAGTGCCCGCCGTTGCAGTTTCGACCAATTGGTCACGCGCCGGACGATCGGCGGCGGCAAGATCGAGCGCGGCGCGGATCGCAGCTTGTTGTTGCTCCGGCGTCGGGTTCTCCGGCGTGGCTGGAGCGCCAGCGCGGCCCGCGAGCGCGAGCTTGGACACGCGATACATTTCTTGACGCACGCTGATCACGGCAGCATCGGCGCGGCGGCGAATTTCTGCGCGCGGCATCGTCGACATCAGCGTGTAGCCCAACTGCGTATCGAACACTTCGGCGCCGACGCGGAAATCCGCCTGCGCAGCCGGCACGAGCGTGCCTTCGATCCAAGCCTGATGCTCATCCACCGCCGCGTTGAACGCCGCGATCGCGCGCTCCATGCGCGCCTGCTTCGCCGCCGAGAGCGTCCCTTTGTGCGGCTCGATCATGCCGCTGACGATCGACTTCAAACCCGGGTTCTGCGCCACGTAGGTTTGCGCATACGGCGTCGGCACCCGCGACGGCACGAGTTCCTGCCGCGTCTTGCGCAGCAGGTCCGGCAACAATTCCATCCGCGCGATCGCGCTATCGAGACGCTGCTCCAGCGGCGCAAATTCGCGCGCCATCAAACCGTAAAGCGCTCCGCCCGCGAGCGATTGATAGCCCAGCGGATTCCAAGCCCAGGTCTGCAGCGTCTCCGTCTGCCAAATCTGCGCGCGCAAAGTGTTCTCAAGGATCGCGGCGTCGACTTGGTTGGCGCGCGAAAGCTGCGTGCGGTCGATGCGCTCCAGTTGGCGCAGCGTGTCGCGGGTGAAGCGCAAGCCGGCGTTGCGGCCATTGGCGCTAACGTCGTCGATGCGGTTGTCGAAGCGGTGGTCGCCGATCGTGGTGGCCGAGATCGGCGAGAAGCGCATCGAGCGATCAAGCCATCGCCGCCCGAGCGCCTCGAAGGCGCGATCGGCGCGGCTGGCGGTTTGCGCAAATGCTGGCGCGCCCACGAGCGGCACAAGCATGGTGGACCCGAGTGCGAGGACGACCCGGCGGCGCGATGTTTTCATGATGGACGCTTCGCTCCCAAGGGCCGGCACGGCAGGCGGCCCCTTATGATTGCGCGCAAAATACTCAGACGCGCGGTTCGCGCAACAGACGGCCGAAATCGCTGCGAGCATTGCCGAAAACGCTCGTAATTAGGGCAATTCCTTCCGCCTCAGCGCGCTTAATGCGCAATATCCTTGTTGCTGCACCTGCACATTGGCTCTGCCCGACAAAATCTGACACCTCAGCACGCAAAATCGGTGTCCGCGCGACGTCGCCAGGGGACGCGGAACAGCCTACCCCAGCCGGGGTTTGACCCGCCGGAGTATCCATGGCCCGCCGATCGCAAGTGCATAACATGTCCTCGCTGCTGGACGCCCTCGAGGGCGAGACGGACGGCGGCGCAGAAGCAAAAGTCACCGTCCGCCAAATCCTCGAAGTCATCGGCCGGCGCGCGTACGGACCGCTGCTGCTGATCGTCGGCCTCATCTCGATCTCGCCGGCCACCATCATTCCTGGCGCCACCTGGGCGTTCGCAACGCTGACGCTCGTCATCGCCATCCAGCTTCTCTTTCACCGCAAGACGCCATGGATGCCGCGCAGCGCGCTCGACATGAGCCTCTCCGAGCAAAAGCTCCGCGGCTTCGTGCAAGCGGCGCGGCCAACAGCGAAGTTCATCGACAAACTGATCCGGCCACGTCTCCAATTTCTCACACAGGCGCCGGCTGTGTTTCTGATCGCGCTACTGATCATGGCCGCGGCGCTGGTGACCTACCCGCTTGGGCTCATTCCTGTGCTGCCGATCATTCCGGGACTCGCTGTCGTGCTCTTCGGCCTCGGGCTCACTGCGCGCGATGGCATTCTCCTGAGCCTCGGCGCGATCGTGATGGCGAGCGCTGGATGGCTGCTCTACACGCGCATGTTCTGACGCGGTCGCGCACTCGATCATATGTGCGATACCGGACATTGTCGCTTTGATAACCTGCCAGCCGCAGCCTCACATCATGAGAGGTACGCTGATCAAACGATCGCTCAAGATTGGCGACAGACGAACCTCGTTTGCGTTGGAACCTGAATTCTGGGCGGCGCTCGAGACGCTCGCGCGCGGACGCGGTCAGTCGCTGCCGAGATTGATCGGTACGGTCTTGGCAGCGAGCGCAGGGCGCCCCGCCGCATCGGCGCTACGCGTCTACCTGTTCAAGAACGCCGCTTTGCTTGGAAATGCCGCTAGTACCGGCGCTCGTTCGATCTAGATGCGCGCCTCTGGGCGACGCGAAGGAACACACAAATGGCAGCGCGCAAGGCCGTCGATGCACCGGCAAACCGGCTGCTCGCGCTATTGTCAGCGAAGGATTACGGGCGCTTGCGTCCGCACCTTCAACGCGCGCCGCTCACGTATCGGCAATCGCTCTATGAAGCCAACAAGCCCATTGAGACCGTCTACTTCATCGAGACCGGCGTCGGCTCGCTGGTGAACACCATGAATAATGGCCAAGCGGCTGAAGTAGGCACTATCGGCAACGAAGGCCTCGTCGGCTTCCCCGTCGTCCTGGGCGACGCGCAGGCGCCGACAAGCGTTTATGTGCAAGTGCCTGGCGAGGGACTGAGCATGTCCGCAGCGCGCTTCAAGACGGAGTTGGCGGCGAGCGCAACGTTGCGCGCCGTGATGCTCCGCTACGGTCACGCGCTCTTCAACCAGGTCGCACAATCGGCGGCGTGCAATCACTTTCACAATATCGAGCAGCGCTGCTGCCGATGGCTGCTGATGACTCACGACCGGATGGAGTCGGAGGAGTTTCTGCTGACGCAGGAATTCTTCGCCATGATGCTTGGCGTTCAACGCACCGGGGTCACGCGCGCCGCGGGCGCGCTCCAACGCGCCGGTCTCATCGAATACACGCGCGGCATGGTGACCATCCTCGATCGGCGCGGCCTGAAGAACCGCTCGTGCGAGTGCTACGCGGTGTCCAAGAAAGAGTTCGACCGGCTGTTGACGAAATGACGGGGCGGCGCGCTAGCGCATCAGCCGTTCGTATTCCGCTTCGGCGACCCCATAAGCGCCGCCCGCCAGGGCGATGAGGCCCTTGCGGCGCACGATCCGTATGGCGCCGCGATCAGTGCTGATGAGGCCCTTGCCCTCAAGCTTGTGCAACGCGTCCGTCACACCGGGGCGACGCACGCCGAGCATCACCGCAATGAATTCGTGGGTCAGCAACAATTCGTTGTCGTCCTGGCGATCGTGCGCCATCAGCAGCCAGCGCGCCAAACGCGCATCGATTTTGGCCGTGCCGTTGGCGAACGCGGTCTGGGCGATCTGCACCATGAAAACATGCGCATAGCGCTGAAAGCGTTCGCGCAGTGTCTTGCTCGTTTCCAGCGCGCGCGAGAGAATCTTAGTGGAGATGCGATTGCCCGCCCCTTCCATCTGCACATAGACATCATTGGGCGAGCGATGATCGCCGAGCAGCACCGCCGTGCCTGACATGCCTTCGCGCCCGATCAGACCAACTTCGATCTGCTGGCCGCCCGCACTGGCGACGACGGAAATGATTCCACTCTCGGGAAAGTAGACGTGCGTGATCGGCGTGTTGGGCTGCTCGATCGGGCGGCGAAGCTCAAGCTCCACCGGTTCTAGCGAGGGGGCGAGCAGGCGGCGATCCGCCTTACTCAAACCAAGCAAAAGCTGATTGCGATAGGGTTCGACTGACAAGAACTCCGCCTTAAAAGTGGCAAGAGCTCGAAATCGCCCAGCTGCTTTCTCCGCGAAACCGCAGTGAAAGATATCCACGACGTTAGGGTAGCATCGGTATGAAGCGCCCGCGGGTTAGGTCCGACATCGGACATTGCGCAGGCCCGAACGCTCCCCGGCGACAAAGCCCGCGCAAGAGCACGCAACGAAACGATTCAACCTGAAGAGAAATGGCGCGCCCGAAGAGATTCGAACTCCTGACCCCCAGATTCGTAGTCTGGTGCTCTATCCAGCTGAGCTACGGGCGCGAAGGCGGGGTGCATAGCCGCGCTTGGCGGCGGTGGCAAGGCCGCCCCGGGGCGGAACTGGCCCGGCTAGCCCAAATCCCGCCAAGCGGCGTGGCCGCCCACGCTTTCGGCGGCAAAAACGCCCCGCGCCACCGCCCGGGCGAGACAGTCTGCGGCCAGCGTCCCGAAGCGGGCGATCGCCAGCGCGCGCGGCTCGGGGGTGGGCTTCGCCGCTGTCGCCAGCGCGAACACAACGTCGCCGTCGAACGGCGCGAACACCGGTCGGATCGCGCGCGCTAAGCCGGCGCTCGCCATCTGCGCCACGCGCTTGGCTTCGGCCGGGGTCAAATCCGCATCGACCGCGACGCACGCGATCGTGGTGTTGGCGCGCGGCGCCGGGTTGAGCTTAGCGCCGTGCCAATCTTCCGCGTCGAAACTTTGCTGCGCGGGCACGGCGGCGCCGAACTCGCCATCGATCTCGAACGCATGCGCCCAGAAGGCGCGCTGGTTCGGCATCGTCGTCGAGCCAAAGCAATTGACGCATGCAAGCGCCGCGATCGTGAAGCCGTCTTGCGTGACGATGCTCGCGCTGCCCTGCCCGCCCTTCAGCGCGCCCGCGAGCGCGCCCATACCGGCGCCGGCATTGCCAAGCGCTACATCGCGCCCGCGCGCCGCGTACGCTGCACGTCCAAGGGCCGCGTATGGAGGTTGATCGCCCCAAGCTTTGTTTCCGCCATTGGCGAGATCGTAGAGGATCGCAGCCGGCACAACTGGCGAACGCGGCACGCCTGGCGCTTCGCGCATCGCAAAGCCTTTGCCCTCAGCGCCCATTGCCGCGACGACGCCATCGGCTGCGCCGAGCCCATAAACGGAACCACCTGCGAGCACGAGCGCGTCGATCGCATCGACCAGATTTTCAGGCGAAAGCGCATCCGTCTCGCGCGTGCCCGGCCCGCCGCCGCGCACATCGACCGCACACACAGCTCGCGCATCCGGAACAATCACGGTGACGCCCGTGAGCGCGCTTTTGTCCTCGGCGCAGCCTATGGACAAACCCCGCACATCACTCAAAGAATTGCTTGGGCCGGGACGCGCCATCGCGGGTCTTTCGTTTGTTCAATGACCATGCCTGCGTAGAAAGCGTCCTCATGTTTGACAAGCAAAGAACCCTGCAACGCTTCTGCGCGGCCCTCTTCGCGCTGACACTCGCGGCCTGCGCGAGCGGAACGACTCCGCGTCAAGGCGAAAGCACCGCGGCCGCCACGGGCGAAGCGATGGTGGCGGCGGCCAATCCGTACGCGGTTGAGGCGGCGCTTGAGATTTTGCGCGAAGGCGGCAGCGCCGTGGACGCGGCGATCGCAGCGGAGATGGTGCTCGGCCTCGTCGAGCCGCAATCATCTGGCGTCGGCGGCGGCGGCTTTCTCTTGCACTATGATGCAGCGAGCGAACGCATCAGCGGCTTTGATGGTCGCGAATGGGCGCCAGCGGGCGCAACGCCCGACATGTTCCTCGATGCGCGCGGCCGGCCGATTCCATTTCTTGATGCGCAGACCAGTGGCCGCGCTGTCGGCACGCCGCTGCTGGTTGCGATGCTGAAGCTTGCGCACGATGATCATGGCCGCTTGTCGTGGGCGCGCTTGTTTGCGCCAGCTGAGCGCTTGGCTGAACAGGGCTTCGTCATTTCACCGCGCCTTGCGCGCTTTATCGCAAGCCAAGCACAAAACGGGCGCCTGCGCGCCGATTTCGGCACGCGCGGCTATTTCTTCGACCGCGAAGGCAACCCGCTCACCGCCGGCGTCACCCTGCGCAATCCGCAATACGCCGCCACGATGCGGGCCATCGCGGAGCAAGGCCCGCGCGCACTGACGGAAGGCCCGATCGCCGAAGGCATTGTCGCCGCCGTACGCCGCGGCCCACGCGGCGGCGCGATGACGCTAGCGGACTTGCAAACTGCGCAGCCGCGCCGCTTCGATCCGGTGTGCGGCGCGTTTCGGGTTTATCGCGTGTGCACCACTGCTGCGCCGGCGTCTGGCAGCGCGGTGCTGCAAATCCTTGGTATCTATGAGCGCGCGCGCCCTGAGCCGGAGGGCGCTGGCGCCGTTGACGATTGGGCCGCGTTTTTGTGGGCGAGCCGCCTCGCCTACGCCGACCGCGATCACTACGTCGCTGACGATCAGTTCGTGACCGTGCCAACGCAGGAACTCATCGCGCCTGCTTATCTCGATCAGCGCGCGGCGCTTGTTGATCTTGCCCGCGCGCCGACCTTCGTCAGCGCCGGCCAGCCAGCCGGCCAAGAGCTTTACGATCGTTGGGGCCGCGATGATGGGCCGGAGAACGGCACCACACATCTCGTCATCGTCGATGGCTGGGGCAATGCCGTTTCTATGACTGCCACCGTGGAGAGCGTCTTCGGCGCGCAGCGCATGACCAACGGCTTTTTGCTCAACAATCAGCTCACCGATTTTTCGTTCACGCCGACGCTGAACGGCCGGCCGGTCGCTAACGCGGTGGCGCCAAGCAAGCGGCCGCGTTCGTCCATGGTCCCGACCATCGTCACGCGCCGCAACGGCGAGCTTGAATTCGTTGTCGGCTCACCAGGCGGCTCGGCCATCATCGGTTACACCGCGCGCACGACAATCGGCGTTCTGGATTGGGACTTGCCTGTTCAAGAAGCGATCAATCTCTCCAACGCCACAGCGCGCACTTCGCCCGCCAATGTCGAAGCGGCGCGTCTGCCGGCGGGCGTGATGGAGGGCTTACGCCAGCGCGGGTGGGAGCTTCGCGATGTCGCCGGTTTGGAAGAGAGCGGTATCCACGCCATCCGCGCGACATCGCGCGGACTCGAAGGCGGCGCCGATCCGCGCCGCGAAGGCATCGTTGGGCGGCTGCCGGCGCGCTAGCGCGTCAGCAGATCGAGCAGGATGCCGTAATCGTCATCCATCAAACCGTTGCGGCGTGCGCGCTGCACCGTTTCGCGGCCCTGCTCGGCGGTGCGCGGGGCCCACGCGGCCAACGCATCGCAGCGCCGAGCATTCGGCCGGTCGCGCCGATCGACCGCAAGTCGCGCCAATTGCCCGAGATATTGGCGCACGCCTTCGCGCACTTCGCGCTCGCCGCCGCGGCTCGCGGCCGCGTTCATAGCCGCGACTTCAAGCGCGCCGACTAGGCCCGCATCAACGACGTGCCGCACCGGCAAACCGCATGCGAAGCTATCGCCAAGCGCAAGCGACCATGCCTCAGTCGCGTCTGCCACCTGGTCAGCTGAGGGGCGGCCCGCAAGCACGGACGCGAGCGTGCCGCGGCTCGCCGCGTCGGCATAGCGTGGGCTTGGCAGCGCGCCCGGCGTTGTGGCGCATGCGGCCAGCGCAAAAATAAAGGCAGCGAGAGCGGCTCTACGCATTGTGTGTTCTCCTCAGTGCGCAACGTGGCGCGCACGTGCTTGTTTCATGCGGCCGGCAGCGTAATCCGAAACGTCGCGCCCTCGGCGCCGGTACGCGTGAGCTCAAGTTCGCCGCCCATCGCCCGCGTAAGTTCGCGCGCGATGGCAAGGCCGAGCCCCGTGCCACCCGCCTCCGGCGCCGCCGACACGAACGGCTCGAACAATCGGTCACGCAAATTCT
This sequence comes from Terricaulis sp., assembly GCA_034439495.1. Classification (GTDB taxonomy): domain Bacteria; phylum Pseudomonadota; class Alphaproteobacteria; order Caulobacterales; family Aquidulcibacteraceae; genus Vitreimonas. The sequence goes on along the minus strand of JAWXAM010000092.1, from coordinate 31,160 downwards.
CGCGCACGCCTGGGCCGTGATCAATCAGCTCGATCTCGCAGCGCCCTTCGACGCGTGCGGCGCGAATGACCAAGGTTTTGTCCCGGCGCGCATGCGTCGCCATCGCCTGGCCGGCATTGCGCATCAGATTGACCAGAATGCGGTGCAAATGATCGCCGTCGGCGACGCAGGCGAGCTTCGCCTCGATATCGAAGCGCGCTTGTGTCTCTGTAAACGAGATCAGCGCTTCGGCCGCCGCTTCCTCTACCGCTTCCGCGACAGACACCTTCGCCAACACCGGCGGATCTTCGTCGGCACGGCCGTATTTCAGCGTCGATGCTGCAAGCCCCGCCGCGCGATCGATCGTGCGCTCCAGCCGCGGCGCAAGCAGGCGCACAGCAGGATCTTCCGAACGCGCGAGCCTATCCGCCACCAATTGCGCGGTAGACAGCATGTTGCGCAAATCGTGCCCGATGCGCGCCACGGCGGCGCCGAGCGCGGCCAAGCGCTCCTTTTGCCGCAACGCGTTGCGCACTTGCTCAGCCATATCCGCAGCCGCCCGTTGGGCACGGCCGATTTCGTCGGCGCGTGGACTGCGCGGGAACGCGATCGACACGTCCTCCGGACGATCGCGGAAAAGTTCGATCGCTTTTGTTAGTTCGCGCATCGGCCGCACGAACGCCGCTGTCAGCGTAAAGTAAATCAGCGCGCCCGCCGCGATCAGGATCGCCATCGAGATGCGCGCAAAGCGCACGGCGAAATCATTGAGCGCGCGTTTGAGCGGCGCTTCGTTGAGCACGATCTCGATGAAGTCCGCTTCTTCAAAGCGCGGCCGCGCCAACACCCGCAACACGCGCCCCGGCGGCGCAAAGAACGTCTCCACCGCCCAGCGGAAACGCTGAAAGCCGGAGGCGTGCGTGTAATCGTAGGTCACCAATTGCTCGGAGGACGGCGCGTTCGGATCCTCCAGCAGCAAGATGCGCTCGCCCTCACCCTGAATAGCGACGCGCTGCACCTCGGCGTTGTTCAGAAGGTCGTACTCCAGCGACTCCGCCACTTCGAGATCGGGCGAAACCGCGATCGAGGCGATCTGGGCCAAATTGATCCGCTCGCGCAGCCAGGCCTCGTGGAACCCGGCCAAAGCCGGGGCGAAGACGAAAATCTCCCCCGCCAGCACGGCCAAGGCGGTCAGGCCCAGCAGGCGCCCCGCGAGGCTGTCGATGAACTCGCGCACGCGCCGCCATGGGCCGCCGCGGCGCGTCGGATCATCTGGAACCGTCATTGCGCCCTTGCTAGCCCATGCCGCCGGGCCCTGTCCCGGGCCAGCGAAGGCCATTTCTGCAATCAAACAATAAGTTCACTCGGAACTTGGCCCCTGCCGGGTCTAGGCTGTGAGTATTCCGCCGGGTGCAGTCCCGGCCCCGCCGACGCTCCCATTCCCCCGAAAGGAGCCGCGCCCATGTCACCCCGCCTCAAGCCCAGCCGCCCGGTTCTCTGGTTCGCTTCCCTGTGGGCTGTCGCCATTGTGTTCATTGCTGTGCGCGCCTTCGCTGGCTAATCCTTGACGCCTCGGAGCCGCTGGGGTACTCCCCGCGCCTTCATTTTCTAGCCAAGTAAAGATCGAGGCGCGTCGTGAGCACCAAGCGGACCTATCAGCCGAGCCGGCTCGTGCGGAAGCGCCGCCATGGTTTCCGCGCCCGTATGGCCACCAAAGGCGGTCAAAAGGTGCTTTCGCGCCGCCGCGCCAAGGGCCGCAAGAAGCTCTCGGCCTAATCCGCCTTGCTTCGCCGGCTCTTAGTCGGCATCCCGGCACTGAGCCGGCTTCGTGACACCCTCTCCCACCCTCCAGCGCCTCACCAAGCGGGCGCAATTCCTGTTCGTGCGCCAAGGCGCGCGCGCATCGCGGCCATTCGTGCTGATCGAGGCGCGCCGGCGGGCTGAGGACGGCCCCATCGGCGTCGGCTTTACCGCCAGCCGCAAAGTCGGCTCGGCGGTGCTGCGCAACCGCGCCAAGCGGCGCCTGCGTGAAGCTGCACGCCGCCTCATTCCAGAGCATGGGCTGGCCGGGGTCGATTATGTTCTCGTGGCGCGTCAACAAACCCCAGACGCCACCTGGGCCGCTTTGCTTGACGATGTTGGAAACGCGCTGATAAGGCTCCGCGCCGACTTGGAAAGCGGGCGTGGGCGCGCCCCTCGGACAAGTGCTAAGCAGCGCGGTCCCTCTACCGAAAGCGACTGAATCCGATGCAGAATCCCGGCAGCCCGGGCCCGAACGACACCCGCAACATCATCATCGCGGTGGTTTTGTCGGGACTGATCCTTCTCGGCTTTGAATTCTTCTACAATGCCCCGCTGCGCAGCCGGCTCGCGCAAGAGCGCGCGCAGGCTGAAGAACAGCTGACGCCGCAGACGTCGCAAACCGGTGAGACGCCTTCTGCCGCCAACGCGCCGCAGGCCACGCGCGAAGAGGCGCTGAGTTCAACGTCAACGGCGCGTATCGCAATCGACACGGGCTCGGTCGACGGCTCGATCTCCCTCGTCGGCGCCCGGCTCGACGATCTCAATCTCCGCGGCTACCGCCGCACCGTCGATCCGGAAAGCCCGGAAGTGACGGTGCTGTCGCCGATGTCCGCCAATTTCGGCCACGACGCTTTCTTCGGCTGGGAGCTGCAATCGGGCCAAGATGTGGCCACCCTCGCCGACGCCGCCAGCGTTTGGAGCGCTGACGCCGCCTCGCGGCTCACGTCCGAAACACCGGTGACGCTGACGCTCGACGCCGGCTCCGGCATTACGATCGAGCGCACAATTTCGGTCGATCAGAATTACATGTTCACGACCACCGACGTGGTGCGTAACACCAGCGGCGCGCCGCTCTCGGTGCGCGCGCTCGGCGTCGTACGCCGCCAGGGTTTGCCGGAAAACTACGTGTTCAATCAGATCGTCCATCAGGGGATGATCGGAACGTTTGGCGGCCAGACACGCCAACTCACCTATCGCGACGCCGATAAGCACGCGCGTGACCGCGTGCGCGAGCGCGTCGGCGCCGATGAGCGCGCGCAGAACTGGCAAGGCGACGGCGCCTGGCTTGGCGTCACCGATCACTACTGGCTGACGGCGATCGTGCCGCCGGCCGACGAGAGCGTCTCCGCGTATTATGATGCGCGCACGGAATCGGGTTCGAACGATTATCGCGCTGCCTATCGGGGCGAATGGCATGAAGTACCGGCTGGCGGCGAGTTCACCTACACGCAGCGCCTGTTCGCCGGCGCCAAGCGCTACGAATTGCTGCGCGATTATCAACGCGGCGACGGCACCGCGGCGGCGCCGCCGATCGCGCGCTTCGATTGGGCGATCGACTGGGGCAATTTCTGGTTCCTGACCCGGCCTTTCTTTCAGTGGCTGCTGCACCCGCTCGGCCAGCTCTTCGCCGGCTGGGGCATTATCTTCAATTTCGGCCTGGCGATCATCGCGTCCACCGTCATCATCAAGACGCTGATGCTGCCGCTCGTCATCCAGTCGTTCAAAATGACGGCGAAGATGCGCACGCTGCAGCCGAAGATGAAGGAAATCCAGGAGCGCTACGCCGCCGACAAACAGCGCCAGCAACAGGAAATGCTGAAGCTCTACCAAACGGAGAAACTCAATCCGCTCGCCGGCTGCATTCCAATCCTGCTGCAAATCCCGGTGTTCTTCGCGCTCTACAAAACGCTGAGCGTCACCATCGAAATGCGCCATGAGCCGTTCATCGGCTGGATCAACGATCTCTCGGCGCGCGACCCGACTTCAGTGTTCAATCTGTTTGGCTTGCTGCCGTACGATGTGCCGAGCTTCCTGCTGATCGGCGCATGGCCGCTGCTGTACGGCGTGTCGATGTGGGCGCTGCAATCGCTGTCGCCGCCGATCACCGATCCAGTGCAAGCGCAGATCTTCCGCTTCTTGCCGGTGGTGTTCACGGTGATGTTCGCCGCCTTCCCGGCCGGCCTCGTGATCTACTGGACGTGGTCAAACATCGTCACGATGCTACAGCAATATACGATCATGCGCTTCCAAGGCGTCGAGACGCAGCTCGACACCTTCATCGCGAAACGCTTGCGCAAAGGCGAGAAGCCCGCCGGTTCGGGATAAGGTCGCAGCAATGACCGATCCCACTGCCGAGGAAGCCGAACGCATCGAAGCCGGCCGCTTGCTGTTCGCTGGACCGATCGAATTCGAGCGCGGCGTTGTCGGCATGGAGCATTTGCCGGACGCCGAGCTGCCGGAGATCGCGTTTGCGGGGCGCTCCAATGTCGGCAAGTCGTCGCTGATCAACGCGCTGACGGGCCGGCTTAAACTCGCGCGCGCTTCGACCGAACCTGGCCGCACGCGCGAGCTCAACTTCTTCCGCATGGGCGATCGTATGCGCCTCGTCGATCTTCCCGGCTACGGCTATGCAAAGGCGCCCAAAGGCGAGATCAGCCGCTGGACCAAGCTCACGCGCGACTATCTGCGCGGGCGCCCCAGCTTAAAGCGCGTCATCCTGCTGATCGATGGCCGCCATGGCCTCAAGCCTGACGACGTCACCGTCATGGACGCGCTCGATAAAGCTGCTGTGATTTATCAGCTGGTGCTGACTAAGGCCGACAAGGTGAAGCCCACCGAAATCGAAGAGCTGCGCGCCGCCACCGCCGCCGCTATCGCCAAGCGCCCTGCAGCGCACCCGGAGATCATCCCGACCTCGGCGGAGAAAGGTTTCGGCATCGAACAGCTGCGCGCCGAGATCGCGGCGTTGTCGCTCTAGCCTTACCGCAAATTCACCGCCGCACATTTCCACCGCTCGGCGACCCAAGCTCAGTCCACGGCCTTGGCGTGGGCGCCGTTACCGCTTAGGAACCGCCCGTGAGCAAACTTCCCCCGAAAGACCGCCTCGCGGCGCTGGAAGATGGCCTCGTCGCCGCCAAGACCTTGGCCGAGGCGCTGCCCTTCATTCAAATATACGACCGCGAAGTCGTGGTGGTGAAATATGGCGGCCACGCCATGGGCGACACAGAAACCGCCCGCAAATTCGCCGCAGACATCGTGCTCCTGAAACTGGTGGGCATTCATCCTGTCGTCGTTCACGGCGGCGGCCCGCAAATCAGCCGCATGCTCGATCGCGCGGGCGTCAAATCGCAATTCGTCGATGGCCTGCGCGTGACGGACGCCGAGACGATGGAAGTGGCGGAGATGGTGCTGTCGGGCAGCGTCAACAAAGAGCTGGCCCATCTGATCACGGCCGCGGGCCGTGAAGCGGACGTGCGCGGCGTTGGCCTCTCCGGCAAAGACGCGCGCCTCATCACCGTGGAAAAAGCCGTGCGCGTAAAGAAGGATCCCGACAGCATGATCGAGCAAGTCGTCGATCTTGGTTTTGTCGGCGAGCCTGTCGACGTCGATCCCACCCTGATCCAAGCTTTGATCAATGCGCCGGAGGACTACATCCCGGTCATTGCACCGATCGGCGTCGCCGAAGATGGCCGCACCTACAACATCAACGCCGACACCGCCGCCGGCGCCATCGCCAAGGCCCTTTCGGCCAAACGCTTTGTACTGCTCTCCGACGTCGCCGGCGTGCTCGACAAGAACGGTGAATTGATCCGGGAGATGTCGGTCGCCGACGCGAAAGCCGCGATCCAAACCGGCGTCGCCACTGGCGGCATGATTCCGAAGCTTGAAACCTGCATCGCAGCCCTCGACAACGGCGTCGAAGCTGCTGTCATCCTCGACGGGCGCACCCCGCACGTCTTGCTCATGGAATTATTCACCGAACATGGCGCTGGCACGCTCATTCAATAAGGTCGGCCTCGCCGCCGTTCTGATCTGCGCCGCCTCAGCGGCGTTCGCTGCGTTCGCCGGCCGCGCCGACGCGCAGCAACAGCAGCAGCAACGCCAAGCCAGCGGCTGGCAAGTCTGCAACGAAACCAGCTTCGTGCTCGAAGCCGCCACCGGGCGCCCCGAAGGCCGCGCCATCCAAGTGCAAGGCTGGACGCGTCTGCGTCCTGGCGAATGCCGCCTCGCCGTCGGCGCACCACTCGCGCGCGGCACACACTATCTTTACGCCCGCACCTCGACCGCGCATCGCGGCGGCCGGCGTCAATGGGGCGGCGACGCCGTGATCTGCGTCGATCCCACCGATCAGTTCCAAATCGAAAATCCGCCGCGGTGCACCGACGCGTACGAAGAGCGCCGCTTCCGCCGCGTGCAGATCAATAAGCGCGACAGCTGGCGCACGTCGTTCTCGGAAGCCGCGCCTTACACGTTGACGCGCGCCCGCCAGATGGGCCTGCAACGTTTGTTGAACGACGCCGGCTACGATCTGCGCGAAGGCCGCCGCGGCGCCGACCCGCGCCGCATCGCCCAAGCCATCGCGCAATTTCGCGCCTCAGCGCGGCTCGCACCGAACACTAACGAAGAACAATTAGTCGATGCGCTGGAAGTTGCAGCGCGCCGCCGCGCAGGCCAGGTTGGCCTCACGCTCTGTAACCGCACCCGCGAACGCGTCTGGACGGCTGTCGGCCGCCGCCGCGGCGAAGGTTGGGAAAGCCGCGGCTGGTGGCCGCTCAATGCCGGCGGCTGCGTGCGCACCATCGACGAGGTGCTGATCCAGGATCGCTATTACGTCTATGCCAGCATGGAGACGCAGGAAGGTCCGCGCTTCCTGCAATCGGGCGAGCCGTTCTGCACTAGCCCTGCACGCTTCGCGATCCTCGGCCGCACGCGCTGCGACGAGCGCTATTATCAGACCGCGCTGTTCGCGCCGATCCGCGTGCGCGATCGCGAGGGTCTCGTGGTCGAGTTTGAGGAGCGCGACTTCCTCGAAGTCGGCGTCGCGCCGCGCCAGGTGGACGCCAGCGGCGATCTTGAAGCTGCGCCAAACGCGGACGCGCCGCGCCGCGGCCTCGTCCCGCAGGACGCGCCCACGCAAGATCGCTCCGATCCGCAATGAGCGCGCCCGCGAACATCCGCACCTGGGTGTTCGATCTCGACAACACCCTCTATCCCGCCCCCGCCCTCTACGATGAGATCGGGGTGCGCATGACCGACTACATCGCGCGCAAACTTACGCTCGCGACGGCGGACGCGCAGGAACTGCGCGAGCGTTACTTCCACCAATATGGCGCGACCGTCGTCGGCCTCGCGCGCCACCACGCTATCGAAGCCGGCGATTTTCTGCGTCACGTGCACGATGCCGATCATTCGGTGCTCACGCCGGACCTTGAATTGCGCGACCTGATCGCGGCGCTTCCGGGCCGGCGCATCATCTACACCAATGGCGGCGGCGGCCACGCGCAACGTGTGCTCGTAAGCCTAGGCCTCGACAGCGTTTTCGATGCTGTATTCGACATTGAATCCTGCGGACTGGCGCCAAAGCCGCAGCGCGAAAGCTACGATTGCTTTCTTGCCGCCAGCCGCGTGGAGCCGACGGAAGCGATCTTCGTAGAAGACACGCTCCGCAACCTTGAGCCCGCGCACGACCTAGGCTTCACCACGGCGCTCGTTGGCCCCGTCCATCCCGAGCCCAAGCCTGCCTACGTCGACCACTGGGCCGTTGACGTGAAAGCGCTGCTGCGCGGGCTGCTGGCCTAGTTGGCCGGATCAATCACGACCACGCCGTTTTCCATCCTGATTGCGCCTGGCGGCGCGCGGCCGTGGCGGCGGTAATATTCGTTGAGCGCGCGGATCATCTCTTGCGCCTCGCGTTCGCGCTGCGCATCCAATTCGGCCTGGCGGCGCGGCGCATCTGCGAGAAACGCTTCGTACTGCGTTTGCATCAATGCATACGCGCCATCGCCCCAGCGTTCATCCACCTCGCGCTGCAGCCGATCTCGCTCGACGTCGCGTCCAGCCGCTTCCGCAAAATCGCCGTAAGCGCCCCGCCAATCCCCCTGCAGCGTGCCAAAACCAAGATTGAGACGATCGCTTTCCGCCCGCGCCGCATACATCGCTTGCAGGGCCGCCACATGATCAGTCGAGGCGCTGAGCTCGGCCGCCAGATCCTCCAGCCGCACCGCACGGATTTTGCCGTCCACAATCTGATCGATACCGGCTTCGTACTGCGCCTCTGCTTCGCGCGCCCGCTCACTCTGCCACCAGTAAAACGCGCCGGCGGCGCCGCCCGCCAGCACTAGCGCAACGACGATCGACGCCACATCCGCAGCTTTCATGCCGTCCTCCCCTGGGCGCCGACGCTAGATTCGGACGCCGCCCATCGCAAGCCGCGCTTGGTTCGCGTCGCCAATCGCGCTAGCTCTGCGGCCATGAGCACCGATCTAGCCGCCCAAATCGAAAGCGCCTGGGAGCGCCGCACCGAACTCACCCCCGCTAGCAAAGGCGCCGATGTCGAAGCCATCGAAGCGGCGCTCGATATGCTCGACGCCGGCAAGGCGCGCGTCGCGGAGCGCGGCGCAGATGGCGTGTGGACGACGCATCAATGGCTGAAGAAGGCCGTGCTGCTCTCCTTCCGCACAAAGGCCAACCGGCTGATGGGCCTCATCGGCAACGGCGATCCGTCACCCGGTCCCTATTGGGATAAAGTGCCGACGAAATTCTGGGGCTGGGGCGAAGGCGATTTCGAGAAAGCAGGCTTCCGCGCCGTGCCTGGCGCTGTTGCGCGCCGAGGCAGCTTCATTGGCAAGAACGTCGTCTTGATGCCGAGCTTCGTGAACATCGGCGCTTACGTCGATGAAGGCACGATGGTGGATACGTGGGCGACCGTTGGTTCGTGCGCGCAGATCGGCAAGAACGTGCACATCTCAGGCGGCGCCGGCATTGGCGGCGTGCTTGAGCCGATCCAAGCCAACCCCACCATCATCGAAGACGGCTGCTTCATCGGCGCGCGCTCGGAAGTCGCCGAAGGCGTCATCGTGCGCGAGGGCGCAGTGCTGGCGATGGGCACATTCATCAGCCAATCGACCAAGATCGTCGACCGCGCCACCGGCGAGATCACGCGCGGCGAAGTCCCAGCCTATAGCGTCATCGTGCCGGGCTCACTGCCTGATCCAAACGGCGGGCCGAGTTTAGCGTGCGTCGTCATCGTCAAACGCGTCGATGCGCAGACGCGCTCGAAGACCGGCGTGAACGAGTTGTTGCGGGACTAGCTCGAACTTCGTCATTCCGGACGCGCGGAGCGCGATCCGGAATGACGAGCTAGTCACCAAGACCTTAGTGCGCGTGCTCGCCGCGACCAGCTTCCAGCGTGACCGAGATCGAGCTGCCGTCCGAGCCAGTTTGCGTCCACGTATCGCCAACATTTTTGTCGCCCGCGTACGGCAGGCAGCCGCGCTCGCCGCCAGCCGGCGTCAGGCACAATTGGCCGCCCGTCACTTCATAAGTGCCATGAACATGACCGTTTGGCGTGTGAGCGCCGAACGTGTTGTCGGCGTTGAAGTGATAGCGGGCCACCGCGCCGTTGGCGTAGGTCACGACAAAGGTGTTCTCTGCAGCGTTGGCGATCGGCTGAGCGAAGGCAGCGCCCGCCGAGAGCAGACCGAACGCCAGCACAGCTACAAATTTCTTCATGTCGTTTCCTCCACCGCGCCTTAAGTCGGCGCCTGCTTGCCCATAACGACGCCCTTGCCGTAACTCAAGCGCCGCCACAGCCATTCGAGCGGCCCCATCTGGAACTTCGAGAGCCAGATCGGCGACCATATCAGCTGCGCCAGCCACACAAGGCCGACGATCCCCATCAAAGTCGGCCGATCGACTTCACCGAACAGCCCGAAGCCCCGCCCGCTCCAGAAGATCGTCGTCATGATCAAGGATTGCGCGATGTAGTTGGTGAACGCCATCCGGCCCACCGCCGCGAGCGGCTCAGTCAAGAAGCGCACACCGGCCTTGACCAACAAGATCAGCACGCTCGCATACGCAATTGAAACGAAGATCGAGAGCCCGGTATTCGCGATCGCGCCGTCAGTGACCATGTGGATCATGTCAAAGCCGGCTTCCCAATTCAGCATCGCCTGCTGCCAGATCACAAACAGAGCGCCGCCGCCTAGCGCGATCATCAGCACATAAAGCCAAACCGGCGCGCGCCCGCTGAGGAAGCCCCACTTGAACAGCGCCATGCCGATCATCATCACGCCGATGGTGCGGATGCCGAGGCCGAAGATCGAACTGGTGATGATCGTCAGCCAGGTGTTGACGTTCTCCTGCAGCGCCGAGAGCCATCCGCCCTGATAGGCGGCCTGTACCCGCGCCAACTCCTCCGGGGGCGGTGCAAACACGGCCGCCAGCTGCGTTTCAACATTCGCCATCTCCGCCGGCGGAATAAAATCGATCACGAGCGCCAGCATGCTCTGCAAGCCGAACGCGATGAGATAAAGCACCGAGCCCACGATCGTCAGCGTCAGCGGCTTCCAATTGCGCGCTAGCATCACGATCAAGCCAGTGATCGCATAAATCGTGAGAATATCGCCGTACCAGATCAGCAGCGCATGGATGAGGCCAAAGACCAGAAGCCAGAGCAAACGCCGCGTCAGCACGCCGCCGCGAGCTTTGTCGCTCTTATCGCCACCGACCAGAAAGATACTCGCGCCGAACAGCATCGAGAACAGCGTGATGCATTTGAACTCGAAGAACACATGCATCACCAGCCACGACCACATCGTCGCTTCGTTGACATCGAGAGGCGCTAGAAGCGGGTTCTGCGATGTTTGCCAGGGCGCAGCGAAGAAGGCCGCGTTGACCGCCAGAATACCCAGCAGCGCGAACCCGCGCGTGACATCGAGGCTCTTGATCCGGCTGTCTTCCCGGACCGGCGCAACGTCGCTCATGCCAACTCCCCCTTTTGCCCGGCCGCGCGCGCGGCTAGACCGTGTGTCATGGACGCCCGCACCCTAACCGACCCCATTCCGCTCGCCCAAGCCCTAATGCGACGGCCGTCCATTACGCCCGACGAACAGGGCGCGCTCGATGTTGCCGAGGCGGCGTTGCAAGCGCTGGGCTTCAAGACACAGCGGCTCAAGTTCGGCCTAGTCGATAATCTCTACGCACGCCTCGGCACAGCGCAGCCGAATTTTTGCTTTGCCGGCCACGTTGATGTCGTGCCGCCGGGGACGGGCTGGGCGAGCGATCCGTTCGCGGCGGAAATTCGCGGCGGCCTGCTCTACGGACGCGGCGCCACCGATATGAAAACTGCCATCGCCGCGATGATCACCGCGACCGAAGATTTTTTAGCCAATCACGGCAAACCGAACGGCTCGATCTCGTTTCTGCTGACATGCGACGAAGAAGGCCCGGCCGTTGACGGCACCAAAGCGGTGCTGGCCGCGCTCGCCGCGCAAGGCGAAAAGCTCGATCACTGCATCGTCGGCGAACCCACCAGCGAAGAGCGCGTCGGCGACGTCATCAAGAATGGCCGGCGCGGCAGCATCAACGTCGTCATCACGATGGACGGCAAACAGGGTCACGTCGCTTACCCGCACCGCGCGGTAAACCCAGTCACGGCGCTCGTTGAAACCGCCGCCGCGCTGAACGCCCGCAAGCTCGACGACGGCGCACCGGGTTTCGATCCATCGAACCTCGAGATCACCACTATTGATGTCGGTAATTCCGCGCACAACGTCATCGCCCAGCGCGCAATGGCCAAGCTCAATATCCGCTTCAACACCCATCATTCCGGCGAAAGCCTATTCAACTGGATCAAAGAAACAGCCGAAGCCGCCGCCGCCCGCCACGGCGCGAAAGTCAGCTTCAGCATCTCCTCACAAGCGGCGCCGTTCTACACCGCGCCGGGCGCATTCACCGATCTGGTAAGCGCCGCAGTCGAGGAAAGCTTCGGTGTAGCGCCAATCCTCGCCACCACCGGCGGCACGTCGGACGCACGCTACATCAAGGATCATTGCCCCGTCGTCGAACTCGGCCTGCGCAACGAAACGGCGCACATGGTCGATGAACATTGCGCGGTGGAAGATGTGCGCACGCTCTCGCGCTGCTATGAGGCGATACTGCGGCGGTATTTCGCGCGCTAATAATCCACGCGCACCAAGTACAACCCATCCGCCGGCGCCACCGGCCCACAGCGCGCCCGATCCGCAGACGCCAACGCAGCAGCTACATCATCCGGCGTCATCGTACCGAGCCCGACCTCCACCAGCGTCCCGACCATCGAGCGCACTTGCCGATGCAAAAAGCTCTGCGCTTCGAACCCGAACGACACGCCGCTCGCATCGCCCTGCACGGTCGCCACGTCGAGCGTTTTCACTGGCGACTTCGCTTGGCAGTGCACATAGCGAAACGTCGTAAAGTCGTGCCTGCCCAGCAACCGCGACGCCGCTTCCTGCATCGCCGCGACATCCAGCGAGCGCCCCACGCGCCAAATCAAACCGCGCTGCAGCGTCAGCGGCGCACGCCGGCAGATGACATCGTATCTGTAGACGCGCCGCTTGGCGCTGAAGCGCGCGTGAAAATCCTCCGCCGCGACCTCGGCGCCAAGCACCGAGATCGGATGCGGGCGAATGTGCGCGTTCAGCGCATCGGCCAGACGCTGCGGCTCGAACACTTTTTCGATGTCGACATGCGCAACCTGCCCGGTCGCATGCACGCCCGCGTCAGTGCGGCCCGAGCCAAACACATCGCTGCGAACGCCAGTCAACTTCTCAACCGCATCCTCAAGCGCGCCTTGCACGCTCGGCCCATCCGGCAAACGCTGCCATCCTGAGTATGGACGGCCATCATATTCGAGCGTGAGCTTATATCGCATCGCGCCCGTCAGGAGCGCCGGTAGTCCAGCATCGGACACGGACGCGAGTCGCCAGCGCCCGGTGCGCCGCCCATCACGCCCAGCACCCGCATCGCCGAGTCACCGGGCGCCGAAGGCTCCCACACAACGACGTGGGCCGCGCTATCGGCGCCGCAAATGCCTTGGCCGGCCGACTTGGTCTCGTTGGTGACGCGATAGACAATCACCTGCGGCTCCTCGACGGGGATGTTCAACAGCGCGCGCAAAGTCTGGCCCTGCACCTGCGTCGCTGGCGAAACCGCGCCGGTGATTTCCGCTTCGACGACAACGCCATTGGCGCCGGTAAGCGTCAGCACTTCTTGCGCGTCGGCATTGGATTGGCTTGCGTCGGGCAAACGCAGCGTAACAGCCACGGTGACCTGCCCCGTCGCCGCCGTAGCCGCATCATTTGCGGCCGCGAAATTGCGCGAGGGCTGCGTATCGGGCGCCGGCGCATCCAGTTGCGGCGCGTTGGCGCCATCGGCCTGGGTCGCCGCGTCTTGGCGATTGCAGCCTGCCAAACACAAAGCCAGGGCCGCAGCCGCTATCAACACGCGCATGAAAGTCCCTCCATGTTCAAGGTCATAGCCGGATGGGACTTGGCGTTCAATCTGGGTTTAAGCGAGGCGCGCGCCTGTCGGAACCGGCTGGCCGCGCAGAAACGCTTCTGCCTCCATCGGGCCTCGTCCTTCGCGCTGCACTTTGAGCAACCGCACCGCGCCTTCACCGCAAGCGACCAGTAGGCCGTCGTCTAGCGTCTCGCCTGGCGAACCAGCTCCCGCACCCAGGCGCGACATTAGCACTTTCATTCGCACGCCATCGAGTTCGAACCAAGCGCCCGGCGTCGGCGAAAGCCCGCGGATCATCCAATCGATCTCGCGCGCCGGACGCGTCCAGTCGATGCGCGTTTCCGCCGGCGTGATCTTGTGGGCGTATGTGACGCCTTCGTCCGGCTGGGGCGTTTCGGTGACCTGACCGCGGTCCAGCTTCTCCAGGGTATCCCGCATAAGTGCAGCGCCGTTCGCGGCCAATCTATCATGCACTGTCGAGGTATTTTCGCCGGACTCTATGGGAGTCTGGAAAGTCGCGAGAACTGGGCCGGTATCGAGCCCTTCCTCCATGCGCATTACCTGCACGCCGGTGACCTTATCGCCCGCCATGATCGCGCGTTGAATCGGCGCCGCCCCACGCCAGCGCGGCAGCAACGAACCGTGCAGATTGAACGCGCCATGCTTTGGCGCATCGAGGATCGCTTTCGGCAGGATGAGTCCGTACGCGACCACGATCGCAGCATCTAGATTGAGCGCCGTGAACGCGGCCTGCTCCTCGGCTCGCTTCAAGCTCTTCGGTGTACGTACTTCTAACCCACGCGCTGCCGCGAACGCATGCACCGGCGTCGGCCGCTCTTGCTTCCCACGCCCCGCTGGCCGCGGCGGCTGCGAGTAGACGCACGCGATCTCGTGCCCCGCATCGAGCAAAGCTTCGAGCGTCGGCAGCGCGAAAGTCGGCGAACCCATGAAAGCTATCCGCATCGCCGCGACATGCACGAATTCCCCGCTCCGGCGCAAATGGAACTTGCCCCGCACGACGCCGGTTCTCCGCGTATGAGCGTCACGCAAAGCAGCCCAGCCACGCCGCCTGACGTGGATGGCCCCCTATCGCTCACACCCGCGCAATGGCTCTGCGTGCTGCAAGGCGTGCAGGCCACCGCCGAACGCGCCAATCTAGCACTCATCTCCGCGGGCATCGCCTTCTTCGGCCTCTTGGCCGCCATTCCTGGCATCGCGGCTCTGGTGGCGCTGGTTGGATTGTTCGGCGATCCGGCGCTGATTGGCGAGCAGGTCCGTTCGCTCTACGGCATCGCGCCGGACACCGTTGTCCGGGCTATCGACGATCAACTGACCCGCCTGCTCAATACGCGCAGCGAAACCTTGGCCTTCGGGGCCGTTTTCAATCTCGTGCTCTCGCTGTGGGGCGCGCTTCAGGGCGTGCGCTGGGTGCTGATGGCGCTCACCGCCGTCAACCGCCGCTCAGAGAAACGCAAAGCGCTACGCCGCTACATCGCCGCGCTGCGCTTCACGGTGGCGACTATCGCGCTAGTTACGCTGGCAGTGCTGTTGATGGGCGTCACGCCGCTGGCGCTCGCCGCCTTCCGCATTGAAAGCCATGTCGAGACATTGGTGCTTTTACTGCGCTGGCCGATCCTTGGCAGCGCGGCGATCGCCGTTGCGCTCATGCTCTACCGCTGGGGCCCGCGCCGCTCGCCGCCGCCTTGGCGCTGGCTGTGGCCTGGGGCGGTCGCAGCGCCGGTGCTGTGGCTGCTCGCGTCTTCGCTGCTGACGGTGGCTTTGCGCCTCTTCCCAAGCTTCGGCGCCACCTACGGCTCACTCGCCAGTGCGGTGGTGCTGCTGCTTTGGTTTTACATCACAGCGTTGGTGTTCCTGGTGTGCGGCGCATTGAACGCCGAACTTGAGTTCTTCGCCCAGGGCAAGTCGACGGCGCCCGTCGAAGAGGGCGAAAAAATCGCGCCGCCAATCCAAATGGACGGCGGCGCGCAGACTTCAGACTAAACGTTTAGCTCAGCAAACCATGCCGGTTTCGCGCTGCATGCCCGTCAGGAACGTGCGCAGCGCTTCGGAAAGCTCGCACGCCGCCGCATGCGCTTCTTCGCGCTGATCTTCCGGCAGTGCGTCCAGCAATTCGCGGCAAACATCCGAGTGCTCGATGTCGGCGACTTCGTGCACTTCGAAGAATTTCAGCCCGCGCGGATCGGTGACGTCATAGCGCTCGACCAGGCCCTCAATCTTCGTGCGGGCGATCGCCGGCAACTGGCTCTCGTACGCATAGAGAGCCGCGATGCCCGAAGCATACGATTGGCGCGAGAGCTTGCGGAACGCATCGATCAGCACTTGCGTCTCGGCGTTCACATCAACGCCGCGCACTTCCGCTTCATCAGCGCCCATGGCGGCGGCAAAGCCAAGCCACAACGTCGCGTGATCGTCCTTGCCAGTGGCGAGGCCTTCCTCTTCAGCGAGGTTCTCGGCCAGCAAACGGCGGCCGGCGGCGTCCGGGCAATTGGCGTGCACCGCGCTCACCGCGCGCGGGAACGCCTCGACATGATGGAAATATTGTTTGGCGTAGGCCTTCAGCGCGTCCTTGGTGAGCGTGCCGTTTTCCCACGCTTGATAGAATGGATGGCTGAGCATCGAGCGTTGCTCGATCGCTGCGTCGATCGCCGCCGAAGTGCACACGTAATTGCGGAACGCATCCGTCATCTCGAACCCCTCCATGTACGCGCCAAAGCGCGCCTGTTCGGGCGCACATTAACGGTTTCTCGCTTTTGCGAAAGAGGCTTAGAGCGCGGCTTCCTTGCGCGCTTTCTTCAGCTTGCTGAGCGCCTTCTCGCGCTTCAGCCGCGACAGATGGTCGATGAACAGCACGCCTTCGAGGTGGTCCATCTCGTGCTGGATGCACACGGCGTAGAGGCCTTCGGCGTCTTCTTCGATCTGCTCGCCCTGATAGTTCAGGTACCGCAGTTTCACCCGCGCCGGACGTTCCACATCGTCATAGATATCGGGAACGGAAAGACAGCCCTCTTCGTAGCTGAACAGCTCGTCCGAGGCCCAGGTGATTTCCGGGTTCACGAAATAGCGCGGCGCCGGCGGCTCGCCTTCTTTGGCGAGGTCCATGACGATAATCCGCAGCGGCTCGCCAACCTGGATCGCGGCTAGGCCAATGCCCGGCGCGTCGTACATCGTCTCCAGCATGTCATCCATCAGCGCCCGATGCGCGTCCGTAACCCCGCCTTCCACAGGCTTGGATTTTTGCTTCAGGACTGGGTCCGGCGCGACGAGGATGGGGCGGAGTGCCATGTTGCAGGACGTATGAAGCGCCGCCCGTTGCGTCAAGCAAGAGGCTGCCGGGAACTCCGGAACAGGCGCCGGGAGGCGGCGTTAGATCAGCGTGCGGGGCGCGCGGCCGGCAGGTCGTCGCGCCTTTTTCATCTTCTGCCCCGGAGCCCCCCATGAAGCGCTTTTTGCTAGCTACCGTCGCCGCCGTAAGCCTTGGCCTCACCGCCGCGCATGCCCAAACCGACATGACCGAGCCGGTGCCGACCCCGCCGCCGATCCAAACCCCGGCCCAATCCACCGACAATCCTGACGGGACGCTGGGAACTTTGGCTCAAACACCCCAGTCCGACACCAGCGTCGAGGCCCAGACCACCCCAGCCCCTGCGGAACAAGCCGCCGAGAATGCACAGCCAATGCCCGCTAGCCCGGTCGTGCAAGCCGCTGGCGAGACCACGACTCCCACGCCAACCTTCGCCAGCGCCAACTCGGTCTGTCAGCCGCGCGTCACCTCCGTGCACTTCGGCCGCAGCAGCGGTTTGAGCCAGCAAAACCGGCACGCCATCGAGCACGCCGTCGACGCGGCCTCAGTGTGCAGTCTCCAGGAAGTGGTGATTGCCGATACGGGCCAGGGCGCACGCCGCGCAGCAGCGGTCCAGGCCACACTTGTGCGCCAAGGCGTCCCGGCTGAATTGATCCGAGTTGACGCCAGCGCGGCGCCCGCAGAAGGCGCCGCCACCGGCCAGCTTGATGTGCGCATGAACTTCGCGGGCGTCGCGAATACTGACGTTGCAGCCGCCACAGCCGCTCAAGCGCCGGCAACGCCCGACATGCCGGTCACGCCCGAGCAAATGCCGGAGGAGCCGACAAACGAAGCCGAGGAAGTGCCGGGCACCTAACACCGCGCACCCGGCTTCGGGGCGAAAGGGCCTGGCTTCGCGCCGGGCCCTTTTTGCTGTACGCGCGCCAAATGACACCGACACAACTTTTTCGTCTGAGCGGCGCTTGCGCCATACTTGGCGGACTCTTGCGGGTATTGGCTTCATTTCCGCTGCTTGAAGACGCGGCAACGCTTGAGTGGCTCTACACCGCAATCGATGTGTTGCTGCTGTTCGGACTGATCGGCGTCTACCTCGCCCGCGCCGAAAAGCTCGGCTTCTTGGGTCTCGCAAGCTTCGCGGTAGCGGTCGCAGCGCTATCCTTCATCGGGGGGCCCGATTCCGATCCATTTGGATTTTCGACTTACGAACAGGGTGCGCAAACGCTCGCGATCGCTCTGGCGGGCCTGAGCATCGCTTGGATACGTGCAGGCGAGCGACCATTCGGCCCGCCCGCGTGCTGGTTTGGGAGTGTGATCTGCGTCGGCGTCCTGAGCCTGATACCCGGCCCGTCAAGTTTTGGGCTGATCGGCGCCGCCATCCCATTCGCGGCTGGATTTGTGCTTGCCGGAATAGATCTGCTGCGGCGCGCTTAACGCGTGCGAACTTGGCGGCTGCTGGCGTTGGCTTCGATAACCAAAGAGCGTGCTACCCGTTCGCGCGTTTGCGCGGCCCGCACCGTGGGACGGTGCTCGGCGACTAGATCAGACGAAGCGTAAGGCGCATCGCCCGGCTCAAGGCCCGGAATTTCCGCGGCCGTCACGTTGCCGTTCGCATCGCGCTCTACGTTCGCAACGCGCCCAAGTTCTGCGCCATCGTGGCCGCGAACGACCGTTCCGGTCGCTGCTTCCGGGAATTGCTCGGCCAACGCCATCGAAGGAGCGCCGATCGCCAGGGCGAAAACTAGGGTTCGCAGCATTTGCGTTTCCGCGGTTCTACGCGGCCTCTAAATTACTTGGACGCTTTGGAAACGCTTGCCCCCGCCTTCCGTTCCGCCCGATCTTAAGAAGTCACCCTGACGCAGGACGATTGTGGCGCTTGCCCCGGCGGGCTGGGGTTGCGATATGAGCCTCGCAGGCAGGCGGTGGACGGCCGCCCCGCCAACCTGGTCAGGTCCGGAAGGAAGCAGCCATAACGGGTTGCGTACGGGTCGCTGTCCTGTCTGCACCTTCCCCAATTAACCGAATGGCGGGCGACCACCGGCGGCCGGGCCACGCCCAGCCGCCGGAGGAACTCAAGCCGCGCGCGCCTTCGCGCTAAGCTCGCGCGCTTGGCGCGAGAGGCGCCCAGCCCACGGGCTTTGTGGCTTGTGCGCCAAGCGCTCGGCCGCAAACGCTTCCGCCGTCGCCGCAAACCCTCCCCGGAGCGCCGCATGGATCGCTGTCAGCGTCAGCACATCGCGCTGCGCGTGGCTGCCGCCGAAGCGTTGGGCGATGCCGCGCGTCGCGGCGATCTTCTCAACCGCTTCACCGTAACGCCCGGCCTCATACGCGATGAACGCTTCAGCTAACGGCAGGCCGATCTTGCGCGTCATGTACGCATTGTCGCCGCTATCGGCCGCCGCGGCGCGCATCGCTTTCAGCGTGCGCTCCGCATCGACCGCGCGCCCGGCGCCGAGGAAAGCCATGATCGCGTGCAGGTCATTGAACGCATAGATCGCGTCCTCGCCAGCGCGCTGCCACGCCGCTGCGAGCGTCTCGAAGCGATCGCCGACATCGACGCCCTCTAAGTGCAAGCGCCACAACAACGCTGACGCATCGATGCCTTCGAGAATGACTTGCGAGTCCGGATAGGGCCGCACCTTCTCGTCATAGAGTTTTAGCACCTGCCCGACATCGCCGCGGTCGAGATAAAGCAACGCCAAGTGCCACCAATTGTGATAGGCAAAACCGCTCTCCGGCACCCAGTGCTGCGCGTTATTCGCCAGCCATGGAATCCCAGCGCCGAGATCGCCGCGCATTTCGTTGACGTGCGCCACCGCATGCACCGCCCACCCGTCGCGCGGATCGGCCTCGACCGCTTGGCGGCCGTAGATGTCGGCGCGGGCGTAGTCGCCGCATTCCTCCAGGCCGAACGCAGCCATGCCTTGGATGTAACTGTAGCCATCCTCGCCCGGCTTGAACGCGCGCATCGCTTGCAACGGCCAATCGCGCAACTCGCTCTGCAGGCCAAGGAAAAAGCAGCCGACGTGAGCGTATTGCAGCGCCAGCAGGTCGCGTGGATTTTCCTGCGCGATGCGCGCGAGCCGCGCCGTCCCGTCCTGATAACGCCCTTCCGCCCAATCCTGCGCCGCCTTCAGATGCGCGCGCTCACGATCGTTCAAATTGGCCGCAGAACCAGCGCGCAGACTCTTTGCCGTCTCTTCGGCGTAGGCCTTGTCTGTCTGCTGCACGAGCAACCCCGCTCGCGCCGCCCACGCGCCGCCAAAATCGGGGTCTTCGGCCAGCGCCGCATCCAGCGCCGCGATCGGGTCGCCGCGATAGAGCCGGATGAGGTCCAAAGCCTCGTTGTACTTATCGAGCGTCGCTTGCGAATTTGTCGAAGCGGGATTGCCGTAGCGATCTTTCAACATGGGAGGTCTCCGGGGAGGAAGCTGCAAAACGGTTGAAACAAAGGCCTGTCAGATGAGCGGCGACGTGGTGGAGGTCCACGCAAGCGCCGCCGCCGTTGCGTGCCAAAACACGATGACAGACACCAAAAAAGCGAAGCCGCGCATCTCAATCATTCCTTGCGCCGGACACATCGTCCGCCGATGGGAAAGAAATATTCGAGCGCTGCGCAGCGCGATAGAAAACCCATGGTGCGGCGCACGCACGTTCTGTTTTCATCAATGAAACAGGGATGTTACGGGCGTCACAGCGCGACGGCGCGGCGTTTGCGAGATGACAGAAGCGTGAGAAACCGACCGCCGGTACAGTACTTGTGGTACAGTTCGCAGATGCGCTTAACAGCGGCGCGCAATGCGCGATCGAAGAAGAGGTAAGGCCCGCCATGGCCAACGTTCAAGTTCTCAGCAAAGGCGAGCAAACGCGCGAGCGGCTGATGGACATTGCGCAGGACGCCGTCCTCAACAAAGGCTTCGCTGGCACCTCGATCGACGAGATCATCGCCGAAGCCGGCATCACCAAGAGCGGCTTCTTCTATCACTTCCGCGACAAGAACGATCTCGCGAAGGCGATGCTGCAACGTTACCTCGACAACGAATGGAAGGTGTTCGAGCAGCTGTTCCAGCAAGCTGACGAACTCAGCGAAGATCCGCTGCACAGCTTCCTGATCTTTCTAAAATTGTTCGCCGACATGATGGGCGATCTGCCGAATGGACATCCTGGCTGCCTCGTAGCTTCGTACGTCTATCAGGATTTCCTGTTCAGCCGCGACGTGCGCAACATGACCACAGAGGGCCACCAAATCTGGCGCACGCGTTTTCGCGAGCGGCTGGATCGTATCGCTGAGCGCTATCCGGCAAAGATCGACGTTAATCTCGACGACATGGCCGACATGCTCTCGTCCGTGGCCGATGGCGGCATCATTCTGTCGAAGAGCCTGCACGACCCGTCAATTCTGCCGAAGCAGATCCTGCAATATCGTGCGTACGTGAAGCTGGTGTTCGCTGGCGCTTAAGCAGCCGCACGCTGTGTTTCAGCAGCACTCAACGGCAGGTAAAGCGTAAACGTCGAGCCGTGCCCCGGCTTACTCACCGCCTGCACGTCTCCGCCCATCGCGCGCGCAAGGCGACGCGTAATCACGAGGCCAAGCCCCGCGCCGTCATGCGCACGCGTATTGGTGACGTCCACCTGCACGAATGGCTGAAACAGCCGCGCCAAGTCTTCCGGAGCAATGCCCTTGCCGCTATCGCGCACCGAGATCGCAACGCCTTGCACGCTGCCAATCCGGCACGGACGCAGATCGAGCGCGATCGCGCCGTCTTGGGTAAATTTCGCAGCGTTCGACAAGAGGTTCAGCACGCATTGGCGCACGCGCGTTTCATCGGCGACGACCGCGCCGATACCTGCCGCGACGTTGAACTGGCAGGTCGTGCGGTTCTTGCTAGCCGTTGGCCGCACCGTATCCAAGGCGCCGCGCAGCAATGCCACGATGTCGAAAGCGCTCGGCCGCAGCTCAAGCTTGCCCGCTTCGATCCGCGACAGATCGAGGACTTCATTGATGAGCGTGAGCAAATGCCCCGCGGCGTTGCGAATACGCACGAGATCGGCCGCACTCGCAGACGTGTCGCCGCTGGCCAAATCTTCTTCCACGATCTCGGAATAGCCGATCACAGCGTTGAGCGGCGTTCGCAGTTCGTGGCTCATATTGGCGAGGAAGAGCGATTTTGCGCGGTTCGCGGCCTGCGCCCGCCGCGTCGCCACCTGCAGCTGCGCGGTTCGCTCCTGAACACGGCGCTCCAAGTCTTCCGCCGCTTCTTCGGCCTTGAGGCGCGCCTCGATCAAAGCGCCGAAACTGGCCGCGCCGGCCCGCGCCGCCACAACTGCGTTGACGCCCAGTAGCGCACCCATGCTCGCGAGAACGAGCGCGGACAATCCCTCCCCGAACGACGACGCGTTCAGGATCAAGCCAAGCAGGATCGCCGGCGCCGTGTAGAAAATCATCGTGCGCGTCATCACGTGCAACGTCGCGCAAATAAGCCCCGCCCCAGCGCAGAACAGGAGCCCGATGACCGGCGCAGGCTGCGGCGCAAAGGCCAAAAGCGAGTACGGCAAAACGTAAGCGGCGGTGATGACGGCCAAAGCAGCGATGTGGCGACCGACGGCGGCGCGCAATTGGCCCGCGTCAAAGGTGTCAACGTCGGCGCTCAGCCGCGCGAACGCCGCCTGCGCCCGCAAATCGATGATCACGCCGATCGCGCCGCCGACGGCGCAGGGAAGCCACCAGAACCCCGGAATCAGCAGCGCCACCAGCAGCGGCGTCAGCGCCACCGAGACGTAGCGGGTTGGCCCATGCCGGGTCCAAGCCACCTCGGCGAAGCGCCGGATCGTCATTTCCCAGATGCGCCGTGAGGGCTCCGCCGTAGTCATGGACCCTCCCGAGCCAGCTTCCGCAGCGTCCCTTTGGTACCGCCAAGATGGTAAATGGCTGACAAACGCCGCCGCGGCGGGGGTCGCATTTCCCGCCGGAAGCCTTAGGTTTGGCGGGTGGACGAATCCTCATCCCCTAACCTTTTCGGCGACGATACGACCGGCCCCGGCTACGTCGTCCTCGCCCGGAAATACCGCCCGCGCACTTTCGCCGATCTGATCGGCCAGGAAGCGATGGTCCGCACCATCGCCAATTCGTTCGCGCTCGGTCGCATCCCGCACGCCTACATGCTGACCGGCGTCCGCGGCGTCGGCAAAACCACCACCGCCCGCCTCTTGGCGCGCGCGCTCAATTATCGCCTCGGCGACATCAACGCGCCGCAGATTGAACTCGATCCGATGGGCGAGCATTGCCAGGCGATCATGGAAAGCCGCCATCCCGACGTGCACGAGATGGACGCCGCCTCCCGCACCGGCATTGGCGACATCCGCGAGATCTTGGACAGCGTCCGCTACGCGCCGGTGATGGCGCGCAACAAGATATACATCATCGACGAAGTGCACATGCTCTCGAACCAGGCGTTCAACGGCCTGCTAAAGACGCTCGAGGAACCGCCGCCGCACGTGAAGTTCATCTTCGCAACGACGGAAATCCGCAAAGTGCCGGTCACGGTGCTCTCGCGCTGCCAGCGCTTTGATCTGAAGCGCATCGATGGTGAGCGGCTGGCGGAGCACCTCATAAACATCTGCGCCAAGGAAGGCGTGAAGGTCGATCCCGATGGCGTGGCGCTGATCGCGCGCGCCGCCGAAGGTTCAGCGCGCGATGGGCTTTCGCTGCTTGACCAAGCCTTGGTGCAGAAGCCCGGCGCAACCGTCACCGCGGCCGATGTACGCGAAATGCTTGGCCTCGCTGATCGCGGGCGCGTGCTCGATCTTTTCGAAGCCATAGCCAAAGCCGACGCCAAGACCGCCATCACCGAAGTGCGCGGCCAATACGATAGCGGCGCTGATCCCACGCTCATCTTGCGCGACCTGCTCGACATCGGCCACGAAGCCGCCCGCGCACAGGCGCTCGGCGCTGACGCCCGGATCATTGGCGGCGCCGATTGGGTTGGCCGCGTTCGCGGCCTCGCCGAAACACTTTCACCAGCGCAGCTCTCGCGCCTTTGGCAGATGCTGCTGAAAGCCCTGGAAGAAGCGGGCAAAGCGCCCGATCCGATAGCCGCGGTCGAAATGGCTATGGTGCGGCTGTGTGCCGCTCAAAGCCTGCCGCCGCCGGAAGACGCAGCGCGCCTGCTGCGCGATGGCGCGCCGTCTTGGACTGGCGCCTCCCCGGGCGAGGCGCCGTCAAAGCAAAGCGGCGATCGCCCCACGGTGAACACGGCCGCACCAGCGCCGCCGCCGCCGCCTCCGGAGCCGGTGAAAGAAGCGCACACACACAAACTCCGCAACTTCGAGGATGTCACGGCCCTCGTCGCCGCTGAACGCAACATCGAACTTGAGCTTGCGCTTGAGCGCCTCAAGGTCACGCACTTCTCGCCCAATGGCGACATCGTCTTCGTCGCCGCGCCAGATCAGCCGCGCGAACTCGTGCGCCATTTGAAAGCGCTGCTTGAAGAGCACACCGAGATCGAATGGCGCATTCGCGCCAGCGATGCGCCGGCAGCGCCTGTCGAAAGCCTCGCTGAGCGGCGCAAGCGCGAAGAAGCGCGCGCCATGGAAGAGCTGAAACGCCAACCCTTCATCGCTCAAGCGCTGAAGCACTTCCCGAACGCCGAAGTGAAGGCCGTGCGCCAACCCATCGAGGAGAATGGCGGCGGCGATGTCGCGCCGTTCCCGCAAAAGCAGCCGCAGGCGCAACAGCCGCCGCGCAAAAAGGAAGCCGACCGATGAAAGACATCTCGCAGATCATGCGCCAAGCGCAGGCCATGCAGGCCAAGATCAACGAGGCGCAGAAGAAGCTCGAAGCCATGGAAGTCGAAGGCTCGGCCGGCGGAGGCCTAGTGAAGGCGCGCATCTCCGGCAAGAACGCACTGCTCGGGCTCACCATCGATCCCTCGCTGATGGTCGCCGGCGAACAAGAAATCCTGGAAGATCTGGTCAAAGCCGCCCACGACGACGCGCGCCGCAAACTCGAAGACGCGCAGAACGAAGAAATGAAGGGCCTCTCCGGCGGCATGGGCATCCTCCCCGGCTTCAAGATGCCGTTCTGAGCGATCCGCGCTGATCCGCCGACGCCATGCGCTCAAAATCCGCCATCGCCGCGCCCGAGATTGAGGCGCTGATTTCGCTGCTCGCGAAAGTGCCCGGGCTTGGGCCGCGCTCGGCGCGGCGCGCTGCGTTGCAGCTTCTCAAAAGAAAAGATCAGCTCATGGTCCCCCTCGCCGCGGCGCTTGGCGTTGCTGCGGAGAAAGTGCGCGCCTGCTCCAATTGCGGTGCGCTCGATACGCAAGATCCGTGCGCGTTGTGCAGCAATGCTGAACGCGACGATGGCGTCATCTGCGTCGTGGCCGAAGTTGGCGACGTTTGGGCGCTCGAACGCGCGGGCGCTTTCAAAGGTCGCTACCACGTGCTCGGCGGCGTACTCTCTGCACTCGACGGCGTGCGCCCAGAGGATCTGCGCATCTCTAAATTGATCGAGCGCGCAAGCAGCCCCGGCGTCCGCGAAGTGATCCTAGCACTTTCAGCCACCGTCGACGGCCAGACCACCGGCCACTACCTCGCCGAGCGCCTGCAGCATCTCGGCCTCACCGTCAGCCGCCTCTCTCATGGCGTTCCGGTCGGCGGCGAACTCGACCTTCTGGACGACGGCACCCTCTTCGCCGCGCTCCAAAGCCGCCGCCCCTCGTGAGAAACCACTAGCCAGCGCCGGCAAAGCGCCCTTTGCTGAGAAGCGGAGGGACCAACATGAACTTTCTCGACCGCTATTCCACGCAGCTTCTTGGCGTTCTGCGCATCGTCAGCGCGCTTCTTTTCATCGCGCACGGCACGACCAAGCTGTTCGGCTGGCCACCAACGGAAATGTTCGCAACGCCGCCAGAGCCAATGACGCTGATGTGGGTTGGCGGCATCCTCGAAGCGTTTGGCGGCGCGCTGTTGCTGATTGGTCTCTTCACGCGGCCGGTTGCGTTCGTGCTCTCAGGCATGATGGCGGTGGCCTACTGGATGTTCCATTTCCCGCAGGCGACCTTCCCCGTCCAGAACGGCGGCGACGCATCGATCCTCTATTGCTTCATCTTCCTCTACATCGCCGCAGCAGGCCCCGGCGCAGGGAGCGTGGACGGCCTCATCGGCAAGAAGAAAACCTAAGCGGTCCCGCTGCGCCGCCATTCGAGTACGACATTCGCCGCATCGCTCACACGCGGCGTTGTCTGCACGCTGGCGGCGCCGCAATCGCGCGCCCAATCATCCCAAAACGCGATCCGTTCAGCGTAAGCGTCAGGGCTGCGCCGATCCGCCTCGGTGCGCGTCACGCTGGCGAATATGACGTCGATGCCGTCCAAGCGGATGGATGATGGCGCCCCGCACCCCGGCGACGGCGTCTCCACCAGATCGCTGGCGATGATCAGCACCCGCCGCAGCGCCTCTGCGCCCGTCAGGGTTTGCGCGGAGAACAACACGCCGCCGCGAATATCGGTGTAATCGGTTGCGATATCCGGATTGCGAAAGAACGATTGGATGCGCTGGAACACCTGCACGCGCGAGCGAAACACTTCTTCGGGCGCGGCCGGGAAAGTCCGATCAACAATCACGCCGTCATTGGAGAAGCTGCAAGTCTGTATCGTGCCGACCGTCAGCCGGTCATTGCTCTGCATCGAGTTGATGATGACGCCGATGCTCGGCACCGCCCGCCGCGCCTCTTCCGCGTACGAGCCGGATATGTCGAGCAAGACGCAAATATTGTAGTTGCGCAATTGCCGGCGGCAGGCCGCAGCCCCCAGTGCGCCCAGAACGAGCGCGCGCCGTCCCATGTGCGGCGTCACTCAGATTCTCCGAGCGCCGAAGATTGAGGGAAAGATGCGCTGCGAAAGCGCGCCCATGCCGCCGTAGAAAATTTCCGCCGGCTTCTGAATGAGTTCCAGCAGCTTCTCCAACAGGCCCAGCAGAAACACGATCACCAGCGGCGGCCACTTCAGCAAGAGCTCCGCCGCAAACAGCAGCCAAGTCGCCAAACGCTTCAGCACAATGGGCAACACCTGCAGCAAGCCTTCGACAGGCGTCACCGCGAGCAGCAACAGCCATGGCACGCAGAAGCCGAGTATGGCCTGAATGATCGTCGGCAAGCCGCGCAGAGATTCTTCCGTCTCGGTGATCACTGAACCTTCGGCCACCGCGCCTTCGCTGCTTGGCGCGCCTGTGGCTGGAAGCGGTGGCGGCGCAAACTCATCCTCGCCCTGGAGGATTTGCGTTGTCTGCTGCTCGATCTCGATCAAACGCTCGCGCTCAAACGCCAGCAACACTTCGCCAATCGTCAGCACTAATAGAAAGCCGCCCGCGATCACCGCCCACGGGATGCTCTTTGCTTGTCCGTTAGCGCGCACCTTGATGAGATTAGAGTGGCCGAGCGCTGACATGAGTGCAGCCCCAGCCGCAAACTCAAGCACCAGAATGGCGATTGCAGCGATGACGTAATTGGGGATGCCGGGAATGAAATCTTCAACGCCGGAAAAGATGCTGCGGAACGGCTGCGCCACCAGATTGTAGTTCAAGAACAAGCCTAGGCCGGCGATCGCAACGAACAGCACCGACGCCATCGCGCCGACGAACACGCCGTGCCCCCGCTCGCGGCGAAAGTCCTGCTCGTCCTGACGCGTGCTCTCGTCAATCCGCCGCCGCCCGTGCGTGGCTTGCTCCGCCAGCTTGTCGGTCGTCGCCTCGAACAACGCCTTCGGCGCCGCCAGAGCTGGCTTCAGGATCTTGTTATGGCTCGCCCACAGCAGCGTGATGGCGATGGCGAGCGACAGCATCGGATGCTGCTCTGACCAGCTCAAAATGGCGTCGGCATACGTGTTGAGCAGGCGCGCAGCGCGCCCTGCGGTATCGACCGCATCTGTCATGTCTCACCCCGCTAAGAGCGCCGATGGTGAGCGGACGTTAATGCTTAGTCAACCTAGAATTGCATTCTGCAATTTGGGCGGGTATCTTTCTATTCCCTATTTCTTTCAATGCATTGCGTTCGGGCGCGGGTGATTTTTGGCTCCATAAGCCCGGTCTCGCGGAAGCGCTGCAACGCTGCCTCATATTCCTCGTAGGTCACCACGCGCGTGATCGCGTCCCAGGTGCAAACGCAGACGGCGCTCGCAGGCGGACACGACGCTTCGAACTGCGCACGCGCGCTTTCCGGATAAGGGTTCGGCGCGGACTCGCCGCAGCCAGCAAGCACCGCGGCGATCAGCGGCGCACTAAGCGCCATCCAGATACGCATCGTCTTCTCCCGCCCGGCAAATCCTGCCGAGTGATGGAAGCAGTATCGCGCAACACGGTTAAGACTGGCCTGAGAAACGTGTTTAAGCGGCGCGCAACATGATTGTGCCGCCTACGCCGTCGGACAAAAGCAGCGTATCGCCCAAGCGGCTGTAGCTACGCGTTGCGGCCAATGCCGCGAAAAACGCGGCCTCGCGAGACATGATGTCGGGCGCGCACGCCATCTCTGTTGAGCCGACTTCGCGCACACTCAGCGTGCCGTTCTCGGCGGCGTATTCGCCAAAATAGCGGTTGCAGCCGCCGGTGCCGACGACGCGATTGTTTTCAAACTCAATGGTTGGCGCCGGGCCGCTGATCGTCTGACCACCCAAGGTGGCGACGCTCCAGCGTGTGCCATCGAGTTCGGTTTGCGGCGCCGTCGACGCACACGCGGCCGCGACGAGCGCGCCAGCCGTGCACAGCGCGGCCAAAGGCATTCGGGAAAAACGCAGCTTCACGTGTGGCACAACGTTAAGGCGCGGGCGCCGGTTCCACGGCAGGCGGCGGCGGCGCAAGAGAAGCGTGGCACGCCATGGCGTAACCGTTGATTTGCGCCGTCAGCGCATGCGCTTCACGCGCCGGCCCAGGCAATTGCTCCAACGCTATGAAATCGTTCGGCTCGACCTCAGCCGCGATCCGCTCCCAAATGCAGGCGCAAAGCCCGGGAACTTCACTGCCCTCCTCGCAGGCGCGCATGAAGTTGAACTCCACCTCGGGCGCATAAGTCGGCGCGGGCTGATTGCAGGCGGAGGCGAGCAAAGCCGCGCCCAGTACGATCCATCCCCGCATCAATTGGCGCCCTCTTCCAGCAAACGTCTGCCGATCACCATAGCCTGGATTTCGCCAGCGCCTTCGAAAATGTTGAGGATGCGCGCATCGGCCAGCACGCGGCTGATCGGGTACTCCACCGCAAAGCCGTTGCCGCCGTGAATCTGCAGCGCGTTGTCCGCCGCCGCCCACGCAACCCGCGCCGCGAGGAGTTTGGCCATCCCGGCTTCGAGGTCGCAGCGTTTGCCGCTGTCTTTCCGGCGCGCCGAAAAATACGTGAGCTGACGCACAGCCATCAGTTCGGCCGCGATCATCACCAGCTTGTTCAAGACACGCGGGAAATGAAAAATCTCCTGCCCGAATTGCTTGCGGTCGATCGCGTACTTCAGCCCGAGTTCAAGCGCGCTCTGCGCCACGCCAACGGCGCGCGCTGCGGTTTGAATGCGGGCGCTCTCAAACGTCGCCATCAGCTGCTTGAAGCCTTGGCCCTCGACGCCGCCCAGGAGATTGGCAGCTGGCACTTTGAACGCGTCGAAGCCGATCTCGTATTCCTTCATGCCGCGATAGCCGATCACCTCGATCTCGCCGCCGCTCATGCCGGGGGTGGGAAACGGCTTGGCGTCGTCGCCGCGCTGCTTCGGCGCCAGCAGCATCGAAAGGCCGTTAAAGCCGTTTGTATTGGGATCGGTGCGCACCAAGAGCGTCATCACATCGGCGCGCGCCGCATGGGTGATCCAGGTCTTGTTGCCGGTGACGACGTAATCATCGCCGTCTTTCACCGCGCGCGTGCGCAGCGAACCTAGATCGCTGCCCGTGTTCGGCTCGGTGAACACCGCCGTCGGCAGAATTTCAGCGCTGGCGATTTTCGGCAGCCATTCGGCCTTCTGCGCCTCGGTGCCGCCGATCAAGATGAGCTCTGCCGCGATCTCGCTGCGCGTGCCGAGCGAGCCGGTGCCAATCCAAGCGCGCGACAACTCCTCCGAGACGACGCACATCGCCGTCTTGCCGAGGCCCGAGCCGCCGAACTCTTCCGGGATTGTCAGCCCGAACACGCCGAGCGCGCCCATCTCTTCGACGATGCTCATCGGAATGAGTTCGTCTTTGCAGTGCCAATCGTGCGCGAACGGCATGATCTTGTCGTCGGCGAACTTGCGGAACTGATCGCGGATCATCTCCATGTCCGCATCGAGATTGGTGTTCTCGAACGTCGCGCGCCCCTGTGCATCGTGCAGAAGCGCTGCGAGCTTTAGCTTTTGCTCTTGCGTGAAGCGGAGCGACACTTCCGGCGCCGCCAAACCAAAATCAGCCGGGCGGATGATCTCCACCTGCGTCATCGGCACGCCGCCTGCGAGCTGCGCCGAATATTCAGCCGCCACCAGCAGCGCCAGCGCCTGCTCGGTCTCGCCGAAGGCGCCGCTTTCGCTGAGCGCGCCGGCCCACGCCCGCACTTGACGCAGCGTTTCGGCGTAGGTCGCAACCCAGGCGAGCCCGTGCACCAGATGCTGCTCGCGATCGAGGGCCACGCGATCAAGCTTGCCGCCAACAGTCACGAGCGGCCGCACCGCCGCTTTCACCGCCTCTGCGTAGCGCTCGGCCACGCCGGCGGCTGTTTCCAGTTGCGTTAAGACTTGAGCGCTCATGCAATCCCTCGCGAGTCAGCCCACTTAAACTGGCTTTTCGCACTTGCGAAAGAGGGTGCGCACTGTGACGTTGCGACGCCGCGCCCCAGGAGTATTGGACTGATGCACATCGCCGACGGCGGGAACGAGGTGCTGATCCAGGCGCTGCTCTTCCTGGGCGCCGCCTGCGTCGTCATCCCCGCGATGCGAAAGGCGCAGCTCAGCACCGTAATGGGCTTTCTCATCATCGGCGTCGCGATGGGGCCGCACGTGCTCGGGCGTCTCGCCGCCGAAGCGCCGGCTTGGCGCGTTCGAACTGGACGACGCCGAACCGACGATGCTGCTCGGCGAGCTGGGTATCGTCTTCTTGCTGTTCATCATCGGGCTCGAAGTTTCGTTCGAGCGGCTGTGGGCGCTGAAGCGTTACGTGTTCGGCCTGGGCTTCGCGCAAGTGGCGATCACCAGCATCGCGATCGGCGCCATCGCACTGGCGTTCGGCAACAGCTTCAGCGTCGCCGCGGTTCTGGGCCTCGCCTTCGCGCTCTCCTCAACGGCGCTGGTGCTGCAGTTGCTGCGCGAACGCAGCCAAATCACCACCACAGTCGGCCGCACCAGCTTTTCCGTGTTGCTCATGCAAGACCTGATGGTGGTGCCGATCCTGTTCATCGTGGCGGCCCTCAGCCCTGGCAGCGGCGCGTTCAGCGAAAACCAAGTCGGCGTTGCGCTCATAACCGCTCTGGTCGCGATCGGCGCCATTTTGATCCTTGGCCGGCTGCTCCTGCGCCCCCTCTTTCGTTGGGTCGCCGGCGCCAATAGCCGCGCGGTGTTCATTGCTGCAGCGC
>JAWXAM010000091.1:0-28057 GCA_034439495.1 Terricaulis sp. | reverse complement strand
CCAGCTCCTCCGCGTGCGGCCTCCCACCTTCGGCAGTCACGCCTTCGCCAAATACGGCGTCGCCAAGCGCCAACACACACCCAACAGCAGGATTGTCGCCCGTTCGCCCGATCATCGGCGCCGCAAGATCAAGCGCGCGCTGCATCAAAGAGGCGTCAGTCATCCCGGAAACGGAGGCAGTTTTTCCGCGCGCGCTTCGTCCAGATAACGCGCCGCGATCGGCTTCAGGCTCGCATCAAGCTCGATCAACAACGGATTGCCGGTCGGCATCTCGACGTGAACGATTTGATCGTCCGGCACGCCGAACAAGTGCTTCACGATGGCGCGCAGCGAATTGCCGTGCGCCGCGATGATGAGATTTTTGCCCGCCTTCAGCTCCGGCGCGATCGCCTCGTTCCAATACGGCAGCACACGTTCGAGCGTGAGCTTCAGCGACTCCGTCGCCGGCAAATTAGCGACCCCCGAATAGCGGCGGTCCTTGGAGAAATCGAACTCACTGCCCGCGTCCAAAGGCGGCGGCGGCGTATCGTAAGAGCGGCGCCACACCTTCACTTGCTCCTCGCCATGCTTGGCGGCGGTCTCGGCCTTATCGAGCCCCGTCAGCGCGCCGTAATGGCGCTCGTTCAGCCGCCAATTGCGCTCGATTGGGAGCCAGGAAAGCTTTGCGTTCTCCAGCGCCATGTTCCCGGTGCGGATGGCGCGCGTCTGCACCGAGGTGAACAGCTTGTCGAACGGCACGCCGCTTTTGGCCAAAAGCTCGCCCGAGCGGCGGGCCTGCGCCTCGCCCTCCGCAGTCAGATCGACGTCCACCCAGCCGGTGAAGCGGTTTTCGAGATTCCACTGGCTCTGGCCGTGGCGGAGAAGGGCGATGAAAGGCATGCGCCTCCAGTTTCAGCATGGGCGGCGCCCGTCAAGACCTTGGAGGCGCGCGCCCTAGCCGCTACACCCAGGGCCAATGCGCAATTGGCTCTTCCACCCGCTCCTCTTCTACCCGCTGATCCTGGTTTTCGCCGTCCTGGTGATCGCCGTCAGCGTCCGGCCGCAAGGCTGGCCGCGCGAAGCCGCGCCGGTGGCGGCCCAGGTGGACGGCGCTTCGTTAGTCTTCGAGGGCGAGGCGTTCAATTCGCCAGCCGTCGGCGCCGAGCAGAACATGACGGTGATCCGCGATTTCTGGGGCCGGGCGCAGACGCTGCGGATTGCACAGCTGCCAAACCAGCCGCCGCCAACCCCGGCCGAACAAGGTGCGCGCCTCCTGCTCACCCCAGAACAAGCCGCCCTGATCGACGATAAGTCCGTCACTATAGAGGTTACCTACGCGCCGCTGCCCATCAACGCCGCCACCGGCATGGCCGTCAGCCTGCAAGGCATCGGCCCTGCCGAGTGGGTGAGCCAGGAGGCCCCCTCCGAGCCCGCCACCCTCCGGTTCGAGCTGCCGGCCCAATTTGCCGTAAACGCCATCGGCCTGCGGGCGCTCTCCACGGGTACAGACCAAGCCTATGGCCTGGAAATCACACGAGTTCGCGTTACGCCACACCCCTGAGGAGCAGCGGGCAATTGAACTTTCGCGGCTTTTCGCTCACACCGCCGCATCCTTCCCGCCGCCACGGAACCTGACCCATGCTGCCTGCGCCGCGCGCAAGCCTCGCCGCCAATAGCGCGGACTTCGAGACCTATCCCCTGGTGAAGCCGACGGGCTTTCGCGAGTACGACGCTCGCTGGTGGTTTGGCATTCCGAGTTCGGACAAAGCGCCGGAGCTGAACCTGCTCGGCGTGCAGGCTTTGGGTATGGGTCTCGGCACTTTGGTGCATGAGATGGGCGTCGCGCCGCGCATCGTCGTCGGCCACGATTTCCGTTTCTATTCGCAGTCGATCAAGCACGCGCTGACCATCGGCTTGATGCAAGCCGGCATGGAAGTGAACGATATCGGCTTGGCGCTTTCACCGACTGCTTATTTCGCGCAATTCGCGCTCGACATTCCGTGCGTGGCGATGGTGACCGCTTCGCACAACGAGAACGGCTGGACCGGCGTGAAGATGGGCGCGAACAAGCCGCTTACGTTTGGCCCTGACGAAATGGGCGCGCTGAAAGAAATCGTGCTCGGCGGCAGGTACAAAGAACGCAGTGGCGGCTCCTACAAGCACATCGAAGGCATGCGCGAGCGCCACATCGCCGACGTCGCCTCGCGCGTGAAGCTTTCGCGGCCGATCAAGGTGATCGCGGCTTGCGGCAACGGCACGGCGGGCGCGTTTGCGCCGGAAGCGCTGCGCCGTATGGGCGCTGAGGTGATCGATCTGCACACAGCGCTCGACTGGACGTTCCCGAACTACAACGCCAACCCCGAAGACAGCGAAATGCTGCATGACATGGCGGCCGCGGTGAAAAAGCACGGCGCCGATCTCGCGCTCGGTTTCGATGGCGACGGCGATCGCTGCGGTGTCGTCGATGACAAGGGCGATGAGATTTTCGCCGATAAAGTCGGCCTGATGCTGGCGCGCGATTTGAGCGCGACGCACAAGAACGCCGTTTTCGTCGCGGATGTGAAATCCACGGGGCTTTACGCCGTCGATCCGGTGCTGAAAGCCAACGGCGCGCGGGTCGATTACTGGAAGACCGGCCACTCATACATCAAGCGGCGCACCACCGAGCTCGGCGCCCTCGCCGGTTTCGAAAAGAGCGGCCATTTCTTCTTCCGCCCCCCGCTCGGCCATGGCTATGACGACGGCATCGTCGCGGCTGCGGCCGTGCTGGCGATGCTCGACCGCAACCCGGGCAAAAAGCTCTCGGAGCTGAAGGATGCGCTTCCGAAGAGCTACACCTCGCTCACCATGAGCCCGCATTGCGATGACGAGAAAAAATACGGCATCGTCGATCAGGTCGTGGCCGAGTATCAGAAGTTTGCTGACGGCGGCGGCAAAATCCTTGGCCGCTCGATCCGCGACGTGAACACCGTCAACGGCGTGCGCGTCACGCTGGAGGACGGCGCCTGGGTGCTTGTTCGCGCCTCGAGCAACAAGCCCGAACTGGTGGTCGTGGTTGAAAGCATGACCAGCGACGACGACATGAAGGCGCTCTTCCGCGAAGAAGTGAAGCCGCGCCTGGCCCGCTTCGCGGAAGTCGGCGCCTACAATCAGGAGATCTAGTCGATGCGCGTTACAATGATTGGCACCGGCTATGTGGGCCTGGTTTCCGGCGCGTGCTTTGCCGATTTCGGCCACACCGTGACGTGCGTCGACAAGGACGCCGGCAAGATCGCGCGCTTGCAAAAGGGCGAAATCCCGATTTTCGAACCGGGCCTGGATGAACTGGTCAAAGACAACGTCGATCAGGGCCGGCTGTTCTTCACCACCGATCCGACCGCCGCCATCCGCGATGCCGACGCGGTGTTCATCGCAGTCGGCACGCCGTCGCGCCGCGGCGATGGCCACGCTGACCTCTCCTATGTCTACGCCGCCGCCGAAGAAATCGCCGGCCTGATGAACGGCTATACGGTGATCGTGAACAAATCGACGGTGCCGGTCGGCACTGGCGACGAAGTCGAGGCCATCATAAAGAAGACGAACCCCGGCGCCGATTTCGCCGTCGTCTCCAATCCGGAATTCCTGCGCGAAGGCGCCGCCATCGGCGATTTCAAACGCCCGGACCGCGTCGTCGTCGGCACCAATGATGAACGCGCGCGCGAAGTGATGCGCCAGCTCTATCGCCCGCTTTCGCTCAACGAAACGCCGATCGTGTTCACTGAGCGGCGCACATCAGAACTGATCAAGTACGCCGGCAACGGCTTCCTGGCGATGAAGATCACCTTCATCAACGAAATCGCCGATCTCTGCGAAGCAGTCGGCGCCAACGTGCAGGAAGTCGCCAAGGGCATCGGCCTCGACAACCGCATCGGCCGTAAATTCCTGAACGCAGGCCCCGGCTACGGTGGCTCATGCTTCCCGAAAGACACGCTCGCGCTGATGAAAACCGCGCGCGACAACAATGCGCCGATCGAACTCATTGAAGCGACCGTGCGCGTGAACTCGGCCCGCAAACAGAAGATGGCTCAGAAGATCATCGACGCCGTCGGCGGCGATCTAAAGGGCAAGACCATCGCCATCCTCGGCCTCACTTTCAAGCCGAACACCGACGATATGCGCGACGCGCCGGCGCTCGACATCGTTCCCGCTTTGCAGGACGAAGGCGCGAAAATCCGCGCGTTCGATCCCGAAGGCATGAACGAAGCCAAGCACATGCTGAAGGACGTATCGTTCGCGACCGGCCCGTATGATTGCGTGCAAAACGCCGATGCGGTCGTGATCATCACCGAATGGGATCAGTTCCGTGCACTCGATCTTGACCGGATCAAGGACGCGCTGAAGTCGCCGACCGTGATCGACCTGCGCAACATCTATCGCCCAGATGAAATGCGCGCCAAGGGTTTCAAATACGTGAGCGTCGGTCGCGCCTAATCGACCGGCACGCCCATTTCGCTCAGGATCCAGCGCAGCGCTTCGGCGTTGCCGCGCGCATCGTCTACCGGGTCATGCGTGTGCGGCGTTTCCCGGCGTGACTTCCAAGAATTGGTGTTGAACGGCTCGCCGAGCCGACCGGCATCCATGTCGCCGATGCGGCGCGCGCTGAAGCCGGCGGGATTCTCGCCGAGATAGCGGTGGCAGTACCAATTCCAGTATTGCCAATCGAAGGCTGGGTTATCCGACCAGATCACGACGCGCCGATGGCCCGCCAGAACGGTGAGCCAATCGCGCGCCTCGGCCATCACCTCTTCAGGGCCGCGGTAAGTCTTCTGCTGTTCGAACGAAACGCCGACAATGTTGCGCGCCGCTTCCAGGCCGGCGTGCTGGAGAATGGGGGCGACTTCGCCGCGATAGCTCAATGCGGGATTTGCGACGGACACGAGGCCGAAGGAAATCATGTTGTAAAGGCCCGGGCATGGCCCGTCCGCCTCAACGTCCAGCACCACGTGCTGGGACCAATTGCTCATGGGCTCAATGATGCGTCGAACATGGCGCATGGTCAAACGAACAACTGGGGCTCGACATCCGCGTGCCAGCGCCAAGCATCGGCGATGATCTGATCGATGCTCCGCTGCGCCGTCCAACCCAGCTCGCGCTTCACCAATGCGGTATCGGCCACCAAAGCCGGCGCATCGCCATCGCGGCGCGGCGCGGGCGAGGCGGGCACGCGCTTGCCAGTGACGCGCTCGATCGCCGCCAGAAGTTCCAGCACTGTGACGCCGTCGCCGGTGCCAAGGTTGGCCGCCAAGCTCGCGCCGCCGCCCAGCAAGCGCTCCACCGCGCGCACGTGCGCGTCAGCGAGATCCAACGTGTGCACATAATCGCGCAGGCACGAGCCGTCGCGCGTGTCCCAGTCCTGGCCGAAGATCTTGAAGCCTTCGCGCCGACCCAAAAGCGTGAACAGCGCCAGCGGGATGGCGTGTGTCTCTGGTTCGTGACGTTCGCCAATGCCTTCATCCGGGCAGGCGCCGGCGGCGTTGAAGTAACGCAGGTGCGCGAACTTCAGCCCGTACGCCGCCGCTATATCGCGGCTGGCGCGTTCGATCATCAGCTTGGTCCAGCCATAGGGGCTGACTGGGAGCTGCGGATGCGTTTCATCCATTGGCAGACGCTGCGGCTCGCCATAGGTAGCGCAGGTCGAGGAAAATACGAACGCGCCGACGCCCTGCTCGCGCATCACATCCAGCAGCACCAAAGCGCCGGTGACGTTGTTGTCGTAGAAGCGATCGGGATATTTCACCGACTCACCGACTTCGATCAAAGCCGCGCAGTGGAGGACCGCGTCCGGATTGTGACGGACGAAAACTTCGGTCAGCCGCGTCTTGTCGCGAATGTCGCCGCGCTCGAACGCCCCCCATTTCACAAAGCGCTCGTGGCCGTTGAAGAGATTATCGTAAACGACGACGTCATGCCCGGCGCGCTTCAGCGCCAGGCAGCAGTGCGAGCCGACATAGCCGGCGCCGCCAGTGACAAGAATTGTCGCCATCGTCGCGTCCTGTTAGAGGCTAGCCCCCATGAACGCCACATCTTTCGCCGCCACAAAGCAAGCCTGGGCCAATGTCGCACGCGAAGCCGCGCGGCTGGCGAATGTGAAGCTCTTGGATTTGTTCGCGGACCCGAACCGCGTGGCCGCGTTAACCCACGAAGCGCCGCACCTGATCGCGGACTTTTCTAAGCAGCGCATCGATAGCGCCGCCCTCGCCTCGCTCGGCGCTTTGGCGCAGGCGGCGGACTTCGACGGCTGGCGCGCGAAGATGTTTGCCGGCGAGGTCGTCAACAACACCGAAGGCCGCGCCGCCATGCACTGGCGGCTGCGTGCGCCAGATGCGCCGGCTGAGGTGAAAGCCGTACACGCGCAGATGGCCGCGTTCGCAACGCGCATCCGGCCACAGATCGACGCCATTGTGCATCTCGGCATTGGCGGCTCCGATCTCGGGCCGCGTCTGGTCATGGACGCGCTTCGGCCGCTGACGCATGCCGGCCTCGAAGTGCGCTTCGCAGCGAATGTCGATGGCGCAGACGTCGCCGATGCGATCAAGGGCTTGGATCCCAAACGCACGCTGCTGATCGTCGTCTCGAAAACCTTCACCACGCAGGAAACGCTCGCCAACGCCGAGTTTGTGCGCGCCTGGGGCCCAGCGCATCTCGCCGCAGCCACGGCAGCGCCTGAGAAGGCGATCGCTTGGGGCGTGCCCGCGGAGAACGTGTTTGCGTTCTGGGATTGGGTCGGCGGGCGCTATTCGCTGTGGTCGAGCGTCAGTCTCGTGTGCGCGCTAGCTCTGAAGGATAATGCGTTCGAGCGGCTGCTTGCGGGCGCCGGCGAAATGGACGCGCATTTTCGCGACGCGCCATTCTTGGCGAACCTTCCCGCGCTTTCAGCCGCCATACAAACCTGGAACCGCGAAGCGCTTGGACACGGCTCATACGCCGCGATCCCGTACGCCGAACGGCTTCGCCTGCTTCCCGCTTGGCTGCAGCAGCTTGAAATGGAATCCAACGGCAAGCGCGTGACGCGTGACGGCGAAGTTCTCGAACGCTCCGCCTGCGCCGTCACCTGGGGCGCGGCCGGCACCAATGCGCAGCACTCGTTCTTCCAATTGCTGCACCAGGGCGTCCAGGAAATCCCGGTCGAATTCATCGTCAACGCTGGCGCGCAAGAAGGCCCGCCCTCGCACCGCGCCAAAGTCTTCACCAACGCGCTCGCTCAGGCGCAAGCGCTAATGGCCGGCAAAAGCGAAGCGCAGGCAAAGGCGGAAATGTTGGCGAAGGGCGTGAGCGAGGCGGAGGCCGACCGGCTGGCCCCGCATCGCGCGTTCCCAGGCAATCGCGCTTCGACAATGATGGCGCTCGATGCTCTGTCGCCCGAAGCGCTGGGCGCCCTATTGGTATTTTATGAGCATCGCACCTTTGCGCAGGCCGTCCTCGCCGGCGTCAATCCGTTCGACCAATGGGGCGTCGAGCTCGGCAAGGAAATGGCGAACGCGCTACTCCCAGCGCTCGAAGGCGGCGCCGCGCCGGCCAATGCCGACGCCAGCACCGCCGCTTGGCTGAAGCGTTTGCGCTAAAAGAAACGCGCCTGGGTCCGCAGAGACCCAAGCGCGCTGTCGATTAGCCGCCGGCGCAAGCCCGAACCATCATCCGGCCCGCAGGCAACACCATCGCAGTCCTGTTGGTCTGCAGGTAAATGCCGCGGTCGTTGCCGTTCTGATAGACTTCGCCGTTCAGATTGTTACCGCGTTGGAGCAGGCAGCCGGCGTTGTTGTTTCCATCCTGCACAAGCGTGCCGGTGTTGTTATTGCCGCGCTGATTGACGCCGCCGACATTGTTGTTGCCGGTTTGCTGCACGATACCGGTTTGGCCGTTACCGCGCTGGATAACGCCGCCGACATTAGCCCGGCCATTCTGCGCTACAGCAGCGCCGTTGCCATTGCCGTGTTGCTCCACTGTCACGCGATTGGCGCGGGCGAACAGACCTTGAGCTGAAGCTGCTTCCGGCATCATGCTGAACGCCATCATGGCCGCAGCTGCACCGACAAAGAACTTTTTCATGACCGCACCTCAGTTCTGCAGACTTCGCCTTGCGCATCGCTCACCACCAGACGGGCGCGATAACGGTCGCGGGAAGCCATATTAAGTTCGACGGCGCCGAGCGAAGGCTCGCTGATTTCGCCGCCTTGTTGGATGTCCGAGTCGCCGCCCGGGCCGCTCTTGGTGACGACAAAGTCGTACTCAAGCGCGTCTCGTGAATCGAAGCCAAAGGCTTGGGCTTCGAGGGCGACGCCGCCGCGGGTGCGGCGCACATCAATGTCGCACGAAATATCGTCCGCATACGATGCTGGCGTGTAGGAAGCTGACGGAGCTGGCGCATACGCGGCAGGCGCTGCGTCGATCGCCCCGGCCAACTCGGCCGTTTGCACGACGGGTTGTTCTGAAAGCGCTGCAGGGGTTGCAGGTTCGCTTGCAGCAGCGCAGGCGGCGATAATGCCGAACAGCGCTGTGGTGACTAAGAGACGACGCATTGCCATTACTCCCGAGGAGAACGGAGGGGCGCGAGGCGCCCCTCCAAACTTAGCTCCGACGTGTTACGGGCCACCTTGGATGACGACCGAGATGTTGCCGGTCCCGCGTTGCACGACGCTCGCATCTTGGTTGTTGCCAACTTGGATCACGCCCGTGGTGTTGTTGCGGCCTGCCTGATCGGTGGTGGCAATGGAGCCGTTGCCGATCTGGGCGATGCCCGAAATGTTGCCGTTACCCGATTGGTAGATCGCAGCGTCGAGGCGGCGGCCTTCCTGACCGGTGACGGCGAGGTTGTTGTTACCCGCTTGTTCGGTCGTGGCGCTGTTGCGCGTTCCGCCCTGGTTCATCCGCAGGAAGTTATCCCGGCCTGATTGAACCGCACGAGCGTAGTGCGAACGGCCGTTTTGTTCGACGCGGCCTTCGTTGCGCGTGCCTTGCTGGGAGGCGGCGACACCGTTATCGCGGCCGTACTGGCTGATCACGGTGCGGTTTTGAGCCGAGGCGGCGCCGATGCTCATGGTGGTCATGAGAGCCGCGGCGCTGACGGCGATAAGGAAACGCTTCATGGTACTTGCTCCTGCTAACTCTGCGGGAGCGGCCCTCGTCGCCCCGATGACGAGAAAGCTAGCGGGATGAAGCTGAGCGGCACTTGAATAACGCCGTCAATTTGGCGCCAATCTGTGTCAGGTTCGGGGGTGGTT
This sequence comes from Terricaulis sp., assembly GCA_034439495.1. Lineage (GTDB taxonomy): Bacteria > Pseudomonadota > Alphaproteobacteria > Caulobacterales > Aquidulcibacteraceae > Vitreimonas. The sequence continues at coordinate 18,821 of JAWXAM010000091.1, read as the reverse complement.
AGGCTCCCGGGTGGGCCGCGTTAGTCGTCGAATTCAGCGATCGCGACGACCTTGTCGACAGCATTCATATGCCTGATCTGAAACCCGGTCGCGCCGTAGCGGTCCTTGGCCATATCGGCATTAGCAAAGGCCTCGCGCTCGACAGAGTCGAGATCGGCACAGCTCGACTGCATAGAATGACAGACAGTGCCCTCGTCCGTGGTTTCTGTGAGATATTCGATTCGGTAGCTCATGACGGCTAACGGCGCCGGCGTTGCTTCGTTCCGCTAAGCCGCCTTCGCCGCCTCCACGACCGCTGTCTTCACATCGCCAACGACCTGGCGGACGAGCTTCTCATCGTCGCCTTCGGCCATGATCCGCACCAAAGGTTCAGTGCCGCTCTTGCGCACCAACAAGCGCCCCTTGCCGACCAAAGCCGCCTCGGCCGCCTTGATCGCATCCTTCACAGCTGCCGCCAGCATCGGGTCGGGCTTACCTTTTTCGTAGCGCACGTTTTCCAAGATTTGCGGCGCCGGCTCGAACAGCTTCAGCACCTCGCTCGCAGGCTTGCCGCTCTGCACGATCACCGCCAGCACCTGCAGCGCCGCGAGCAGGCCATCGCCAGTGGTCGAGAAATCGCTGAGGATGATATGGCCGCTTTGCTCGCCGCCGACATTGTAGCCCTTGGCGCGCATCTGCTCGACAACGTAGCGATCGCCCACGCCCGTGCGCTCAAGCTTCAGCTTCAGGCTTTCCAGATAGCGCTCGAGCCCCAGATTGCTCATCACCGTGGCGACGATACCTGGCTTCTTCAGCGTGCCGGCCTCTTTCCAGCTCTTGGCGATCAGCGCCATCAGCTGATCGCCATCAATGAGGTGGCCCTTCTCATCCACGATAGCGACACGATCGGCATCGCCATCGAGTGCGATGCCAAGATCAGCGCGCGTCTCCAGCACTTTGGCGCGCAGCGCGCGCGTATCTGTGGAGCCGACTTCCTCGTTGATATTCTCGCCGTTCGGCTCGACGCCAATCTTGATCACCTCGGCGCCGAGTTCATAGAGCGCGACCGGCGCGACTTTGTATGCGGCGCCATTGGCGGCATCGATCACGATGCGCAGACCTTTCAGCGTCAGCCGCTTCGGGAACGTCGCCTTGACGATCTCGACGTAACGCGCCTGCGCATCGTCAATACGGCGAGCGCGGCCGAGCTTGGCGGGATCGGCCAAATGCTCGTCGAGCTTTTTGTCCATCAGCTGCTCGATCTCGGTCTCGGCGTCGTCAGAGAGTTTGTAGCCGTCCGGCCCAAACAACTTGATGCCGTTATCGGCGTACTTGTTGTGACTGGCCGAGAGCATCACGCCCAAATCGGCCCGCAACGAGCGCGTCAGCATCGCCACTGCAGGCGTCGGCAGCGGGCCAAACAGCACGACATCCATACCGGCCGCAGTGAACCCCGCCGTCAGCGCCGGCTCCAGCATGTACCCGGAGAGCCGCGTATCCTTGCCGATCACCACCAGATGGCGGCGATCATCGTGCGACATGAAGCGCTTGCCAGCGGCAAGGCCGACGCGCAGGGCCACTTCCGGCGTCATAGGGAAGCGGTTAGCCGTGCCCCGAATGCCGTCCGTCCCGAAATAAGCTCGCGTCATACTCGCACCGTCCTGGAAACCGTCGCATGTTGAAAGACTAATTGAGGTGCAAATCAATGGCCTGGCGTGCATGAGGGCGCCGGGACATTTCCACCTTCCGTCATCCCAGGGCTCGCCCCTGGGTCCTGGGTTCTCGGCCACGCCGAGCCCCAGGATGACGCGGGCTTTGTGAGAACGACTGCATGTGTGGAATTATCGGCATTCTTGGCAACGCCCCCGCCGCGCCCCGGCTGGTGGAAGCGCTTAAGCGCCTGGAATATCGCGGCTACGACAGCGCCGGCGTTGCGACGCTTGAGAACGGCCAGATCAAGCGCCGCCGCGCCGCCGGCAAACTCGCCAACCTGGAACGCGTGCTGGCGGAAGAGCCGCTGGCCGGCATCACAGGCATCGGCCACACCCGCTGGGCCACCCATGGCGCGCCGACCACCGGCAACGCCCACCCGCACGCCACCGACAAAGTCGCGATTGTCCACAACGGCATCATCGAGAACTTCCGCGCCCTGCGCGAAGAGCTGGCCAAGGGCGGCCACAAATTCGCATCCGAAACAGATAGCGAGGTCATCGCTCACCTGATCACCGACTATCTCGACAAGGGCCAATCGCCCGAACAAGCCGCCATCTCGGCCGTGCGCCGCCTCGACGGCGCGTTCGGTATCGCCGTGCTGTTCGCCGGCCATGAAGACGTGCTGATCGGCGCCCGCAAAGGCAGCCCGCTCGCAGTCGGCATTGGCGACGGCGAGATGTTCTTGGGCTCGGACGCGATCGCCGTTTCCCCGTTCACGACGCGCGTAATGTTCCTCGACGAAGGCGATATCGCCGTGCTTTCGCGCACGAGCGTCAAAGTGCTGGACGCGAGCGGCAAGCAAGCCGAGCGCAAAGTCCACATCTTCGCCGGCGGCGCCGCGGCCGTAGAGAAGGGCAACCACCGCCACTTCATGCAAAAGGAAATCTACGAGCAGCCGGAAACCACCGGACGCACCATCACGCGCTACGTCAACGCTTTCGAAGAACGCATCGAAATGCCGGATTTTGGCGGCGTTGATCTTAATGCCGAGAGCGCCGTCATCATCGGCTGCGGCACAGCACACTATGCGGGGCGCGTCGCGGAATACTGGCTCGAGCAGATCGCCGGCCTCAGCGTCGAGACCGACATCGCCTCGGAATTCCGCTATCGCAAGCCAGCTTTCGGCAAGAACGCCTTCAGCGTCTTCGTTTCGCAATCGGGCGAAACCGCCGACACGTTGGCGGCACTACGCTATTGCAAGGAGAACGGGCTGAAAACGCTCGCGGTCGTCAACGTGCCGGAGAGCACGATCTGGCGCGAAGCGGATGCGCGCCTCCCAACGCTCGCCGGCCCAGAAATCGGTGTCGCATCGACAAAGGCTTTCACAGCCCAACTTTCAGCGCTCGCGGCCCTGACCATCGCCGTTGGCCGTGCGCGGGGCGCCATCGATGCGAAAGAGGAAAGCCGCCTCGTCCGCACACTGATGGAAACGCCGCGCCTCATCGCGGATGCGCTCAACGCCGAACCCGAAATTGAGAAAATTGCACTCGAGCTCAGCAAGGCGCGCGACGTGCTCTATCTCGGCCGCGGCGTGCACTACCCGATCGCGCTCGAAGGCGCGCTCAAGCTGAAGGAAATTTCCTACATCCACGCCGAAGGCTACGCCGCAGGCGAGTTGAAGCACGGCCCGATTGCGCTGATCGATGAGCACACCCCGGTAGTCGTCGTCGCGCCGCACGATGCGCTGTTCGAGAAAACCCTCTCCAACATGCAGGAAGTGAATGCACGCGGCGGCAAGCTGGTGGTAATCACCGATGCCCGGGGCGCAGCCGAAGTGGCCGACATCGCCCAGCACATCATCCTGACGCCAGCCTGCGATCCGTTTATCGCGCCGCTCGTCTACTCGATCCCGATTCAGCTCCTGGCATATTTCACCGCCGTCCATAAGGGCACGGACGTTGACCAGCCGCGGAACCTCGCAAAATCGGTGACGGTCGAATGAGCAAGCTCAAAGCCGGCGTCGTCGGCGCGGGCGCCTTCGGGCGCATCCACGCACGCAAATATGCCGAAGACGCTCGCGTGCAGTTCGTCGGTGTGTTCGATCCGGACGATGAACGCGCGGGCCAGTTGGCCGATACGCATGGCGCCAAAGCGTTCAACACGCTCGATGCGTTGCTCGCTGAGATCGACATCATCACCATCGCCTCGCCACCGTCGCTGCACGCAGGCGCGGCGCTGCCAGCGCTGAAAGCCGGCAAGCATGCGCTGATTGAAAAGCCGCTTGCGACCGACGCGAAAGCTGGCGCTGAGTTGGTGCGTGTGGCGACTGAGAAGAGGCTCGTGCTCGCCTGCGGCCATCAAGAGCGCTTGGTGTTCGAAGCCATGGGGCTGCTGGACACACCGGAAAAGCCAACGCTGATTGAAAGCGTGCGCGAAGGGCCATGGACCGGGCGCAGCGCCGACGTTTCGGTGACGCTTGATCTCACCGTCCACGATCTCGACCTCGCGCTAAAGATTCTAGGCGTGAAAGCCGATCGCGTTGAAGCGAAGGCGCGGGCCGAGCACGGCAAAGCAGCCGATGAAATCGAAGCGCGCATCGGCCTTGGCGCAACGCAAACCGTATTCACCTCCAGCCGCATCGCGTCGGAACGCCGCCGCACCATGCGCGCCGTTTATCCGAGCGGCGAAGTGAAGATCGACTTCCTCGCCCGCACGTTCGAGAACACAACGAGCTTCCCGCTCAACGCCGCCTTCGCCGAAACCCGCATCGGAAGCGATCCGCTCGGCGCCAATGTCGCCGCGTTTATCGACGCCGTGCTCGGCGTCGGGCCACGCCCTGTGGTCACTGGCGAAGAAGCGCTCGCCGTTCTGGAGCTTGCGCTTGCGGTGGATAAAGCCTCCGGCTTTCCGTCACACTCATAATTCTGAACTTAGAGACACCCATGATTCCGTTCATCGATCTGCAAGCCCAACGCGCCCGCATCGCCGATAAAATCGACGCCGCCATCGCCCGCGTGCTGGCGCACGGCGCGTTTATTTTCGGCCCGGAAGTGAAGGCGCTCGAAGCGCAGCTCGCGGAATTTGGCGGCGCCAAGCACTGCATCGCCAATGCAAACGGCACCGACGCGCTGGTGTTGCCGCTTTGGGCGTGGGGCGTGGGCAAGGGCGATGCGGTCTTCTGCCCATCGTTCACATTCGCCGCGACGGCTGAGATCGTGCCGTGGGTGGAAGCCACGCCGGTATTCGTCGACGTGCTGCCGGACACTTACAATATGGACCCCGCTTCGCTCGAAGCCGCGATCGCGGGCGTGAAGAAAGACGGCAAATTGAAGCCGAAGGTCGTCATCGCCGTCGACCTCTTCGGCCAGCCGGCGGACTATCCGGCGATCGCCGCGATCTGCAAACGCGAAGGGCTGAAGCTGATCGCCGATAGCGCGCAAGGTTATGGCTGCACTCTGAACGGCAAGCATCCGATGCATTGGGCTGATGCGGCAACAACCTCGTTCTTCCCGGCAAAGCCGCTCGGCTGCTACGGCGATGGCGGCGCAACGCTCTCGAACGACGATGCCGAAACCACGCTCATGCGCTCGATCGCGTTTCACGGCGCCAGCGGCGACGACAAATACAATTGCGCGCGCATCGGCATGAACTCGCGCCTCGACACCATCCAAGCGGCGATCCTGATCGAAAAGCTCGCCATCTTCGCTGACGAAATCCGCGCGCGAAACGAAGTCGCAGATCGCTACGCGCAAATGCTGGAAGGACTGGTCACTGTGCCGAAGGTGATCGCGGGCGGCGTTTCGACCTGGGCGCAGTACGTTGTCGAACACCCGGAACGCGACAAGCTCGCTGCACACCTGCGCGAAGCCGGCGTGCCGACCGCGCAGTATTACCCAAAGCCGCTACACAAGCAGACGGCGTACGCGAGCTACCCCATCGGCGCTGGCGGCATGAAGGTCAGCGAAGACATTTGCCACCGCGTCCTGGCGCTGCCGATGCACCCCTATCTCGACGGCCAGACGCAAACCAAAATCGCCAACGCCGTGCGCGAGTTTGCGAAGACGGGTGGTTAATCCACGCGCGGCGCATGAAAACAGTGTGCGCCGCAAAATGCCGCCGCTAATCTCGCTCGCATATGTCCGCCGACATTTACCAGATTGACGCCGTCATCATCGGCGCGGGCGCTGTTGGGCTCGCGTGCGCGGCTGAACTCGCGCGTCGTGGCAACGAAGTCATCGTGCTGGAAGCCGCCGATTGCATCGGCTCGGGCACATCTTCGCGCAATAGCGAGGTGATCCATGCCGGGCTCTACTACCCGACCGGCAGCCTCAAACATACGATGTGCGTGCGCGGGCGACGCATGCTCTACGACTACCTCGCCAAACGGGGCGTCGCGCATAAGAAGTGCGGAAAACTGATCGTCGCAACCGGGGCGGCGGAGGAGAAACAGATCGCAGCGCTGCACCAGCGCGCGTTGGAAAACGACGTCGAGAACGTCTCACTACTCACTCGTGCCGAAGCGACCGCGCTAGAGCCGAACCTGTTTTGCGTCTCCGCGCTGAACTCCGCCGAGACCGGCATCATCGACAGCCATGGCTACATGCTGGCGCTGCAAGGCGAAATCGAAGCACACGGCGGCGCCGTCGTGCTGAACGCGCCGCTCGTTCGTGGCCACGCGCTCACAAACGGCGGCTTTGAACTCGACACCGGCGGCGATGCGCCGTCCACCATCCGCTGCCGCATCGTCATCAATTCCGCCGGCCTAGGCGCACAAAACGTCGCCGGGCTGATCGAGGGCATCCCCGCTGAAACGATCCCGCCACTGATCCTGGCAAAAGGCTCGTACTTCGCCTGCGCCAGCCGCCCGGCCTTCACGCGTCTTATCTATCCGGCCCCGGTCGATGGCGGCCTCGGCGTCCACCTGACGCTCGACCTCGCCGGCCGCATGCGCTTCGGCCCAGACGTCGAATGGCTCAACCAGCACGATCCAGCCAACGTCGATTACAGCGTCGATATCCGCCGCGCCGACGGCTTCTACGACGTCATCCGCCGCTACTGGCCGGCCATGCCGGCAAACGTCCTCACCCCCGATTACGCCGGCTGCCGCCCCAAACTCTCAGGCCCCGGCCAAGCCGCCGCCGACTTCCGCATCGACGCCGCGGAAATTCACCGCCTCCCCGGCCTCATCAACCTCTTCGGCATCGAAAGCCCGGGCCTGACGTCATCTTTGGCCCTTGCGGAAGCCGCAGGCAGCCAAGTTGCAGCTGATCTCGCGTAGCGGGCGAGTACTGCAGGGAACCCAACTCCCTCTTCTGTTGCCGCGCCCTGACGCCGCCCCACCGATGCTCTATAGGGACGGCTGGGCCGCGAAGGCGCGGCAGGGAACGCACGGCATGAGCAGCTCAACTGGCGCGGTGAGGGTGGACTCCGCCATCCTGCGCGACGCCCTGCATGCCTGCCGCACCCATATCGGCTTCGTGCTGTTGTTCAGCGCGACGCTTAACCTACTCTATCTCGCGCCCTCGATTTACATGCTCCAGGTCTATGACCGGGTGCTCACCTCCGGCGCGCTGCTGACGCTGGTTTATCTCTCCGCGGTTCTGGTCGCCTCGCTCGCCACCTTAGCCTTCCTCGACGCCACCCGCGTGCGCCTGCTTGCCTCCATGGCTAAGCGCATCGACCGCCTCGTCGCGCCGCACGTGCTGATGGCGGCGCTTTCGCGCGAAGGCCGTCACGCCGCTGGCCAAGCCCAGCCACTGCGCGAGTTCGACACCCTGCGCGCGGCGATCACCGGCCCGCCCGCCATCGCCGCGATGGATGCGCCGTGGACACCGATCTACATCGCCGTCTGCTTTCTCATTCACCCATGGATCGGCATGCTGGCGCTGTTTGGCGGCGTCGCGCTGATTCTGATCGCGTACATCAACCAGCGCGCCATGCACCGCGCGCTGCATGCCAACGATCAAGCCACTGGCGCGATGTACAATCTGCACGCCAGCGATAGCGCCCAGGGCGACACGGCGCGTGCGCTCGGCATGCACGAAGCTCTGGTGCGTCGTCAGCTCGAAACCCGCGCGACGATGACGGACGCCACCTACAATGCCGGCCGCGGCGGCGCGGCGTTTACTGCCAGCACCAAATTCGTGCGTCTGTTCCTGCAATCCGCAGCGCTCGGCCTTGGCGCATTTTTGGCGCTGCGCCAAGAGATTTCGGCGGGCGGCATCATCGCCGCCTCGATCCTGGCCTCACGCGCCTTCGCACCACTCGAACTCATCGTCGGCGCATGGCGCCAATTCGAACAAGGCCGCCAAGCCTACAAGACACTGACGGACGTACTCAAAACTCAGGAAAATCAGCGCGACTACACCGTGCTGCCGCCGCCCCGCGCGGCGCTTTCCGTGGAGAACGTCAGCGTGCGCGTCGGCGATCGCGCGCTGCTTATGGGCGCCGGCTTCCGCATGGAGCCCGGCATGATCGTGGGCGTCATCGGCCCAAGCGGCGCAGGCAAGACCACTTTGGTACGCGCAGTCGCTGGGGCGCTTCTGCCTGATCAGGGCGCTATCCGCCTGGACGGCGCCAAGCTCACAGATTGGCCAGCAGAGCGCATCGGCCGCTATATCGGCTACCTGCCGCAGGACGTTGGCCTCTTTGCTGGCACCATCGGCCAGAACATCTCGCGCTTCGAAACCGGCGCCAGCGACGAGATCGATCACGCCATCGTCGCCGCCGCCAAAGCTGCCGGGGTTCACGAACTGGTTCTGCAATTGCCGCAGGGCTACAACACCGAGATCGGTCCAAACGGACGCGGCCTTTCCGCCGGACAAGCACAACGGGTCGGCCTCGCCCGCGCACTCTATCGCGATCCTGTACTGCTCGTGCTCGATGAGCCTAACGCGCACTTGGATCAGGACGGCGAGAATGCGCTCGTCGCCGCGCTGAAAGCCACGCGCGACCGGCAAGCCTCAGCACTGGTCGTCGCTCACCGCGCCAGCATTATGAGCGTCATCGACGGCCTGCTCGTCGTGCGCGATGGCCGTATCGAAATGTACGGCCCACGCGATCAAGTCATGGCCAAGCTCGGCGGCGGAGGGCAACGCCCCGTCGTTGTCGCATCAGATGGCGAAGCCAGCGGGAGACGGCCATGAGCGTCGAACTCCTCGAACGTTCTCGCCCGGCCGCCGCGCCGGCAAACGCCGAAACCGATGACACCGGCCGCAAAGAAATTCGTGCCGGCCTGATCATCCTCGCCATCTTCTTTTTCGGCTTCGGCGGCTGGGCGGCTTTCGCACCGCTCGATGCCGCCGTGGTCGCGCCGGGCGTGGTCGTTGTCTCCGGCAACCGCCAAACCGTGCAACATCGCGACGGCGGCATCGTCTCGGCGCTTCATGTGCGCGAAGGCGATCAGGTCGAACGCGGGCAAGTCTTGATCGAACTCGGCTCGCCCGAACTCGTGGCGCAGCAGCAGGCGCTGCTGTCGCAAGTCGTCGACCTGCAGATGCAGCGCGCCCGCCTCACAGCCGAACGCTCGGGCGCCGGCCGGCTCACGCGTCCGCCGGAATGGGCCGCGCTGTCGCCTGAAGATCGCGCCGTCGCGGATGCGGCGTTCGCACGCCACCAGCGCGAGGTCGGCCGCGGCAATTGGAGCCCGTTTGACGCCCGCATCGCCGGCTATCGCGGGGAAATCGCGGCTCTCGGCCGCCAAGAAGCATTGCTGCAAGAAGAACTCGCCGGCATGCGCGAACTTGCGGCGGAGCAGCTCGTGCCGCTGACGCGCGTGCGCGCGCTCGAGCGTGGACTTGCCGAAATGCAAGGCCGCCGCGCCGAGCTGAGCGCCATGATCGCCTCGACGCAACAAGAGCGTCACCAGGATTCGCGTACGGTCGATGCGCGTCTTGCCGAACTCATGCCGCAGCTTGCTGGCGCGCGCGAACGGCTTGAACTCACCCGTTTACGCGCACCGGCGGACGGTGTCGTCGTCGGCCTCGTCGCGCACACGGTCGGCGGCGTCATCTCCCCCGGCGAACGCATCATGGACATCGTGCCCGAAGGCCAAGAGCTGATCGTCGAAGCGCAAGTGCGCCCCGAAGATGCGGACGATCTGGCGCCCGGCCAACGCACAGAAGTGCGCATTACCTCCTTTGGGGGCCGCAACCTGCCGATCGTGTACGGCGAGGTTCGCCAAGTCTCCGCCGACCGCTTCACCGATGAGGCCAGCGGCGGCGCATTTTTCCGCGCTCAAGTCGCTGTATCCCGTGAAGAACAAGAGCGCCTTGCCGCTGCCTCCGGCCGGCCATTGCGCGCCGGCCTCTCGGCTCAAGTCATCATCCCCACGCGCGAGCGGACAGCGCTGCAATACTTGCTCGAACCGCTGAACCAGACGCTCTGGCGCTCGCTGCGGGAGGAATGACGTGAAACGTCTTCTCGCCTCGCTGAGCCTTGCGCCGCTCTTCTTTGCGTCCGCCGCCTATGCGGACACGCTGGAAGACGCGCTCGCCACGGCCTATCGCAACAACCCGAACCTTGAGGACGCGCGCCTGGCCGTGCGCTCAGCCCGCGAGAACAGCACCCAGGCCTATGCCGGCTACCTGCCGTCGCTTGGCCTCACCAGCACGTATGGCGTGCGCCAGGGTGAAACCGAAACTGTCGGCATCTTCGGCCCAGCCACAAGCGATTACGACCTCGAACCCGTCACCGCCAACGTCACGCTGCAACAACAACTCTACACGGGCGGCCGCCGCGACGGTCAAGTACGCGTCGCGCGCGCGGGTATCGAAGGCGCCCGCCACTCATTGCGTTCGACAGAACAGGACGTCTTGCTCGCCGCCGTCGACGCCTATGTCAGCGTCCAGCGCGACGAACGCATTCTGCGCCTGCGCGTCGAACATGTGGATGCGTTGACGCGTCAGCTCTCCGGCGCGCGCCGTCGGCTCGAAGTCGGCGAAGTGAGCCGCACCGATGTCGCCCAAGCGCAGACGCGTCTCGCGGCCGCCCGCGCTTCACTTGCACGCGCCGAAGCAGATCTCGCCAGCTCGCGCGCACGCTATGAACTGGTCGTCGGCGCCCCACCTGCGGGCCTCGAGCCGGTCGAGCCGCCCCAGGTCCCGCGAACGCTCGACACCGCGGTCGGCGAGGCTGAGGCGCGTCACCCGGATATCCTGCGCGCCATGGCCGAACGGCGCGGCGCTCAAGCGCAGATCGAGGTCGAGCGCTCCGCGCTCCGGCCGCAAGTCTCAGTCGTCGGCCGCTATTCACACGAAACGGAGAGCTCGTCGCCAACCGACCGCAACGAGGGCGCCAGCGCCGTCGCGCAATTGCAGGTGCCGTTGTTTGAAGGCGGCTTCGCACGCTCGCGCATGCGCCAAGGTCAAATCAATGTCGGCCGCGCCGAAGCCCGCATGGAAGCGCGCCGCCGCCAAATCGTCGCCGACGTGATCTCTTCCTGGAATAATCTCGAAGCCGGACGCGACATCGTCGCCGCTGCGCAAGAGCAAGTGGCCGCCGCAGACCAGGCAGTCGACGGCGCCGAGCGCGAGCGTGGGCTCGGCTTGCGTTCCACGCTAGACGTCCTCAACGCCGAGGAAGAGCGCCGCGACGCGCGCATCGCGCTCGCCCGCGCCGAAGCAGAAGCGACCTTCGCCTCGTTCGCGTTGCTCGCGTCCACCGGCGCGCTTACGGTAAGCGTCCTCGACATCAAGGAATAAAGCGCGCTGTGCGTTGGCGCGCGAGGGGCGCGGCCATGGACATAAAGCAGAGCATTCGCTCCATCCCCGATTACCCCCGCCCCGGGATAATCTTTCGCGACATCACCACCCTCCTTGCCGACGCCCGCGCGTTTCGAACCGCCGTCGATCTCCTGGTCCAGCCCTATGCCGGCGTGCGCATCGATAAGGTCGCAGCCATCGAAGCGCGCGGCTTCATCCTGGGCGGCGCGGTGGCGCATCAATTGTCTGTCGGCTTCGCGCCGGTGCGTAAGAAGGGCAAACTGCCGGGTCGCACCGTGGCGCAGAGCTATGCACTGGAATATGGCGAGGACACCGTGGAGATTCACGCCGATGCGCTCGCTCCTGGCGAGCAGGTTCTCATCATCGATGACTTGATCGCCACTGGCGGCACTGCGCTCGCTGCCGTGAAGCTCGTAGAAAAACTAGGCGCGCGGGCGATGGGGGCAAGCTTCGTTATCGATCTGCCCGACCTCGGCGGCGCCGAGAAATTACGCGCGCTTGGCATCCATGTGGACGCAATCTGCAGTTTCGAGGGGCATTAGCCCGCGGCGCGGTCGCTTCGGCTCAAACGCTGATCGAGGTGCGCGAACAAACGCTGGCGCACCACCGCATTTTCCATCGTGCGCACCAGCGTCTCCAGATGCGCAACGTCAGCGGACGTGACGTAGGCGTCCACCGCCGCCGGCGTCACCCGGAACACGCCCGGCAGCGGCGTCGGCGATACCGTCTCCTGCGCGTCGTACAATTGCTCTTCGAGCTTTTCACCCGCGCGCAAACCCGTGATCTCGATCGCGATGTCCTTGCCGGAGCGGCGGATCATCTCGCGGCCAATGCTCATGATCGAGACTTTGTCGCCCATTTCCATGAAATACGCACCCGCCCCGCGCGCCTGCGGATCATCAATCGCCGCAACGCTCAAGATAAGGCCAACCGCTTCGTTCGCGGTCATGAAGAAACGCTGCATATCAGGGTGCGTGACTTCGATTGGCCCGCCCGCCTCGATCTGCGCAGCAAAGCGCGGCAGCACCGACCCTTGCGAGCCGAGTACATTGCCAAACCGCACCGAGCGCAGCCGCATCGACGGATTGCGCTCCATCTGGAAGCCGACCAGGTGCAGCTCCGCCAGCCGCTTGGTCGCGCCCATCACGCACACCGGCGCCGCGGCCTTGTCAGACGACACCAGCATGAAATGGCCGGCGCCTGCGTTCGCCGCAGCCGCCACCGCGTTACGCACACCCACCAGATTGGTCAGCACGCATTCAACCGGATGCCGCTCGCCCAGGTGAACATGCTTCAAAGCGGCCGAATGAATGACCACGTCCGACTCGATCCGGCGCATCCAGCCATCGAGCCGGCCGCTGTCGCGAATATCGCAAAGCGCCTCGGTGACCTGCAGCTTCGGAGCGGCCTTGCGCACGGCCTCGACCACATTGATCAAGCCATGATCGAACTGGTCCAGCATCGCCAGATGCGCGCATCCAAAGCGCGCCAGCTGAAGGGCCAGCGCTGAGCCGACGCTGCCGGCAGCTCCAGTAATCAGGACGCGCTTGTTGGCGTAGAATGCGCGCTGGAAGGCCGCGTCGAATTCCACTTCCGGCCGATCCAGCGCGTAGGAAATCATTGCTCGCCTGTCTCCCGCATACACCCAATCGCCTAGATAGCAGCGCGAAGGCCTCGGCGCTACCTCTGCGCGAGCTGCCCTGGCTTCAGTGTGCCCGCGAGGCCACGCGGCCGCGACTCTGGTTGGTTCGCTCTCAACAGAAAGCTAACAGGCCCGCGCAGAGAGCGTCAGGTGCTCAGCCCACGCTCACCCCAGGTTGGATCGACGGATACGGTGACGCCTGTGTTGAGGGTGGTAAGCCGTTAGTGGCCATACGGCGACGGGGCCGTCATCGCCGCGCCAGAGATGTCGTCTTTGCCACCGCCGTTGTAGTCGCCAACGTCGGCGACTTCCGGGTGGCGCAGACACAGCGTTGCGCGGAGACCGTTATTGCGCCGTCTATGCGCCAGATCGCCATCTGCGATCACGCTGGCGCAAACGCGGCACAGGCGCTCAATCAATCGCCGCCCACGAGTGCTCAGCCTGTATGCCGCGGCGAACGCCGAGACCCGCTAAGTAACGCGGCACGGCGCGAGCTCATTCGCCCCCAAAACGAGACCGTAAGGTGCACCCCTTGCGGATCACGATTGAGGCTAAGGCTCTGGGATGCGACTTCGCGTGACCAGAACTCTTGTCACGACCGCGCACTCTTTCTACTGCGCATTACTCTAAAGAGCGCGAGTGGTTCACCGTCTCAGCAGCGTAACGTTCCCTGCTATATTCCGCTGAGAAGAAAATTAACGACGATACTTGGTGAATATTCCCGACGTGATTGTTTAACCAAGATTGTCTCTTCCGTCTCCGTAACTTCCCGCACGCTGGCTGCATCATCCCGAACTCTTAGCTGGGGGGACATGCCGGCATCTTTGCGTACGGAGGTAACGGGAAATGCAATTGAAGCTCTTGAGCTCAGTCTGCGCCGTCGCCCTGGGTCTGGCGTTCGCGCCGGCTGCCTGGGCGACCGATGCGGATCTGAATGCCGATGGCAACGCCATCGCGAATGAAAGCAGCACGGCCAGCGCCACTAACATTGACGACAGTGGCAACGGAAACTTCTCTGAGAACGGCAACACCGACTCTTCGACCAACGTCGAAGTGGAAGACAGCGGTAACGGCAACTTCTCTGAGAACGGCAACACCGCCACGGATTCTTCGATCAACACGGATCTCGCGGTCGCTGACAGCCTGAACGGCAACATCGTTGGCAACAGCGAAGCCACCGCCACCGACAACTCCGACAATTCGACGAACGTTGATGTCGCTGACAGCGGCAACGGCAATTTCTCGAACAACGGCAACAGCACGACGACGTCAGTCGCCACTGCTGAATCGGCCACCGACAACTCGACGAACGTCGACGTCGCAGACAGCGGCAACGGCAACTTCTCGGGCAACGGCGTCGATAACTCGACCAACACCGCGACGTTCGCGGCTGCTGACAACTCGGACAACTCGATCAACACCGACGTGGCGATCGCCGACAGCGGCAACGACAACTCGACGAACACGGCGAACTTCAACGCCGAAGACAATTCGGACAACTCGATCAACACCGACATCGCCGACAGCGGCAATGGCAACTTCTCGGGTAACGGCGCCGACAACTCGGACAGCTCGACTCACGTCGATGTGGCCGACAGCGGCAACGGCAACTTCTCGGGCAACGGTGCTGACAACTCGACAAACACCGACAACTCCGACAACTCGACCAACGTTGACGTCGCCGACAGCGGCAACGGCAACTTCTCGGGTAACGGCGTTGACAACTCGACCAACACCGCGACGTTCACGGCAGAAGCCACGGACAACTCGGACAACTCGATCAACACCGACATTGCCGACAGCGGCAATGGCAACTTCTCGGGCAACGGCGCCGACAATTCGGACAGCTCGACGAACGTCGACGTGGCCGACAGCGGCAACGGCAACTTCTCGGGCAACGGCGTTGACAACTCGACCAACACCGCCACGTTCACGGCGACGGACAACTCGGACAACTCGCTGAACGCGACGGACTCCAACGTGGCCGGCGACGACATCACGACGGTTGCAGACTCGGGCAACGGCAACTTCTCCGGCAACGGCGCCGACAACTCGACCGACAACTCCGACAACTCGACGAACGTTGACGTCGCCGACAGCGGCAACGGCAACTTCTCGGGCAACGGCGTCGACAACTCGACCAACACCGCGACGTTCACGGCTACCGCCACGGACAACTCGGACAACTCGGCGAACGCTGACAACAACTCGAACCTGGCTGGCGACGACATCACCGATGTCGACGTTGCTGACTCGGGCAACGGCAACTTCTCCGGCAACGGCGTCGATAACTCGGTCAACACCGCGAACTTCAACGCTGAAGACAACTCGGTGGAACACGAAGACTCGTACAACACCGATAACTCGGTTGAGATCGAAGATTCGAACAACACCGATAACTCGGTCGAGATTGAAGACTCGAACAACACCGAGAACGGCGATCAGTCGATGAACGCGAACTCGAACGTTGCTGGCGATGACCAATCGGTCGCCGACAACGGCTCGAACCTCGCCGGCGACGACCAGAATCTGGCGAACAACTCGAACGTTTCCGGCGACGACCAATCGGTCGCCGACAACGGTTCGAACCTCGCTGGCGACGATCAGAACCTCGCGAACAATTCGAACCAGAACAATGTCGATGGCGACCAAGCCAACGCCAGCGATGGTTCGAACATGGCGGGTGATGACCAAAACCTTGCCAACAACTCGAACCAAAACGTTGTCGATGGCGACCAAGCCAACGCCAGCGGCGGCTCGAACCTGGCTGGCGATGACCAGAACCTGGCCAACAACTCGAACCAAAACAATGTCGATGGCGACCAAGCAAACGCCAGCGGCGGCTCGAACTTGGCCGGCGACGACATGAACTACGGTTCGATCGTTGCGGGCGATGACCTCGCTCAAAACAACGACTCGAACGTCGCGGGTGACGACCTTGCTCAAGCTGGCGGCAACCTCGCCGGCGAAGACATGGACAACTCTGTCGACAACTCGATCGAGCACGAAGACTCGTACAACACCGACAACTCGGTCGAGCACGAAGACTCGTACAACACGGTGGCGTCGAACAACACGCTGACCGATAACTCGAACTCGGGCAACGCGATCGCCTCGAACAACACCGATAACTCGGTGGAGCATGAGGACTCGTATAACACCGACGTCGAGATCGAGGACTCCTACAACACGGACAACTCGGTGGATAACGACGACTCGTTCAACACCGACAATTCGGTTGAGCACGAAGACTCCTACAACACCGATAACTCGAACTCGGGCAACGCGATCGCTTCGAACAACACGGCGACCGACAACTCGGTTGAGAACGAAGACTCGTTCAACACCGATAACTCGGTGAACAACGACGAATCGTTCAACACCGTTGCTTCGAACAACACGCTGACCGACAACTCGAACTCGGGCAACGCGATTGCTTCGAACAACACGGCTACCGACAACTCGGTTGAGAACGAAGACTCGTTCAACACCGACAATTCGGTTGAGAACGAAGACTCCTTCAACACCGATAACTCGGTCGAGAACGAAGATTCCTTCAACACCGAGATTAAGGACTCTCACAACACGGACATCGATGACAGCTACAACACCGACAGCTCCTCCACGACTATGGTGGTGACGTCGATGGAACTGGCCGCCCTCGTGACCGACATCAATGTTGATGCCCACGGCTTCAAAGAAGGCGAAATCGAAACCGGGTCGATCGCGATCGACAACGGCGCGATGGCCAACTTCGGTGGTATCAACACGGCCAGCATGAACAGCGGTATTGGTTCGGCTAACCAGGCGGCAACTGCCGTCGGCGCCAACGCCAACATCACGTTCGGCAACGGCACACCGTAAGCTGAAAGACCCGGGCCGGTGGATTTTCTGCCGGCCCGGCGTCCCAGCGTAACCAAGAGAAAAGGCGCGCATCCAATGCAGAGCGTGACCAGAATTTTGAGGGGAACGATCCTTGCTGCAGGGCTGGCCAGCGCCAGTTTTGCAACCGCCGAGGAGCTACCCTCCCCCGCTTTGGTTCAGCAGGCTGACGCCGGCGAGCCGGAGCTTTTGAGCATGGAAGATATGGACGCTTTGGCAGGGGGCACAGGCGTCGATGTCACAGTGATTACCGAAGGCACGCTGACGGCGATTAACAACGGCAACACGGTCTCGGGCGATGTGGTCAGTTCTGGCCAAGTGAACATCGGTTCGAACGCGTTCGCTGGTTATAGCGGGATGGGTAACTTCGTGATCAACACCGGTCACAACAATAACCTTCAGTCCAGCATGAACGTTTCTGTCGTGCTGGCGCCACCGGCCCCGACGCCGGCGCCTGGTCCATGACCAGCGGCCGTCGTAGCCAACTTCGTCATGCGCCGTTCCGCTTCAAGCGGAGCGGCGTTCTCCTTGCCGCAGCGTTCGCCGCATGGATCTCGGCCGCGAGCCCGAGCGATGCGCAGGTGCGCACGCATGGTGAGGCAGGCGGCTCCTTTACGGTTTCAGTTACAAGCTGGCGCGACATCCCGTTTCGAACGGTCGTGCGACAGCAATACGATTACAGCTGCGGCTCCGCCGCCGTCGCCACCCTGCTCCGCTTCCACTATGGCGTCCGCGTCACTGAGGCCGAAGTGTTCGAGCACATGTTCGCGCGCGGCGACCAAGAGCGCATCCGCGCCGTCGGCTTTTCAATGCTCGACATGCGAGCATTTCTAGAGACGCGAGGCTTTCGCGCTGATGGTCTGCGCATGCCGCTAGACCGGCTCGCCACGTTGGGCGTGCCGGCGATCGCGCTGATCACGCATGACAATTACCGGCACTTCGTTGTCGTTAAGGGTGTCGACGCTGAGCGCGTCTTGGTTGGCGATCCGACCTTTGGTTTGCAGATCTACACCCACGAAGAATTCATGCAGGTCTGGAACGGCGTCGTGCTGGCGGTGCGCCAAGCCCCGGAAGGCTGGCCCGCGCCCGCCTATAACCGCGCCGCCGAGTGGCGCCCATGGGCAGTCGCTCCGTTGGACGACGTGCGTGGCCCAATATCGCCTGCGGACCTCACCCGCGAGTTCCGCGAGATGTATCAAATTACGCCAGCGACGGCGATGCCATGAGCCGCACGTTTCGCCACGCCCTCCTCTCCGCCGCCGCGTTCGCGGCGCTCTCCGGCCAAGCTTGGGCGGACGAGAGCGGCTGGGGTGAAGGCATCGAAGTAATGGAAGAGGCCGACATGGCCGACCATCGCGGCGGCTTGGACATTGGCGGCATCGAAATCAATTTCGGCGCGGTCGTCACCACCTACGTGAACGGCGTCCCGGCGCTTACCACGACTTTAACGTGGACCGACCTCGGCACCTTCATCGAAGAGACCGTCGGCGACATCGGTCAGAACATTAACGCGATGACGCCAGCGGAGCTTGAGGCTTTGGGCCTCGGGGGCTTGGAGAACGGCGGCGGCATCGTGATTGATGACGCCGATGGCGTCACCGCGCTCGTCCATAACGTCACCGAAGGGACGTTCCAGAACATCATCATCAACAGCGCCACCGGACGAGACCTCACTCAAGAGATCGACGTCACGCTGGAGCTGCCGGGCTTCGAGCTGATCCAAAACCAGCTCTTGCTGGACCGGTTCGGCATCCAGATCACGGATGATATGCGCGGCATCATGTTCACCGGCCCCGGCGGGTGAGCGATTCTCTGACACACCGCCGAGACAAAGCAACGTGTTGCTTATCCCACGATCACCCAGGTTAGATCGACAGATCCGGTGACGCCGGCGTTGAGGACGGTGAAGCCGTTCATGGTCCAGACGGCGACGAGGCCGTCGT
>JAWXAM010000090.1:0-9087 GCA_034439495.1 Terricaulis sp. | reverse complement strand
GATATTCTCGCGCGTTTGGCTGAGCGAGGGCTCGTGAAAGCCGCTATTTCCGTGACGACTATGGACCGGCGCATCTCGCGCGTGATGGAGCCGCGCGCGGCGGCGCCGCATCGGCGTATCGAGACGATCCGCATGCTGGCGGATGCTGGCGTCCCAGTGACGGTGATGGTCGCGCCAATAGTGCCAGCCATCAATGACCGCGAGATCGAAGCGATTCTGGAAGAGTGCGCCAAGGCTGGCGCCAGCTCAGCGGGCTATGTGGTGCTTAGGCTACCGCTCGAGATCAAGGATCTGTTCCGTGAGTGGTTGGCGCAGCATTTTCCGGATCGGCAGACGCGGGTGATGGCTTTGGTGCGCCAGATGCGCGGCGGGCGCGATTACGATCCCGAATGGGGCAAAAGGCAAAAAGGCGAGGGGCCATACGCGCAGCTGATCGCCGACAGGTTCGGCAAAGCGATCCGCCGGCTGGGGCTCGATAAACCGCGCCTTGAACTTGATCACACCCAGTTCCGCCGCCCGCTGGAGGCCGGTGGCCAAGCCGACCTGTTCGCGGCGCAAGAATAGGCGAAACCCCATGGCCTAAATCCCGGTTCGCGCGTTAGGTACGCCGGGACGTTCAGGGAGGACTTCATGCGCATCGGCGATCAGCGGCGTTCGGACAATTTTCAAGATCGCGGGCGCGGCTCGGGTGGCGGCGGCGGCGGTGGCGGCGGGATGCTGTTCGCGGTGCTGAGCCGGCTTGGCATTCGCGGCGCGCTGCTCGCGGTGGTCGTGCTGGGCGCTGTGTACTTCTTGATGCCGGGTATGCGCGCGCCTTTGATGGGCATGCTGGGCCTTGGCGGTGGCGAAGTGCAAGCCTCCGGTAGCGTCTGCGAAACCTCGGCGGAAGCGTGCGATTTCTCGCGCGCCGTCCTCGGCTCGACGGAAGACGTATGGTCGCGCCAATTCGCTGAAGGTCGTTTGCCGCGTTACGCGAGCGCGCCGGGCGTTTACGAAGAGCCCACGCTTGTTGTCTTTAGCGGCGCGGTGTCAACAGAAGGCTGCGGCGGCGCCAGCTCCGACGTTGGCCCATTTTATTGCCCGGCGGACCGGCGCCTCTACATCGATCCGGGTTTCTATCAGACGATGGAAACGCGTCTCAATGCGCCGGGTGATTTCGCGCAAGCGTACGTCATCGCGCACGAAGTCGGTCACCATATCCAAAACCTGATCGGCGCTACGCGGATGCAAGTGCAGGGCGAGAACCAAAATCAAACGTCAGTGCGCATGGAGCTTCAAGCCGATTGCCTCGCTGGCGTTTGGGGCCACACCGCGCAAGCATCGCTGGCGATCGATGAAGCGGATTTGCGTGAAGCGCTCGCCGCGGCGCACGCCATTGGTGACGACACGCTTGGTCAATCGAACGAGCGCAATTTCACCCACGGCTCTTCAGCGCAACGCATGCGCTGGTTCCGCCGCGGCTTCGACAGCGGCGACGCGCGCCAATGCGATACGTTCGCGGTGCAGAATTACGGGCAGCTTTAAAGGCAGAACCCCCTCCCCCTCTAGGGGAGGGAGGTCACGCCTGCCAATCCGCGGCTTGATCGATCAGGAATTGGCGAAACGCAGCGATGCGTTTCGAGCGTTTCAAATCGCTTGGGTAGATGAAGTACACTTCGAAGCTTGGGCCTTCGAGCTCGGGCAGTACTTTCACGAGGTTCGGGTTTTCGCGCGCCATATAATCGGGCACGCTGGCGATGCCGAAGCCGCTCTCGACCGCGCGTAGCATGCCATAGACGTTATTGATCTCAAGCAGCGGCTGACGCGGCTTTGCATCTTCGCGGCCGGCGCGTTGCGCCCAATCCAATTCACGCATCGGCGTCGGGATGTTGGCCTGATACGCAATGATGCGGTGGTTATCGAGCTCTTCGACTTTCTTCGGCGTGCCGTGACGCTGCAGATAGCCGGCGGACGCGTAAAGGCTGACGCGCACTTCTAGAAGCTTGCGTTGAATGAGATCGGCGTGCGTCGCCGCCCAGAGCCGGATCGCGCACTCGGCTTCGAGTTTCAGCAGATCGTACTCGCGGTCGTCGAGCATGATCTTGAGCCGCGTCTCGGGATACGTATCCGCAAACGCGCCAAGGCGCGGCGCGAGCCAAGTTGAGCCGAACGCAACCGGCGCGGTGACAGTCAAATCGCCGATGACCTTTTCGCGCGCGTCCTTCAGCGTCGATTCCGCGATCACGGCGGCGCCCGCCATTTCGCGGGTGAACTCCCTCAGCGCCATGCCCGGGCCGGTGAGCAGGAGCCCGCGCGCGTGACGCTGGAACAGCGGCACGCCCATTTCGTTTTCCAGGGCTGCGATCTGGCGGCTGACTGAAGACTGGCTGACGCCGAGCTTCTCGGCCGCTGCGGTCAGGCTGCCGGTCTCGGCGGCGGAGTGGAATGTTTTAAGCTTGTCCCAGTCCATCATGCCGTCCGCGCCCAAGGCGCCCACCTGGCGCCCCCGTCCGATGCAATATTGCATAGCTCCACCGGTCGGTCGATAGATAACGGCGTTGGAGCGAGGGATTCGCGCGCATGCTCAACGGCTTCGAGGACTTCACCCACATCACGCTGTTTCGCCTCGGCGCCTCGGCGGTGACTGTTGGCGGCGTCGGCGCCTCGCTGCTCTTGCTATTTTTGTTCATGGCCGGGGCCTGGCTCATCGGTACGACGCTGAAGCGCGTGCGCATGCGCACCCAGCCCGGCAATGCGGCGCTCTACATTTCCGAAAAGGTGCTGAGCTACGGCCTCGTCGTCGTCGGCTTGATCGCTGGGCTGTCGACGCTCGGCATTGATCTCACGTCGCTTGCTGTATTCGCGGGTGGTCTCGGCATTGGCTTGGGCCTTGGCCTGCAGGGGATCATCAAAGAGTTCGTCTCCGGCCTCACGCTCGTCTTCGATCGCGCTGTGCAGATCGGCGATTATGTCGAGATGCACGACGGCACGCGCGGCATCGTGCAAGAGATCGGCCCGCGCGCGACGCGTGTGCGCAATAACGACAACGTTTATCTGCTGATCCCGAATTCGAAGCTGATCGAAAACACCATGATCAACTGGACGCGGCGTGGCGAGACGCGGCGCATCCATGTGCCGTTTCAAGTCGCGATCGGCGCGGATAAGGAGAAGGTGCGCGAGTGCGTACTCGCGGCGGCGCGCGATGTGCCGTTTACGCTGCCCGATACGGATCAGCACCGAACGCAAGTCTGGCTCGTTGGCTACGGTGATAGTGCTCTGAAGTTCGAACTCATCGTGTGGCCGACGCTGGAGGCAGTGAAGCGGCCGAAGGCGATGAACGCGGCTTACACGTGGGCGATCGACGATGCATTGCGCGGCGCCGGCATCGAGATCCCGTACCCGCAACGCGATATCCGCGTGCGCGCCTTCTTCGGCGCCGAAGGCGATGATGCGCTTGAAGCGCTCAACATGCGTCCTGCCGTGCACGCGCCGCCGACAGCGCCGGCGCCAAGTGTGAACGACGCGGCCGATGATTTGCTGCGCCCCGATCCGGAGCCCGAGCCCGAAAATCCGACCGCCGCCCCGGTCGAGCCGCGCCGCACATAGCGCACACGAACCCCTTGTCAGGGCATGATTTTCGGTCATACTGTATACAGTATGCAATTAGAAGAGACCAAACGGGGCAATATCAGCGAGGCTGCGGCGGACGCCGTGCGCGCGATGATTGTCGATGGCCGGCTAGCGGCAGGCGATCGCGTCAACGAGGTGCATCTGGCCGCGCAGCTTGGGGTCAGCCGCACGCCGCTCCGTGAGGCTCTGAGCGGGTTGGTCGCGGAAGGCGCACTCGTCGCGCGGCCGCGGCTTGGCTATTTCGTGCGTCCGCTTTCTCTCGAAGAATTCGAACAGATCTACGACATCCGCCCGCTGCTCGATCCTGAAGCTTTGCGACTGGCTGGCATTCCTCCCGCGAAGCGTTTGGCGCGGCTTGAGAAGCTGAATGCCGAGCTGCGCAACGCCAAAGGTGTGCGCGCAATCGAGATCGATGATGCCTGGCACATGGAATTGATCGCTGAGTGCCCGAACAAGGTGCTCATCGATTTGATCCAGAGCTTCATCGTTCGCACCCGCCGGTATGAGTTGGCGCTGATGCGTGAGCAGGCCAGCGTCGCGACCGCGATTGGAGATCACGATCGCATCCTGGCCGCACTTAAGGCGGGCGATCTTGAAGGCGCCTGTGCGGCCTTGAAGCGCAACATGCAAAGCGGGCGCGAAACAATTGTGGTGTGGTTGAAAGCGCGCGCGGCGCAAAAGGGGACGTAAATTGAACTGGATCAAGGCGATTGGCCTCGGCATGGCGCTGATGGCTCAGCCGGCGGCTGCTCAGAGCACACCGTCAGAGCTTGAAGGCTTGTGGGTGGTGGAGCGCACGTTCGCGCCGCGTCTACACGGCGAACTCACCATCAGCCGCGATGGCGGTGCGTGGCGCGGCGAGATTTCCGGTGCGCGATCAGAGGCGCGCAGCGAAAACGGCGCAGTCCGCCTCGATTTCGGCATTCACGGCGCGTTCCGCGGCGCCGTGGCGCGCAATGGTGCGCTAAACGGCGTCTGGATTCAGCCTTCTGGCCGTACCGAAGAGCGCGACGACCCGACCGCCACCTCCCAATCTTTCGCGCATCCGCTAACGCTCGCCCGCAACGGGCGCGATACGTGGCGCGGTGATGCGCAACCGCTGAATGGCCGCTTCACCCTCTATCTGCGCGTTTTCCGCGACGCCGACGGCAATCTTATTGGCGCGTTCCGCAATCACGAGATCAATTCGCGCGGCGGCGCTTCTCAGTTTCGCGTCAGCGAGGAGGGCGATGCGATAAACTTCGTCGCACGCTTCGACGATGGCCAAGAATTGCGCCACACCGCAACGCGTCTGCGCTCACCCGATGGCATCCGCATTTTTTGGCCCGACATCGGCAGCGATCTCGATCTGCGCCGCGCCGGGCCGGAACATGCGGCGCTGTTCTCTCCGCGTCCGCAGAATGAAGCGGCCTACGTTTACCGGCGCCCAGAGCAGATCAACGATGGCTGGAGAACGGCGCGCGCGCGGAGCGTTGACATTGATGAAGCAGCGCTGGCGCAGTTCGTACAATCCATCATCGATGGTGATCCGTCCGCGCGGCGTCCCAATCTCATTCATTCGGTTCTGGTCGCGCATCGCGGGCGGTTGGTGCTGGAGGAGTATTTTCACGGCTACACGCGCGAGACGCCGCATGACATTCGCTCGGCCGGCAAAACGTTCGCGTCGATCATGCTCGGCGCGGCGATGGAAAGCGGTGCGCCGATCAGCCCGGAAACGCCGGTATACGAGCTGATGGCGAACCTTGGCCCGTTCGAGAACGCCGATCCGCGCAAGCAGCGCATCACGATGGCGCACTTGTTGACGCACACGGCTGGCCTGGCGTGCAACGACAATGATGAGAACTCACCCGGAAATGAGGGGCGGTTGTGGGATCAGCGCAACCCGAATTTCTGGCAATACACGCTCAATCTGCCGCAGGCGCATGAACCCGGCGAGCGCTACGCCTATTGCTCGGCAAATCTCAATCTCGTTGGCGGCGCGCTTAGTGCTGCGACCGGAGAGTCACTGCCGGAATTGTTCAATCGCACCATTGCGCAGCCGCTGCAGTTCGCGCCGTATTATTGGAATGTGATGCCGAACGGCGAAGGCTATCTCGGTGGCGGCGCATTTCTTCGTCCGCGTGACCTCCTGAAAGTCGGGCAGATGTATCTAGACGGCGGCGTTTGGCGTGGGCGCCGGATCGTCAGCCGCGAATGGGTCGAGCGCTCAACGTCGCCGAGGATCGAGATTTCACCGGCGACAACGGGACTGACGCAGGAGGAGTTCGAAAACTTCTACTCACCTGGCGTCGATGGCTATGCGTGGCATCGCTACGGCGTGCGCGTTGGTGATCGCGTGGTGGAGGAGTACGAGGCCAACGGCAATGGCGGGCAGTTTCTGATTGTCGTGCCGGAATACGATCTCGTCGTGGTTTTCACCGGCGCAAACTACATGCAAGGCGGGATCTGGAGCCGCTGGCGCGATCAGTTTGTCGGCGGCGTGATTATCCCGGCGATTCAGAACTAGCTGACACGGAACCCAGCGATGATCGTTATCGCTGGGTTCCGTCGCTTGCGTGCGCCCCGGATAGGCGCGCGCCTGCGTTCGTTTATGCGCCGCGCCATGTGCCGTGAAAGCCCAGCGGAGCGGCGTAGCGGCTGCGCCAAGTGACGACAGAGCCATCGCTGATGCTGGCGGCGTCGAACACGTGCACTTCTGTCGCGCGTTCGCGCTCGTTGAGCGTCACACCGACGAGCCAGGACTCGCGCTCGCCGCTTGCGCCCGGCTTCGGCACGAACAGATGCTCTTGCACCATTTGCCCTGCGCCGAAGCGGTAGCTGTCGCTCGCGCCCGTGCGCCAGTTCATCAGGCCGAGCGTCGAAACTTCGCGATCATTGGCGATGACGACGAGATCACGCGCAAGGCCCTGACGGCGGCGATCGGTTTGCGGGAATTCGCCGTGGATGCCGCTGCGTTGTAGTTCAGCGCGGCCGTCTGGATGCAGCACGGCGAGCGCCAATTCCGCTGAAGGCGTTTCGCCGCCGTCTTGTTGCAGCATCGTGCGTGCTTGTTCGGTGACGAAATGCGCGTTCGGCGAGGCGCAAAGATCGAAGCGGATCGTGCCGTCGCTGTCTTCCCACGCGTCGCCGGTGTGGAAGTAGAACATCGCTGGCAGTTCGTAGGTGCGGCGGTTCGAATAATCGTTCTTATCGAGCACCACGATGCGGAACGGCTGATCGCCATGCCACGTGTAGCCATCGACCATTGGCGCCGTCATCCGGTCATGCACCCAAGGCTGCAACGGGATGATGAGATGGCGCTCGGTCACCGCCCAATCGTGGAGATAGGAGCGCGAGCCGACATCGATCACTTGCGCATCTTCGAGCACGCCGTTAGCGGCGAGCCGCCAGATGATCACGCGTTGGCCGTAGGCGCCGATATTCCAGATGCGTCCGTTCGGCTCGACTTTGGGGTGCGCGGTGAACGGCATAGCGGCGAGGTCTTCGCGGAACGGGCGGATGCCGATCGTCTCTAGCGTCTCCGGGTTCATGCGCGTCGGCGAGCCGCCTTCCCATAGCGCCCAGAGTTCGCCGCCGGCCATCATCACCGAGGTGTTGGCGGCGTTGATGTCGTCCGGCGATTGCACCGGCGCGCCGCGCACGCCGCGCGTGCCGAAGCCGGGAAACACGATCTCCTGGCGCTGCTGCTCAATGCGGCGCTTCAATGTGTCGGCAAACTTGCCGCTGTGGCGCGCTTGGCCGTCGGCAATGGCGAAGCGCTGGATGAAGCCGTCGCCATCGAACCAATGACCGGTGGAGGAGGCGCCATACCGAAACCAGCCCGGGCCGTTGCGATAGAGCGAGCCTTCCAGCCCGCGCGGCGCCCGGCCGTGGACGCGGCGCATAGCGGCCGGGGCGTAGCCATCGACCGGGGCGTTCTCGACGCCGAGACCCCAGGGGCTCTCGCTGGCGAAAGCGGCAGGCGCCGCCGCCAGCGCGCCGGCAGCGGCGGCGCCGGCGAGGAGTTCGCGGCGGGCGATCATTGGCCGCCACCCACAGCGATGGCCTGCGTGTTCTCACCAGCGTTCAACGCGAACGCGGCTTGCGACCAGGAGGCGGGGCCGAAGGTGCCGCGCGCGTTGTTCGAGAAGGCGAACGGTTCAGTGGGAATGCCGAACGGATTGGTGTTGAAACGGCCATCGCCATTCACGTCGTGAAAGAGGCGCACGGCGTACTGGCCGGGGGCCAGTCCTTCGAAGCGCGCTTCCTCCGTTGCGCCATCGACCACGACGCGCTGTGCGCTGGCAGCCTGACCGGCGGCGTAGGCAGTTTCGCTGGCGAAGATCTGGATCATCACAGCGCCTTGGGGCTCAAGGCCCGAGAGCTGAACGGTGAGGGCGCCGCTGGCGTCCTGGGCGCGGGCAGTCGGGACGGCGACTGTGGCGAGGACGAGGGCGGCGATGATGCTGCGATACATGAGGTTTCTCCGGGTCCGGCAGAAGCGCCGTTGACCCGAGATCGCCATGAGCCGCCGGCGCGAGCCAGCCGAACTACGTGAGTTTACGGGCTTCGTGCGCCAGTCGCCGGTCCGCGCCGCTCACGTATCGCCAATTGCAGGGCGTTTCCGTTGGCGTTTCGCCGAAATCAGGCGGCGGCGTCGGCCTTTGCGCCGCGCGCGCGGTCGAGTTCGAGCGTGGCGAGGTAGCGTTCGGCCTCCAGCGCCGCCATGCAGCCCAGACCCGCCGCCGTGACGGCTTGGCGGTAGACATCGTCCGCCACGTCGCCAGCAGCGAAGACGCCCGGGATATTCGTTTCGGTCGTGCCCGGTTTGACGGCGATGTAGCCGTTGTCCCGCATGGTCACCTGGCCTTTGAACAGCTCCGTCGCCGGAGCGTGGCCGATGGCGACGAAGACGCCGTCGAGCTTGCGCTCTTCGCGAGCGCCGGTTTTCAGGTTCTTGAGCACAATGCCGGTGACGCCCTTGGGGTCTTCCGTGCCCTCGATCTCTTCGACCGCTGTGTCCCAAACCACCTCAATGCTCGGGTGTTTGAAGAGGCGCTCCTGCAGCACCTTCTCGGCCCGGAGCGAGTCGCGGCGGTGGATCAATGTCACCTTGCTGGCGAGGTGGGCGAGATAGAGCGCTTCTTCGACCGCGCTATTGCCGCCGCCGATCACGGCGACTTCCTTGCCGCGATAGAAGAAGCCATCGCACGTCGCACACGCGCTGACGCCGAAGCCCTGGAATTTGTGTTCGCTTTCAAGGCCTAGCCATTTGGCCTGGGCGCCGGTGGCGATGATCACCGCATCAGCCAAATAAACTTGGCCGCTGTCGCCCGTCAGCTTGAACGGGCGCTGATCCAATTCGGCCTTTACGATGATGTCTTCGACCATCTGCGTGCCGACATGAATCGCCTGCGCGCGCATCTGCTCCATCAGCCATGGACCCTGGATGGCGTCGGCAAAGCCTGGGTAGTTTTCGACGTCGGTGGTGATGGTGAG
>JAWXAM010000089.1:0-26571 GCA_034439495.1 Terricaulis sp. | reverse complement strand
TTCTAGCCGTGCGCGTTGTTGCAGGTATCGCGCAACTTCCCCCTCCCCTCGAGGGGAGGGGGAAGTTGCGCGATACCTGCAACAACGCGCACGGCTAGAACGCGACGGGCTTTATCGGGCGGATGATGAACGCGATGCGTGCGGCGTCGGCATGGTGGTCGCCATCGATGGCAAGCAGCGGCGCGATGTCGTCACGCTGGCGATCGCAGCGCTGAAGGCGGTCTGGCATCGCGGCGCCGTCGACGCGGACGGGAAGACTGGCGACGGCGCCGGCATCTTGATCGAAGCGCCGCAGGAGTTTCTGCGCGAAGTCGTGATCCGAACCGGCCACACGCCGAAGGAAGGGCCGATCTTCGTCGGCCAGATTTTTCTGCCACGCCTTGACCTTGGCGCGCAGGAACGCGCGCGCGTCATCGTTGAAAGCGAGATAATCCGGGCCGGCTTCACGATTTATTCCTGGCGCCAAGTGCCGGTGAATATCAGCCAGATCGGTGAGAAGGCGAACGCCACGCGGCCCGAGATCGAGCAGGTGCTGTTCTATGATCCGCAGGCGCGCGAGTCGGAAGTTGTCGATCGCGATCTTTTCCTGTGCCGCCGCCGCATCGAAAAGCGGGCGCTGAAGGATAATATCACCGAGCTTTATGTCTGCTCGCTCTCAGCCAAGCGGCTCGTATACAAGGGCATGTTTCTCGCGGCGCAGATCGATAGTTTCTATCCCGATCTTCGCGACGAGCGCTTCACCTCTTCGGTTGCGCTCTATCATCAGCGTTATTCCACCAACACGTTCCCGCAATGGCGCTTGGCGCAGCCGTTCCGCATGCTCGCGCACAATGGCGAGATCAACACGCTGAAGGGCAATGTGAACTGGATGCGTTCGCACGAAGTGCGGATGGCGTCGGAAGCGTTTGGCGATGCGGATGGCGACGTGAAGCCGATCGTGCAGCCAGGCGGATCGGATTCCGCTGCGCTCGACAACGTGTTCGAAGTCCTTGTACGCGCCGGCCGCGCCGCGCCGATGGCGAAGACGCTGCTCATTCCGGAAGCTTGGGCGAAGTC
This sequence comes from Terricaulis sp., assembly GCA_034439495.1. Classification (GTDB taxonomy): domain Bacteria; phylum Pseudomonadota; class Alphaproteobacteria; order Caulobacterales; family Aquidulcibacteraceae; genus Vitreimonas. Next base: position 25,515 of record JAWXAM010000089.1, on the reverse strand, counting down.
GCGCACGATGAAGTCGGAACATCGCGCGCTCTATGCGTATTCAAACGCGGTGATGGAGCCGTGGGACGGGCCAGCGGCGCTGGCTATGTTCGATGGCCGTTGGGCGGTGGCGGGGCTTGATCGCAACGGCTTGCGGCCGCTGCGCTACGCACTGACGCAAGACGGCTTGCTCGCAGTCGGCTCGGAAACCGGCATGTGCCCACTGGATGATCGCGTGATCACTGAGCGTGGCCGCATTGGCGCCGGGCAGATGGTGGCGGTCGATACGCGCGAGGGCCGACTCTATCACCACGAGGAATTGGTCGACGCGCTGGCGGCGCAGCATCCCTATGGCGCTTGGCTCAACAACGTCATCGATCTGGATCAGAAGCTTAAGGGCAAAGAGCCTCGACTTTATCCGGATCGGGCCGAGCTGCTGCAGCGCCAAGCTGCGGCCGGCTATACGATGGAAGATGTCGAGCTCTTGCTGCAGCCGATGCTGGAGGAGGGTAAGGAAGCTATCGGCTCGATGGGGGATGATGCGCCGCTCGCGGTGCTCTCCGAGCAGAACCGTCCGCTCTCGCATTATTTCCGGCAGAATTTCAGCCAAGTGACGAACCCGCCGATCGATCCGCTGCGCGAAGGTCGGGTCATGAGTTTGGCGACGCGCTTCAAGAACCTCGGCAACATCTTGGCGCAAGACGAAGCGCAGGCGCGTGTGTTCGTGCTGTCGAGCCCGATCCTCACCAACGGCATGTTCGCGCGCATGGCGCGCGAGCTGCACGACGATATCGCGCGGCTTGATTGCACCTTTGCCTTGCCCGCTGGCGGTGACGCAGGCGTTGCGTTGCGCGCTACCATCCACCGCCTGCGCGCCGAGGCTGAGCAAGCTGTGGCCTTCAACAAGCGCTCACATTTGGTGCTGACGGACGAAGCGCAGGGGCCGGACCGGATCGCGTGCCCGATGATTCTCGTCGCCAGCGCGGTGCATTCGCATCTGGTGGCCAAAGGTTTGCGCTCGTTCTGCTCGATCAGCGTTCGCAGCGCCGAGTGCCTCGATGCACACTACGCCGCCGTGCTGATCGGCTGTGGCGCGACGACGATCAATCCGTATCTCGCGTTCGACACTGTGGCGGATCGCGTTCAGCGCGGGCTGGGCGGCGGGCTGAAGCCTGAACAAGCGGCGGCGAACTATCGCGCGGCTTTGGAAGCTGGACTGCTGAAGATTATCTCCAAGATGGGCATCTCGGTGATCTCATCTTATCGCGGGGGCCTAAATTTCGAGGCGATCGGCCTTTCGCGTGCGTTGGCCGATGAGTTCTTCCCGGGGCTTACAAGTCGCATTTCCGGCATCGGCCTTTCCGGGCTTGCGCTTGAGGCGAGCGAGCAGAACGAGCGCGGCTTTGACGACACGCTCGTCGCGCTACCAATGGGCGGGCAGTATCGCTATCGCGCCAGCGGCGAGCGCCATGCGCTCGAAGCCGATTCCATTCATCAGCTGCAGCGCGCGTGCGACACCGGCGATTACAAAGCCTATCGCAAGTATTCCGAAGTGGTGCGCGAGCGGCGCCTCAGTCAGCCGATCCAGTTGCGTGATCTGCTGGAAGTGCGCGAGGAGAAGCTACGCCCGACGCCGCTCAACGAAGTTGAGAGCATCACGGACATCAGGAAGCGCTTCCTCACGCCCGGCATGAGCATGGGCGCGCTTTCGCCCGAAGCGCACGGCGCGCTCAACATCGCGATGAACCGCATCGGTGCGCGCAGTGTGTCGGGCGAGGGCGGCGAAGATCCTGCGCGCTACAAGCCGTTGCCGAACGGCGATGACGCAAACTCCGCCGTCAAGCAGGTCGCATCGGGGCGTTTCGGCGTGACGGCTGAATATCTCAACCAGTGCCGCGAGATCGAGATCAAGGTGGCGCAGGGCGCCAAGCCTGGCGAAGGCGGTCAGCTTCCGGGCTTCAAAGTCACTGAACTCATCGCGCGCTTACGGCACGCGACGCCCGGCGTGTCGCTGATCAGCCCACCGCCGCATCACGATATCTATTCGATCGAAGATCTGGCGCAGCTGATCTACGACCTGAAGCAGGTCAATCCGGTTGCACGTGTGACCGTGAAGCTCGTTGCGCAATCCGGCATCGGCGCGGTCGCCGCCGGTGTCGCCAAGGCGGGCGCCGATACGATCCTGATCTCTGGCCATGTCGGCGGCACCGGCGCCAGTCCGCAAACCTCGATCAAATATGCTGGCATTCCGTGGGAGATGGGCCTCGCGGAAGCGCATCAAGTATTGATGCTCAACAATCTGCGCCATCGCGTGCGTCTGCGCACCGACGGGGGCCTGCGCACCGGCCGCGACATCATCGTCGCCGCCATTCTCGGCGCCGAAGAATTCGGCATCGGTACAGCCTCGCTCGTCGCCATGGGCTGTCTCATGGTACGACAGTGCCATTCCAACACATGCCCAGTTGGCGTCTGCACGCAGGACGATGCGCTGCGCGCCAAGTTCACCGGCACGCCGGAGAAGGTCGTCAACCTGATGAGCTTCATTGCCGAGGAGGTGCGTGAGATTCTAGCGCAGATCGGCTTCCGGCGGTTGGAAGAGATCATCGGGCGAACAGAGCTCATCGAACAAATCAGCCGCGGCGCCGAGCACCTGGACGATCTCGATCTCAATCCACTTCTGGTGCGCGTCGATAGCCCGTATCCGAGCTATTGCACGCAGCTTGGCCGCAACGAGCCGCCGCCTTCGCTCGATCATCAATTCATCGACGATGCGCCGGGCTTCTTCGAGCGCGGTGAAAAGCGGCAGCTCGATTTTGCTGTGCGCAACACGCAACGTGCGATCGGCGCGCGCGCGTCGGCGCATGTGGTGCGCAAGTTCGGCATGAGCGCGCTGCCTGAGGGCCAGTTGAGCGTTAATTTGCGCGGCTCGTGCGGGCAGAGCCTCGGGGCGTTTATGGTGCAGGGCATTGCGCTGCACGTGACCGGCGATGCCAACGATTATGTCGGCAAGGGGTTGTCGGGCGGACTCATCACGCTGAAGCCAGCGCCAGAGGAAGCGGATCGTCTCGGCGCAATCATCGGCAACACCTGCCTCTATGGCGCCACTGCGGGAAAGCTGTTCGCTGCTGGCCTCGCAGGCGAGCGCTTCGCGGTTCGCAATTCCGGCGCGGATGCCGTGGTCGAGGGCGCAGGCGCCAACGCGTGCGAATATATGACCGGCGGCACGGTCGCGATCCTCGGTGAAGTCGGCGACAATTTCGCCGCCGGCATGTCGGGCGGCATGGCGTTCGTTTACGACGAAGCAGGTAATTTCGAACAATTGCTCAACGCCGATAGCGTCGTCGCTCGCCGGCTTAGTGCGGCGCACTGGGAACACGTGCTCAAGTCGTTGATAGAAGAGCATGTCCGGCGAACAAACTCGCCGCGCGCCGCGCATATGCTCGCGCATTGGAGCGATGTCCGCGGCCGCTTCTGGCAAATCTGCCCGAAAGAAATGCTGCCGCGCCTCGCGCACGCTTTGGACGATGTCGCCGCCGCCGTTGCCTAGGCGCCGCGTGCGTTTTGGCTAAAGTCTCCGTAAGGGGAGTGGCCGATGATGCGATTTGTGTCCGCGCTGGTTTTGGGATTGGCGCTTGCTGCTTCTCCGCCTGCTGCGGCGCAGCAACAAGAGCCATCTGTCGCGTCCGTTCGCGCCACGCTCTCCGACATGGCCGCTTGGATGCTCGAATATAGCACCGTGCTCGATCGCGGTGGCGAGTTGATGGAAAATCTCGATGAGTTCGTCGCCATCCTCGAGCAGTTCGACGCGGGCGAGATCAACGAGCGCACGGCGCTAGCCCGGCTCGACCGGTGGCGGGTGAACAACCGAACAGAACTTGAAGCGGTTCGCGCCTTGGAGCGCGGCCTGCGGCGCCCGCCGTCCATCGCCGATTTTGGTCCCTCAGCGGCGCCGTTGGAATTTGCGCTGCACACGGCGCGTGAGAATCTATCGCCCGTGCTGGAAGAGATTGGCGCAGTTTTGGAGGCCTCTGCCTCGATGGGAACTGAGGCTCTCCGCGGCGGGCCTGGCAAAAGCCTGGAAGTGCGCCAGCGCGCCTTTTATCAAAGTTCGCTACAATTGGTTCGCATCGATCTGCGCCGCGTGGAGGTGCAGGGCGCGGCTCTTGATCAAGATCATCCAAACCGGCCGTTGATGTTCGCCACGCAGCGTTTCTACGCAGCTTTGATGGCGATGCCGACGCATGAACTGGCGAGGCTCGACGGCGATAACCCCGACCGCGCAGCGCTCGCGGCGACATTGCGCGAAGCCGCTCGCGATATCCGCACGAACACAGCGCAGACGAGCGTGCTCGCCAGTCGCATGCGCGATACGATGCGGTGGTCGCAGTCCGAGGAGCTCGAGCCGCTGACGCAGATGATTGTGCGCTTGATGGAAACGTTTCCAGATTCGGTCGTCGCGTACAATGGACTCGCCACCGGCGTCGACGCCGCCGCCGCATGCGTAGAGCGCGGCGACGATACGCTCGACTGCTGGTCCGTCATGGACGAGCAGACGCGCGCACCGCTTGAGGAGATCGGCCGCCTCGAACGCGTGCGCGCTGAAGTGATCGCGCGAAGCCAAGCGCCGGCGCTTTAGCTCTCCGAACGACCCTTTTTAAAGGCGGACCGCAGGCCGAACCAGGCGCCCACCAGCACTGCGAGCGCGGTGAGCACACCTGCCAGCAGGCGAAGCCACGTCGGCGCTTCGGTCAGCAGATCGCGCGCTTGGCCGATGAGGCCAACAGTGACGGTGACGTCGTAATTGCGGCTGGTGGAGCGCAGCGGATAGCACTGGCCGTCCGCGGTGCAGCCTTCGACGACGGTGCGTAGCGTCAGCGAGCGCCGGCCGCCCTCATTGGCAACCACGCGCCAGTTCCACGTCGTGACGCTATCTGGCAGCACTTCTTGCGAGGCGGGCGACAGCGGCGTTATTTCGAAGCCATTGCCGACCAATTCCGCGCGCATAAAGCGGCCGACTAGCGGCGTGAACTCGACCGTTTCACCTGAGAGCGGATCGACGGTTTCTGCCGGGGTCGGTGCGGCGGCGCTGCGCGTGGGCGCCATCTGGACGTTCAAGGACCGAATTTCCGTGTCGATGGCGGCTTGTCGCGCCTCCAGCTGCACGCGCTCATCGGCCGGCGCCGTCGTCCGTAATTGTTCGAGCTGTTGTCGCTCAGCGCGGAGCTCCTGCAATTGCGACGCTAGGCGCCGGCGCTGATCGCTCGAGAGACTGGATTCGAACTGCACGCTTGGCGCCGGCGTGCCGGACTGGTCGGGCGGCACAGCTTCGGCTGGCTCTTCCTCCGCCGGTGCATAACTGATCGCGAGCTGAAGCGTGTGGACTTGTCCGCGCTCCATCGGATCGGGTGCGTTAAAGGCGGCTGAGCCTTGTTCGGCATCGTCGGCGAGGGCGGCGAAGTCAGCGCAATCTTCCGGTGACACGCGCCTGCCAACTTCGGCGCAGAACTCGGTCGGGCCCGTGTCGCGCGTGGCGGCTTCTTCGGCCGGTGCGGCGGCGCCTGGTACGCTCGCATTGTCATCGGGTGCGGATTGTTCGGTCTGTCCGCACGCCACCAGGCCAAACGCGGCGATCGCAACCAGGCCGGAAATCAAGCGAGTTCTGCGCAGCATCACGTCCCCTCCGCACTGTCGAGCTCGCTTTATAGGGCGCCTCAGCCGCAGGGGGGTAGCCCTAAGCGTGTTGAAGCCGGCGGTTGTGCTGGGCTAAATGCCTGAAGGGGAGGATTTCATGTTGAAACGCTGGCTGCTTGCACTCGTGGTAGCGTGTGCGCCGATTTCCTCTCCGGCATACGCCGATCCTTCGCCCCCGGCCGCCGCCGAAATGGATGCGCACCGCGCCTTCGCGGACTGGTTGACGCGGCTAACGAGCGTGCTCGATCGTGCGGGCGCGGCCAATGAAGCGTTCAATGGATTTTTTGCTGGCTACGATCCGAACGCGAGCCGCGACGTTCAGCTGCAATCTTTCCGACGTGTGCGTGAGCACGCCGGTGGCGCGCGACAATTGATGAGCCAGCTCGGCGCCGAAGTCGATGCTATGGCGCCGTTTTCATATCCGGGCGCGCCGTCGGAGTATGACGTGCTGTCGCGCACGATCTTGTCTGATACCTCTCAGTACATCCGCAACATGGATGGCGTTCTCGATCTGATCATTCAGGCCGTCGACGCCATCGAACATCAGGACAATGCGGCGCTGCGCCGCCTGGGGCCGCAGCTGGTGCGCAGCGCCGGCCTTCTCGTGCAGGGCCAGATTGTCATGCTGCGCGCGCGCCAGCAGATCGTGCCCAGCGGTGAGAGCTCGCATCATAGCCTCGGCGCGATGGTGGCGATGTACGAGGGCATGTACGCGATGATCATGCCAAACGTGGGTAATCGCAGCGAAGCTATAAATGCTGCCGCACGCAGTGCCGAAGGCTGGGGTCGAAGCGGGCGGGCGCGACTTGCGCTTACGCGCACAGAGGCCGCGGCGATGCCGGCGCGACGGCGCGATATCTGGCTCCAGATGTGCGATTTGGAGGAAACCTTTTTCGCCGAGAATGATCGCGTCGTCGCGTTGTTGCAGAGCGCTGCGCGCGACGCGGCGGCAGGTGTGAGCGAGGGTGATCTCAATATCCGCTACACGCCGCAGATTTCGCAGATCGAGACGCGATATCAGGAGATCAATAGCCAGCAGGTAGCGCTGTTTTCGCAGCTGACCCGCTGAGCAGCGCGCACTAAGGTGGCGTGGTGAGCGCCAGCGTCTTCAGCAGAACTTTGGTCGAAGCCCGCGCCCGCGCGTTGGGATTTGATGCGTTCGGCGTCGCGCCGGCCGATGAGGCTTGGAACTCCGGTGCGCGGCTGGAGGAATTCATCGCGGCCGGACGGCAAGGCGATATGGATTGGCTCGCGCGCGAAGCGCACAGGCGCGCGCATCCGCAGCGGCTTTGGCCCGAGGCGAAGAGCGCCATCCTGATCGGCCAATCTTATGCACCGAGCGATGATAGCCTCGCCTTGCTGGAAGAACGCGGACAGGGGCTGGTCTCGGCCTACGCCGCGCGACGCGATTACCACGACATCATCAAGGGCAAGCTGAAGCAGTTGGCGCAATGGCTCGCGCTCGAGAGCGGCGCCGAAGTTAAGGTGTTCGTGGATACTGCGCCACTGATGGAAAAACCGCTGGCGCAGCGCGCTGGGCTCGGCTGGCAAGGCAAACACACCAATCTCGTCTCGCGTGAGCACGGCTCCTGGCTTTTCCTCGGCGCCATTCTGACCGCAGCTGAAATCGAACCGGATGCAGCGCATGAGGATCATTGCGGCTCTTGCCGCGCATGCCTCGATGTTTGCCCGACCAACGCGTTCCCAGCGCCCTACCAACTCGATGCGCGCCGCTGCCTCGCATATCTCAGCATCGAACACCAAGGTCAGATTCCGGCCGAGTTTCGTGTGCCGATGGGTAATCGCATCTTCGGCTGCGACGATTGCCTCGCTGTATGCCCTTGGAACAAGTTTGCTGCTGACGCGCGCGAGACGCGGATGAGTCTGCGCGATGATTTGCGCCTTGCGCCTTTGTCTGAATTGGCCGCGCTTGATGACGCGGCATTTCGCACGCGCTTTGCCGGAACGCCGGTCAAGCGCACGGGTCGCGATCGGTTCGTTCGTAATGTGCTCGTGGCGATCGGCAATTCTGGCGACGCAGCGCTCGCGGAGTCAGCTATCGCATTGTTGGACGACGCTTCGGCCTTGGTTCGAGGTATGGCGGTGTGGGCCTGCCGGCGTTTGCTGGGCGCAGAGCGCTTCGCGCAGCTGCGGGCGGCAGGTTTGGCGAGGGAGACCAACGCCGAGGTGCGCCATGAATGGATTCCGGAACCTGGCAGCGCGTTGAAATAACCACATAGGCAAGCGCCGCTTGCGCTTTGCCGCCGCTACGCTTCAAATTGGAGGCGGCGCCGCGCGTGATTGGGGAAAACGAGTATGGGTCCCGACGAGGAAAATCCTGAGCGGGATGAGCCGCCCCAGCAGGGCGCGCCGCAAACGCCGCCGCCTGAAGAGAACGAGCCGTTGTACGATCCGGTCGAGGCGGCGCCTGAGCCGCCACTACCGCCGCCACCGCGTCCGCGTTATGAACCTCCGCCAGCGGAGGAGCCGCTTTTTGGCGAAGCCGATATTCCGCTCCCGCAGCGCGAGCCGCGTCGATCCGATCGCCAACGCGCGCGTGATACGCGTACCAATCTCGATCTCGATCTGAACCGCATCAAGCGCACGAAGCGCTTTGGCCTGATCAATACGTTTCTCGCGGTGATCTTCATTGCCTTCGTGCTGATCCCGGTCACGTGGGCGGGCGCTTATCTTTTCTTTGATCCGCCGGCGACGATCTTGATGATGCAGCGCGCCGCGGAAGGGCAAACCATCCGCCACTATCCGGTGCCGCTTGAGCGCATTTCACCACACGTCGTGCGCGCCGTGATCGCGGCTGAGGATGGAAATTTCTGCACGCATGACGGCTTCGACGTGGAAGCTATTCAGCGCGCGCTCGAAGCGAACCAACGGGGCCGTGGGCCGATCCGCGGCGGGTCTACTGTGAGTCAGCAGACGGCAAAGAACCTCTTTCTGTGGCCGGAGCGCTCGTGGGTGCGCAAAGGCTTTGAGACGTATTTTACGGCCCTGATCGAGTTCATGTGGCCGAAAGAGCGGATCATGGAGGCCTACCTCAATGCCGCTGAATGGGGAGATGGAAATTTCGGCATTGAAGCCGCCGCGCGCGCGCGGTTTGGCGTTTCGGCCGATGAGTTGACGCCGCTGCAGGCAGCGCGGCTCGCCGCCGTGCTCCCGAACCCCAATCGCTGGCGCGCCGATCAGCCGGGCCCATATGTCCGGTCGCGCTCGGCTATGTTGGTCGGCCGGGCCCGGGTTGTGCGCAATGAAGGGCTTGCCGGCTGCGTGCTGGAAAGTGACGTGCGCAACTAGATTTCGCCTCTGGCGGAGTTTTCACTGCCACTCCGTTGCGAGTGCGGTATGGTAAAAATCGCCTCGGGGGAGAGTGCGATGAATATGGTTTTGATAGTGGTTGTCGCAGCCGTAGTCGGCGTCTTGCTGCTCGGGCTGATTTTCTACGTGATCTCCCGCTACTACGAGGCGCGCTACGACCGCACCTACATGACCCAGGACGATCGCGGCTTCCGGCGTGCGCTGGAAGGCAAGGTCGTTCTCTGGGACTTCGAGGAAACGGTAGTGAGGGGCGCCCAGGCGCCGCACGTCGATTTCGTTGCGCTCGATCCCACAACGGGCGGACGGCGTACGGTGCGCTTGCTTGATCGCAAGACCGGGTCGATCAATCTGCGCCCGCATTATTGCGCGCCGCTGCCGTTCGAAGCCGTCACGGCGGATTCGCACAAAGTGATCGTAGAAGCGCGCGTTCAGTTCAGCCTGAACCGCAAACTCTTGAAGCACGTGTACGAGATCCAGGAGTTCAGTCTTGCGATCGAAACGCGAATTCAGAGCGCGTTCCGCAGCGAAATTGGTAAGCGTCGCGACGAAGAATTGCGCGCTGCCTTGCATGATGTTGAGCGCGCCGCGATCGAAAGCTTGCGTCAGGCCGAAGCTGAAGGCGACGAAGCCGGCGAGCCCGGCATGGCGCTCGGTGTGAACTTCCACACGGCGAGCTTCACTTACACTCAGCCCGATGAATTCGCAGTCAGCGTCAGCAATGCCGTCGGGTCTAACGGTCAGCCGGCGACGCCGGCGCAAGTTGAAGCCGCGCGTGCGGCGATGCGTGCGCAGGGCGTGTTGGCTTTGCGGCCGCAGCAAATCGATCAGCTCGCCGACGTGTTTGCCAATCGCGATCCGGCGTCCACCGCGGCGATCTTGACGCTGCTTGAGATGCAGACCCGCCAAAACATCGCTGAGGCATTGGCGGGCTCGGGTCAGCTCATGGTGGTCACGCCGCAAGAATTGGGGCTGATCAGCGCCTCTGCGCAGCGTGAGGCGGCGACGCGCCGAACGCCGGGGGCGGTGGCGTATGACCCAGCGTCGGCGGCGAATGGCGCCAATGGCGGCGCCCGGCCGCCGATCTAATCCTGCGCACCCCGCTTGCAGGCGCCCGGTGCGTCCTGCCATGAGAGGGCCCGCGCGCCCCGGGGGGCGGACTTGAAGAGGCTGGCGTGGACAATCTTAGGCTGCTGCTGAGCATCGCGGCGTTCGCCGGCATGATCGTGCTGTGTGTGATCGGTTGGGAATATGGCGGCATGGGCGGCCTGATCGGCGGCGCCATCGGCTTTGTCGTCCGTCTCGGCGGGCGCGGCCTCGATTGGGGTGAGCGCCTCGGCAACGCGTATGTCGGCGCTTTGATGGGTATGCCCGTCGGCCTCCTGATGGGCGGCGCCTACGCCATCGGCATTCCGTTCTTGGTCGACGCAATTAACACCGGCAGCTGACGCGCCCCAATACCGGCCAAATGCGAGCGCTGAATGCGCATCGTCGACGGAGGCGTTGTGATGCGTTTGCTTGCTGCTGCTCTTTTGCTCAGTTTTGCGATCGGCGCGCCGTTGGCGCAGGCGCAGCAGAAAGTGCGTCCCACCACTGCCGCACGGATCGATTATCAGGGCTTTCGCGGCTTGGCCGGAGAAGTCGAGGCCTATCGCGCGGATCGCTTAGTCTCGCTGGCGGACTTCCAGCGTATGGCGCGAGAACCAAACACAATCGTGCTCGATGCACGTTCGGCCGACGCGTTTCGTCAGGGCCATATCGACGGTGCGGTCAATTTGCCGTTCACCGATTTCACCGATCAAAGTCTGGCAGCTGCGCTGCGCGATCCCAACGTCCGTATCCTGATCTATTGCAACAACAATTTCTCGAATAACTCTCAGCCAGTGATTCTGAAGCGCGTTGAGCTCGCCCTCAACATCCAGACCTTCATCAACCTCTATGGCTACGGCTATCGCAACGTCTACGAGTTGGGCGATGTGGTCGATTTCAACGATGCCGAAGTCGGCTGGGTGCGGGGCTAAGGCTGGCGGCGCCAGCCGATTGCGATTAAGCCCACCCGCGACTGATGGGGAGGGGGCTCTATGCGCATCCATGCACTGATCATCACACTGGCGGCCGCGGCGCTCGCGGCGTGTTCGCCGCCGTCAACCCAAAAGACCGAGCCGCCAGCGGAGGCCGGCGCGAACCGCGCTATTCCCGATCCTGCGGCCGTCGTGAGCGCGCTTTATGCGCCTTACATTGTCGCGGATGCGCAGGCGCCGGCCCTTGCCGACGCGGCGCCGTGGTCAGCGCAGATGCAGGCGGATATCGCGGCTATGCACACGCGTACTGGCGACGGCGATGGTCCGTCGCTGGATTTCGATCCGATCATCGACGCGCAGGATTTTCAGCTGAGCAATATCTTGGCGACCACTGATGCAGTCGTCGAAGGCAGCCACGCCGTCGTCCGCGCGCAGTTCAACAATATCGGCGAACCGCAGGTCGTGGTTTACGACCTGGTCTGGGAAGATGGCCGTTGGAAGGTCGACAATATCCGCACTGACGAGTGGGATATGCGCACGATCGTCACGACCCCAAGCTAGATGGTGCGGCGGACGCAGCTGTTCTGCGCCCGCCTCCCATTGCTATTCAGCAAACAATCGTACCGTCGCCGTGCGCCGGCGCGCGCTGGTTTCCTCGTACACCATCGTCACGGAGCGAATGTTGCGGTCATCGCCTTCTAGATCGATGGCGCGCGAACAGTGCCCAGGATTGATACGCTCGCGCAGGCTCACGTCCTGATGGCCGCCATTGGCAAAGTGCACGTCCATATCGAGGATATGAACCGGATTGCGATACGCACAGAGGCGGATGCGCTCAAACCTGCGCGCGCCTTCAACCACGATCGTGTCACGCTCAACGCGCTCGCGTACTTCACGCACGCCGATCTGGTCCCATGCATAAGCCGAGCCGGTTAGCACCGCCAAACTGAGTGCAATGCCAGCAACGAAAGTCTTTGGATTCACGAAAGCCTCCACAGCCTTGGTCCCTCGCACAGCACTCTAGTGCAGGCGCGGGAACCTGTCCGTGGCAAAGCGCCAAATGTAGCCGAAGTTACTCGCTAACCGGTGTGCCGGTGCGGCGGCTTTCGCGCACGTGGCCAAGCACGAGTGCTGCGCCAACGCGCTCATCTTCATTCGATGCGAGCGTGAAGGCGCGTTGCGCATCCGCTTCCGCTAATTCGAAGGAGCGTTGTTGCATGCGCGCGGTGGCGCGCAGACGCAGCGCTAGCGGGTCGTCAGCGCGTATGTCGAGCGCGCGTGAGAGATCTTCCTCGGCGCTGCGCCATTCGCCTTCCATCGCAAAGGCGCGGGCGCGATCGATCAACAAATCTGGGAGCTGTGTCGGGTCGCTTTGTATGGTGGTGATAGCGCGCGTGAATGAAGCGCGCGCACGCGCCGGTTCACGGCCCAGAAGCCAGGCGTTGCCGGCTTGGCTGAAGAGTTCTGCTCGCGTCGCAGTCTCCGCCGGGTTCACCGCCGAGCCGAGCGAGTCCAGTCGCCGCGCACCTTCGCCGTGCCGGTTCTGGGCGATCAGCGCCATCGCCGCGCATCTATAGGCGCCAACGGACTGGGCCTCCGCCGCCCAAGCCATTGCCTCTTCGTAGGCGGCAGGGGCGTCCTCTTCGATGTGCGCCACGCACTGATCGAACCGCTGCGCATTGTGGGCGGCGGCGCTGCCGGCCGGCGTCGCGCCAGTTTGCATCAAGGCGAGCGGCAGCATCAGAGCTGCAAAGGCGGTCAACATGCGTGCGAAACTCCCCGGACCAAGGTCAAAACCGATGCCCGAAGCCTGCCGCGATGCCAAGCGCTTCGCTCAGGCCGCGAACAGCGCTGCAGCCGGCGCCTCGACTTGGCCAAGACCCGGTGGCTCTACTGCCAGGAGAACTGGGCCGCCAGAATGGGGTCGAAAGCGCGTCTTTAACGAATACCAACGCCAACCTTGGCAAAATCGTGTCTAAACATCGGTTTAGCCGGATGGGGCGGATCAGGGCGTCGGCGAAGCATTGCAAGAAGGTCACATCCCTACAGTTCTGCAGGTCACCCCTGAGCTCAATGCTGGCGGTGTAGAGCGGACTACGCTTGAAATAGCGGAGGCGATCAGCCGCGCCGGGGGGCTCGCTTTGGTCGCTAGCGCCGGCGGCCGTCTTGAGCCGGACCTCAAGACGGCCGGCGGCGAGCTGATCAAGCTCCCGCTCCACACCAAAAATCCATTCGTCGCACTTTTGAATGCGTGGAAGCTCGCCATGCTGGCGCGCAAACGCAATGTCGGCATCATTCACGCCCGTTCACGTGCGCCGGCTTGGAGCGCGTTTCTTGCGGCGCGCATCACCGGCAAGCCGTTCGTCACCACGTTTCACGGCATCTATAACGGGCGAACCTCGCTCAAGCGTTTTTACAATTCGATCATGACGCGCGGCGATGCCGTCATCGCCAACTCGCATTACACGCGCGAACATATTTTAGAAAACTACGATGTTCCGCCGGAAAGCATCACTGTGATTCCGCGTGGCGTGGACCTTAACGTCTTCGACCGCGCCAAGGTGAGCAACACTGAGATCGAAATCACGCGCGCTGATTGGGGCCTTGCACGCAATGACGCGCGCTGCGTGATCATCGCCCCGGCGCGTCTGACACGCTGGAAAGGTCAGCTGATACTGATCGAAGCTGTGAAGATGATTGAGGCGCGTCGCCCCGGGGCGCTGAAAGTTATTCTCGCCGGTGATCCGCAAGGCCGGCATGGCTACGTCAACGAACTCAAAGTCGCGATCGAGGCTGCGGGCCTAGGTGAGGTCGTTGTCATCGCTGGCCACGTCGCGAACATGCCAACGGCTTTTGCGGCATCAGATATCGCCGTGTTCCCCGTCATTGAGGCCGAAGCGTTCGGGCGAGGTGCGGTTGAAGCGCAAGCGATGGGCGTTCCGGTGATCGCCACTAATCTCGGCGGCTATACCGAAACTGTGCTTGAGGGTGAGACCGGGTTCCTTGTTCCTCCCGGCGCGGCGCCCACTTTGGCTGGCGCGATCGAGCGGATGATCGATCTTGGCCCGGAAAGACGTACAGAAATGGGCCGCCAGGGCCGTTTCCGCGTCCACACCCTCTACTCCACTGCCGCGCTCCAAACCGCCACATTAGCGGTTTACGAACGCCTTTTGCGCAATGCGGAGCAGCGCAAGACGGTGACTACACACAAGCCGGTGCTGTAGAAGCGGGGCGAGGAGTTTGTGGGAATGATTTGGCGCAAGTCGGCTGCGTCTTCCGACGGCGAAACGAATTCGGTCAAGCGCGTGCTGGTAATACAGCTCGGCGGCCTTGGCGCGTTCGTGCTTGCGCTGGCTGCGGCCAAGCGCATCCGCGAAGCCCATGTCGGCGCGCGCATCACGCTGTTGACGACCGAGGCCACCAAAGAGCTGGCCGAGAAGGCGCCGTACTTCGATACGGTCGAGGCCGATGGTAAACCGACTGAGCCGCAAGCGATCACCAAGCTGATCTCGCGCATTCGCACAGCCAAGTACGATGTCGTCTACGACCTCGAAGGCTCTAATCGCACAAGCAATTATTTTCAGGGCCTGCGCCCGTGGCCGCCGAAATGGTCGGGCCCGACGCCCGGCGCGAGCTACGCCTATCTCGATGGCGCGCGCGCGCAGATGCATCCGCTCGATCGCTATGCTGCGCAGCTCGCTGCTGCGGGTCTGGGCGATGAGCCGCTTATGGCCGACGTATCCTGGGTGCGTAACGTGCTGCGTGACCCGCCGCGCCTCAGCCCAAACTATTTTGGGATCACTGGCCCGTACATCGTGTTGCTCCCGCGCGGCTCGAACGCCGATCCGTCGCGCCGCTGGGATGACGCGAAGTACGCTGAGCTTGCGCGCCGCGCCGCTGCGCATGGCGTGACGCCAGTGGTCCTGGGCGGCGCGGAAGAACGCCCGATCGGCGCCGAGATCGCAAAAGCCGAACCGCGCGCCAAGAACCTGGTTACTCGGCCCGACCTCTTCCAAACCATCGGCTTGATGGAGCGTGCCGCGTTCGCGGTAGGCGACGATGTCGATCTCATGCACATCGCGGCCGCCGCTGGCGTGCCGTGCCTCGTCTTCCTGTCTGCCGCCGCCAAGCTCGATATGAGTGCGCCGCGTGGCCGGGGCGGGGTGGTCGCGTTGACCGCCGCGGTGGTCTCGGACCTGCCCGTGGAGCAGGTTGAGCGCCAATTGCGCAATTGCGGCGTCCTCCGCCAAGCCGCAACGGCTTGATGAAAGCCCCCACACACGCAATATTCCCGTGGTGAGTCCGCGCCTGACCAGGTACGGGCTGCACGTGTTTTATCAACAGCTGCAGGAGAATGCCCGATAGCCAGACGTCCATACGCCGCGCCGCCGCCCTCGAAGGATGGCCCGCGAGTGAACGAGGAGATCCGCGGCGTGCCGCGCGTCCTCCTCATCGATGCAGAAGGGGAAAAGCAGGGCGAAATGCCGATCTCCGCCGCGCTCGACGCAGCGCGCGAAGCAGGCCTCGACCTTGTCGAGGTGGCCCCGCAATCTGTGCCTCCGGTCTGCAAAATTCTCGACTACGGCAAGTTCCGGTTCGAGGAGCAGAAGAAGAAGGCCGAGACGCGCAAAAAAGCCAAGCGCATCGAGCTTAAGGAAATCAAGGTTCGTCCGAACATCGACGACCACGATTACGAAGTGAAGATGAAGGCGATTCACCGCTTCTTTGAAGAAGGCGATAAGGTGAAGGTCACGCTGCGCTTCCGTGGCCGTGAAATGGCGCACACGCACCTCGGCATGGAATTGCTCGATCGCATGCGTAACGAGCTCGATGGCATTGCAAAGGTCGAGCACGAACCGCGGTTTGAAGGCCGTCAGGTCGTCATGGTGATGGCGCCGCGCGGATAAACGCGCGCGTCAGCCCTCGTTCAGCTCAGGCAAGTTTAGCTGGCCGCGATAAGGAGTGTGTATGCGCGCGTTTCTGATCGCGGCCTTCGCCTTGGCTGCTTGTGCCCAAACACAGGCGCCGCCGCCGGCTGCGAACCTGCCCCAACACATCCTCGAAGATCTCGCTCAGCGCGAAGCCGCGCTGCGTGAGCCTGGCGTGGTTGCGGTCGCCATCGGCCAGACCGCCGACCTGGGCGGGGGCCTTCGCGTGCGCCCTCTCGAAGTCCTTGAAGACAGCCGCTGCCCGCAAAACGCCCGCTGCGTCTGGGCCGGCCGTCTGCGCGTGCGCGTCGCCGTCGAAGGCGCGGGCGAGCGGGAGGTCATTCTGGCCGAACCTGCGGTGGAAACGCCGCGCGGCGCGTTCGCCCTGGTGGCGGTAAGCCCTGGGCCTTGGACGGACTGGCCCGAGAGCCAGCGTCCGCCTTATCGCTTCGGCTTCCGCCGCGGGTGAGGCGTCCTCCGCCCAGGCCATTGCCGGCCCGGAACCCCTATGCTATCAGCCCCGCCTTCTTGGGTGGCCCGGCCTGTACGGCATGCCGTGGCGACCTTTTTCGCGTGGGTTTGCGCCCGCGCTTGATCCAAATGAGGATGAAATGCCGAAACTGAAGACCAAGAGCGGCGTCAAAAAACGCTTCAAGCTCACGGCCTCAGGCAAGGTGAAGGCCGGCCCCGCCGGCAAGCGCCACCGCCTGATCAGCCACAACGCCAAGTACATTCGTCAGAACCGCGGCACGTCGCTCCTGGCCAAGCCAGACGCCGATCGCGTGAAGCTGTGGATCCCTTACGGGCTCGACTGAGCCGTTTTTCCATTCTGAATCTGACGGAGAAGACCAATGGCTCGTGTCAAAGGGGGCGTCACCGCCCACGCACGCCACAAGAAAGTTCTGAAGAAGGCGAAGGGCTATTATGGCCGTCGCAAGAACACCTTCCGCGCCGCGAACGCTGCGGTCGAGAAGGCCGGCCTCTATGCCTACCGTGACCGTAAGGCCAAGAAGCGCAGCTTCCGCGCGCTCTGGATCGTGCGCATCAACGCGGCGGTGCGTGAAGAGGGCCTGACCTACTCGCGCTTCATCGCCGGCCTCGCGAAAGCAGGCATCGCACTCGACCGCAAGGTCATGGCCGACATCGCCATGAACGAACCGGCCGCGTTCAAGGGCCTGATCGCGCAAGCGCAAGGCGCGCTGAAGTAAGCTTCAGCGACAATGCGAACAAAAAAGAAGAGAGCGGCGAGACAATCGCCGCTCTCTTTGTGTTTGACGAGCGCTCTGCGCTTAGCGCCGGCGGCGATCGACGCCTTCTTGGGTCGAGACGCGGAGCGGGCGTTCTTCGAATGTGGCTTGATCCGATGGCGTCAGCACCGGGCGGCCCATCATGATGCCCATATTGATGGTCTGCTGAACGTAATAGGTTTCGCCTTCCTCGATCTCGAGGCGCAGCGTGTCCGTGACTTCACCGGAAATGTTGTACTCATGAACGCCCGGAGTCGTGGGGTGCACGAAATAGCGCCCGTTGCCTAAGCGCCCGACGCCTTCATCGCCTTCCCGCACAGAGAAGCTCAGCGCAGCCCCGGTAAAGCGGCTTGGGCGGAAAAACACGATTTGGCCTTGGCCTGCCGGCGGGCGGCCGACGATTTCAGAATACGCCGCCACATAGCCATCTTCTGCGGCGGGCGGTGTTGCTGCATCCGATGGTACGGACGCGTCTTGCGCGGTTGCTTCCGGAGCCGGCTCCGCAGCAGCAGCAGGCTCAGTCGCGGGCGCGGCCGCCGTTTCGGCGGCTGGCGTTTCCGTTGTTGTGTCTTGCGCGAAGGCGCTGGTGGCGCACGCGAAAGCCAGTGCGGCGCAGAGCGCCAGATGTTTTGTCTTCATGGTGTTTCCCCCTCCACGTTTGGTTCTGCTTCTGCAAGCGCAGCGGGCGCTTGCGGGACGATGACTTCGGTGGCGAGCCGCGCGGTGGCACGCACCCCGTGCTGAAACTCGATCTCGCCACCCTGGATGAACACGCCGACGACGCCGACGTACGGGATCATCGAGACGCCAGTAGATGTGGCCGAGCGATCCTCGCCATTTCCGAGGATCTGCATGCCGCGCAGGCGCACTTGCTGGCCGTTTATCTCGAGAAAGCGCCCGGCTAGAATGAGCTGGCCTTGACGGCCGCCAATGCCTGAGCGCTGCGCATCGATCACTTCGCCGCCGCCGACCGCGCCTGCGGGCACCGCAACTTCATTGTTGACCAGGATCGGCTCGACCAGCCGCAGCGCGAACGTGTCGCCGCGCTGGCTGGTTCGTGAGCTCAAAGGATCGACGATTTCGACATGGACCGTCACGCCGGCCGGGATGCGGAACGAGGGCGCTGCTGGAGCAGGGGCCGCGGAGGGATCGGCCGAGTCGCCGTCCTGAGCGACCGCGAAGCTTGCTGGCGCACACATCAAGGCGGCAGCCAAAAGCACCCGTTTCATGCATCTCCCCCTTTCCCAGGCGTAACACAGTCCAAAACCACCCGGCAAGGTTGCGGCGACGAAATGAATCCAGAGTCTGCGGCGGCGTCACAAATTGCTTCGGAGCGGGCGCCTCCGCTAAACACCGGCGATGAACGGCCAATCCACTGATCTTGCGGGTCTCGAAGCCGACCTGATGGCGCGCGTCACTGCCGCCAACGACGAAGCGTCGCTCGAAGCGCTGCGCGTTGATGCGCTCGGCAGGCAGGGCAGCATCTCCGCGCTGATGAAGAACCTGGGCGCCATGAGCCCGGACGAGCGCAAGACCTTCGGCGGCGCGCTCAACATTCTCAAAGACAAAGTCACCGAAGCGATCGTCACCAAGAAGGCGACGATGGCTGAGGCCGCGCTCGATCGTCAGCTGCAAAGCGAAGCGGTGGACGTGACGCTGCCGCCGGTGAAGCCGCGCTTGGGCACGATCCATCCGGTCAGCCAAGTGATGGAAGAACTCGCGGCGATCTTCGGCGAGATGGGCTTCTCAGTCGAAGAAGGCCCCGACATCGAGACCGACTTCAACAACTTCACCGCGCTCAATTTCCCGCCCAACCACCCGGCGCGCGAAACCCACGACACGTTCTTCCTTGATGCGAAGGGCGAGGACGGCGCGCGCAAAGTGCTGCGCACGCACACGAGCCCTGTGCAAGTGCGCACGATGCTGAAGCAGAAGCCGCCGATCCGCATGATCTGCATGGGGCGTACGTTTCGCAAAGATTCCGACGCCACGCACACGCCGATGTTCCACCAGATCGAAGGCCTCGTCATCGACGAGACGTCAACGATGGCTGATCTGAAGAGCGTGCTGATCGCCGCGATCAAAGCCTATTTCGAAGTCGATGACGTGAAGCTGCGCTTTCGCCCGCACCATTTCCCGTTCACCGAACCGAGCGCGGAAGTCGATGTTGGCTGCGATCGCTCCGGCGGCACGATCAAGATAGGCGCTGGCGATGATTGGCTGGAAATTCTCGGCTCCGGCATGGTGCACCCGAACGTGCTCAAAAGCTGCGGCATCGATCCCGAGAAATACCAAGGCTACGCCTTCGGCATGGGCATCGATCGCTTAGCCATGCTGAAATACGGCATGCCGGATTTGCGCGACTTCTTCGCGGCCGACACACGCTGGCTGAAGCATTACGGGTTCAGCCCGTATCTGCTGCCTGGCTTGGCGCAGGGAGTAGGCTGATGCGCGCTCTTCTGCTCTCGTCCTTCGCAATGCTGACTCTCGTCGCTTGCTCGCCATCCACACCGGCGCCTGCCGCCGCACCGACACGCAACGTCGACTATCGCGTGACAACCACGGCCAGCACCGCCGACCGGCGTTTCCTCGTGGAGTTCACATCGCTCTCGGATCGCGACATTTGCATCAGTGCGAATGACTGGCCTACTGCGGAGGGCGATCTGGGTCTGAACCGGACGATCGAGGCCGGAGATCAAGTTCAACGGGTCAGAGCGGGCGATACGCTGAGCGCGTTCGTTCGTTTCGATCAGCTTACGCCGGAGCAGCGCGACGGCGGCGTTAGCAATGTGGACTTCGCTCTTGAGCCGATCTTCTGCGGCAACGGTTTGTCACAATGAAATTCACGCTCTCCTGGCTCAAAGAGCATCTCGCGACTGAAGCGAGCATCGACGCCATCGTCGAAACCATGACCATGACTGGTCTGGAAGTCGAAGGCGTCGAGAATGCTGGCGAGAAGCTCAAGCCGTTCACCGTCGCCCGCATCATCAGCGCTGCGAAGCACCCGAACGCGGACAAGTTGCAAGTCTGCCAAGTCGAAACTGTTCAGGGCAAGCTCGAGATCGTCTGCGGCGCGCCGAACGCGCGCGCGGGCCTCGTCACCGCCTTCGCGCCGATTGGCACGACCATCCCGAGCTCCGGCATCACGCTGGAAGCGCGGCCCGTGCGCGGCGTCGTTTCCAACGGCATGCTCTGCTCCGGCGCCGAGCTTGAACTCGATACCGACGCTGACGGCATTCTCGAACTCGACGCTGACCTGAAAGTCGGCACGCCGCTGGCCGAAGCGCTCGGCCTCAACGATCCAGTGATCGACATCGAAGTCACGCCGAACCGACCCGATTGGCTCGGGGTCGCCGGCATCGCGCGCGATCTCGCGGCTGCAGGCGTCGGCAAGCAAACGACCAAGCCGGTGCTGCCCGTGCCGGGCCGTTACCCGTCGCCGCAAAAAGTCGCGACCGAAGCGCCGGAAGCGTGCCCGATGTTCGCCGGTCGCTTCATTCGCGGCGTGAAGAACGGTCCGTCGCCCGCATGGTTGCAACAGCGCCTGCGCGCCATCGGCCAAAAGCCGATCAGCGCTTTGGTCGACATCACCAATCTCATTACCCACGACCGCTCGCGCCCGCTGCACGTCTATGATGCGGCAAAGTTGAGCGGCGTCGTCCGCGCTCGCATGGGCCGGGAAGGCGAGAGCTTCAAAGCGCTCAACGGTAACGTCTACAACGTTACGCCAGCCATGTGCGTCATCGCCGACGATGAACGCGTGCTCGGGCTCGGCGGAATCATCGGCGGTGAATATTCCGGGGTCAGCGAAACGACGACGGACATTCTTGTCGAATGCGCCTTGTTCGACCCGACCATGATCCACCAAGCCGGCCGCGCGCTGACGCTCACCACTGACGCGCAGTACCGCTTCGCCCGCGGCGTCGATTCCGCGTTTGTCATACCCGGCATCGAACTCGCCACGCGCCTCATTCTCGATCTCTGCGGCGGCGAGCCGAGTGAGTTGGTCATCGCCGGCAAAGAACCCGAGCCGCCAAAGCCGATCACCTTCGATCCCGATCGCGTCCGCAAGCTCGCCGGCATCGACGTGAAGCCCACGCGCGTGCGCGCCGTGCTGAAAGATCTCGGCTTCGAAACCAGCGCCGAAGGCGAGGGCAAGAAGCTGATCGTGCAGCCGCCGACCTGGCGTCGCGATGTTGAAGGCAGCGCCGATCTTGTCGAAGAGGTCGCCCGCATCGAAGGCTTCGACAAATTGCCAACCAACCCGCCGCCGCGCGCCGCAGGCTTCCGCCCGCCGCCGGCAAGCGTCGGCGAAAGCCGCACGCGCCTCGCGCGCCGCGCCGCCGCATCGCAAGGCTACAACGAGGCCATCACCTGGAGCTTCTGCTCACGCGCGCAGGCGCAAGCCTTCGGCGGCGGCGGCGAAGAGATGCTTGTCGCCAACCCGATCGCATCCGATCTCGATTGCATGCGCCCGACCGCGCTGCCGCAACTCCTCGTCGCGGCGCAGCGCAATGCCGACCGCGGCTTCGACGATGCGCGCCTGTTTGAAGCCGGGCCGGCGTACGCCAACACTAACGATAGCGGCCAGCAACGGTCGCTCACCGCCGTCTGGCGCGCGCGTCCGCCGCGCCACTGGCGCGCTGCGCCGCAGCCGGACATTTTCGATGTGAAGCGCGATGTACTCTTCGTGCTCGAAGCGCTCGGCGCCCCGGTCGCATCGCTGCAGACGTCCAACGACGCCCCCGCGCATTGGCGTCCCGGCCGCACCGGCGCGCTCAAGCTCGGCCCGAAAGTCGTCGCTTATTATGGCGAAATCCATCCGCGTGCGCTGAAAGCCATCGACGTCGAGGCCCCGGCGCTCGCGTTCGAGATATTCCTCGATGCACTGCCCGCGCCGCGCGCGAAGGGGCGCACCAAAGCACCGCTCGAGAAGCTCGATTTGCAGCCGCTCACCCGCGACTTCGCTTTCATCGTCGACGACGGCACGCCCGCCGCCGACGTGGTGCGCGCAGCGCTCGGCGCCGATAAAGCGCTCATCACCGACGTGAACCTGTTCGACGTCTACCGCGGCGAACGCATGAGCGCCGGCAAGAAAAGCCTCGCGATCGAAGTCACGCTGCAGCCGCGCGAGAAAACGCTGACGGACGCCGATATCGAAGCGGCCACTGCCAAGATTGTGAGCGCGGTCATGAAAGCGACTGGCGGAACTCTCAGAGGTTAGGGATTGGGGAGCGCGAGCTTCAGTGGTCGCGCTCCTGTCCTTGAACGGTCGCGTACTTGTCCCACATCATGACCGCACGTCGGGACGGCCCGTTGTGCTTTCCATTGAGCGGGGACGGCCCCATAAGCGCCAAACGCGCTAAGGAGCAGTCCATGAACGCCTGGATCATGCTGGCGGCAGCCGGTTTTCTTGAAATCATTTGGGCTGTCGGCCTGAAGTACACGGACGGTTTCACCAAGACCGTGCCGAGCGCCATCACCATCACCGCCATGGTTGGATCGATGTGGTTGCTCGCGCAAGCGGCGCGCACGCTGCCGATCGGCACCGCTTACGCCGTCTGGACCGGGATTGGCGCCGTCGGTGCGGCGCTCCTCGGCATGATGCTCTTCTCCGAAAGCGCGAGCGCGGTGCGCTTGGGCTGCATCGGATTGATCGTGGCGGGGATTGTCGGCCTCAAGCTTTCGTCGAGCGCCTGAACCGTCTTGCCGGGCTCGCGCGCCTGACTAAAACGGCGCGCGAGGAGGGGCGCGATGCCTCTGATCCAGCGCAAGCACACGACCGCCAAAGCCTACGTTCACGATTGGCTTGAGCCCGATCAGCCGGGCGGCATCAATTTCTTTTCCGGCGCGATCATCATTCTTGTGATCGTGAGCCTGATCTCGCTCGCACTCGAAACTGAATTGCTGCGCGACGATTCCGGTATCGATCGCGGATTGCTGCCGCTGGTGCAGTGGCTCAACGTCGCCATCGTCTGGGTGTTTGCGATCGAGTTTGCTCTGCGCTTCTGGTCGGAGGGCGAGAACCCAGCCCATGCAGGCGTAATCGGTCGGCTCCGATTTCTGATCCAACCGGTGACTATCGCCGATGTGCTCGCGTTCGCGCCTGAGCTGGTCGCGATGATATTTTTCCCGGACACCACAGGCGCTTGGTTTCCAGCGCTGCGCGCGCTCCGGCTTTTCCGCCTGTTCAAGCTCGCCCGCTACGTGCCGGCATTCGCAATCGTCGGCGCTGCCGTGCGCCGCGCTTGGGCGCCGTTGATGGCCGCGCTCGCTGTCGCCGCCGCGCAGCTCTACATCGCCGCGATGCTGCTCTACTTCATCGAGGGCGATTCCAAACCGGAAGCGTTTGGCTCGATCGCGCGCGCCATGTGGTGGGCGATCGTGACGCTGACGACGGTCGGCTACGGCGATGTCTACCCCGAAACCGCTCTGGGCCGCTTCGCTGCAGGGCTGGTCGCGCTCGCCGGCGTCGGCATCGTGGCGCTGCCGACGGGTATTCTCGCGTCATCGTTCGCCGAAGAATTCCGCGAACGCCACGAAGCGTCAAAGCGCGCGCTCGAAGAGCGGCGCAAGAAATGATCAGAACGGATTGAGGCGGCGGCGGCGCGAGTAGGCGAGGTAGCCGATATTGGCGCCCAGCCGGAAGCCGACGCCCGCACGCATCGGCGCCAACGTCACGCCATTGCGCTCCTGATAGTTCACGCCCACGCCGCCGATGAAATAGGCCGTGCCTTCAACGCCTGGATAGCGGTGGAAGATGTCGTCGACGTTCTGCAGATTGTAGACGAGCGTGAATACCTTCGACGCGTTGCCGCCCGTGTCGAACCCGACTGACGGCCCCTGCCAATACACGCGCGTTACGCTGCTGCGGCTCTTCATGCGCAACCGCCCGTCGCCATAGCGCAGACCAACACCGATCGCGCCAGACCCTTCTTCGCCCTGGATGTAACCATTCGGCCGGCCGAGGTCTTCAAACACATGGCTCACAACAGCCGCCACGCCCTCAGCGCCCGCGCCGAAGAAGCGCTCTGCCGCAGCGACAATTTCCGGCTCGGTGTAAGTATCGTCGTTCTGCGCCAGCGCGCTCGCCGGCAATAGGGCGCTCGCGCCCAGACCTAAAGCCAAAGCGCGCCGTGAAATCTCATCGCTCATGATCGGTCACCCTCAACAAGCACGCCCCAAATATGTGGAGCGCAGCGCTGAGCGCAAGCTGAACGACCTAAAGCCCCGGCGCGACGCCGTCTTCGAAGCGTCCGATCGCCAGGAAGCGGTCGCGGCGTTGCTTGCGCAATTCGTCGGGGCTGAGCTTGCCGAGTTCGTCCAGAGCTTTCGCCACCGCCGCGCCCACAGTCGCCACCGCCGCTGCCGCCTCGCGGTGCGCGCCGCCAGGCGGCTCCTTCACGATCTGGTCGATCACCTTGAGGCCAAGCAGGTCTTGCGCGGTGATCTTCATCGCCGTGGCGGCTTCCTTGGCGCGCGCCGAATCTTTCCAGAGAATTGAAGCCGCGCCCTCGGGGCTGATCACCGAATAGATCGAGTGCTCCAGCATCAGCACCTTGTTTGCCGCTGCGATCGCGATCGCGCCGCCTGAGCCGCCTTCGCCAGCAATCACCGCCACCATCGGCACGCCCAGCGTGAGGCAGCGCTCAGTGGAACGCGCAATGGCTTCTGCTTGTCCGCGCTCTTCCGCGCCGATGCCGGGGTACGCGCCCGCTGTATCGACAAAGCTCAACACCGGCAGCGAAAACTTCTCGGCCAAATCCATAAGTCGCACGGCTTTGCGATAGCCCTCTGGGCGCGCCATGCCGAAATTGTGCTTCAAGCGATCAGCGGTGGTGCGACCTTTCTCATGGCCCATCACCAGAATGGGACGTCCCAAAAATTTGCCGGTGCCGCCGAGGATCGCAGCGTCCTCGCCGTAATTGCGGTCACCCGAGAGTTCGACGAAGTCGGTGACCAGAGCGGCCACGTAGTCGCGAAAGCGCGGCCGGTCTTGGTGCCGGGCGACTTGGGTTTTCTGCCAGGGATCGAGCTTGGCGTAGATCGCGGCGAGCTGGTTCTCGGCCTTAGTCTTCAGCCGCGAGAGCTCGACGCCCTGCGAGATCGCATCAGCGCCGGAGGCCTCGGCCAAGGCCTGAAGCTCCTCAATCTTGTTTTCGATCTCAGCGACCGGCTTTTCGAAGTCGAGATAGGTGCGCAAGGCGGCTCAAACCCCGGGCCGCGCGGCGGCCCACCCACTAAAACGCCGGACAATACCCACCCGGACCTTTGCTTCAAGGTAAAGCCCCAGCCAGTTTAGCCCGATTGCGCCCTGAGCCG
>JAWXAM010000088.1:0-10605 GCA_034439495.1 Terricaulis sp. | reverse complement strand
GCGAAAAGCTCGGACGCCAACTCACCTTCCTCGTCGGCAAGCCCGGGCTCGACGGCCATTCCAACGGCGCCGAACAAATCGCCGCCCGCGCCCGCGCCGTCGGCATGGACGCGATCTACGAAGGCATCCGCCTGACGCCCGCTGAAATCGTCGCGGCCGCCAAGGAGAAGAACGCACACGCTGTTGGGCTCTCGATTCTATCGGGCTCACACCTCGATCTCGTGCAGGAAGTCGTCCGCCTGATGCGGGCTGAAGGCTTGGAGAACGTGCCGCTCGTCGTCGGCGGCATCATCCCGCCGGTCGATGCGCTGGCGCTGAAGCAGATGGGCGTCGCCGGCGTTTACACGCCGAAAGATTTCAAGATCACCGGCATCATGGCCGATGTCGTGAAACTCGTCGCGGCGAAGGCGTGACGCACCCGCTCGCCTTCGAGACCGCCTGCATCCGCGCATGGCCCGCAAAGCACGAAGCAAACATCAACGGCTGGCGCGCGTTCGCGACGGCGGGAAAATCCTGGCGCGTCAACTCTACCTGGCCGCTCGCGTGGAGCGGCGGCGACATCGGCGCATCAATCGATGCAGCTGAAGCCTTCGCCGCTCAACACGGCATCCGCGCTGCATTCAAGCTCGCTGATGGCGCAACTCAACCGCCGAAGCTGGCGGATGTTTTGGCGCAGCGCGGCTACGCGCCGTTCATGCCAACTTTGGTGATGACCCGCACGCTTGGCCATACGCCGCCGCCAGATCGCCCAGTCACGCTAGACGATGAACCCACCGATTCATTTTGGACGCCGCTCCGGCTCGCCGCGCCAAGCCTCGAAGATTTCGCCGAGCGCGCCGATATCGTGATGCGCACGACAGCGCCGCGCACGTTTGCGATTGCGCGTTTGAATCATCAGCCCGCCGCCATCGGCTTTGGCGATGTCACCGATGGCCTGCTCGGCCTTTACCTGATGCGCACGGCGCCGAACGCGCGCCGCCAAGGTTTGGCCCGCGATATTGTGCGCGCGCTGTGCGGTTGGGGCGCCGGCAACGGCGCGCAATCGGCCTATCTACAAGTCGAAGCCAGCAACGAAGCCGCCGTCGCGCTCTACGCCGCCGACGGCTTCGAAACCGCTTACTCTTACACCTACTGGGTCAAAGACTAAGCTTTGGGCGCACCGAGCTTCGCGCCAAACCACGCCGCCGCCGGCACGAACACGACGCAAGCGATCGTCATCCAAAGCGGATGAATGACCATGATCAGGTTCGCAAACGTCGCGGCCGTCAACACGCCGCCCGCAACCCACCCCGCCCACGTGTGCGAGGCAATCTTCGCAGCAGCGAACGCGGCGACGAATGCCGCGATGGTGTACGCGATCGGCAAGCCCACAAGCTTATAGAAGGGCGCACTCACCGCATACTCCCGCCATTGTTCAGGCGGCGGCGGCGGCGACAATTGATGATTGAGCATGTCGCCCGCGATCACGGCGCCCAAACCCAGCGCGATCCCGATCACGATACCCAGAATGATTTTTACGATCCCCATATCCGCCTCCCCGCCTAACGCGCCTTCGCGCCGCTCGCCTGCCGGGCGCCCAACAACGCCGCGCCAAACTTCGTGGCGAACGAAAGCCCCATCATCGCCATCTGCTGGCCGAGCCCGCCGACAGCGGCGATGATTGCAAGATCAATCGCCACATAGATCGCCGTGAACGTCAGCGCAAATGCTGTGGCGGAGCGGCCTGGCCGGCGCACGCCAAAGAGAAAAGCTGCCCCGAAAAACAGGAGCGCCCCAGCGACGACGCTAGACCACGGCGCGATACTCAGCGCCGCTTCCTGGTAAAACGCCGCCTCGCGCCCCGGCGCGATGAGATGGCCGTAAATCGCCATCACGCCAAAGGCGATGGCGACGTTCGCAATCATCAGCGCCAGCGCCACGCCAAACGCCTTGAGATAGTCGATGCCTTGCATGGTCGCTCCTAGCACTGCTCGTGTCCGGCCGGCGCGTCCAAAGACTTGCCTTCCGCCACAGTCGTGATGCGCGACAAAAACCAGCCCCAGCCGAACGGATAATCGCTCACATCGACGGCGCGCACGAAGCCGTCATGCACAAATTCAACACGCGTGCCGGCGCCTTCAGGCTTCAGCATCCAGAGCACGCGTTGATCCGGCACGGTTTTGTCGCCGCGCCAATCCGGCCAAGAGATCGCCAAGCGCTCGTTCTCGACGAAGTCCAAAATCTTGCACGGCGGCGAAGTGACCTTCTGCCCGTCCTTCTCAAACTCCATCTTCAAATGCCAGGCGCCGCCAAGGCGCGGATCAACCGCAGCAGCGACACCGAACCATTGCTGGATTTTTTCCGGATCGATCAAAGTGCGAAACACGGCCGATGGCGGCGCGTCGATATAAATCGAGAGCGTAACGTCCGGATTCTTGGCGCCGTAATCGACGAGAAGCTTGCCCTTCCCGCCTGCGAGGTGCGCGGAGAAATTGCCCCAATTGAAGCGCCACAGATCGTCGATCATTTCCTTGGCGCGGTTGATCGCCGGCGCCTCTGCGAAACTATGCTCGCCTTTGACGATGCTGGCTTCGGCGTTTTCAGGATCGGCTTCGATGCTGAATGACACTTCACTGTCGCGATCCTCGATGCGCCAGGTGTATGCGACGGCTTTGCCAAGTTCGAAGCGGGTGATCTCACCATCAGCGCCGGCAGCCGTCGGCGTCCCGAGCGTGTGCTTACCCCAGAAGCGATAGGCGCCGCCGACGCGCGGCTCGACCTCCGCATGCTCGGCGAACCAGCCTTGCAAGTCTTCGGCGTTCGTAAGCGCCGCGAACACGCGCGCTGGCGGCGCCGGAATCTTCCACGTGAACTCGTGTTTCAGCGCGCTCATGTT
The DNA here is from genome assembly GCA_034439495.1 of Terricaulis sp. Classification (GTDB taxonomy): domain Bacteria; phylum Pseudomonadota; class Alphaproteobacteria; order Caulobacterales; family Aquidulcibacteraceae; genus Vitreimonas. Next base: position 7,730 of record JAWXAM010000088.1, on the reverse strand, counting down.
TCGTCCTTCTTGGATTTGGCTTTCGCCTCTTCTTCCACCACACGTTTGAGGTCGACGAGTTTCGCCGCCCAGAACAATCGATACGGCGCGAGCCATTGATCCACCGCCTGCAACGCGGCGGGATCGAGCCGGTAATAGCGCGACGTAGCTTCGCGCCGCTCGCGTAACAAACCTGCTTGCCGCAACACACGCACGTGCTTGGCGATCGCCGGGCGGCTCACAGGAAAGCGCCGGGCGATATCGCCGGCGCTCATTTCCCGGTTGCGCACCAGATCGAGGATCGCGCGCCGCGTCGGATCGGCGATGGCCGAAAAGGCGCTTTCTGTGCGGGCTCCGGCTTTTGTAACCATTTGGTTACGCTTAACCGAACAGGGTTCGTCCTACAAGCCCTTCCTTTGTTCGTTTCAAGTTCGAAGCGATTGCACCAGCCGCGTCATGGCGCTCGCGCCGACGAGCGGGGCGAAGAACGGAATGAACGAGCACGCGAGCCCGACCAGGAACACCTTCAGTCCGTTGCGCTTGCGTAGTTGCACGGCGTCGCGAAAGCTCATGTGGCGCGCGGCGGTGACGGTTGAATATTCGCGGCCCATCAGGAACCCGTTCAAACCGTAGAACACGATCGCGTTCACCACCGGAATAAAATAGAGCGGGATCACCAGCAGGTTCAAAATCAAGGCCGGCAACGCAATGCGTGCGCCGTTGAGCAGACCTTGGTGGAGCGGCACGGCACGCCCCGCCGGCACGCCAATCTTTTTCTCCACCCGCTCGGCAGCGACATCGAACAACAAGCCGCCGACCAACATCGAGATCGCCGGCGACAACGCGATGGCCAACACAACCACAGCAACGCTGGCGACGAACTCCCCCGCCGTCGAGACGTTAGCAAGCCAGCCGCCGCCGTCAGGAATGAGCGGCACCACGTATTTGATCAGCGCGCCCGCCGCCAACACTGTCAGCGTGACGGCCAGGATGAAGTTCAAAATAGCCAGAAGCGTCAGGCGGCCGAATATAACGTCCTTCAGCCCCCCGAGGATTGCCGTCATTGCTCGCACCAAAACGCGCCTCCAACGCTTCCCGGGTTGACGTCCACACTAGGCGCTGAACACGCTCACGCCAAAGGAGTTGCTTCGATGACGCAAGGCGAAGGCGAACAGGTGACGTCCGGATGGCGTGCCGAGGCCGCCGAATGGGCCAAGACGGCCGCTGGCGCCTTCGTGGCGTTCATCGCCTTCACCACGGTCGCGTTTGCTCAATATGAGATCCCGTCCGAGAGTATGGTGCCTCACCTCGAAGTCGGCGATCGGGTGACGGTTTCAAAGTTTGCCTATGGCTACAGCCGCTATTCATTGCCTTTCGAGGCTGGCCGTTTATTGCCGGCGCACAACGAACGTATGTTCGGCGCCCTGCCACGCCGGGGCGATGTTGTCGTGTTCATCCATCCCGTCACCGGCATCACGATGATCAAACGCGCGATCGGATTACCGGGCGACGTAATTGAAGTGCGCAGCGGCGAACTCTTCGTCAACGGCGAAAGCGCCGAGACCGGTGCAGCTGAGTTTATCGAGCGGCGCACGAACACGGGAGAGAGGCAACGGGCGCGGCGTTACGAAGAAACGCTGCCAGGCGGCCTTGTGCACGCAAGCCTTGATCTCACTCCGCGCGGGCAGTTCGATAATTATGGCCCCTTCACCGTCCCGGCGGGCCATATCTTTTTCATGGGCGACAATCGCGACAACTCACTCGACAGCCGTTGGGAGGGCATGGGGCCAGCGCCGATCGAAAATCTGATTGGCCGCGCTGAAATCGTTTACGCAACTGCGCTCGGCGGCTGCGAGGGCGGTGAAATTGATTGCCCCATGCAACGCTGGCTCCGGCCGCCGCATCACTGACGGCTGCGTTGCACGAGAAAAAGCCCCGCCAGAATGAGCGCCGCGCCGAACAGCGCAATCGGGCCAAGAATTTCGCCGAAAATCAGCCATGAGAGCGCGGCCGCCGCGAGCGGCTGCATCCACAGCAGAACCGTTGAAACCAAAATCGGCAGACGGCCGACGCCGTAAGCGATGAGGCCCTGCCCGCCAACCTGGGTGACGACGCCCAGCCCGATCAAGATCAGCCAGCCGTTCAGCGAATGCGGCAGAAGCGGCTCGCCGAGGATGAGTGCGAGCACAAACGCAACGGCGGCCGCACTAAGCGCCGCCCAAAACATGATTGCTCCAACGCCGACGCGTTTGCCGATCGAGCGCACGATCAAAAGATAGGCGGCGTATCCGAACGCCGAGCCCGTCGCCATCAAATCGCCGATCCACGCTTCGTCAGCGCTCGCAGGACCTGGCGCGCGGCCAAGCGCGAGCAAGACTGCGCCGCTCAATGCAATAGCGCCGCCGAGCAGAATGGCGGGCGCGATTTTCTCCTTGAGCAGCAGCCAACCGAACAGCGCCGCAAACAGCGGCGTCATGTTGGTGATCAAAGTTGCGTTGGCGACGGTGGTTTTCGTGAGCGCTGCAGCCCAGAGGCAAAGCTCGAGGCCGAAGAAGACGCCGGCGATCAGCAAGAGCCGGGTATCACGCCCCGACGCGGGTTTCTCCGTGAGCGCCCAGACCGCCAGGATCGGTAGCGCGAACAGGAACCGCCAGAGATTGGTGGCCACTGGCGGCAGCTCCGAGAGCCGGATGCCAATCGGGGCAAGGCCGATCAGAGCAGCGCCCACCAGAACGGCAACCGCCGCACCCCCTATTTGCCTGCCCTCAGCCATGGCTGGAGGTCGCGCGGCCGGGGCCGGAAAGCAATTGGGACGTCCCGCCGCTGCCTCCCCCTATATCTGGCGCCCGATTCTCCGCCGGAGCGGGCCGACTCGGCTCAGAATCGGGGTCCAAGAGCTCATTCGTGACATTTTTTGCGGGCCCGGGAGGCGCGCCCAACTCGTAAACAAATGCGTCCAAAAGGCGCCCAAAACGCCGAAATGAAGCCGCTCCAGCCCCATTTATTATGGTTAACGCACCCCCTTTATCCACAGCGCTCTTAACAGCAAAATCTCTGCTGCGGACGCTTCTCCATTGACCCTGAATTAACCGGTGGCATCACTACATATAGCGGTACGGTTCACAGCACGGCCCCAGGTTATGTGGTTTGGGCTGGAGCCGAGTCGGATTAACACAGAGCTAAATTCGGGGGCTACGCGATGCAGGCACGGGCGGAAAAAGCTGGAGTTCACCGCATGGGCGAGGTCCATCGCGGCAAACCCAAGCCGCTGCGCCCGCTCAAGGTCGTGGACAAGGTCGTTACGGACCCGAGCCGCGATGCGCTGCTGACTGAGTTCGGCAAGACGACACTGCAGGATCGCTACCTGCTCCCCGGCGAAAGCTATCAAGACATGTTCGCGCGCGTGGCAACGGCGTTCGCCGATGACATTGGGCACGCGCAACGAATCTACGATTACATCTCCAAGCTCTGGTTCATGCCGGCGACGCCGGTGCTGTCGAACGGCGGCGCCGAGCGCGGCCTGCCGATCTCGTGCTTCTTGAATGCTGTCGGTGACTCGCTCGACGGCATTATGGACACCTGGAACGAGAACGTCTGGCTCGCGTCGAACGGCGGCGGCATTGGCACCTATTGGGGCGGCGTCCGTTCCATTGGCGAAAAGGTCGGCCAGAACGGTCAAACCAGCGGCATCATCCCGTTCGTGCGCGTGATGGACTCGCTCACGCTCGCGATTAGCCAAGGCTCGCTGCGTCGTGGCTCGGCCGCCGTGTATCTCGACATCCACCATCCCGAGATCGAGGAATTCCTCGAAATCCGTAAACCCGCCGGTGACTTCAACCGCAAGAGCTTGAACCTTCACCACGGCATCAACATCACCGACGAATTCATGATCGCGGTGCGGGATGATTTGCCGTTCGCGCTGCGCTCACCGAAGGACGATTCGGCGCTGAAGCACGTCAACGCGCGCAAGCTTTGGCAGAAGATCTTGGAGCTCCGCCTGCAAACCGGCGAGCCCTACATCATCTTCTCCGACACTGTGAATAAGCAGATGCCGGCGCACCAAAAGAAGCTCGGCCTCAAGGTTCGCCAATCGAACCTCTGCTCGGAAATCATGCTGCACACCGGCATGGATCATAATGGCCGCGAACGGACCGCTGTTTGCTGCCTCTCCTCGCTGAACGCGGAAACCTTCCAAGAGTGGGAAAAAGAGCCAGATTTCCTCGAAGACGTGTTCCGCTTTCTGGACAACGTCTTGCAGGACTTCATCGAGCGCGCGCCGCCGGAAATGGAACGCGCCATCTATGCGGCCATGCGCGAACGTTCGGTCGGCCTCGGGCTCATGGGCTATCACTCGTTCCTGCAGCGCCAAGGCGTGCCGATGGAATCGGCGATGGCCAAGGTTTGGAACAACCGCATCTTCCGTCACATCCGCCGCGGCGCTGACGCCGCTTCGGTGAAGCTGGCGCAAGAACGCGGCGCTTGCCCGGATGCGGCCGAGAACAACGTGATGGCGCGCTTCTCGCACAAGCTCGCGATCGCGCCGACGGCCTCGATCTCGATCATTTGCGGCGGCACCTCCGCCGGCATCGAGCCGATCCCGGCCAACATCTACACGCACAAAACCCTCTCGGGCTCGTTCTCGGTGAAGAACCCCTATCTCGAGCAATTGCTCGAAGAGAAAGGCAAGAACACCGAAGCGGTGTGGAGTTCGATCCTCAAGAAGGAAGGCTCGGTTCAGCACCTTGAATTCCTGACCGACGAAGAGAAGGCGATCTTCAAGACCGCGTTCGAAATCGATCAGCGCTGGATCATCGAACTTGCCGCCGATCGCACGCCGCTCATCTGCCAAGCGCAATCGCTCAACATCTTCATTCCGGGCGACGTCGATAAGTGGGACCTCCACATGCTGCACTGGATGGCGTGGGAGCGTGGCGTAAAGAGCCTCTATTATTGCCGCTCGAAATCGGTGCAGCGCGCCGGCTTCGCGGGCGAAGATAACAAAGCCGATATCGTCAACGAGCCGCTGATGACGGGCGACCGCACCGATTACGAAGAATGCTTAGCGTGCCAATAGCGCGCTGATTGGTTTGGGTTGGAATTGAACTAGCGCGGAGACTTCGGTCTCCGCGCTTTTGTTTTGGGAACTCGTCGCGCCGCGAAATGTTTGCAGCGGATGTCCGACGCTGCGGCCAAAGAGAAAGAACACAGAGCCACAGTCCACGCCTACACCTGGGCGGGGTATCTGGGGTTGTTTGGGTGCGTCGCGGCTGTCGTCGGCGACGTGGTGACCGTCGGACTGCGCGATGGGATGAGCCTGATGGCGCATTCGATCAGCCACACCGCCGCGGGCGAGCATTCCCTCATCGTCGACACCGGCCTTTGCATTTTCGCGGCTGGCATCCTCGCCATCGCCTGGTCGCTGCATCATTGGCAGCTGGGCGGACGATACTATCGCGCGGGGACCATCGCGCTCGGGCTGTGCGCGATCTCGATTTTCTTTCTTGCGGTGTGGAACGGCTACGATCCTGCCGCGGCGGACGATCTTGGGCTCCACATGTGGCTCGTCTATGCGATGTCGGCCCTCTTCCCGCTCTCTGCGCTGTTGCTTGCGGGCGGCTTTGGTGAAGTGCATCACAATTGGAAGCGCTTCAGCTTGGCCGGCATTGCGCTCTGGATGCTAGCGGGGCCGCTCTATTACGTGATGCCGGAGAGCGTGAAAGGCCTGTTCGAGCGGGTGGTGATGTCGCTGATCGTGATCTGGGTCGCCGGCATTTCGCTGCTGCTGATCCAACACGGCCGCAAAGTGGCCGCACGAACGCGCCGCTGATCGGTTCTGTTCGCGCTTGTGATCAGCGGCTGCCGACGGACCGATGCTTTTTTAGCCCCGCGCAAGCGCTATCAATCAAGGTCGTGCGAACACAGCCCCGGGCCGCTACTGCGCCGGCGTCATCGTCACCGTTGATGGGAATTCTGGATTCGGAGAAGGCTCTTGCGCGACCTCTGTCCAGGAGACGATGGCGCGAAGCGTGCGGGATTGCGGCTCATCCGCGACCATCACATCCTCATCGTATTCCAAATCAATGCGTCCGGGCGATGCGGCGATCACGCGATAGTCGCGAAAGTCGCCGAGAAGAAAAGCTCTCTCATCATGCGGTGAGACGAAGGCCAGATACACACGAAGGCCATTCATGGCGGGATCGCCACTGCCCATTCCGTACATACGCACCGCGCCGATGTTCGACATGTCTGGGAGATCGTTAAACTTGACCACCGCTAGTGCTGCGATAGCTGGATCGTCTTGAGCGAGCGGGCTCCATGTTTGGGGCTCCCCCTCGCCTTCCACGAAACGCGCCGGCGCCTCGACGTTGGCTGGCGCAGTCGTGGTGGAAAAATTGCAACCCGCGACTGTTAGGCAGGCGGCGATCAGCACCGCGGAAATTGAAACACGATACATCGACATTTGCCCCCCAACTCGCAACGTCTTAACTCGCTAAAGAACCGCCCAATCAAACACAAGCCCAGGTTCGCCATGCCGCGGCACGCTGTCGGCGTGGACGGCTCAAATTCGCCGTAAGTAGTCATTGGTGATTAGTAGAAGGGCCGTCCGCACCAACCATGAATTCCCGAGCCTCCACTAATAGGCTTTCGATGTAGGGCCGCTGATTTTCGCCCGCTTGTGCACCAAGCGCTGCTTCCAATGCGTCGATTGAGCGTTGAACGGCGTCCATGTCGCCCTGGCGCGTGCCCGTTCGCAGCAAGAACTGCCCCAGCGCCAATTGGCTTGCAGCCAAGTTTTCTGAGCCTTCGCTCTCAGGAATGACTTCGTTGCGGTAAATTTCCTCGGCTTCTTCAGGCCAAGGGTAGAGGCTGTGCGCTTGTTTCATTCGGAATTGCCAGCGCGCGCGCGGAAGAGTGCTTGCATCGGCCAGCTCTCCCCAGCGTCGAGCGGCGTCGCGTCTGTCGATGTAATCCGCAATCATCGCAGCATCTTCTGCCAATTGCGCGGCTTGATCCGTCGTGCCGGATCGTTGAGCTTGCACTGTCGCTGCATCCAGAAGCCGGATCGCAGAAACCAGATGTCCCTCATTAATGGCTCTGGCCGCCGCTTGTCGGGAGAGTGACACTGCACCGGTGCTGGTCGACGCCTTCCGCTCCTGTTCATCTACAAGCGCAGGAAGCCTGCGAGCGATATTGAGAAGGTCGAGCTCGAACTCCAAGCTCGATCTGCTCCCGTAGTTCAGCGCTAAGTCCGTCGCGATGTTTCGAAAGACACCTTCCGAAACCAATACCGGGCTTCCAGATGCTTGCGCAGTTTCTTGCGCATGCGCGATACGCGCCTCAACAAATTGCCCATCACCGTCAGCCCTGACCGTGTCCGCAGGGGGCTGCGAAGCACAGGCGACTACGATCAGAGGGCAAAGCCACCACAATGCACGTCGCAAGTCGCTTCCCCAAAAGGTACAATGTGTCGTTTTGCAAATACACCATCAGTGGGACTTGCGCATCAGCTTCCGAACGACCGCATAGGGCCAATAGCGGTCGCCCCGCTCTATCCCACACCAAAGCACGACTTCACCCAACAAAATCAAGCACCGCGCAAAAACGTATCCCACACCCAAAAAGCTGAGCGATACTGCACGCATCCCTCGCAAGGGAGTTCTCGTTGCTAGCCGAGCAATTCAGAAGCGAGGGATGTGATCGAGCGTGAAGGTGCTGTCCGTGACGCGTCCGGCTACCCGGAAGCGGCGGCG
>JAWXAM010000087.1:0-40345 GCA_034439495.1 Terricaulis sp. | reverse complement strand
GTGGTGGCTGAGCAGCCGGCCCGCGCGCGAACCTTCAGGCGTTGACGCCTAAGATCCAGCCTTCTTCACGTTCGACGATTTCCCGCCGCTGATCGTCCTTGGTCGGGCCGAACAACGCGGCGAGCTGACCTTTTTCGTCGAGCGCATTGAAGCGCTCGCAAGCGGTGCGAACCTGCGCTTGATCTTTCACTTCGCCGGCAGCGGGTTTGGCGCCGAACAGGCTTGGATAAATTTCTGCGAACACGGCTTCGGTATCCGCGACATCGGCGCTGGTGAGCGGGCGCCAGCCGGTTTCAAATGGCCACACTTTCGCAGCGCGCGTATCGCGCAAGCGCTTGATCACCGGCAGACCAGTGAGCGCCTGTCCGCCAACGGAGCCTTGGTAGTAGAGTTTCCAGATCGGAGAAGGGCCTTTGGTAGACTGCTCGGTAAGGCGCAGTTCCGGCAGATCGTTCGGCCCATGTTCGCGCGGACGCTTAGCCGAGAGCATAGTTTGCTCGTCGCGCGCCGGAGCGCCCCAAAACGGAAACGCTTCGCCCGTCATCAGCCGGTTCATCTTGGCGCCGACTTGAAAGCGGTTGTTGGTGTTGTCGGGTTTGTCCTTGATCTCTTTCGCCGTGAAATCCATCACCGCGCGCCAGGGCTCGCCGCTGAGTTTCAGCGCCGCGGCGGTGCCGCGTGGAAACGCCAGCGGAAAGTCGAAGCCGACAAGCACCCGTTCGCTTTTGCGCTTCAGCTCATCGAGAATGCTGTTGAGCAACTTCTCGGCTTCAACCCGCGTCGCTGGATTGTGCGCTTCGAACGCCATCTGAAAGCGCACATTGCGCTTCAAGACCCCGATCCAAATTGAATCGGGGCCGGTGGTCGGCTTGGAGGCAGCGCTCCAATCGACCATGACGTAAGCTTGGAACAGACGTTGAGACATATCAGCCGAGTTTCACGAGCATTTTGCCCGTGTTTCCTCCACTGAAGAGATTGAGAAACGCTTTCGGCGCGTTCTCAACGCCGTTCTCTACGGTTTCTTCCGACTTAATCTTACCGTCGCGCACCCAGCCGCCCATCTCGGTGAAGAATTGCTCGCGCATGTCGATGAAATCGGACACGATGAAGCCCTGCATCTTTATGCGCTTGCCCACGATGTAGCTCATGTTGCGCGGGCCGGGCGCCGGCTCTTTGTCGTTATAGATCGAGATCATGCCGCACTCGATGAAGCGCGCGAACGGGCGCGCGACTTCGAGCGCCACTTCCAGATGCTCGCCCCCCACATTGTCGAAATAAATGTCGATGCCTTTGGGCGCAGCCGCGCGAACGTTCTCGAGCAGATTGCCCTTCTTGTAGTTGACCCCGGCATCGACGCCGACGCTCTTCAGCCACGCGAGCTTTTCGTCGGAGCCGGCGGAGGCCACCACTGTGCAGCCGCGTAGCTTGGCGATCTGGCAAACTGCGGAGCCCACTGCGCCTGCAGCCCCTGAAACAAATACGACGTCTCCAGCCTTAGGCTCACCGATGCGATGGAAGCTCGTATAGGCGGTCATGCCCGGCATGCCGAGGATGCCGAGGAACGCTTGCGGCGGTACGCCGGTGGCCGGCACCTTGTTCAACGCGGCGCCGGCGGCAACGTACGCTTCACGCCAGCCGTTCATGCTCTCGACCCAGTCGCCTTCCTGGAATTTCGGATCGTTGGACTTCACAACTTGCCCCACGGCGCCGCCTTGCAACGCCTGACCAATCTGGAACGGCGGCACATAGCTCGGGCGGTCGTACATGCGGCCGCGCATGTACGGATCGACCGACATCCACGCATTGCGCACCAAAACTTCGCCCGGGCCCGGATCGGGCAACTCAACCGTCGCCAGTTCAAAGTTCGCAGCTTCGGGAAGGCCGGTGGGGCGGCTTTTCAAGCGGATTTCGCGCGACGTGGTCGCCATGGCGTGCTCCTCGTGGGTTTTGCGGCACCCTAGAGCGGCGTTGGCGCGAAGCAAGCTGGACAGGGCGGGGCGGCGCGCCGCATAAACCCGGCCTTCCCGCAAAGAGTCCTTACGTAATGTCCATCCGCCTCCGTTTCGCGCCGTCCCCTACGGGACGCATCCATGTCGGCAACGTCCGCACTGCGCTGATGAACTGGCTCTTCGCGATCCCGCAGGGCGGCAGCGTGCTCTTGCGTATCGACGACACCGATCTCGCTCGCTCCACCAAGGAGTATGAGCAAAGCATCGAGGATGATCTGAAATGGCTCGGCCTCCACTGGCAGGAGCGCGCCAACCAATCTCACCGCTTCGCCGAATATGAGAAGGCCGCCGATAAGCTGAAGGCGGCAGGGCTGCTCTATCCGGCGTACGAAACCGAGGATGAGCTCGACCGCAAACGCAAGATCGCGCAAGCGACCGGCAAGCCGCCGGTCTATGATCGCTCCGCGCTGAAGCTAACCGAGGAAGATCGTGCAAAGCTCGAAGCCGAAGGGCGCAAGCCGCATTGGCGCTTCAAGCTTTCCGGCGCGCGCAAGGATTGGGACGATCGCGTTCGCGGCCACGTCTCGATCGACACGGCTTCGCTGAGCGATCCCGTGCTGATCCGCGAAGATGGCGCCTTCCTTTACACGCTGCCAAGCGTCGTTGACGACATCGACTTCAAGATTACGCACATCGTGCGCGGAGAGGATCACGTCACCAATTCCGGAGTGCAGATCGAAATCTTCGAAGCGCTCGGCGGGCCTGTGCCCCTCTTTGGCCACTTCCCGCTGCTCGTCGGCGCTGATGGCAACGCGCTCTCTAAGCGCATCGGCTCACTCGGCGTCGGCGAACTCGCCGCTGAAGGCTACGAGCCGATGACGGTGCTTTCGCATCTCGCCAAGATCGGCACCTCTGATCCGGTCGAGGCGCGCGCGTCGCTTGAGGTGCTGGCGTCGGAGTTCGATTTCGCCAAGATCGGCCGCGCCCCCGCGCGCTTCGACCCCGAAGACCTGAAGCGCGTGAACGCGCAGCTTCTGCATCAATACGACTACGCGGTCGTGAAGGACCGTCTCGCTGCTCTAGGCGCAGACAAGGGCGAAGCGTTCTGGAACGCCGTGCGCGCGAACCTTGTGCTGCTCAAGGACGTGAAGGACTTCGTCCGCATCGTCGAAGGCCCGATCGAGCCGATCGTGCCCGACGCCGCGTTCGCCTCCGCCGCCGCCGAAGTGCTGCCAACCGGCGCTTACGATGCGACAACTTGGCAAGCCTTTACCAACGCCGTCAAAGAAAAAACCGGCGCCAAAGGCAAAGCGCTCTTCATGCCATTGCGCCAAGCGCTCACGGGCATGGACCATGGCCCTGAAATGGCTGCGCTGTTTCCGCTGATCGGCGAAGAACGCGCGCGGAAGCGCCTCATGGGGCAAGCGGCGTGAGCGCGCAGATGACGCGAGGGGGATGACAATCCCGCATCTCTTCCTCAATACCTCGCGCCGCCTCCGCAGCGGCTGGTGGGTTGCCATCTTTATGGCGGTGCTGACGGCGTTCCTGTTTCCGGTGATCTTGCTCGGGCAGCGCAGTGAAGCCGGTGTTCCGATTTGGCAGCAGGCGCTGGTGGTGCTGTTCGCCTCGGTGTTTTGCCAGGCGCTGCGGCGCAAACCGATGTCGGATCTGTTCGGCGCGTTCGATGCGCGCTGGCTTGGGCAATTGGCGATCGGCGGTGCGCTCGGCGCGGCGGTGATGGCTGTGCCCGCATTGATCATGACGGCGTTCGGTTTGGTGGCGTGGCGCGTCTCACCGGACGGGCTCGCGGCGCTGGGGCCAGCGTTGCTGTTGTTTCTCGCCGTGGCCGTCACCGAAGAACTGATGTTTCGCGGTTTTGTGTTTCAACGTTTTGTTGAGGGGCTCGGCGCGTGGCCGGCACAGCTGATTGTCGGCGTCTTTTTCGTGCTGACGCACTCCGCAGCGCTGCAAGACGCCGGCGCGCTCGCGCCGATGGCGGGTGTGAACATCTTTATCGCGTCGATCATGTTTGGGCTCGCGTATTTGCGAACGCGCAGTCTCGCGATGCCGATCGGTATTCACCTGATGGCGAATTTCGTCCAAGGCGGGGTGCTGGGCTTTGGCGTGAGCGGCAACGAGGAGCACGGCGTACTTGCGCCAGCGCTCACCGGTCCTGACTGGTTGACGGGTGGCGCGTTTGGGATCGAGGCGAGCTTGCCGGGATTGGTTTGCCTTCTGGTGCTGACATTCGGGCTGTTGCGTTGGCGTAGCGTTCAATCCGCGCCCGCCTGATCCAGCGCCGCGATCTCGGCGTCGAGGCGCTTCACCGCTTGTGCGTTGAGCCACGCGATAACGGCGAACATTGCACTTGTGAGCGCAAGTCCAACCAGAAATACAGTTAGCCGCGCCGCGAGCGGCGCCGGATTGGCGGGCGTGAACGAGACGCCTGCCAAGAACACCAGCATGCCCGGCACGAAGGGAGCGAGATACCAGCGCCAAACAGTGCGCAGCGCATCGCTCTGGCGCGTGAGTTCGGCACGGTGGAACGCCGCCCAGCTTTGCGCGCCGGCGTTCAGTTCATCACCGGACGCAGCGCGTCCGAGCTGGTGCAGTTTCCAGCACACGTAAAGCGCGCCCAAGACGATCAGCACCGCGCCGATTTGCACGATCGGCTCCGGCACGGTCACGGCCATCCAACCGAAGAACGCCACGACGAAAGCGGCGGCGGCGTACTCACCCCAGTTGCGCACGCGGATGCGGGATTGGAAGCGCTCGGCGCGCGTGTGAATGTCGGCGAGGCTCATGGAGAATTCCTCTTGGCTTTGGTTCTGCCAAATCGATTGAAGGGGATCGCGGTCAGACATTGGCGTGCTCATGGAATTTTGCGGCGAGGTGGGTCTTCAGCCGTGAGATGCGGGTGGCGACGGCGCCGGAGGAGAGGCCAGTGATTTCGGCGATGGCGGCGGCGTCGAGCTCTTCGAGATAGAGCGTGATGATTTGGCGGTCCGGCGCTTTGAGTTGGCGGATCAGCGCATGCAAGCGGGCGACGGTTTCGCTCTCCTCGACATCGGCGGCGATGCTCGTGGAATCCGGCAAGTGTTCGATCTCGTCGATCGTGACCGCGCCTTTGTGTGTCCGGCGCTCCTTATCGACGTAGCTGGCGGCGACGTTGTGGGCGACGCGATAGACCCAAGTGCGCACCGAGCAGCGATCATCGAAGGCGGCAAAGCTGCGCCAGAGCGCGACGTGCATATCCTGCAAAAGGTCGCGCCGGCGTTCCGGGTTCGCCTCGAACGCGCCGGCCAGACGCTGCAAAGCGGGACCATGCGCCTCGGCGGCGGCAAGGTAGCGCGCATCCTGGTCGGCACTGATGCTCATGGTGGGTTAGTCTAGGGCGGACCGAGTTTCTGTCGCGGCTGCACTGAAAAAGTCAGGCCCCGTGACCAGCGCTGCGCTTTTGCCAGGCCTCGACGATTTGCTTGGCGAAGAGCCCCGCCAATAGCTTTACCTGCTCGCGAGCGTCGTGACGCGCCTCGTTGTAGCCGTTAAAATTTCCGGTTCGGGCCGCCTCGTTGTGAGCGCCGTTCATGTTCAGCTGACATTCGTCCATGAGCCGCTGGGTTGCTTGGATAAAGGCCGGAACGTCGCCGTTGGGATGCAATGCGATGTCCAGCGCGGCGGCCGTACGCTCGTCGGCGGCCAGGAACATGACGTTCCAATTGTCGTGCGCGTAAAGATCGAGGGTCTCCATCAGGAAGGAGCCTGTAGGACCCTCCCAGCAAGCCTCGGGTATCAGAAAGAATGGGCGCATCTTTGCGCCGGGCAGAAGGGCTTCTGTGTTGCGTTGAAGTTGCGCATGGCGCGCTTCCATCGCGGCGCGAGCCTGATCTAAGCGGGCGTCGGGGCTGAGATTGGTTTCGCTCGGTCCCACCGCGGCTGGCGGCGCCTGACGACCCACCGGCGAATCTGGTGTGGTCGGCCTAGGCGCTGGAGCTGAGGATGGCCGTTTGCCGAAGCCCATCGTTAATCCCCGTTTACCGGGAACAGGCTACCGTGCGCCCGTTAACGCGAGGTTCAAGTCGAGGCGGGGACGCCTAAGGCCGCGAAGCAATCCTCGATCGTGCGTGCGTAGGCGACGGCGTCATTAAAGGCGGCCGGCGTGAGGTTCGCATCGATCGTGTGCTGCATCAGTGTGAAGAACGGCGCCCAGAAATCATCCTCGGAAAGAAACACGACCGGCTTCTTGTGCAGATCGAGCCGGCGCCAGGAAAGCGTTTCGACCGCTTCCTCTAGGGTACCGATGCCGCCAGGCAGAACGACGAACGCGTCGCTTTCCTCGAACATGATGTGTTTGCGCTCGTGCATGGTGTCGACCATGCGGTGCGGCACATCGGCGTAAATGATTTCGCGCCGCTCCAGGAAGCGCGGCATGATGCCGAGCACCTCGCCGCCAGCTTCGTGCGCCGCGCGCGCGCATCGGCCCATGAGGCCGATGGCGCCGCCGCCATAAACCAGGCGCAGGCCATTTGCCGCAAGCGCCGCGCCGAAACGCGTTGCGAGGTCGAGATATTCGGGCTTCGTCGTCTCCGATGAGCCGCAATAGACGCACACCGAGCGCACTGCGGGACCGAGCGGACTGGAATCAGCCATGGGCATACACCAAGCTTAGCTCATCAGACGCCATTGCGGGGGAAATCACCCGCGCCTAAGTCGTCCCTTCAAGGATTGTTCCAAATGGCGCGCGGTGAAGGAAAAGTGGTGTCGAAGGCGGAACCGTCCATCGATGTTTCGCCGCCGATATTGCGCACCATCGGCCAGCTGATGAGCCTGATCGGCGGCCTGGAGGGGCCGGGCTATCGCTTGCGCCTGGGCGCTGCCTTCGTCCTCACCCTTTTGGGTAAGGTGCTGGCGGTGTTTTCGCCGCTGGTGCTTGCCGACGGCATTAACGCGCTGGCTGCGGGCGATGCACGCGGCGCGCTGCCGATGTTCATCGGCCTTGCTGGGTTCTGGGCGGCGCTTCGCTTCGCGTCTACCGCTGGGCCCCAGATTCGCGACGCAATCTTCCAGCCGATCAGCGAAGAGGCGCAGCGGCGCGCGGGTACACGCGTGTTTACCCACGTGCACGCGCTTTCGGTACGCTTTCACCAATCGAAGCGGACGGGCGCCGTCTATCGCACCATCGAACGCGGCGTGCGGGCCATCGACTTCTTGCTCCGTTTCCTGGCGTTCAACATCGCGCCCACGGTGATCGAGTTGCTGCTCGCGGCAGGTGTGCTTGGCTTTAAGTACGGTTGGCAATTCTCGCTGATCGCCGGCCTCACGGTTTGCATCTACGCGTGGATCACGTTCGGCGTGACTGAATGGCGGCTTAAGCACCGTCGCGAGATGAACGAGGCCGACACCGAAGCGGCGGGCCGCGCGGTGGATTCGTTGCTCAATTTCGAGACGGTGAAAAGCTTTGCCGCCGAGAAGCGCGAAAGCGAGCGCTATGACCGCGCACTCGCTTCGTATGCCAACGCCGCGGTGCGATCGAACACCTCGCTCGTGCTGCTGAACGTGCTGCAGACGGTGATCATGAACATCGGCCTCGTCGCCATGGTGGTGGCGGCGGGCGTGTTGGTCGCGCGCGGGCCGATGGGGCCTGGCGACATCACCGCAGTCATCTTGATCATGACCAATCTCTACGCGCCGCTGAACATTCTGGGCTTCGCCTATCGCGAGATCAAACAGACCTCGATCGATATGGAGAAGATGTTCACGCTGCTCGATGAGGCGCCGGACGTAGCGGATGAGCCGGAGGCGAAAACGCTGAAGCCTGGGCCGGGTGAAGTCGTGTTCGATCGCGTCAACTTCTCGCACGAGGGCCGGGACCAAGGCCTGCATGAGGTTTCGTTCACGGCGCTTGCGGGCAAAACCACCGCGGTGGTCGGCCCATCCGGCGCGGGCAAATCAACTATCCTGAAATTGCTGTTCCGGTTCTATGATCCGGCCGGCGGCGAAGTGCGCATTGACGGGCAGAATTTGCGCGATGTTACGCAAGCGAGTTTGCGCTCGGTGCTTGGCCTGGTGCCGCAGGACGTCGTCCTGTTCAACGACACGATCCGCTACAACATCGCCTATGGTCGCCCCGAAGCGACACAGGCTGAACTCGACGAAGCGGCGCAACGCGCGCAGCTGCTGCACTTCATTCAGGAATTGCCGCAGGGCTGGGACACGCGCGTCGGCGAACGTGGCTTGAAACTGAGCGGTGGGGAGAAGCAGCGCGTCGGCATTGCACGCGTGGTGCTGAAAGATCCGCGTATCCTGATCCTGGACGAGGCGACGTCGTCACTCGACAGCGGCACCGAGGCCGACGTGCAGGATGCGCTGGAGGCAGCGTCACGCGGGCGCACGACAATCGTCGTCGCGCACCGTCTGAGCACCATTGCAAACGCCGATCAGATCGTCGTGCTTGAGGATGGCCGGGTGGTCGAACGCGGCACGCACGCGGCGCTGATCGCCAAGGATGGGCTCTACGCCAGCTTGTGGAAGCGACAGGCTGAAGAGCCGGAGGCCATTGCGGCGGCCGAATAAGCGGCTTTCCCGACGTTAGGTTCCGCGCTAGCGTCGAACTCGGGGACGCTATCGGGGAGAACGCCATGCGCTTTGCTCTTATGTTCGTCGCCACTTTATTCGCCGCTCTCGCTGCAACACCCGCCGAAGCACAGACGCGCTATCCACTGCATTGCCGCGCCGGCGGTGACATGAGCGTAAATGTGCTGGGCCAAGAAACGGGTGGCACTGAAGTCGTGGTCAGCTTCCGGCGCTCCACCGCAACACGAGGACTCGCGGCGGGCCAATGTTCTTGGCACGATCGCGTCGTCAACGCGCGTGAGCCTACGTCATTCCGCGTGATCTTCCGCGCGCGGATCAGCGTCGATTATCGGCCGCGCCCGGGCGACCATGCCGGCGACCGTGCGGACGCCTTTGTCACCACGGGACCGGAGGCTGCCTTGGCGCGCACCTTTATCGAGACGCTGAAAGCCGGCCGCTCATTTGAAGTGCAGGCATTTAATCCTGGGCGCGCGCCAATGAATGCGATCAGTTTCCGGGAGATGTCGGCGCGCTAGCGGTTACTGCGCCAGAAACTCGCCTACGTTGAGCACCACCGTGCACTGATGGCGCGCGGTGGCGCCTTCGCTTTCGCGCCGGCAGAAATCGACGAAGGACGGGTTCTCTCGGATCGGCGTGCTGAAACGCCAGGTCGCGCCGTCTGCATTGATTTCGGACCCGGCTTGCGCGCTCCAGCTCGCGAGGCCTTCGAAGAAGGCTTGCGCGGGCACGCCGTTGCAATGGAAGCGGATGACGTTGCCTTCGCGATCGTAGGTGTTGGCTTGTGACGCCTGCGCGATGCAGTCGACATAGAAGCGCGCCTGTGGTGGCGCAGGCTGGCCCTGTGCAACTTCAAGCGAAGGCGGGCCGGCTGGTGTTTGGTCAGCCGAGGTCGCGCACGCGGCGAGTGTGAGCGCTGCGGCGAGAGAAACTAGAAGGTTCATCCGAGTTTTCCTCCGCGCAGATCGCGCGCAACGACTTTGGCGGCATTGTGCCCCGGCGCACCGGTGACGCCGCCGCCGGGATGCGTGCCAGCGCCGCACATGTAGAGGCCGGCGATCGGCGCGCGGTAGTCGCCGTGGCCAAGCACGGGCCGGGCGCTGAACAGCTGATCGAGCGAGAGCGCGCCATGCATGATGTCGCCATTCACGAGGCCGAACGTGCGTTCGAGATCGAGCGGCGACATAATCTGCCGGCCCAGCACGCTCTTGGCGAAGCCAGGCGCGTGCTTATCGACTGTGGCGATCATTAGATCGGCCACCTCATCGCGGTGATCGTCCCATGAGCGGCCGTCCGAGAGTTGCGGTTGCACGTGCTGGCAGAAGAGGCTGGCGACGTGCTGGCCAGGCGGGGCGAGGCTATCGTCCAGCGTTGAAGGGATGAGCATTTCGACGATAGGTTCGCGCGACCAGCCATAGGCGCGCGCATCGTCATAGGCCTTTTCCATATAGCGCATGGAAGGCGCGATGATGATGCCGGCGGTGAGGTGATCGCCCGGCTCCGGTTTGCAGGTGAATCGCGGTAGTTCGGAGAGCGCCACGTTCATGCGGAAGGTGCCGGAGCCGTTGCGATAGCGGGTGATGCGTTCGCGGAAATCGTCGGGCAGGGCGCCGGAGGGGACGATTTTTTCGAACAGCAATTTTGGATTGAGATTGGAGATGACGGCTTTCGCGCGCTGCGTTTCGCCCTTCTCGGTGACGATGCCCACGGCGCTGCCGTTTTCAACGATGAGCTCTTTGACTGCCACGCCGGTGCGAATTTCAACGCCGCGCTCGCGGCAGCAGGCGGCCATGGCTTGCGTGATCGCGCCCATGCCGCCGATGGCGTGGCCCCAGAGCCCTTTCTTGCCGTTCACTTCGCCGAAGACGTGATGCAGCAACACGTAAGCAGAGCCCGGCGTGTAGGGGCTCGCGAAATTGCCGACGATCGAGTCGAAGCCGAACAACGCTTTGATCGGGTCGCTTTCGAACCAGCCGTCGAGCCAATCGCCGGCGCTTTCGGCGAAGAGGTCGAGCAGGTCGCGCTTGCCGGTGATGTCGAGCTTGTTGAGGCGCCCGCCCAACTGCGCTGCGCGCAATGCTTCTTCAATGCCGCGGACGAAGCCATGCTCAACTAGGTTCGGCGGCTGCTCCAGCAAGAGCGCGCGCACGACATCAGCGATGACTTCTAGGCGCCGCTCATATTCGGGCAGGCGTTCGGCATCGCGCGCCGAAAAGCGGGCGACCTGTGCTTGTGTGATCCCCGGCACCGACATGAAGTAATCGCCGTCCGGCAGCGGCAGGAAGTTCGACACTTTGCGTTCAACGATGCGCAGGCCGTGGCGCGCGAGATCGAGGTCCGCGATGACCTTGGGGTTGAGCAGTGAGACGGTGTAGCTCGCCACCGAATTCCGAAAGCCTGGGTGAAACTCTTCCGTCACCGCCGCGCCGCCAACGACGTCACGCCGCTCCAGCACCAGCACTTTGTGACCGGCGTCCGCGAGATAGGCAGCGCAGACCAGCCCGTTGTGCCCACCGCCGATGATGATGACGTCGTGCATGTACCCTCCGCGGCTCTCATGCCCTGCCGGGGGCTCAAACGAAAGCCCGCACTCTCGACCTCGTGGGCAGCTCGGCTTAGGCTCTCTCCATGAGCGCCTTGCCCAACCTCAGTCCCAACGTCGCCGTTTCACTGCAGAAGTGGCATGTCATGGTCGCCAGCAAGGACCTCGCCCAGCTCGATGCGATCATCCATCCGGACGCAGTGTTTCGTTCGCCGATGGCGTTCAAGCCGTATCAATCGGCGCAGGCGGTGGCGTTGCTGCTGCGCACGGTGCTGACCGTGTTCGAGGACTTCACGTATCATCGCCAACTCGTCTCCGCGGATGGGCGCAGCGTTGTGCTGGAGTTCAGCGCGCGGGTTGGTGAGAAGCAGCTGAAAGGTATCGATCTCATTCAGTTCGATGCGGACGGGCTAATCACCGATTTCGAAGTGATGATCCGCCCGATGAGCGGGCTGCAGGCGCTGGGCGCCGAAATGGGCGCGCGGCTCGGGCACTTGCTGCCGGTTTACAAGGCGGCGACCTAGCCAAACAAAAGCCCGCGGCGAACGCCTGCGGGCTCGGGCCTGATAAAGAGAAAATGGCTCCCCGGGTAGGATTCGAACCTACGACCATCCGATTAACAGTCGGATGCTCTACCACTGAGCTACCGAGGAACACTTTCGCCAGCGCGAATGCCAGCGGCGGGCTTACTATCAAGTTCGGCGCCAGGGGAAAAGCCCCGGATGCCAGCTATCGATAGGCGAATAGCCACACTCAAAGGAAAACGAGGGCCCCTTTCGGGGCCCTCGAAGGCGTTGGGTATGGTGGGGTGTCTCCAAGGGAAGACAAGGTGAAGATCGCACTAACCGGTAAACACGGAGTTAATGCGGAAGGTTTGGTTCACCAATTTTGCCAACACCTTGAAATCGAGCGCTATTGCAGCTGCTTCGGATTTCGGAGGGAAGGTTGGAGGCCTCGCCCGGAATTGAACCGGGGTTCGCGGATTTGCAGTCCGCTGCGTCGCCACTCCGCCACGAGGCCGTACCACCGCGATATGGGTTCGGTGGGGCGGCACTCCTAGGCGTGTCGGGTGCGGACGGTCAAGCGTCGCAAGCTCGCGGGGCCTTGCTGATCCGGGTCTGGGCGCCAGTTCTTAGCGAGCATGGATGCGGCGAAGCGTTGGCTAATCTGGTTTGCGGTGTTGGCGGCGTTGGCGTTCGCGGCGTGGCGGGGTATCGAGTGGGTGTGGGCGCTGCCATCCGAGCGCTCGCCGTTCAGGAGCCTGGATATCGAACGCCCGATCGGCTGGGCGACGGCGATGCAATTCGACCGTGTCCGCGGCGATTCGGCGTTGTGCCGCGAGACTTTGGCTGCATCTGCGGTGCAGGTAGAACCCATCGAAGACAGGCGTGAGGGCGCTGAAGGCCAGTGTGGCTTTGCCGACGCCGTGTCGGTGACCCAATCGGGACTGCCGTATTCCGGCGCGGTGCGTGTCAGCTGTCCTTTGGCCGCAGCGCTCTACGTCTGGGAGCGCGAAGTGGTCATCCCTGCTGCGGCGGAGTGGCTGGAAAGCCCCGTGGCCCGGATTGAGATGATCGGAACTTACGCCTGCCGCAATGTTTACGGCCGGTCAGAAGGGCGGCTGAGTGAGCACGCCAGCGCCAACGCCATCGATATCTCGGGCTTTCGTTTGGAGAACGGCCGCGTGGTCAGTGTGCTGCGGGGCTGGGACGGACCGGAGGCCGACGCGGCTTTCCTCCGCCAAGTCCGCAATGGAGGTTGCGATGTGTTCCAGGGTGTTCTGTCGCCCGACTATAATCAGGCGCACTCCGATCATTTCCACCTCGATATGGGGCCCTTCGACATCTGCCGTTAGGGCGCGGCAATGGGCGGCTTGCGGACAGAGCCGGGGCGGCTTAACCGGGGCCGACTTGGAGACCAGTACGCATGGATTTGGCGCGCGCTCGCGACATAATGGTGGAAAGTCAGGTCCGGCCCGCGGACGTGACCGACAGCCGGATTATCCAAGCCATGCGTCATCTGCCGCGCGAACGCTTCGCGCCGGCGCACAAGCGGGCGCTGGCTTACGCTGATCTGGAAGTCGAAGTCGCGTCTGGCCGCGTCCTGTTGCGGCCGCGCGATCTTGCGAAGCTCATCCAAGCGCTGGCGCCGCAGGCCAATGAGCGAGCGCTCGAAGTTGCTGGCGCCACCGGCTACGGCGCGGCCGTGCTGGCCTCATGCTGCAAAGCCGTCATCACACTCGACCCGGACGCGGATCTGTCGTTTGCGGCCGGCGCTGCCCTCGAGTCGTGCGGATTGGCGAACGTGAAGGCCGTTTCCACTGCGGTTGTCGACGGATGGAAAGATGAGGCGCCTTACGACGTCATTCTGTTGAACGGTGCGACGGAGATCGTTCCGGATGCGTGGTTGCAGCAACTCGCACCGGGTGGACGCCTCGGCGCGATCGTACGCGACGGCGCGGCAGGCGCGGCGCGAATCTATACGCGCACTGGAGATTCGTTTTCGCATCGCACTGTTTTCGATGCGTTCCCCCCTTTGACGCCGGGCCTCGAGCGACCGCGCGCCTTTGCGTTTTGATCTCGCTGCGTGCGGAAACGCCGCGCGCGCGTGAACTCACGTTAACGCTCCCTTATCTGATCCCGTCGAGCATGCGCAGCAGTTGGCGAGTCGCGTGTGCGCGCTGTTTTGCACGAGTGGACGGGAATCGCTGTGATCAATAACGTTTGAGTCGCAAGCGACTCGCTTGGAACTCGTGAGGCTCAAGATGGCGCTGCAAGAACCGCAAGCCGAACCTTCCATGGAAGAGATTCTGGCGTCGATCCGTCGGATCATTTCTGAAGAGGAGCAACCGTCTGAGCCGGTGCTCGATCTTACCCAAACCGACGAGCCAACGCGTGCTCCGCCGCCGGTTCACGCCGCTACGCAAACTGTTGATGACGACATTGTCTTCGAAGCGGTTGAGCAAGTTGTAGCGCAAGAAGTGGCCCCGGTTCCGGAACCCGTTGCACAGCCGGTCGCGCGTACGAACCAGGTCGTGCATGAAACCGTAGCGGTGACTGACACGATTGTTTCGCCGCCTTCGGCCACAGCGGCTGCTGGTGCTCTGGCGCGTCTCGCCGGCTCGCTCCGGATTGCTGAAACCCCGAACCAGACGGTTGAGGGGGTCGTGCGCGAGCTCTTAAAGCCGATGCTGAAGGAATGGCTGGACCGTAACTTGCCCGCTATCGTTGACGCGCGGGTCGAGGCGGAAATGGAACGCATCTCGCGCCTGGCGCGGTAGGCTCCACAGCACCACAACACCAAAGCGCCCTGGCGGAAGCCGGGGCGTTTTCATTTTTGGCGGTTCGCAGGTGCGAAATGCCGTCTCCCTGCCGCGCCGCGACCCTGCTATAGCCCTCCGCATGATCGAGACGACGTTCAATCCAAAGCAAGTGGAGCCGCGCTGGAGCGAGGCTTGGGAGAAATCCGGGGCCTTCAAGCCGAAGAACGACCCGAAGGCCGAGCCCTTCTGCATCGTGATCCCGCCGCCCAACGTGACGGGCTCGCTCCACATTGGGCACGCGCTCAACAATACGCTGCAGGACGTGCTGGTCCGCTTTGAGCGGTTGCGCGGCAAGAGCGTGCTTTGGCAGCCGGGAACAGATCACGCCGGCATCGCGACGCAGATGGTGGTGGAGCGTCAGCTGGCGCAAGCTGGCAAGAACGAAGATCGCCGTTCGCTTGGGCGCGAGGAATTTCTGAAGCGCGTGTGGGCGTGGAAAGAAGAAAGCGGCGGCACGATCCTCAATCAGCTGCGCCGTCTGGGCGCCTCGTGCGATTGGTCGCGCGAACGCTTCACGATGGATGAAGGGCTTTCGGCCGCTGTGCTGAAAGTCTTCGTGCAGCTGCACAAGGAAGGCCTGATCTACAAAGACAAGCGCCTCGTGAATTGGGATCCGCATTTCGAAACGGCGATCTCCGATCTAGAAGTGGAGAACCGCGAAGTCGCGGGTCATTTCTGGCATTTCAAATATCCGCTTGAGAACGGCGAAACCTACCAGTTCCCGATCGCGCACGACGAAGAGGGAAAGCCAACCGAGTGGGAAACGCGCGATTACATCGCCATCGCCACGACGCGTCCGGAAACGATGCTCGGCGACGGCGCCGTCGCGGTGCATCCGAGCGATACGCGTTACGCCGGCATCGTCGGCAAGCGCGTGCTGCTGCCGCTCGCGGATCGTTACATCCCGATTATCGCTGACGAATACCCTGACCCTGATTTCGGTTCGGGCGCGGTGAAGATCACCGGCGCGCATGACTTTAATGACTACAAGGTGGCCCGCGCGCACGATCTGCCGCTCTACATCCTGATGGATACCAAAGGCCGCATGGCAACCGGCGAGCATGTGCCGGCGAAGTATCGCGGGCTCGATCGCTTCGAAGCGCGCAAACGCGTGGTCGAGGATATCGAGGCGCTCGGCCTGCTCGATCGCATCGAGAACAAGAAGATCATGCAGCCGTTCGGAGATCGTTCGAACGTCGTGATCGAGCCGATGCTGACGGACCAGTGGTATGTGAACGCTGGCGAACTGGCGAAGGCGGCGATCGCGGCGGTTGAAACTGGCAAGACCAAGTTCGTGCCGGAGACGTGGACGAAGACGTATTACCAATGGATGCGCAACATCGAGCCGTGGTGCGTCTCGCGTCAGCTCTGGTGGGGCCACCGCATTCCGGCTTGGTACGGGCCGGATGATCATGTGTTCGTCGAAGAAAGCGATGCTGCGGCGAAGAGCGCGGCCAAGAAGCACTACGGCAAGGACGTCGCGCTTCGCCAAGATGAAGACGTGCTCGACACTTGGTTCTCATCTGGCCTCTGGCCGTTCTCGACTCTCGGCTGGCCGGAAAAGACGTCAGAGTTGAAGCGCTTTTATCCCACCTCCACGCTCGTCACTGCCCACGACATCATCTTCTTCTGGGTGGCGCGGATGATGATGTTCGGCATGCACTTCATGAAGGAAGAGCCGTTCAAGGAGGTCTACATCCACGCTCTGGTCCGGGACGCCAAAGGCCAGAAGATGTCGAAGTCCAAGGGCAACACGATGGACCCCTTGGACCTCATCGATAAATACGGCGCCGATGCTCTGCGTTTCACGCTGGCTGCGATGGCGGCGCAGGGCCGTGACATCAAGCTCAGCGAGCAGCGCATCGAAGGCTATCGCAATTTTGGCACCAAGCTCTGGAACGCCGCGCGCTTCGCGCAGATGAACGAATGCGCGGTGTGGGACGAGTACGATCCGCGCTCACCCGAGCAGACGGTCAATAAATGGATCGTGGGTGAAACCGCAAAGGCTGCGGCGGCGGTCACGCGCGAACTTGAAGCGCGGCGCTTCAATGAGGCAGCGGGCGCGCTCTACAAGTTCGTGTGGAACGTCTACTGCGATTGGTACCTTGAGTTCATCAAGCCGCTACTGAACGGCGCCGATGAAGCCGCGAAGACGGAAACGCGGCGCACGGCAGCCTGGGTGCTCGATCAGATTTTGATCATGCTCCACCCGTTCATGCCGTTCATTACCGAAGAAATCTGGACGCGCATGGGCGAGTTCGGCCAGCGGCGTGAGGGCATGCTGATCGTCGATAGCTGGCCTGAGCTCAGCGACGATCTGATCGATGCGGATGCTGAAGCTGAAATCCAGTGGATGATCGATCTGATTGATGAAACGCGCTCGACGCGTTCAGAGCTGAACGTGCCGGCCGGCGCCAAGATCCCGCTTCTCCTGATCGGCGCGGGCGCTGATGCCGAGCGGCGGCTGGAGCGTTATCAGGATCTGATCGATCGCATGGCGCGGCTTGAATACTCGACCAGCGCCGAGGCGGCGCCCGGGGGCTCGGTGACGTTCGTGCTTTCGGGCGCAACAGTGGCGCTGCCGTTGCAGGGCGTTGTCGATCTGCCGGTCGAGTCCGCGCGTTTGGCCAAAGAGATCGCCAAGCTTGAAGGCGAAGTCGCGAAGATGGACGCAAAACTCGGCAACGCTGACTTCGTCGCCAAGGCGCCGGAAGAGGTTGTCGAGGAATTGCGCGAGCGCCGTACCGACGCGAGCGCGTCGGTGCAAAAGCTCTCGCATGCGCTGACCCAAATCAAAGGCGGCGCGTAATGCGCATCTTCGTCACCGGCGCATCCGGCTTTGTCGGCGGCGCGGCGACCAAGGCGCTCGGATTCTCGGGGCACGTGGTGCGGGCGATGTCGCGCTCGGCTGCGTCCGATCCGGTGATCGCCGAACGCGGCGGAACGCCGGTGCGATGCGATCTGGAGAATGTAACGGCCGCCCACATCGGCGATGCCGAAGCGATTGTCCATTGTGCTGCGTTCGTAGAGCAATGGGGTCCGCGTGACGCATGGAAGCGCTTCAACGTGGACGGCACGGCGCGCATGTTGGCCGCTGCGCGCGAGGCGGGCGCTAGACGTTTCATCCACATCAGCACTGAGAGCGTGTTGTGGCGCGGCCAGCATTTGCGTGGAGTGGACGAGACCTACCCACTCGCGCCGAACTCGCCCTATCCCTACGCCGCGACCAAAGCGCAGGCGGAGGTGCTGGTACGCCGCGCCAACGCGCCGGGTTTCGAAACTATCATCCTGCGACCGCGTTTCATATGGGGCCCGGGCGACACCACACTGCTGCCTACGATCGAGCGTGTCGCGCAATCGGGACAATGGATGTGGGTCGATGGCGGTAAGGCGGAAACCTCGACCACGCACATCGACAACCTCGTTCACGCCATTGAACTCGCGCTGTCGAAAGGCGACGGCGGCGAGGCCTACTTCATTCTGGACGATGGCGTGCGCACGATGCGCGAAATCATCACCGGTATTGCTAACGCGCGCGGCATTACGCTGCCCGATCGCAATGTCTCGTCTGGTATCGCCGATGCGCTCGGCGCGACGTGCGAATTTCTCTGGCGCACCTTCAATCTGAAGGGCGAGCCGCCTTTGACGCGCTTCAGCGCAATGATCCTCTCTCGCGATTCTGTTCTGCGCGACGCCAAGGCGCAGGCTGAGATGGGCTATAAGCCGGTCATCTCCGTTGAAGATGGCCTGCGCGCGTTGGCGAGAGTCTAAGTGCCGGGCTGAATGTATGGCACTCTGGCGAACAGTTCCCGCTCCCGGCGGCGCGGATCGCTGACGACACGGGACGTTGTGTCGAAGATCATGGTTTGACGCGCATTCGGCGTGTAGGCGGGCCAGCCCGGATCACCGGTGCGCGCGAAGCGGATGAGCGTGTCCATCATCCGCGCCGACATCGCTTCTGCTTCCGGCGTCCGCGCGCCGATCCAGTGCGAGTCTTCCAGGTTTCCGAACACCAGCGGGATATCGAGCGTGTGGGGCGCGCCGAAAATGCCGCCCTCTGCTGGAGCGCGCCAATCGAGCTGATAGGCGTAAGCGGGCGCGCCTGCTCTTGCGCGCTCCTCCAACTCGATCAGCGCGCCACGCCATGAGCGCGCGGCGGTTGAGGCGGCAAAATACACGTCTGACGGCGAGTAATTGGGATAGAGAAGACGGTATTCGCGAACGACATGAGCTGGGTCGATGTCGATGCGCATGGCGCTCGCGAGGCGCGGCGCGACCTCATCCCATGTAAGCGAGAACAACGAGCGATCACTGCCGACGAAACCTCGTGTCTCATCGCGCGTGTTACCGATCATCATCGGAATGGCGAGCGATTGCGGCGCGGCGTCCGGATAGAACGGGTGGCGTTGCAAGTAGCGCTGATCGAGCACAGGGCCAAAATAGATCGAGCCGAAACCGAGTACGGGATCGGTGGGCTGAAGCGCTTCGACCAGGCGTGACGCGGGCAGCGTGGCGATATCGCGCGTGTTCTGAGCGCTGAGGCCACACGCTTCGAGATATGCGTTGGTGCGCCGTGTCGCGTTGAGCGGGCCCGAGGCCGTCACTTGCTGGCCGCTCATCGTGAGCGCGCGATGGAAAAGCCCCGCTGCGGCTGGCATCGCCATGAGCGTTGCGATCTTTGCCCCGCCGCCGGATTGGCCGAACACGGTGATGAGCCCAGGAGCGCCGCCGAAATGCCCGATGTTTTCGCGCACCCATTCAAGCGCGAGGATAAGATCGAGTTGGCCGACATTGCCGCTGTCGGGAAAACCGTGCGCGGCGAGGTAGGCGTAGCCAAACGCGTTCAAGCGATGGTTCAGCGTGATGACGACGACGTCGCCTCGTTCGGCCAGGCGCGCGCCATTGGTGATCGGGCTCGAACCTGACCCGGTATTGTAAGCGCCGCCGTGGATGTAGAGTAGCACCGGCCGCTGGCCCTGCAGCGATGGCGTCCAGATATTGAGGAAGAGGCAGTCTTCGCTTTGCGGCTCGTCATCGAGTCCGCGTTGCAGGCACGCGGGCCCATAAGCTAGCGCATCGCGCACGCCGCGCCACGATGTTGGTTCGCGCGGCGCCATGAAGCGCTGCGTCGGCGCGCCGTAGCGGACGCCCTTGAAGCTCAGCACCCCGCCTTCAGTGGCGCCGCGCACGCGGCCGAAGGTGGTGCGAGCGATTGGAGCGGCTTGGGCGCGGACGTCGGGCGCGGCGGCGAGCGCTAGTCCGGAGGCCATGAGGGCGCGGCGATCAATCTTCATCCGCCCAGTATGCGCGTGGGCCAATCCGTTGCAATCGGGCGGGAGTCTGCACATGAAGAACGCGTGGAGGTTTCGCCTTGAACGACGCGACGCAGCCGATCGACTTGGCGCACTTGGACGACTCGCTCTTTGCGCGCCTCTACAAGGAGCGTATCGAGCCGTGTTTCCACGCCAATGAAGAGCACCGCTTGGAGGCGCTGAAGAAGTTCAAGACAGGCGTTGGGATCTCTATCGCGGTTGCAGCCGCGGTGGCCGTTGGCGTGGGGCTGATGACTCAGGATCTGGGCCCCGGTCTCGTTTTCGGACTGGTCGCGGCGGTGATTGGGTTGGTGATCGCCTATCAGCCGCTGGCGAAGTTGGCGAAGAAGCTGAAGCAGGAGTATTGCGCCGCGATCGCAGAAGCGATGGGCGCCAGCTACGCCATCGCCGGCTTCGCGCCTCCGGCCCTAGAGCGCTTGAAAGCGCTGAAGCTCTTGCCCGGATACGCGCGTTCGAGTTTTGAAGATTTGTTCAGCGGCGCGCACAAGGGCGCCCGCTACGAACTTTATGAGGGACACCTTGAGACGCGGACCACTGACAGCAAGGGGCGAACCCGTTACACAACGGTGTTTCGCGGCCAGCTGATCCGCATGCAGTTCCCGCGTGAGTTTCTTGGCGTCACCATCGTTCGGCGCGATGCGGGTGTGTTCAATGTGTTCGGCGGCGGCCAGTTGGATGGCAAGAAACTTGAGCGCGTGCGGCTGGTGGCTAGCGAGTTCGAGAAGGCCTTCGAAGTATGGGGTACGGACCAGGTCGAAGCGCGCTACTTGTTGCATCCAGTGATGATGGAGCGGCTGATCGCGCTCGAAACTGGGCTGCATGGTAAGCGCATCCGGTGCGCGTTTGAAGGCGGCGATTTGCTCGTCGCGGTTGAAGGTGGCAACCTCTTCGAGCCAGGCGATATGTTCAAACCGCTGGTCGATCCGTCGCGCGCTCGGCGCATCGTCGATGAGATCGCGAGCGTGGTGAAAGTGATGGATCAAGTCCTTACAGCGCAGACGCTGCGGAGTTGATGTGAACAACCTGCCGGTCGATCCTGGCGTGATCGTGCCCTTCCTTATCGCTGTGAGCCTGATTGAACTCACGCCCGGCCCCAACATGGGATATTTGGCAGCGCTCTCTGCTGCTGAGGGCCGTGTCGCCGGTTTCAAGGCGGTGCTTGGCGTCAGTGTGGGGCTCGCGTTCTACATGATGCTCGCCGTGTTTGGCGTGGCGGAAGTTATCGCATCGGCGCCGCTCCTGTTCGGCGCGCTGCGATGGGCGGGTGTTTTCTATCTGCTCTACCTCGCCTGGGAGGCTTGGCGCGGTGCGCGGGAAACGTCTCCCGGTCACGCGCGCGACTTCGACAACGCGCCGTTCTGGCGAGGTTTGCTCGCCAACCTGCTGAATCCCAAAGCCATGGTTTTCTACGTTGCGTTGTTGCCGAGCTTTATCGCGGCCGATCACGCACCGTTTTGGGTCCAAGCGCTTGCACTTGGCTGCGTGCACTTAGCGATAAGTCTGATCGTTCACAGTTTGATTGTCGTGGGCGCGGCGCGCGCTGGCGCGCTCATTGTTCAGACCGAACATGCACCGCTGGTGCGACGCCTGCTGGCGCTCGGGATTGCGGGTATTGCCGTGTGGCTTGCCTGGGAAACGCGCTGACTAAACGTCGACGATCGCTCCGCGCCCGGCTTCGTCGCCAAGGGCGATGCGCTTGCCGTCAGGGCTCCACGCCAGGGCGGTGACTGCGCCTTCACCCGGCTCATCCAACTCCATGCCCATGCTGTCGCTGAAGCGTACGATCATGGCGGCGCCGTCAGCATAACCGATGGCGAGGATTTCCTCAGTGGGATGGAAAGTAACTGCGGTGACGAGCGCCTCGCGTTCTCCGGGTTGCAGTGGCGCTTTGCTTTGCGGTCCGAGTTTGCCGACGAACGGCCAAACAATGGCGCTGTTGGCGCCGGAGGTGGCAAGCCAGCGGCCGCGTTTATCCCAGGAGAAGCTCCTAGTCTTGGACGGGTAGCCGTCCATGCGCAGATCCGTCTTGTCCGGCAGGCGCCAGCCGTGCAGCGCGTTCTCTTGCATGCCGGTGACGACGTAATCTGCATCAGGCGACATCGTAACCGCGAGGTGTGAGCCCGCCCAATTGAGCGCAGAGCCTTTGTCATCTGCAGTCAGCACGTAACGCAACGTGGCGCCGTTATAGTGCGTGGCGACGAGGCGCCGGCCCTTGGCGTCAAGCGCGAGGCCCCCGACGCTCGTCGGATGCGCGTAGCGATGTGATTCCTTGTCGCCGCGAAACACGATCGCTTCTTTCCCGACGCCCGCAACGATCACGCCAGTCGCCGCTGCGCTGGCGACGTGATCGACCCATTTGCGGAGTTCAGCGAGCGTGGCGACAGCGCCGTCCGGCGCGATGACCTTCAACCGGCCGTCATCGCCGCCGGTGACGAGACGGTTGCCATCCGGATGCAGCGCCGCGCTGAGGATCACGCCGTCGTGCGCCTCAATCCGGCGGACTGCGCCTTCGCGCGCCGCGAATAGAACTGTGCCGTCACCGAGCGCAAAGCACGCTTCTTCGCCGATCCAATGTGCGGACGTCGCCGCTGCGCCGAGTGCTAGACGGCGGCCGGTCTCATAAACCTGCGCAGTCACGCCGCGCACGCCATGAGGGCTGCTTCCAACTCGGCGCGATCGAGGTTGCGGCCAATGAACACGATACGCGAGACGCGCTTTTCGTCCTCGCGCCAGTCTCGCTGCGTATCCCCTTCCACGATCATGTGGACGCCTTGCACGACGAAGCGCTTCGGCTCGTCGGGAAAGGCGAAGATGCCTTTGAGGCGCAGGATGTCGGGCCCGCGCGTCTGGGTAAGTTCATTCAGCCAAGGCAAGAGCTTTTGCGGATCGATCAGTTTCTCGGTGGAGAGCGCTACGCTGGAGATACCCGCCGCCGCGACGTGGTCGTCGTGATGATGGTGCTCGTGATCGTGATGGTCGTGACCATGGTGGTCATGATCATGATGCGCGCAAGCATCATCGCAATCGTGGTCCGGCAGAAAGTGCGGATCGATCTCGGTGACGCGGTCGAGATCGAACGCATGCAGGCCGAGGATCGCATCCAGCGGTACGTCGCCGCGTGACATGCGGTGGAGCCGGGCGGTTGCGTTCACGCCGCGAAGCCGGCGCTCGATGGCGGCGAGTTCGTCCTTTGAAACCAGGTCGATCTTGTTCAGCAGAATGACGTCGGCGAAGGCGATTTGCTCGACCGCTTCTTCGGAACTCTCGAGCTGCTGCATGACGTGTTTGGCGTCTACGACCGTCACAATCGCATCAAGCTTCGTTTTCGAGCGCACGTCGGCATCGACAAAAAACGTCTGCGCGACTGGCGCCGGTTTGGCCAATCCAGTTGTCTCGACCAGAATCGCGTCGAAACGGCCTTTGCGCTTCATCAAACCTTCAATGATGCGGATGAGGTCGCCGCGCACCGTGCAGCAGACGCAGCCATTGTTCATTTCGAACACTTCTTCGTCAGCATCGACGATGAGGTCATTGTCGATCCCGATCTCGCCAAATTCATTGACGATAACGGCGTACTTTTTGCCGTGCTGCTCGGTCAAAATCCGATTGAGCAGTGTGGTTTTGCCGGCGCCTAGGAAGCCGGTCAGCACGGTAACGGGGACGGGTTGGGTCATGGGCTCCTAGATAGCTATTCCGGGCCGATCCGCCAGCGGCTAGGGTGAGGCGAAAGTCGTGGGGAGTTCTGCATGAAATCCTGGATGCGGTGGGTGCTGCTGATCGGCGGCGGCCTCGTGGCGGCTGCCTTTATTGGCGCCGGGGTGCTGACTTGGCTCGTCCTGCGGCTCGATGTGCGGGCCGAGGTGGAACGCGCCGTGGAGGCGGGCACCGGCCGCGACGTGACCATCGCCGGCGATGTGGGTGTGAGCTATTGGCCGGTCTTGGGTCTGCGGGCTCACGACGTAACCTTGTCAAACGTCGAGGGTGGCCGCGCGCCATCCTTTATCGCGGCCGACGAGATCGATATCGGCGTGGAGATACGGCCACTGTTCGATCGCCAGGTCGTGGTCCGTCGCCTCGTGCTGCAACATCCACAGATGGCGCTGGAGGTGGATGCGGAAGGCCAGACCAATTGGGCGCTCACGCCAGTGCGCGCCGATGGACCTGCGCCGCCGCCGTCAACAACACCGACACAAGCCTCGCGCACGACGTTGCGTGAGGTGCGCGTCATGAATGGCGAGGTCAGCTATTTCGACGCCCGCAACGGCTCTGGCTGGGTCGTGGGCGACGTTGATGTTAGCACCGCGTTCGATGGCATGAACGAGCCGGTGCGTCTTGCAGGATCGGTGCTCTATGCCGATCAGCGGGTGGAATTGGAAGTCGAGGTTGCACGGCCGGGCGCCGCGATGCGCGGTGAACTTACGCCGGTTACGCTGAAGATCGAGAGCGAGCTTCTCACCGCCGAGTTTCAAGGGCAGACCATTTCTGGCGCCGGTGAAATCGTGGGAACCGTGCGCGCCGATGGTCCGAGCCTGCGCCGGCTCGCCGCTTGGATGGGCACGCCGATCAGGGGCGGCGTTGGTTTTGAAAGCTTCGCGGTTTCTGGACGGCTGCAAATCAGCGACGGCGCCTACAGCTTTAGCAATGCCGGCTTCGGGCTCGATAGCGTCCGTGGGCGCGGGGACTTTGTGCTGTCGGAGCGCGCGGGCCGGCCATATCTCAGCGGCCGCTTGGAGCTCTTCGACTTCGACTTGAACCCGTATCTCTCGGGCGAAGCGCCGCAACAAACGCCATCGGCTGAGTTGGCTGCCGCTGCCGCTGCGCCGGACACCGCGCAACGTGATGCTGCGGCGGAGATCGCTGCGGTCGCGCAAGAGCCGGCGGCTCGCGCGATTGACGTGCGCGAGGCGCCGTCGGCGACGCCGATCGACTTCTCGGGTTTGAAGGCGTTCGACGCTGATATCGAACTGGTGACAGCCGTCGTGCTGGTGCAGCGCATGCGCATCGATTCATCGCGGCTGAACCTTGTCCTAAACGAAGGCTACCTCGCCGCCACGATGCACAACATGGCGCTCTATGGCGGCTCCGGGCGCGGCCGGTTTGAGATTGATGCGCGCGACGCAAACTCGACGCGCATCGTGCAGGACATGGCGTTTAATGGACTTGATGCACGCCGCTTTCTCACTGACGCGATCAACTTCTCCAACATCGAGGGTCGCGCGGAAGTCAGCCTCAACGTGCGCACGCAAGGCAGGACGCAAAGCGAGTTCTTGGCGGCGCTGAATGGACGCACCCACATCGAAGTGGTGTCGGGCACTCTGCACGGCGTCGATCTTGGCGGCGTTTCTACGACAATCCGCAACGCGCTGCGTGGCGAACTCATTGCGCCTGAAGCGCGGACGGAGTTCCTGGGCTTTTCGTCGACCTTTGCGATTTATAACGGCGTCCTGGCGACCGACGATTTGAGCTTTAACACCGCAGACTTGCGCATTCCAGGCATAGGGCTGATTGACGTGCCCAACCGGCGCTTGGACATGCGTTTAGCGCCGCGATCACCTCGTGGCGGCGTGGTGGTGCCGTTCTCGGTGCGCGGTCCATGGGGGCGGTTCGAGTACGCCAGCGATATTCGCGACACAGCACAGCGAGAAATTTTGCCACGCGTGCGGGCAGTCGAGGCTGCGCAGCGCAGTGGAAACTAGCTAGCGTTGTTCGAGTTCGTGGATGAGCCAGGCGCGCGCCGCGCGCCACTGGCGCTTCAGCGTGCTTTCGGATTTGCCTTCTGCGGCTGCGATCTCTTCGATCGTTAAGCCGGCGAAAAAGCGTTGCTCAACGAGGCGTGCACGGTCGGCGTCGATGGTTTCGAGCTTGCTGAGCGCCGCGTCCAGCGCCTCTAGATCCAGCGCGGCGTTTTCTTCGCCCGGCCAAAACGTGGTGACCGGTGGCGCCTGGCGCTTGGCGGCGCGGACGCGCCGGACCTCATCCATCAAAATCTGTCGCATGATCCGCGCTGAGAGCGAGAGGAAGTGGGTCCGTCCCTGAAGATCAATGCGGTTTAGCGAGAAAATCTTGATCGCGGCCGCGTGGGCGAGATCCGTCGGTTGCAGCTGGAGCGCTTGCGCGTCGCCGTTGAGCACGCCGCGCGCGACGCGGCGGAACTCATCGTAATGCTCGGCCAGTAGCTGTTTCTGGTCGGCGGCGGGAGTGGCTGCGGACTGTGACATTGCCTGATTGAGCCAAAGTCTTACGTCTCGGGCCGACGCTGGCAATCCTCCACCCCAAGCCGAACGCGAAATTTCTCCGAATTGTCAAAGATTGGAACCGAGGCCGGCATGGGGCGGGTTGCAAGATCGGGCGACATAATCCTGGGCCGAGGCCATTGAACGTGTGCGATCGGTCTCAGCCAGTACGCCTTCGCGTTCGAGCCCCGTAAAGATGCCGAGCGCCTCCCGCCAGCGCTCGCACGCGCGGTCGAACTGGCCGCCATTGTAGAAATTGCCGCCATTGGTCATGAGCGTGACGGCCAGGGTCCGCCGCGCGCCGGCAGCGCCTTCCGCCCGGACAACCAAATCGCGCTGCGCCGCGACCACCTCTTCACCCAGAACAAAGCTCTCATCAAAGCGTCGCGCATCGGCGAGGATTTGCGCGTAAACTTCGCCGACGGTGGCGACGAGGCGCAGTGCGCCCGCATCGTTCGGGTCGCGCTCGCGCAACTGCCTGGCATTCGCCATCGCTTCTTCGATTGACTCACGCGCGAGCGCATCGCGCTGGTTGGTCCGATGCACAACGGCCCGATACCAAAGCGCTACGGTGAGGCCGCGGACGAAGGCGGGGTTTTGCGGGGCGCCGTCACGCACAGCACGCGTGTAGGTCACGGCGGCATCGATCGCCGCGCGCGCCTCCTCAGTCATGCCAAGGCGGTGATAGCTTTCACCAAGCAAGCGTATGTTCGCCGCGCGTGCCCCCATCACTGCCGGGTCGTCACGCAAGGCTTGCGGCAAGCCGGCGGCGAACGCTTCGGCGCGCTGATGCTGGTCGCGGGCGGCTTCAAAGTTCTCTTCCCAACCTTCAGTGTCGCCCAGCGCCCGGATCGCATAAATGTAGGCGCGCGCCGCTTTTGCGTCCTGACGTGCATAAGGTTCAATGATCTGGGCGGCGCGCACGGCCTGTTCGCGCGCAAGTGCGACCTCATTGTGGGAGTAGAGGCTGGCCCCTGATTGCTCGAGCAATACTTGAGTCATCGCGCGCGCGACAGCTGGGTCGTTTGGGTATGCGGCGTGGAGCGGTGAGATAATGCGTTCGGCTTCAGCTAGTAATTCAGCAGCGTCCGAAAAGCGACCAAGTTCGCCCGCCTGGCCGCCGCCGACGACCTGCGAAAGCCGTACAAAACCCACCGCGGTT
Organism: Terricaulis sp.; assembly: GCA_034439495.1. Classification (GTDB taxonomy): domain Bacteria; phylum Pseudomonadota; class Alphaproteobacteria; order Caulobacterales; family Aquidulcibacteraceae; genus Vitreimonas. The sequence continues at coordinate 13,213 of JAWXAM010000087.1, read as the reverse complement.
TCAACACGCACCTCAAGTGGGGCGCTCTCATCCTGCGCGAGCGCTTCAAGGTAGCTGAGGCCAGTGCGCGCCAATCTTTCGCGCGCGTTTGTTGAGCCAGGAATGGCGGACACTTCGTCGAACACCTCAAACAGAAGCGAGTTCGCGATTTCGCGCGTTTCTTGAAACCGCGCTTCCGCCTGCAAACGGGCCCGCTCGGCTCGGACGTTCGCCGCCAACGTAAAGCCGAGCGCAGTGGCCAGCAGGATGAATGTCGCGCAGCCCGCGAGAACAGCTCTGCCGTGCCGCGCCGCGAACTTGCGGAGGGCGTATATGCGCGCGCCAGAATAAGCGGCTACGGGTCGCGCGTTTCGCCACGCTTCGATATCGGCCATGAGGGCTTCGACACTGGCATATCGCTCGCTTGGATCGGTCGCGCTGGCGCGCGCGATAATGGCGCGCAATTCCTTATCGCGCCGATCGGGCCGGAGCAGATCCTGGAGTAGCCGGCCCAGCGAGAACACATCGGCTGACGTTGAGACCTGAGCACTGATCAAGCGTTCCGGCGCGCCGTAACCTGGCGTCATTGTCATTGCCGCGACGGCTGCGTCATTAGGGGAAGTCGTGTTGGTGTCGGCAGCTTTGGCGATACCGAAATCGATCAGCTTCACCACGCCATCATCAGTTATCAGAACATTCGCGGGCGTCAGATCGCGATGCACGATCAGGTGCGCGTGTGCGAAAGCGACCGCGGCGCAGATGTCGCGGAAAATGCGGATGCGTTCGGCGCGAGGAAGCGATCGCGCTTCGGCCCACTGCAAGAGCGGCTGGCCGCTCACAAACTCCATGATGATGTACGGGGCGCCGTCTTCAGTTTGGCCGCCATCATAAAGGCGCGCAATGTTCGGATGCGCCAGCGCCGCTAGAATTTGCCGCTCGCGCTGGAAGCGTTCGACGACGTCCGGTGTGAACAGGCCGGGCTTGATGACCTTGATCGCCACGGTACGTTCGAAGTCGCCCGTCTCGCGCGCAGCGCGATAGACAGCGCCCATGCCGCCGCGCCCGATGCGCTCGATAATCTTGTAAGCGCCAATGCGTTCGGGGATGACGGCGTCTTCCAGCGCGTTTATGGCGCCGCCTGTCGGCAGCGAACCGCTCCGATCCGCTGTTTCAAGTGCGACCAGACGGGTTCGAAGAGCGGGGCGGCCACTGGTGTGTGCTTCGATCCAAGCTCCGCGTTCCGTCTCGGGAACGTCGAGCAAGTCTTCGAACAAGCTCATCACTTCGCGTTCAAGCGCGACGTCAGACATGTCGGCTTCGCCCCCCATCCCGCGCTGTTCGAGCGCGCACGGAATGAAGCGCATTCGCGGAGGGGCAGTCAATTTGTTCGCGCGAAATAAAGTTTGACCCGTTTTCCGGCCGTCTCGCGCCTTCAAGTCATACAGGCAGAAACCGAGCCCCTCATGGCGTGTCGGTCTGCCAAGGAAGGGGGAATTCAATGAAGATGCGCATTCCACTGATGATTGGTGCTGCCTGCCTGATGCACGTGATGATGACTACAAACGCCATCGCGCAATCCGACGCTGGCGATTATGAGACGGCCTCCATCGCTGTCGGGCACAGCGATCTCGATCTGAACACACAGGAGGGCTCGTCAGCCATGTTGCACCGGCTGCGCAGCGCGGCGTACCGGGTCTGCGAAGGTTCTGGCGATCGCACGTTGCGCCAACGCCGCCAGGTGCGCGCATGTGTCGATAACGCGATGAACAATGCCGTCACAACGGCGAACCTCACGACGCAGTACGCGGCGGGCGGCGCGAACGTTCAGCCAGTTCGGGCCGTAACGTTCGACTCGAACGGCGCGCGGGCGCGCGTCTCTTATGCTGATCTCAATCTCAACTCGGCGAGTGGCCGGGTCGCGTTGGAGCGCCGCATCGAAAGCGCCTCGCGCGCGGTTTGCGGCCAAGGTTTGATGCGGATTCTCTCCCGCGCCCAGCGCAATTGCATGAACGAAGTTCGCGAAGATACCGCCCAGCAGATCGCTGCTGTCACGTCGCAGCGTCAACTCGCCGCGGTGCAGGCGCCGTCGTCAGAAGCGCAAGTCGCGCCAGCTGCCATCCAGACGACGACTGCCACCGCTGCGCCGGTGGCCCAGCCGGCGGCGCTCGTAGTTCCGGCAGGTGCAAGCGCAAGCTACGGCGTCTGCGATGCGCGCACTCATGCCGCCGTATTCAGCGGCGCTGCCTTGGGCACGCAAGCGCGTCGTGAGATCGGCTACGCCATCGATGCGGCGTCGGTCTGCCAACTGGAGAGCGCCGTCATCGAAGCGGATGGCTCGGCATTGTCTACCCGTCGCGCTCAGGCGCTTCGGGCTGCTCTAATCAGCCGCGGCGTTCCGGCCGAGCGCATCCAGGTCGTGCGCAGCGCTGATGCCGGCGCCACCGGTGGTGAAGTCCGCATGAGCTTTAGCGGCGTCGCCCACAGTGCGCCGGAAACGCGTCACGCCGACGCCGGCGCCTAATAGACCGGTTAGCCCCATTGGCGTAACGAGCGGGGACGGCCCTCCAGCCGTCCCCGTTTTCGCGCGTGCTGAAGGGGTGGAAAAGTCCTATGCGCCGCCGTGGACAGAGCCCGGTCGCCCCGCTATAGACCCTCGCTCCGCGGCGGCCCGCTTCTGGCCGGCGCACGGACGCCTGGGTAGCTCAGTTGGTAGAGCAGCGGATTGAAAATCCGCGTGTCGCTGGTTCGATTCCGGCCCCAGGCACCATTTTCCTCATTTCATTCCGATGTAGCCTTGCCTTGGCGCGCCAGGGGAAGAAAGTAAGCTCGACACCCGCGAGGGGCTGAGGAGAATTGTCATGTGTGAGCAAACAGCCGGCGAAGGCGCCAAGCTCGTAGATGTCAGCAAGCTGGAACGGCGCGATGTGCTACGCGGGCTTGCCAGTGGCACACTGGTTCTGGTTGCGGGCTGCGCCACCAATGAAGTGACCGGTCGTCAGCAGTTTATCATCATAGACGAGAGTCAGCTGCAGCAGGCGTCGTTGCAGGCCTGGGCACAAATGCGTCAGCAAACGCGCACCTGGAACAATGCCGCGGCGCAGCGCCGTTTGGAGACCGTTGGCCGCCGGATCGTGCAGGCTGCGGGACGCGGCAATCAAAGCTGGGAATTTGTGCTGTTCGATAGTGATGACAAGAACGCCTTCGTGCTGCCCGGCGGCCAGGTGGGTTTTTATCGCGGCCTCTACGAAATCTGCGAGCGAGACGATTGGATGGCGACGGTGTTGGGCCATGAAGTTGGGCACGTGACCGCGCGCCATGCCGCAGAGCGTTACAGCCGCGAAGCTGCGACCCAGACGGCGTTGCAAGTCGCGGGCACTCAGCTCAATAGCCAAGTGGCGATGGCGGCCCTGGGTTTGGGCGCTCAGGTCGGCTTGAGCCTGCCGTTCTCGCGCGAGCAGGAGGCTGAAGCAGACATTGTTGGCATTCGCTACATGCAGTCCGCTGGCTACGACCCAAAACAGGCGGTGCCGTTCTGGCGTGCGATGCAATCCGGCGGCGGTTCGCGTCCGCCAGAATTCCTGTCCACCCACCCAGACCCCGACAATCGCATCGAGCGGTTGCGGAACTACATCAACCAGCAGGGCTGGGGGCCGGTCTAACTTCATGGAATCAAGCGTTTGGCTCCGCCTTGCTTCGGCGCGGGGCCGGCGCTAGGTTCCGCGCCCCGGATCGCTTGCCAAAGCGGAGCGGGAAACGTGGAATGTGCCGCCTTAGCTCAGTTGGTTAGAGCACTGGTTTGTGGAACCAGGGGTCCCCGGTTCGAGCCCGGGAGGCGGTACCATTTTCTCCTTGGATAATCCCTCGCTTCTGAGCGCTCACGCGCGTTACGCTGCGCACACAGCGAAGACTTGTGGCTACACGTTCCGCTCACTCGATGGGGCAGATGGATATCTCTTTGAAGTTTGCGACGGCGTCCGGCGCGCGGAGTTCGCTGCGGGCGCGGCGACGCCGTATGCGCTGAACGACGCGCGGGCGGCGTCGATCGCGCGCGACAAGGCGTTCTGCGCCGCAGTGCTGCGTGAGCGCGGCGTGCCCGCATTGCCTGGCGAAATGTTCTTCGTGACGCCGCGTTGGGCGGAGATGCGCCATCCTGGACGCGAGCCGGACGACGCACTCAAATTTGCACAGAGAGCTGCGTACCCGATCTTTTGTAAGCCTGTGTCCGCGTCAAACGGCTTGTTCGCGGAAGTTGTCGAAAGCGCCGAAGCCTTCAGCGATTATATGCAGCGCGTCGCGCGTGAGCATTTCGCAATCCTTATCCAGCCGTATGTCTCAGCTGCGGAGTATCGCGTTTTCGTGCTGCAGGGCCGGGCGCTGTTCTCCTACCGCAAGCACCTGCCGTCCGTAGTGGGAGACGGACGGCGAACATTCGCTGACCTCATCGGAGCATTGCCGCGCGAGCCCGGCGCGCCGCCTTTGAAGCCGCGCGGCCGAGATAATGAAGGACGCTCAATCGCGCCAGATGAGGTGGTGGCGGCGGGCGCGGTTGTGACACTTGAAGGGCCGGCAAATCGTTCAGCCGGCGGCGGCGCATCGGCGCTGCAAGATGGCGCACGCGAGGATTTGGCGCACGTCGCGCTTGCGGCTGCCTCTGCGCTTGGCCTTGGCCTAGCGGGCGTCGACATCTTCGACATCCACGGCAGTGGTCCGACGGTGATCGAAGTCAATTCAAATCCGATGATCGCCACTTTGGAAGATCACGGCCGCTGGGATTTGATCGAAACAATCTGGCGCGCGAATTTTGCTGCGGCGTTGCGATGAATACGTGGCGCATTCCTTACCCCAAGTTCGGTGAGGGCCCTGGACTTCAGCGCCTGGCCGCAATTGCAGCCGAGTTGGGCGTTGACCTAGGTGCCTTTGGCGCGACCGGCGCGGTTATTGTCGGCTCCAACGGAAAGGGCTCCACGGCCGCCATGACCGCGGCGCTGTTGGAACAGGTAAGCGGACCTGTGGGATTGTTCACGTCGCCGCATTTGCTCGATTTGAACGAGCGCTTTCGGATCGACGGCGCCGATATTGAGGATGCTGCTCTTGGCGAGCACTGGCGCCGTGTGACGGATGCCGCAACGCGCGCCGGCGAGGCGGCGCGGCTGGGTGCGTTTGAGTTCCTTTTCCTAATCGCCGCCGATTGGTTCGCCGCGCGCGATTGCACGCGCACGGTCTGGGAGGCCGGTATCGGCGGCAGGCTGGATCCTGTGCGGCTGATCGAGGCGCGGCGGCTGGCGCTCACGTCGCTTGATTACGAACACACGGCGTTGCTTGGCGATACGCTTGAGGAGATTGCGCGCGACAAGTTGGACGCAGCGCCACCAGGCGCTTTGGTGCTTGTGAGCGAAAGCTGCATAGCGCAACGCGCGGCGATTGAAGCGCATTGTGAACAGCGCAAGACCAAGTGCGCGTGGATAGGCGCAGAGCGAGAGGCGCCGTTGCGCGGCGCCTCTCAGCGCCAGAACGCCGCCTTAGCGCTGCGTTTAGCGCAGGACGTGGTGGAGTTGAGTGAAGCGCAAGTGAAAGCGGGACTTGCCGCGACCCGCTGGCCGGCTCGGCTCGAGCAATTGTCGGCGGATCCGCTGGTCGTCATTGATGTTGGACATACGCCTGCTGGTGTGGCTGCGGCGCTCGAAGGGTTCGCGGAGCTTCGGGGCGCGCGCGATGCGGCGCTGGTCGTCGGTGTGTCACACGACAAAGACGCCGCAGCGATCATCGGTGCTCTCGCGCCAAACTTCGACGTGATTGTCTGTGTGTCGGCGGATCACAAAGGAGCGCCGGCGGGGGTCGTTGCGGCGCACGCCTCTGCGGCGAATCCGGCGGCTGAAATAATCGTGGCGGAGAGTGTCGCTGAAGCGCGGAAGCTCGCTCTGCTGAGGGCGCGCAATGGCGCTGTTTACGTCGCCGGTGGGTTATTCATCGCCGCCGAGTTCAAGGCTGTGCATCTTGGACGCGATCCCGCGCGCTTGGGCTTCTTTTAAAGCGGCCACGTGGTTAGATTGGCGGCGAGGGAAGAATGCCCAGAACGCTGTTCGAGCATCTGTCGCCAGACACAGGCGCAAAGCGCATCCTTGCGCTCGATGGCGGCGGCGCCAAGGCCATGCTTTCTCTCGGCATGTTGAAGGTGCTTGAGGGTGAGTTGCGTCGCCGCGCTGGCGGCGGCTTGGATTTCCGGCTTAGCGATTATTACGATCTTATCGGCGGCGGCTCGAGCGCTGCCATTCTCGCTGCGGGCCTCGCGCTCGGCATGAGTGTTGATGACCTAATCGAGTTTTATCGCCGCCATGGCCCAGGCATTTTCGGCCGGCGTCCGGATGACGGGCTGATTTTGCGGCCGAGGCTAAACGCCAATCGGTTGCGGCGTTCGGTGCTGGCGCTGCTCGGAGCGCGCACGCTCGGTTCAGATGAAATCAAAACCGGTCTCGCCTTCGGCCTGACACGCATTGACTTCGGTACGACCTGGATCGTGACCAATCATCCGCTCGGACGCTTTTATGACCAGTCCGAGGCGCACGCCTTCGCGGAAAAGCGCTATCGTTTAAGCGACCTTGTGGCTGCGAGCGCAGGCGGCGGCGATATTGCTAGCGATGTTGCGATCGACGTTGACCTCGATGAAAAGCGCCGTGCAGCGGGTAAAGGGCACTTCGTTGACCCGGAAGGCGCCGCCAATCCGAGTCTCGACCTATTCTCTCTGGTTCTTGATCCGGCGCAGAGGTTCAGTTGGAGCGCTTCTGCCGCCACATTGATGTTGACATCGATCGGCGCGGGAATGCGCAAGCCTGCGATTGAAGACGCAACATTTCGTGCGCTGCCCGCAAGCGCACGTGCGGCGCATGTGATCCGGATGCTAGCGCACGAGGCCCAAGTGCAGAGCGTTAAAGTGATGCAGGGATTGTCCGCGCCGAAACGACCCTGGCGTCTGAATGGCGAGAGTGACGAAGCAATCAACGCGGCCTATGTAGCACAACCGCTGCTCGACTACCAACGCATCGACGTGATGCTCGACACCAAGCCCAAGCCGCGGCGCGCGGGCGATCCGCAACCACCCATTACTGCGCTGGAGCGCGTGCTCGGCCGCGAACTAGATGCGGACACACTTTACGGCCTTAGCCTGGTGAACAACGCCGCCAGCGCGAATCTCGAACTCATGCTCGAGATGGGCGAGGCGGTTGGACGCACGTTTGTCGGACCCACGTATCCTGATCCGAACTTTGATCTGCCGGAGTGGCGGGGGTGAGCGCGATGGTATGGCCGCTTGCCAGTGTGACGGCGCTCCGTTAGCGGGGCGCTATGCTTAGCTCGAATGGATCGCATCGCGCATGAAGCGTGTCGTTGTAGTTGGCGGCGGCGTCGTGGGGCTAAGCTGCGCCATCAGGCTGCGGCAAGGCGGCGCGTCCGTGACGCTCCTTGAGGCCGAACGCGAACACCCGAGCGTGTATGGCCCGATCGCTTCCGCCGCGGCTGCTGGCATGCTGGCGCCGTTGGATCGAACGCCGTCACCGCACGATCGCTTGGCGCTTCAATCGTTCGACTTATGGAAATCGCGGCAACCGGGCGCGGAGTGGGCGGACGGCGTGCGCTTCGACGGCGCAGTGGTCTTGAATGCGGACATGGAAGCCGCGCGCTCATTTTTAGATCGGGTCACGGGTTTGGATCGGCGCGCATCAGCGCTTTCCAGTGGCCAGGTACGCAAGCGCACAGGTCTTTCGGCCAAGATCGAGCACGCTGTGTTCGTAGAGGACGAAGGCGTTGCTGATCCGCTGCGCGTGCTGACTGGGCTTGCGATGCAGGCGCGTTCAATGGGCGTGTTGGTAGAGTTCGAAGCCGACGTCGCCGATGTCACCGCCTCGGCCGCGACCACCCACGACGGCCGCGTCTATGAAGCTGACGCGCTCGTGCTTGCGCCTGGTGTGTGGGCCACCGACAAAATGATGCAGACGGCGCCGGCGCTGAAGCATGTTCGTCCAGCCAAAGGTCAACTCGTCGCCATCGAACTCGATCGCCCTCTTGGCGCCACAATGCGTGCGGGCGAATTTTATATCTCTCAGCGCCGCGAAGATGTCGTACTTGGCGCCACTTTGGAGTTTGACCGGTTTGATCGCATGGTCGACCCGGCGCGGACGGCTGAGTTATTGGCGGCGGCGGAGCGGGTTTTGCCAGGCGAGGCTAAGCCAGCGGGCCGCGCGTGGGCCGGTATCAGGCCCATGTCGCCCGATGGCTGGCCCATGATCGGCCCCACGGGTGAGGGCCTCTTCGTCGCGGCGGGGCATTCCCGCAATGGTTGGCTCTTGGCGCCGATAACGGCGGAGATCATAAGCGCATACGTTTTTGGCGGTGAGATCGCGCCCGAATGGGCGGCGCTTGCGCCTTCAAGATTTGGAAACACATGACCTTCGCCCTCGACCTCACCGAAGAACAAGTCGCTATCAAGCACGCGATCGAAGAGATCTGCGCCAAGTACGATGATCATTATTGGCTGAAAACGGACGAGAGCGGGAAGTTTCCGGAAGAGTTCGTTGCCGACATTGCGGCTGGCGGCTGGCTCGGCGTTGCAATGCCAGAGCGCTTCGGCGGCGCCGGGCTAGGGCTGACGGAAGCTGCGCTGATGATGCAGACGGTCGCGCAATCAGGCGCCGGCTTTTCGGGCGCGAGCGCAATCCACCTCAACATTTTCGGCCTGATGCCGATCGTAAAGTACGGCACTGAAGAGCAGCAGCGACGCTTCCTGCCACCCGCGATGGACGGCACGGACAAAGCTTGCTTTGCAGTGACTGAGCCGAACTCCGGGCTCGATACCGCAAGCCTCGAGACGCGAGCGGAGCGCACCAACACGGGCTATCGCATCCGTGGCCGCAAGATTTGGACAACGAACGCCCAGCGTGCGAACAAGATTCTGCTCATCGCGCGGACGACGCCGAAAGAGCAAGCGAAGCGTCCGACTGAAGGCTTGTCGTTGTTCTACGCCGACTTTGATCGCAGCAAGATTGAAGCACAGCCAATTCCAAAAATGGGCCGCAAGGCCGTCGAGTGCAACACGCTCTTCATTGAGGACCTCGAAGTCTCCGACGCTGAATTGATCGGCGAAGAGGGCGCTGGCTTTAAAATCTTGCTGAGCGGCCTCAATCCTGAGCGTGTGCTGTTCGCTGCCGAAGCCATTGGGCTCGGCCGTGCGGCGTTGAGGCGGGCGGCGCAGTACGCCAAGGAACGCGTCGTGTTCGGGCGGCCTATAGGCCAGAACCAGGGCATTCAACACCCGCTGGCCAAGTGTTGGGCGGAGTTGGAGGCTGCTGATCTTTTGGCGTTTAAAGCGGCGGCGCTTTATGACGCCGGCAAAGAGTGCGGCGCTGAAGCGAACGCCTCAAAATACCTTGGCGCTGAAGCTGGTTTCCGAGCGTGCGAGGCCTCCGTCCTTGCCCATGGCGGGATGGGCTACGCGAAGGAGTACTTCGTTGAGCGCTACTTCCGCGAAGCCATGATTGCGCGCATCGCACCCGTCTCACGCGAGATGATTTTGAACTACATCGCCGAGCGCGTGCTTGGCTTGCCGAAGAGCTACTAGTTCAAAATTCGGTTCGGGAGGTCGAGGCCAAACACGGGTCGTTGGGCTCGCGGATCAAATCGTTAACGCCGCGTTTACCAAATTGGCCGAGCGCGGAGGAATGAGCGATCCTATCGCGCCTGCAGGCCCCGACGTCGTTCGTGCCGCGATCCGCCGAGCAGCGGATGCGACGGGTGTGGACTTTTCATTGCTGGTGCAGACGGCGCGGCGCGAAAGCGCAATGAACCCAAATGCGCGCGCGAGCACCTCAAGTGCGACTGGTCTCTTTCAATTCATCGACAGCACGTGGCTCGACATGGTCCGCCGCCACGGCCCGGAGCATGGCCTCGGCCCGCAATCGGCGGCGCTGCGCAACGGCGCCGACGCCGCAACGCGACGTGAGATATTGGCGCTGCGCAGCGATCCTGAACTCTCCGCGCGGATGGCGGCGGAGCTTGCACGTGAGAATGCGCAGACCCTCCAGTCGCGGCTCGGGCGGGCGCCGAATGCGGGTGAACTCTATGCAGCACATGTTATGGGATCGGGCGGCGCGATCCGGCTGATCGAAGCGGCTGCGAACGGCGCGCAGGATGCGTCAGCTTTGTTTCCGCGCGAGGCGGCGGCTAATCGCGGGCTCTTCTATGCCAGTGGTGAACCACGATCAGCGCAAGGATTGCTTGATCGCCTGCAACTCGACGCGGACGCCACTATGGGCGCTCCATCTCAGCTGGGCGTTGGCGCGCCGGAGGGCGAAGGCGCCATGTCGCCCGCGCTCGCGCGTGCGCTGTTTGCCATGGCGCTCCTGCCACTTCTGCGTTCCGGCGAGGATGAGACCGCGCGCTATCCTATGCAGGCGCTGAACGCCTACGCGCGCGCGAGCCGCACTTAAGCTGCCGCGCCGCTTGCGTACATTGCGTCGACCTCTCCAGCGCTGAGCCCAGCTTCCAGAAGCACCGCGCGTGTATGCTCACCGGGTCGTGGCGACGGCCCCTTAGGGCCATCGTCCGCGCCTGGAAAACGAACAGGGGCCGCTGGCGCGCTGATTGTGCCGCCATCATGGGTCGGTGTCTGTACGACGCACCCGGCGGCGATTGCCTGAGGATCGGCGATTGCTTCCGTCGGCGTCAGCATCGGCGCCCAGATCATTTCCTCTGCGTCGAGCGCCGTTGCGATCTCCGATAGCGGCCGCGCGGCGAAGGCTTCGTCCAGCAACGGCACTAAGGCGCTGCCATGCTCGCGCCGTGCACGGTTATTGGCGAAGCGCGGGTCGTCCACGAGATGCTCGACCTTCAACGCGCGTGCGAGTTTGGGCCAATCCTTCTCGCCTTGCCGCTGCAGCAAGCTGATCCAATGATTGTCGCCAGTCTTGAAATAGTTGATCAGCGGGTTGGGAACGTCCTTGCGCGCGCGATTTGAAGCGATGCGCCCGCGCGTGTGTTGAATGGCGAAGTCACTGCCGCCGACATAGTGCGCGACACGCAAAAGCGATGCATCGACGAGGCGGCCGGCGCCGGTGCGCTGGCGCTCGTGAACCGCTGCAAGCACGGCTGAGATGATGGCGAGTGATGCGACGTGATCGCCGAAAGCCGTGCGCAGTTGGACCGGATCGCCGCCCTTCGGACGGAACATCGCCGCAAGGCCGGAGCGCGCCCAGAAGGCCGCGGAATCCATACCAGGACGATCCGCGTCAGGGCCTTCGAGGCCATAGCCGGTAAGCGTTGCGTAGATCAGGCGCGGGCACCGCTGCATCACCGTTTCATGATCGAGCCCCGCGCGCTTGAGGCCGCCAGGGCGAACGTTGGTGAGGAAGATGTCGGCGCCGTCGATCAGTTTGAGCAATGCATCGCGGCCGGCTTCTTGCGCGGTATCGAGAATGATCCCGCGCTTGCCGCGATTGTCGAGATCGAACACCGGGTTGAAAGCGTCGTCGACGCCGAGCGAAGAAAAGAACATCCGGATCGGGTCGCCGCCGGGCGGCTCGACCTTGATCACGTCAGCGCCCCAGTCGGCCATCACGCCCGCGGCGCCTGGCGCTGCTACGTAGGTGGCGTATTCAACGATCTTGAGGCCTTCGAGCATTCCGTTTCCTTCTCGCAACGGTCGTCTGTGGTCAAACATTCGTTAAGGCTGCCGCACGAGGGTAGGGGCTTGCGGCGGAGTCGCCGCCGTCCTTAGCGCGAGCCCCTCATGTCTATCGTCACCATGCGCGCCAATCTCACGGATAGCGACATCCGGACCTTGATCAAGGGCCCGACCGAGGACGACCGCGCCCAAGCCGCTCACAAGATTTGTCGCTGCATCGACGAGGCTGAGCTTTCCGCAGAGGAACGCGCGCACGCTGAAGGCATCATCGCCATCATGGCGCAGGACGCGGCCGTTCTCGTCAGGCGTGCGCTTTCAGTAGCGCTCAAGAATTCGCCGAAGCTGCCGCGCGAGATCGCTAATCGGCTGTCGCGCGATATCGATAGCATCGCGCTTCCGGTGATCATGAATTCTCCGGTGCTGACAGATTCAGATCTGGTTGAAATCGTGCGCGCCTCGCCGCCATCCAAGCAAGTCGCCGTCGCGAGCCGTGAAACCTTGTCCGTCGTAGTCACCGGCGCCATCTCCGAGTACGCCGTGTCTGACGCGGTTGAGCGGGCGTTGGCAAACGATAACGCAATCTTCGACGAAGCGGGTCTCGGCACGGCGCTTGAGCGCTTCCAGGAGATTTCATCCGTTACGGCTGCGATGGTGCGCCGCGATGTTCTGCCGGTCAGCGTGACGGAAAAGCTCGTCGCCATCGTCACAGGTGAGCTGTTCGATCAATTGGTCAACAATCACGAATTGCCGCCGCAGATCGCGATCGATCTCGCTATGGGCGCCCGAGAGCGTGCGACGATCGACATCGTCGAGCAGGCCGCCCGGCAGCGCGATCTCGGCCGCTTCGTGCAACAGCTCAATCTCAATGGCCGACTCACGCCATCGTTGTTGATGCGTAGCCTCTGCCTCGGCCACCTCGATTTTGTCGAGCACGCCATGGCGGAACTGGGCGGCGTACCGCACCAGCGTATGTGGCTCTTGATGCATGATAGCGGCCCGCTTGGCTTGAAGGCCGCCTTCGATCGCGCTGGATTGCCGCCACGGCTCTACCCATCCTTCAGAGCGGCGGTCGAAGTTTATCACAGCGTGGACAGAGAGGGCGTCGCGCAGGACCGGATTACATTCCGCAAGCGCATGCTGGAGCGCACGCTGACGCTTTTCCAATCCGTGCCGAAGGACGATCTCGACTATCTCTTAGATAAGCTCGATGCGTCGGGCCTGCAGTCGGACCGCGTCGCCGCGATCTAGCGCAACCCAGCTTCCGCGAACGGGCCGCCGCCGCGGTCGAAGCCGGCGATGGCAAGCGTGCGAGCTTGAGACGCGCTGTTCACGTTCTCTGCGGTGACAACCAGGCCCGCAGCCTTGGCCGCCAACAGACGGCGTCCAAGCGGCGTGCGGACAACGCTCACGCTTGCCGTGCCAGCGGAAGTCCAATCCATGCTTGAGCCCGATCTGCTAAATGAAGCTGCACTTGAGGCCGGGTGCACACGCCGAAGCTTCAACTTTCAGCTCAATGAACGCGAGATCGTGACCGTCGGACCTGGGCTTCCCGAAGGATTGCGCCCC
>JAWXAM010000086.1:0-37783 GCA_034439495.1 Terricaulis sp. | reverse complement strand
CCCGGCGGCGGCGGTCACCATAATCATGGTGGCGGCGGCGGTGGTGGAGGTGGCGGGGGCGGCCATCACAATTCGCCCAACCGATCGCTTGAGACGAACGGGCCGGATGTAAAATTCCGCGGTACCGCGGCTCACATCTATGAGCGGTACCTGCAGCTTGCGCGCGATGCGCAGTCCTCGGGTGATCGGGTGCTCAGCGAAAATTATATGCAGCACGCGGATCACTATTTCCGCCTGGTGCGCTCAATGCAGCCGGCGACGCCGCCACAGCAGCAGCACCAACAACAGCAGCACGATCGCTACGGTAACGACTCTGAATTTGAAGGTGACGACGAGGGCGGCGGGGCCGATGGCGAAGGCTCTGGCAACGTTGCCGAGAATGCGTCGGAAGGTGATGAGCAGCCAGACGCAGAATTTCCGCAAGGTCAGCAACAACAGCCTGGCGCTGACGGCGAAGGCCGCCGCCGTCGTGGCCGGCGCAATCGCTTCCGCCCCGATGGTGAGGGCCCAGAAGCAAATGCGGGCGCAGGTGGCGATGAGCCGCGTGCCGAACGCCCTGAGCGTTCAGAGGAGCCGCGTCGTGAGCGTCAGCCGCGTGAGCCACGCCCACAGGCCGAGCCGAGCGGGCCGGAGGGGTTTTCGAACGGCCCCCGACCCGCGTTCTTGCGTACGACTGAGTAATTAGCGCTTCGACGTTGGCGGACGCGGCGGCCCGGCAAGCCGGCGCTCCAGATACGTACGCGCGTGAACTTCGACCTCGGCGAGGTGATCTTCGCCGGGATCGCGACCACGGAAGAAGTGGTCGGCGCCCTCAACCGGCGCGGCATCGACCTTTATATTCTTCTGTGTGCGGATACGGCTGATCACACGCTCCATGTCTGGCGCGGTGGTGACGCTGTCGCGCGTCCCGTAGATGATGACGCCCGACGCAGGGCATGGCGCCAAGAACGAGAGATCGTAGTGATTGGCAGGCGGCGCCACGGCGATGAAGCCATCGATCTCCGGGCGGCGCATCAGGAGCTGTAGCCCGATCCAAGCGCCAAACGAGTAGCCGCCGACCCAGCATTGTTCAGCATTCGGGTTCATGCTCTGCAGATGGTCGAGTGCGGAGGCGGCGTCGGAAAGCTCGCCCATGCCGTTGTCGAATACACCCTGCGAGCGGCCGATGCCGCGGAAGTTGAAGCGCAGAACGCCAAAGCCTTTGTCCGCGAACAGCTTGTAGAGCTGTACCGTGACGCGGTCCTGCATGGAGCCGCCGGCGCGCGGGTGCCCGTGGAGGATGAGCGCAATCGGGGCGCCCTCCTTGGGCGGCTCCTGGTAGCGGCCCTCAACGCGGCCTGCTGCGCCCGGAAAAATCACTTCTGCCATTCGTGCGACCCCAGCCTGGCGGGGAACAATCCGCCGGCTAATTCTTGACCAAAACACTCGGGTATCTTAGCTGATTACTAAGTTTGCCCGGCCCCAGAGGGGGCGGCTTCTAGCACAGGAAATTAGGCACGTGCGAGGGCGCGGGGAAGGAACGTCATGCGATTAACGTCGAAGGGCCGCTATGCGGTTATGGCCATGGCTGATTTGGCGCTCCATGGCGGCGACGAGCGGGCCGTGCCTCTGCAGGAAGTGGCGCGTCGGCAGGAGATTTCGCTCTCCTATCTCGAACAGCTCTTCGCCCGCATGCGCCGCGCCGGCTTGGTCGCGGGCGTGCGGGGGCCCGGCGGCGGCTACAGACTGGCTCGGGGCTCGAGCGCCATCACGGTGGCGGAGATCATCGCCTCTGTGAACGAGCCGATCAAAGCTACGCGCTGCGATGAAGAGTCGAAGAAGAGCTGTATCGGGCGCAGTGGGCGCTGCATTGCTCATGGGCTGTGGCAGGAGATGGGCGATCGGATTCAAATGTTTCTGGGATCCGTCTCGCTCGCGGATGTGCTTGAGCAGCGATTTGACGGCCAAGCGCGCGTGGCGGCGGAATAGGATTGATGAGCAAGACGCCGATCTATTGCGATTACAACGCGGGCGCGCCGATCCGCGCCGAAGCGGCTGTCGCAATGTCGCGCGCGCTAGCGCTCGGCGGCAATCCGTCTTCTGTGCACAGCTATGGCCGGCGCATGCGTGCGGCGATTGAAGAAGCGCGCGAGCGTATCGCTGCTGGGCTCGATGCGAGCGCTGAGAATGTCGTGTTCACCTCTGGCGCCACCGAGGCGATCCATTTGGCTTTGAGCTGTGCAGGCGCGGCCTCTCTCATCGCGTCTGCGGTCGAGCACGATGCTGTGTTTGAGCAGGCGTCACGGGCGTTAAAGGCGGAACGTATTGCGCCGGTGGATGCCGAAGGCTCGCTAGACCTCGTTGCACTCGCTTCACTGCTTTCCGAGGCCCCGAAGCCTGCTCTGGTCGCTGTTCAACTCGCGAATAACGAAACTGGAATCGTCCAGCCAATAGCGAAGATTGCTGCGCTCTGCCGCGAGCATGGCGCCATGTTGCTCGTCGACGCGGCGCAAGCCTTCGGCCGCATCCCAGTTAGCGTCAGCGATCTAGATGCAACCTATGTTGTCGTATCCAGCCATAAGCTTGGCGGACCGTCTGGCGCAGGCGCTCTCGTGCTCGCGGCGGGCGCGCCGTTCGTAACGACGCGCTTTGGAGGCGGCCAGGAACGCGGCCGCCGGCCCGGCACAGAGAACGGCGCGGCGCTTGTCGGCTTCGGCGTTGCCGTGGATTGGGCGTTGCGCGATCTTCTTGATGAGGGTGTGCGCGTTGCTGACTTGCGTGATCGCTTTGAAGCCGGCTTGCCGCGTGACGCGGTGATCTTTGGCGCGGACGCGAAGCGCCTGCCGAATACCTCTAATTTCGCATTGCCGGGTCTCTCAGCAGAAACTGCGGTGATTGCACTTGATCTCGAGGGCGTCGCGCTGAGTTCGGGAGCAGCATGTTCCTCCGGTAAGGTCCGCTCTAGTCGTGTGCTTGCAGCGATGGGTGTCGCCCCCGATTTGGCGAAAGCGGCGCTACGCGTGAGTTTTGGTCACGAGTCGAAAGAGAGCGATGTCGAAGAGGTCCTTCGCGCGCTGAACGCAATTGCGGCGCGCCGCGCGCAGGGAGCGGCGGCATGAGCGCGGTGAAAGACACGATCGATAAGGAAACCGTCGCGGCGACGCGGGCGCTTGAGTCTGAGAAGTACAAGCACGGCTTTGTCACCGAGCTAGAGCAGGTGCTCGCGCCGGCTGGCCTGAACACCGACATAGTTCGTTACATCTCTGCCAAAAAGGGCGAGCCGGAATGGATGCTGGCGTGGCGGCTGGAAGCATTTGAGCGCTGGCTGACGCTTGAAGAGCCGACTTGGGCGCTCGTCCAATATCCGCCGATCGATTATCAGGCGGCGCGTTATTACGCGGAACCGAAAGCTGGCTCAAAGTACAAGTCGCTCGACGATGTCGATCCCGAAATTCTTGAAACATACAAAAAGCTCGGCATCCCGTTGCGGGAAGCTGAGGTGTTGCTCGGCGTCGAAGGTGCGCCGCGCGTTGCGGTTGATGCTGTCTTCGACAGCGTCTCGGTGATCACGACCTTCAAGGACGAGTTGGCCAAGGCTGGTGTCATTTTCTGCTCCATGAGCGAAGCCGTTCGCGAGCATCCGGAGTTAGTGCGGAAGTATCTCGGTTCAGTGGTGCCGAGTTCCGACAATTTCTTCGCCACGCTGAACACCGCCGTATTCTCTGACGGCTCGTTCGTTTACGTGCCGCCAGGCGTGCGCTGCCCGATGGAGCTGTCGACGTACTTTCGTATGAACGCGGAGGGAACGGGTCAGTTCGAGCGGACCCTGATCATTGCCGATAAGGGCGCGTATGTTTCCTATCTTGAAGGCTGCACCGCGCCGATGCGCGATGAAAACCAGCTGCATGCGGCGGTGGTAGAGCTCGTCGCCCTGGACGATGCAGAGATCAAATATTCCACCGTGCAGAACTGGTGGCCGGGTGATGCGGACGGGAAAGGCGGGATCTATAATTTCGTGACAAAGCGCGGAGATTGTCGCGGAAAGCGATCGAAGATTTCCTGGACACAGGTCGAGACCGGCTCGGCGATAACGTGGAAATACCCAAGCTGTGTGTTGCGCGGAGATGACAGCGTCGGTGAGTTCTATTCTATCGCCGTCACCAATGGCCGCCAACAAGCGGACACCGGCACGAAGATGATTCACCTGGGCAAGAACACGCGCTCGCGCGTCATCTCCAAAGGGATCTCGGCCGGCCGATCCTCCAATGCGTATCGCGGGCTTGTGTCAGCGCATGCGAAGGCTGCCGGCGCACGCAATTTCACGCAGTGCGATTCTTTGCTGATCGGCGATCAGTGTGCGGCGCACACGGTGCCGTACGTCGAGACGCGCACGCCCGATGCGCAATTCGAACACGAAGCGACGACCACCAAGCTCTCAGACGATCAGCTCTTCTATTTGCGCTCGCGCGGCATACCCGAGGAAGAGGCTGTCGCTCTGTTGGTGAACGGGTTCGTGCGTGAAGTGCTGCAGAAGCTGCCGATGGAGTTCGCGGTGGAAGCGCAAAAGCTGCTGGAAGTGAGCCTCGAGGGGAGCGTGGGATGAGGGTGGTGCAAAAAGGGATTGCGGCGTTCGTGCTCGCCATGGCGCTTGCGGCATGCGGGCAAAATCAGCCGACCGGTCTGGACGAGGGCGGCGCATCGAACGCACCCTACGAAGAGATCGAAGGCGAAGATGCCGAGCGCGAGGCGCTGCCGCCGGTGGATGCCGCGTTGCTTGGGGCGCCAAATGATCTGTTCACCGCGATCGAGCCCAGCGAAGTTGGGGTGTTTGGAGCACCTAGTGTGTTGGAAGCGCTTGATCCGCTGCTTGGGCCAGAGGTCACGGAAGGATCAAACGTCCATCTGTCGCTGCGCGAAGAGGGCACAAACACGATTGCTGATATAGTGCGCACCGGCCTTGCCGATGACTCTGTTGCCGCAGGCCACGTCCGCATCGAGTTTCGTCAAGAGCCTGACGGCTGGTACCCGACCAATGCATACCGCCGGATGCAGTGCGCGCGCGGCTCGACGCCGGGCGAGTGGACGACGGGGCTTTGCCCATGAGTAAGGAATATTGGTTCGCCCGCCGCTTTCCTGTCGGTGACCCGCGCAATGCGTATGCGGCCGTGCATTGGAAGGGCTTTGCCGTTGCAGGCATATTTGTGGCCGCGCTCGTCATTGGCGCCATTGCCTTCGCGTGGATGGCTGCGAGCGGTTATTTCATGCAGGGGGTGGTCGTTTTCAGTGTAGCCGCAGCCGTTGGCGGCGGTTGGTTCATCACCGTGGCTGCCGCCAAAGGCGACAAGACACGCACAGTTGCGGATTATCAGAAGGCGGCGCCGCGTGTTTGAAGTCAGCGATCTGCACGTAAAGGTGGGCGCCACCGAGATCATCAACGGGCTGACGCTGCGCGTGCCTGCGGGTGAGACCCACGCAATCATGGGGCCGAACGGCGCCGGAAAATCTACGTTGGCGTATGCGCTGAGTGGACGCGATGGCTATGAAGTCACCGGCGGCGCTGCGACGTTGAACGGCGCGGATTTGCTGGCGCTCAGCCCCGAGGAGCGCGCGTCGGCTGGCCTATTCTTGTCGTTCCAGTATCCGGTTGAGATACCGGGGCTCTCTGCGATTGCGTTTTTGAAAGCTGCGCTCAACGCGCAACGTAAAGCGCATAGTCTGGAGCCGATGCCGGCGCCTGAATTGCTGAAGCTGCTGCGCGAGAAAGCGGCGGCGTTGAAGATCGACATGGACATGCTGAAGCGCCCGCTGAACGTCGGCTTCTCCGGCGGGGAGAAGAAGCGTTTCGAGGCGCTGCAGATGGCGGTGCTACAACCGCGCTTCGCCATTCTGGATGAAACTGATTCTGGTCTGGACATCGATGCGTTGCGGATCGTGGCGGACAACGTGAACGCCTTGCGCGCGCCGGATCGTGGCCTGCTGGTGATCACGCACTATCAGCGGTTGCTCGACTACATCAAACCTGACCGTGTTCATATTCTCGCTAAGGGTCGCATTATCGCGAGCGGCGGGCCGGAGCTTGCGCTCGAGCTCGAACGCGATGGCTACGACAAGTATTTGAGGGCCGCGTGAGCATA
This sequence comes from Terricaulis sp., assembly GCA_034439495.1. Taxonomy (GTDB): domain Bacteria; phylum Pseudomonadota; class Alphaproteobacteria; order Caulobacterales; family Aquidulcibacteraceae; genus Vitreimonas. The sequence goes on along the minus strand of JAWXAM010000086.1, from coordinate 31,670 downwards.
GCAGCTGAGCTCCCGACGCGCCGGATCGAGGCTTGGAAGTATTCCGATCTGCGCCAGGCAGTCGGCCTGGACACGCATGTGCTGCGAGATGGACGCGATATCATTGAGCGTCTCGCGCCAGGAACGCAGCGATCGACTGTGCCTGCCGGTGAGAACCGTCTCATTGTCGAGCGTATCGGCGACGATCAGCACATGGATGCGCGATCTTATGAGTACGCGCTGGAGGTTGGCGCCTCGCTCGTGCGTGTTGTGATCCAGTCGGGCAGCAATCTTCCGCTTTCGATGATGCGGGTGCGTCTGGCGGCGGGCGCGAAGTTCACACAATTCGTTCTGGCGTTCGGCGCCAAGCTAGCGCGCATAGAGACTCATGTGAGCGTTGAAGGCGAAGGCGCTGAAGTTACTCTGAATGGGGCCTATCTCGCCGGCCCGGGCCGGCACGCTGATCTGACGTCGGTGATAGAGCACAAAGCTCCAGGCGGTGTAACGCGCCAACTGATCAAAGGCGTTGCGCGCAAAGGCGGCCGCGGCGTGTTTCAGGGCAAGATCGTCGTCGAACGGGGCGCCCAGAAAACGGACGCGCGGCAGTATCATCGCGGGCTGTTGCTGGAAGCGGGCGCCGAGATATTCGCAAAACCCGAACTGATGATCCACGCCGATGACGTGCAGTGCGCGCACGGCAACACGGCGGGTGGGTTGGATGAAAGCGCGCTCTTCTACATGCGCTCACGCGGCGTTCCGGAGGCGGAAGCGCGCGCGATGTTGATCGAAGCGTTTTTGGTGGAGGCGATTCCAGAGGGATTGCCGGTTGAGTTGCATGCCGAACTTGTCGGCGCGGTGCAGGCCTGGTTGCTGACGGGCGAGCCGCCGGCTGCGGCCTCCCTGGAGGGCACGATATGAATGCGCCCTTGATCCGCCGTCCGTTCGATGTGGAAGCGTTGCGCGCTGAGTTTTCGATTCTTCGCCGTGACGTGAATGGCAAGCCACTCGTCTATTTCGACAACGCCGCCAGCGCGCAAAAGCCTGAGGCCGTGATCGAGGCAATGGCGAACGCCATGCGCGGTAGCTATGCCAATGTACACCGCGGCCTGCACACGCTTGCGAACGAGACGACCGAAGCTTTCGAGGCAGCGCGGACGACAGTCGCGCGCTTCATCAATGCGCCGACGACGGACAGCATCGTCTTCACCAAGGGCGGCACGCATGCGATCAATATCGTGGCAGCTGGGCTCGATGTTCAGCCGGGCGACGAAATCGTGCTTTCGGTTATGGAGCACCATTCGAATATCGTGCCGTGGCATATGCTGCGCGAGCGCAAAGGCGCGGTGTTGAAGTGGCTCGATATTGACGATGATGGCGGCATTGATCTGGAAGCCCTTGATGCGCTGATTACGTCGCGCACCAAGATTGTCGCGATTACTCATATGTCTAACGTGCTCGGTGCGAAGACACCTGCGGCGGAGATCGTGCGCATTGCGCATGCCAAGGGCGTGCCGGTTTTGCTGGATGGCTGCCAAGCGACCGTGCACAGCCATGTCGACGTGACGGCGCTTGATGTCGATTTTTATGCTTTAACTGGCCACAAGCTCTATGGACCGACCGGCATCGGCGTTCTCTACGGTAAGCGCGATCTGCTCGCGGCGATGCCGTCGTTTGAAGGCGGCGGTGAGATGATTGACGTCGTTGAACGCGAGCGGGTGACGTATAACGAGCCGCCGCATCGCTTTGAGGCAGGCACACCACCAATCTTGGAAGCGATCGGGCTTGGCGCGGCGATTAGCTGGTTCCAGTCACAAGACCGCATCGCGATCGAACAGCACGAGGCGGCGCTGCGTGACCGCGCCATGGCGGCGCTGCGGGAACTCAATTGGGTGAAGCTGCACGGCCAAGCGCCGGACCAGGGCGCGATAGTCGCATTCTCAGTCGAGGGCGCGCATCCGCACGATCTTGCACAAATTCTGGATCGCCAAGGCGTTGCGATCCGCGCTGGCCATCATTGTGCGCAGCCTTTGATGCAGCGGCTTGGCGTCAGCGCCACGGCGCGCGCGAGTTTCGCCTGCTATAATCGACTGGAAGAGATCGATGTGTTTATCGAGGCCTTGCACAAGGCCCGTAGGTTGCTGAGTTAATGGCTATGGACGGCGCTGTCTCACCCCCGCAATCAGCTCTGCCGCAGGCTGAGTTGGACCGCATCACTGATGATCTGGTGATGCAGTTCAAAACTGTGTTCGACCCGGAGATCCCGGTTGATGTCTATGAATTGGGCCTCATCTATAAGGTCGATATCAACGACGAAGGCTTCGTCGATATTGAGATGACGTTGACTGCGCCGGGTTGCCCCGTGGCTGGCGAGATGCCGGGTTGGGTTGAAACTGCGGCGCGGAAAGTGTCGGGCGTGACCGGTGCGAAAGTGAATCTGGTGTTCGAACCGCCGTGGACGCCAGCGCGCATGAGCGACGAGGCGAAACTCGAATTGAATATGTTGTGAAGCAATGAGTCGTAGACCCCGCCCGAAGATCGTCACGTTGAGCGACGCCGCTGCGGCACGCGTGAACGAGATCATGGCCAAGGGCGATAAGCCCTATCTGCGCGTCGGCGTCGTCAATGGCGGCTGCGCGGGGATGGAGTACGTGCTGGATTACGCCGCAGCGCCGGAGACGTTCGATGAACTGGTCGAGGACAAGGGCGTCAGTATTCTCGTAAAGGCGGACGCGGTGATGTTCCTGCTGGGTTCGGAGATTGATTACGAGACGACGCGGCTTGCTTCCAAGTTCGTCTTCCGCAATCCGAACCAGACGGACGCGTGCGGTTGCGGCGAGAGCGTCACCATCGTGCCGGTCAAGGCCGAGCATTGAGCGATGGCCGAGGGCGGCTTCCACGAGTTCGTGCGAGAGCTGTTCGAGGGGTTGGGCCCAGTTCAAATCAAACGAATGTTCGGCGGCGCTGGCGGCTATGCTGACGGCGTGATGTTTCTGCTGCTGGGCGACAACACGATCTACATCAAGGCTGATGATGCGCTGAAAGCGGAGCTGGCTGAAGTTGGCAGCGGCCCGTTCGTATGGGAGCCGCGCAGCGGGCCACGCGCGGGGGAAAAAGTTGATCTCGGCTATTGGCGCCTGCCCGAGAGCGCGCTCGACGATCCCGATGAGGCGGTGGAGTGGGGCCGCAAAGCTTTGGCCGTCGCCAAAGCGAAGGCAGCCGCGAAGCCCAAGAAGAAGAAATCCAACCGCGCTTAGGCGCCGCTGAACTTCGCCGGCCGCTTCTGGAAGAACGCCTGTACGCCTTCGCGGAAATCCTCCGAGCGGCCCGCTTCCCGTTGCATTTGACGCTCGGCTTGAAGTTGCTCTTCCCAGGTGTTGTCGAGCGAGGCCCAGCCCAAGCGACGGATCATGCCAAGCGATTTTGGGCCGTTCGCCAATTCGGTTGCCAGCGCCTTTGCCGTGGTGAGCAAGTCTGCGTCGGGCACGCAGCGATTAATGAGACCCCATTCCAACGCCGTCTTGGCGGGGATTTTGTCTCCCAGCAGCATCATCTCCATCGCGCGTGCGCGACCGATCATGCGGGGCAGGTGATAAGTGGCGCTGCCGTCTGGCACCAAGCCGATGCGGCGGAAGGCTTGCAGAAAGTATGCGCTCTCGCCGGCGACGATGAGATCGCCCAGAAGCGCGAAAGAGCAACCGATGCCGGCGGCGACGCCGTTGACGGCCGTCACGTACGGGATCGGCAAGTCGCGGAGCATGGTCACAAACGGATTGAAAGTGGCCTCAAGCCGCCCGCCAAGATCAGGCTGGCCGTCCGCATCGACCGGGGGTGCGCCGCTGGCGAGATTGGCGCCGGAGGAAAAGCCGCGGCCTTCGCCGGTGAGCACCACGCAGCGCGCCTCGCTCGTGGCGCGTTGAAAGTACGCGGTGAGTTCGTGCGTCATTTCAACGGAGATGGCGTTGAGTGTCGCCGGGTCGGTGAGCGTGATCAGAGCGACGCCGCCTTCCAGTTCGTACTTCGCCTTAGCCATCGTGCTCTCCCATTTCGGGGAAGCTTAGCAGAGCGAGATCAAACGGCGATATGCTTACGGCGCGGTAGCGCTACGCAACGTAAAGCACGGGCGTTGCGTCGGTGGTGACCTGGTTGCGGCCGTTGCGCTTGGATGCGTAAAGGCACGCGTCGGCGCGCTCGATCAGCCCCTGTACCGTATCGCCAGGTTGGAGGCGGGCCACGCCAACGGAGACAGTAACTTGGCCGAGGTCCTCATTGGTGGACCGGCGGCGCAGGCGCTTGGCTTGGATGGCGGCCCGAAGGGTCTCGGCCGTCTGTGCCGCAACCCTGGGCGTCACGCGCGGCATAACGACGGCAAACTCTTCGCCGCCATAGCGGGCGACGAGAAAGTCCGGGCGTGCGTGCGCCTGAAGAGCGCTCGCTAGAAAGCGGAGGATCTGATCACCCGTGTGATGGCCCCAGGTGTCGTTGAAGCGCTTGAAATGGTCGATGTCGCAGAGCAGCAGGCAAAGTTCAGTACGCTGCGCCTTTGCCTCTTCGAGGCGCATGCGGAGCGTCTCGTCGAACATCCGGCGGTTGGAGAGCCCTGTGAGGCTGTCGGTAAGCGATTCTAGTCGAACGGATTCCAGGCTGGTCCGCAGCGTATCGATTTCGCGAGATGAGCGCTGGAGCTGTTGATTGAGTTGCTGGTTGTGCGTCGCCATGTCGAGCGTCGCTGCGGCGAGGCTCTGGACGACCTGACGGATCTGCTCCGGCGCGAGTGTCTGACTGAGGTCGGTGGCTGCGCTTTCGAGAGTGCGGCCGTAATCGCCGCTCTTTTGCTCAGTCTGTTTCAGGAAGGAAACGACCTGCCCCAAATCGCGCGCGATCTGCTCGCCAGCCATCATGATCTGGGCTGATGCGCCAAGCCCGGTAAAAAAGCGCTCGTGAAGCGCTGCGTTCACCTGCGGAGTGAAAGTCTCACCGGATGCAATGGAGGCGTCGATGGCCTCGCGCAGAGCGGGATTTCGGCCAAGCCGATACGACAGCCAAACCTCGTAATTGGCGCTCGTCGGCGGAACGCCGTGCAAGCGCATCAAGTCCAAGGTTTCCTGGGCGACAGCGTCGCCTCCCGGGCCTTGCAGAAGCATGTCTTGATCGGTCACGCGGCGTGATTCCGTTATTGCGGCAGTCCGTTTGACGCTACGAGCCAGGGTATGGACGAGTGGTAAACGCAGGGGGCTGCCCGGCAAAGAAATTGATAATTGCGCTTACGTGTAGGGCAGGGGTTATGGTCCCCAAAAGCCAGGGAGGCGCAGCCCATGAATAAGCCGGTCGATCCATCAATCGAGCAAACGAAGGCCCAGATGCGGGCCCTTATCGACCTCCAAAAGCGCGCCAATATCGCCAAAGGTCCGCCGGATGCGCGGCTGCGCAAGGACCGACTGACACGGTGCATCGACTTGCTGTTGACCCATCGGGAGGAGTTCATCGAGGCGATGAATGCCGATTTCGGCGCTCGCTCGCGCGACATGTCGATGCTGACCGACATCGTCGGCGCCATCAATCCGCTGAAAGCGGCGCGCGCACAACTGGAAGGCTGGATGAAGCCCCAAACGCGCAAGGTGACGCCGGCACCGTTGGCGCTGTTCGGCGCCCGCGCCGAGGTGCGTTATCAGCCAAAGGGTGTGGTTGGCATCATCTCGCCTTGGAATTTTCCTGTGCAGCTTTCCTTCGACGCCATTGCTGGCGCCTTCGCGGCCGGCAACCGCGTGATGCTGAAGCCTTCAGAGTTCACACCAGCGACCTCTGCCTTGATGGCGCAGACGCTCGATCTCTATTTCGATGAAGATGAGATCGCGGTCGTGGTTGGCGGCGCTGATGTGGGTGCGGCGTTTGCGGGGTTGCCATTCGACCATTTGATCTTCACCGGCGCCACGTCGGTTGCGCGCCACGTCATGACGGCGGCGGCCCAGAATTTGACTCCGGTTACGCTCGAACTCGGCGGCAAGTCGCCGGTCGTGATCGGGCGGAGCGCTGACTTGGAGAAGACTGCTGCGCGCGTCATGAACGGCAAGACGATGAATGCCGGTCAAATCTGCCTCGCACCAGATTATGTGCTCGCGCCGCGCGAAAGTGTCGATGGCTTCGTTAACGCTACAAAGGCGGCGGTTGCGAAGATGTATCCGACGATCAAAGACAATGGCGACTACACCGCCATGATCAATCAGCGGCACTACGATCGCGTCCGCGGGTTGATCAGCGATGCGAAGGCGAAGGGCGCGCAGATCGTTGAAATCAATCCGGCCAACGAAGATTTCAGCCAGCAAGAGCATAGGAAAATTCCGCCGACGCTCATTCTGGACGCGACGGACGACATGTCGGTCATGCAGGAGGAAATCTTCGGCCCGGTGCTGCCGATCCGCACCTATACCGCGATCGAAGACGCGATCCGCCAAGTCAATGCCGGTCCGCGGCCATTGGCGCTCTACTACTTCGGGGACGATAGCGCTGAAAGCGAAGCGCTGCTCTCGCGCACGCACTCCGGCGGCGTAACCATCAACGACGTAATTTTCCACGTGACGCAGGACGATCTTCCGTTCGGCGGCGTGGGCCCGTCAGGGATGGGCGCTTATCACGGCCATCGCGGCTTTCTCGAATTCAGTCACGAGAAAGCGGTCTATCGGCAAATGTCCGGCGAGTTGCTCGCGATGATGCGCCCGCCTTACGGCGCGACGTTCAAGAAGCAAGTCGACGGGCGGCTGAAGCCGTAGCCGCGCGGACGCAACTCACTTCTTCTTCAAGAACGCCGGGGCGTTGTCGCCGAAGCCTTGCACGTTGGGGCCATTGTCATCGCGCGGGGGCCGGCGCTCTTCGCGGCGTGGCTCGTCGCGACGCTGTTGATCCCGTCGGGGCTGCTCGCGGCGGGGCGGGCGGTCCTCGCGCGCTTCAGCGTGCGGCGCTTCCGGTTCAGGCGCTGACGGCGCTGCAACGACGGCTTCGGTGGACGCGTTCGGGCGCTCGGTGTCGCGCTTCACGAAGCGTTGCTTTTTTTCGCTGATGCGCTTGGAGTGTTCCTGCTTCAGCTCCTGAGCGCGCCGGCCGCGGCCGCCGCTGTCGCGCGGATCGCCGAGCGCCGCCTCCGGCACGCCTTCGATGGTCGCGATCTCGATCGGCTTGCCGGTGAGTTTTTCGATTTGGTCGAGGCTCTTCTTGTCGGCCGGGCCCACAAGCGTGAACGAGGCGCCTTGCTTGCCGGCGCGACCGGTGCGGCCGATGCGGTGGACGTAGTCGTCCGGGCTGCGTGGCGGCTCGTAATTGAAGACATGGCTTACGTCCGGCACGTCGAGACCGCGCGCGGCGACATCGGAGGCGATCAGGAACGTGAGTTCGCCCGAGCGGAAGCGGTCAAGCGTCTTGGTGCGGACAGATTGATCGAGGTCCCCGTGGATCGGCGCGGCATTGAAGCCGTGACGCTTCAACGACAGAGCGACGACATCGACGTCGGTCTTGCGGTTGCAGAAGATGATGCCATTGCGGACGTTGACGCTGGTCATCGCCGCACGCAGGGCGGCGCGGCGGGTGCGCGGATCACCGCCGGGCAGCATGATGACGCGCTGCTCGATGGTGCTGGCCGTCGTGGCCGGACGCGTGGCTTCGATGCGCTTAGGACTTGAGAGAAATTGCTCGGTGAGGCGTGTGATCTCCGGCGGCATGGTCGCCGAGAAAAACAGGGTTTGGCGCGTGAAGGGTGTCAGCTTGAAGATGCGCTCGATGTCGGGGATGAAGCCCATGTCGAGCATGCGGTCGGCTTCATCGACGACCATGACTTGCACGCCGGTCAGCAGCAGCTTGCCGCGTTCAAAGTGGTCGAGCAGCCGGCCTGGTGTCGCGATCAGCACGTCGACGCCGCGCGCGAGCAGCGCGTCTTGGTCGCCGAACGAGACGCCGCCAATCAGCAGCGCTTTGGTAAGCTTTTGGTATTTGCCGTACTTGTCGAAGCCTTCGGCGACTTGCGCGGCGAGTTCGCGCGTCGGCTCCAAGATCAGCGTGCGCGGCATGCGTGCGCGGGCGCGGCCGGCGGCGAGAATATCGATCATCGGCAGCGTGAAGGCGGCAGTCTTGCCGGTGCCGGTTTGTGCTATGCCGAGAATGTCTCGGCCTTTCAGCACTTCGGGGATGGCCTGCGCTTGGATCGGCGTCGGCGTGTTGTAGCCGCCTTCCTTCACCGCGCGGAGCGTGGCTTCGGACAGTCCCAGATCATCGAAGGTGATTTGCGGCTGGGTGGTTTCTGCGCCCTCAGGCGCGGCATTATCAGAGGTCATTCAATCTCACTTGGACGCGCGCGTATGCAAAATCGCAGACGCCGGGTCAGGGGTTGGCGCTTCGAGCCGGCATCGTCTCGGATAGACGGGGGCGTTCAGCGGAGGGCGAGCACGCCCTCACGGCGCGCACAACGGACGTTGCGGAGATGGGCTCATTTGCTTGGAAAGTCAACGTTTGAGCGGGTTTGGGGCTTGGCGGAGGCGCAGATTGAGCGTTCAGTGCGTGCGGTAGGGGAGGATTTTTTATGTTTACGCGCGTTGCGATGGCTTTGAGCCTAGCTGTGTTGACCGCCTGTTCGCCGTCAGCCGCTGATGGCGACGGTGTAAGCGCTGGCCCCGCGGACGCTGCGGCCCAGACGCCTGCGGGCGCGCCGGCTGGAGCGGAGGATGCGATCCTCGCTTGGGCGCGTGGGCAGTTTGGCCAGAACAATTTGTTCGAGCCCGTGGAGATTTTCTACGGCGATTTCACCGGCGATGGCGCGCCCGACGCGTTGGCGTGGGTGATGTATTCGGGCGGCGGCAACAGCGCGATGTTGGATGTGGCGCTCTTCCGCAACCAAGGCGGACGCATGACATATCTGCGCAGCGATCCGAACGTGTACGGGAGCGAGCCGCGCAACGTGGTGTTCGCGAACGGCCGGATCACGGTGACATCGACAATGCCGCGCCCGGGCGATGCACGGTGTTGCCCGACGGGGGAGCAGAGCTGGACGATTGCGACGAACTAAACGTCTACATCCTCAACGAACTTGGCATTCGCTTGGATGTAGTTGAACCGCAGCTCGGCCTTTTTACCCATCAGCGTTTCAATCAACACTTCGAAATCCGGCGCGCCCGTCTCATCCAACACTACGCGCGCAAGTGTGCGCGTGGCGGGGTTCATCGTCGTGTCCTTCAGGTCAGCAGGCATCATTTCGCCGAGACCCTTGAAGCGCGAGATATCGACTTTGCGGCCTTTGAACTCGCCGTTGAGCAGCGCTTCCTTGTGCGCGTCGTCGCGGGCGTAGATGCTCTCTTTGCCGGCGGTGACGCGGTAGAGGGGCGGCATGGCGAGGAAGAGCCGGCCCGCGCGGATCAGAGCGGGCATCTGCTTGTGGAAGTACGTGATCAGCAATGAAGCGATGTGGGCGCCGTCGACATCGGCGTCGGTCATGATGATCACGCGCTCGTAGCGCAGGTCTTCGACCTTGAACTTGGCGCCCATCTGGACGCCAAGCGCCAGAGCGAGATCGGCAAGTTCCTGATTGCCGCTCATCTTCTCAGCGCCAGCGCTGGCGACGTTCAGGATTTTGCCGCGCAACGGCAGGATGGCTTGCGTTTCCCGGTTACGCGCTTGCTTGGCCGAGCCGCCGGCGCTGTCGCCTTCGACCAGGAAGATTTCAGTGTCTTTCTCACCAGCGCGCGAGCAATCGGCGAGTTTGCCGGGCAGGCGCAGCTTACGCGTCGCACTCTGACGGCTGACTTCCTTTTCCTTGCGGCGCCGCATCCGATCTTCGGCTTGCTGGATGCACCAGTCCAAGAGCCGTTGCGCCTCTTGCGTATTGGCGCCGAGCCAATGATCGAACGGATCGCGCACGGCGTTCTCTACGATCTTCGCCGCTTCGGTGGACACCAAACGGCCCTTGGTCTGTCCCTCGAATTGCGGTTCGCGAATGAAAACAGAGACGAGGCCCGCGCCCGTGTTCATCACGTCTTCTTGCGTGATGATCGCAGCCTTCTTGTTGTTTCGCAGTTCAGCGTAGGCGCGGAGGCCCTTGGCGATCGCAGCGCGGAAGCCGGCTTCGTGGAAGCCGCCGTCTGGCGTGTAGACCGTGTTACAATAGGAGCGGAGAAAGCCATCAGCTTCGCCGAAGCCATCGCTTACCCAGGTGATCGCCCACTCGACGCGGCCGTGTGGGCCATCTTTCTCGCTACGGCCTGCAAACGGCTCGTTGACGACGGCGCGTTTGCTCTTGGTTAGCTCGGTGAGAAAGTCGGCAAGACCATTAGGGAAATGGAGAATGGCTTCCGCAGGCGTGTCGTCGGTGATTAGCGACGGCGCGACTTTCCAGCGGATTTGCGTCCCGCGCTGCAGATACGCCTTCGAGCGGGCCATCTGAAAGAGGCGGGCGGGTTTGAAGGCGGCGCCCTTGCCGAAAATTTCGGGGTCCGGGTGAAACCGCACCGTCGTGCCGCGGCGATTGTGCGCGGGGCCGACTTCGATGAGCTTCGAAGTAGGCGTGCCGCGGGAGAAAGTCTGGCGATAGAGCTTTCGCTCACGTGCAACTTCGACTTCGACTTTATCGCTGAGCGCGTTGACAACGGAGACACCGACGCCGTGCAGACCGCCGCTCGTGTGATAAACCTTGCCGGAGAATTTTCCGCCCGCGTGCAGCACCGTCATGATGATTTCGAGCGCGGACTTCTTCGGAAACTTGGGGTGCGGATCGACGGGCATACCGCGCCCGTTATCGGTGACGCGCAATGTGCCATCGGCTTCAAGCTCAACTTCGATGCGATCGGCGAACCCGGCCACCGCTTCGTCCATCGAGTTATCGAGCACTTCGGCGAACAGGCGGTGCAGCGCCCGCTCATCAACGCCGCCGATATACATACCAGGTCGTTTCCGAACCGGTTCGAGTCCTTCCAGGACTTCGATGTCCTTGGCGGTATAGCCGCCCGCAGCCGCTGGCGGCGCTTCGTTTTCGCCGAAGAGGCCATCGTCCCAGAGATTGTTGTCACCGTCTTTGGGCATCGGAGATTTCTTCTGCGTTTGCGCCATGAACGTCCCTTAAGGCGCTTTGCGCGCTTTCAGCAATGGGCGGAGTGCGGCCGAAGGGAACAGGGCTTCGGGTATCCGTTGAGTAAATGCGCTGTGGCGGGGCGTTAAGTGTCCTCGGCGCCACGCGGTGTGGTCTTGCACGGCAAATGGCAGTTCCAGACGAAACATCGCGCGCTTCCACCCGTTCGCCCGGTTCAACGGATGCGGGGGCCGCTCGAAGAACTCTAGGAGCAGCAAGCATGAAGAAATTTGCAATGATGGCCGCGGTCGCCGCGGCGGCGTTGATGGCAATGCCGGCGGCAGCGAATGCGCAATGGTACGCAGGCGCGGGCTACACGAACTTCGATTACGATGGCGGCGACGTCGATGCGGTTACCGGCCGTCTGGGCTATAAAATGTCACCGAACTTCGCCATCGAAGGTGAAGCATCGGCTGGCCTGGATGATGGGGCTGTGGAACTGAACCACAACGCCGGCCTCTACGGCGTGGCCATCCTCCCGGTCACCACGAATCTCGATCTGCATGGCCGTCTTGGCTATCAGACGACCGAAGTGGGCACGCCGCTGGGTGAATTCACCGATGATGGCGTTGGCTATGGCGTAGGCGCCACCTATCGCCTGACGCCGGGTTTCGGTGTTCGCGCGGATTACACCCGTCTCGAAGGTGATGAAGGCGAAGCCGACGCGATGTCTATCGGCGGCACGTTCAACTTCTAAATCGCAACGAAGCGATTTTCGCAGAACGCGAGGTGCGCGGGCCAGGGCTATGCTCTGGCCCGCTTGCTTTGCTGGCGCCGGTGTTTTTAATCTTCGGCAAGGACACCGGAGAGCAGGCGTATGAGAACATTGATTGCAATGGCGATGGCAGTGGCGCTCAGCGCGGGAGGCGCCCTAGCGCAAGAGGCCAGCGCTCCAGCTGTCCCGCTTTCAGCTTGCCCAGCCTTCATACCCGCGCCCGACGCACCTGAGGCCGCTTCAGCCACGGTCGATCAGATGCGCGCGGCAGTGCAAGGGTTTGAAGCATGGCGCGTGCAAACCCAGGTGACGCTGGATTGCCGCAGCGCTGAAGTGACATCGCTCAACGCGCAAAGCGAAGCACGGACAACGGAGTACCGCGCGGCTCAGGCGGATAACGCTGCGCGCGCTGCTGCCTTTCAGGCTCAGCTTGATGCATTCCGCGCGCGGATGGGCCGCCGCTGAGTTCTGTTGGCGCATCGCAAATGAAAAGGGGCCGGAGAGTGATCTCCGGCCCCTTCGCGTTTGGTGCAAGTGCTGGGCTTACGCCTTATAGTACATGTCGAACTCGACAGGGTGCGGGTGGGTCTCGTAGCGGTCGAGCTCTTCCTTCTTGAGGTCGATGTAAGCATCGATGACGTCGTCACTCATCACGCCGCCCTTCAAGAGGAAGTCGCGGTCGCGATCGAGGGCCGTGAGCGCTTCGCGGAGGCTGCCGGCGACGGTCGGCACATCCTTCAGCTCTTCCGGCGGCAGATCATAGAGGTTCTTATCCAGCGGCTCGCCCGGATGGATCTTCTTCTCGATTCCGTCGAGGCCCGCCATAAGCAGCGCGGTGTAGGTGAGATACATGTTGCCGGCCGGATCGGGGAAGCGCACTTCCACGCGCTTGGCCTTCGCGCCAGTGCCGTGCGGAATGCGGCACGAGGCTGAGCGGTTGCGCGCGGAATAGGCGAGCAGAACCGGAGCTTCGTAGCCTGGCACGAGGCGCTTGTAGGAGTTCGTCGTCGAGTTCGCGAACGCGTTGATGGCCTTCGCATGTTTGATGACGCCGCCGATGTAGTAGAGGCATTGCTCGGAGAGATCGGCGTAGCGATCGCCGGCGAACAAATTGTTGTTGCCCTTCCAGATCGACATGTGGACGTGCATGCCCGAGCCGTTGTCCTTGTAATAGGGCTTCGGCATGAAAGTCGCGGACTTGCCGTACGATGCAGCCACTTGCTGGATGATGTACTTATACAAGTTCATATTGTCGGCCATTTGCGTCAGCGTGTTGAACTTGAGGCCAAGTTCGTGCTGAGCAGGCGCAACTTCGTGGTGATGCTTCTCAGGCCGCAGGCCCAGCTGGCCCATGATCTCGAGCATCTCACCGCGCATGTCTTGCAAGCTGTCGATTGGCGGCACCGGGAAGTAGCCGCCCTTCGGGCCGGGGCGGAAACCGGAGTTGCCGCCTTCGTACGGACGGTTCGAGTTGAACGGCAACTCGGTGGAGTCGAACGAATAGCCGGTGTTGTGCGGATCTGTTGACCAGCGCACGTCATCGAACACGAAGAACTCGGCCTCTGGGCCGAAATAGGCGACATCGCCGGCGCCAGAGGATTTCACATACGCTTCGGCTTTCTTCGCGATCGAACGCGGGTCGCGCGAATAGGGCTGCAGCGTGCCAGGCTCAAGAATGTCGCAGAAGAGCGCGAGCGTGGTTTGCTGGTAGAACGGATCGATATGGGCGCCGACCGGGTCAGGGCGCATGACCATGTCGGACTCGTTGATCGCCTTCCAACCAGCAATCGACGAGCCGTCGAACATCGTGCCTTCGGTGAAGATGTCCTTGTCGATCATCGACACGTCGAAGGTGACGTGCTGCATCTTCCCGCGCAGATCATTGAAGCGGAGGTCGACGAATTGGACTTCCTTGTCCTTGATCATTTTCAGAATTTCGTCCGACATCGGAAACTCCCCCGAGACTTATGATTGATACCGTTGGCGCCGCGCCCGGCTCGGTCCCGGCGCAGCGCGAGAATCAGTGCCGTGAAATGATCAGACCGCCGCGGCGCCTGTTTCGCCAGTGCGGATTCGCACCACGTTCAGGACATCCAGAACAAAGATCTTGCCGTCGCCGATCTTACCGGTTTTTGCGGCTTTCTGGATCGCCTCAAGCGCGGCCTCAACCTGCTCGTCGCTGACCACGACTTCGACTTTCAGTTTCGGCAGAAAGTCGACCACATACTCGGCCCCGCGATAGAGCTCTGTGTGACCCTTTTGACGGCCGAAGCCCTTGGCCTCGACCACAGTCATGCCCTGCAAACCGATTTCCTGGAGCGCTTCCTTTACGTCATCCAGTTTGAACGGCTTGATGATGGCTTCGATCTTCTTCATCGGACGCCCCTTATTGCGCGCAATCCCACGCTTTCGCGCTCTCATGGGCCGGCGCGTTCGAGTCGGGAAGTCGAACCGCTGAGAGCTAAGCGATGCTCGCAAAAGGCGCCGCATTCCTGGGCGCCGGGCGCCCAATCATCAGGCTGGCCGAGCAGGCGGCGCGCGCTAAGCTCAGTCTATGGCGCGCTTATTCCTGATCCGGCACGGTCGGCCCTCCGAAACCTGGGGAGGCGCGAGCAGTGACCCAGGTTTATCAGAACTCGGCATGGCGCAAGCCGAAGCCGCCGCCGCCAAGCTCGCCGCGTATGGACCATTGGATGTCGTCAGCTCTCCAATGCGTCGCTGCGTCGAAACAGCAGCTCCGTATGCGCGGCTGCGAGGCGTTTCATCACGCCTGGAGCCGCGGGTGAGCGAGGTCGTCGCCGAACCAGGCGTCGAGGATCGCCCTGCCTGGCTGCAGGCGCGTTTCCCTTGGCGCGATCCGGGCAAGCTGCGAGATTGGGCGTCGCTAGAACCCGCGCTCCAGGCTTGGCGGGCACAAATGCTGGACTACGTGTCTGGGATCGAGCGCGACACGGCGGTGTTCAGTCACTTCATCGCAATTAATGTCATCACCGGCGCGGCGCTTCGACGGGATACGACAATGGTGTGCAAACCAGATCACGCCTCGATCACCGAACTGGAAGTCAGTGATGGTGCGCTACGCTTCATCGCCTTCGGCGCCGAGATGCAGGTCGATGACGTTCGATGAGCTACGAGATCATCACCGTCGCTGAAATGCGCGCGATCGATGCCGCCAGCGCCGCCGTTGGCGTGTCCACGCGGACGCTCATGGAAAATGCCGGCCGCGCTGTAGCGAACGTCATCGTGTCGCGGTTTTCGCCAAGACCAACGGCCGTGTTGTGCGGGCCAGGAAACAATGGCGGCGATGGTTGGGTGGCGGCGCGTGCGCTGCGTGAGGCGGGCTGGCCGGTATGGGTCGAAACACTCGCGCCGCGTGAAGCGCTGAGCGGGGACGCAGACGATGCCGCGCGCGCCTGGACCGGCGATGTCTATCCGGTCGGGCAAGACGCGCCGATGGCGGAGCTTTTTGTCGATGCATTGTTTGGCGCGGGATTATCGAAACCGCTCAGCGGCGAAGCCGCGCGATTGGCGCGGTTTTCCAATGATTTTCCCGAGCGGGTCGTAGCTGTCGATGTTCCTAGCGGCCTCGTCGGGGATACCGGCCAACCGATCGGCGAAGAGTGTTTTCACGCTGCGCTGACGGTGACGTTCGTGCGCAAGAAGCCAGCGCACGTACTGATGCCAGGGAGGCGCGTATGCGGTGAGGTTGTCGTTGCCGATATCGGCGCACCCGGCGCAGTAATTGCCGCGCAAAAGCTTGCTCTGCGGGAAAACCATCCGTCGCTCTGGACGCTGCCTTGGCCTGATGATGAAGCACATAAGCATGCACGTGGGCATGTGGTTGTCGCGAGTGGCGGGCGCGCGCGCACGGGCGCCGCGCGCCTTTCTGCCCGCGCAGCTTTGCGAACGGGCGCAGGGCTTGTGACCGTGCTGAGCCCCGCTGACGCGACTGCAGAGAACGCGGCGCAG
This sequence comes from Terricaulis sp., assembly GCA_034439495.1. GTDB lineage: Bacteria > Pseudomonadota > Alphaproteobacteria > Caulobacterales > Aquidulcibacteraceae > Vitreimonas. The sequence goes on along the minus strand of JAWXAM010000086.1, from coordinate 15,912 downwards.
CTGACGGCGATCATGCTGCGCGAAGCCGGAGGAGAGGCCGCGTTCGCGGAAGCCGCGCGCACATCCCAGTGCCTAGTGATCGGCCCGGCGTTCGGGACGAGCGATGCACACTACAAGCAACTCTGCGCAGCCATTGACGCGCAACCGCGCGCGCCGATCGTGTTTGACGCTGACGCGATCACTTTGCTCGCCCCTCTCACCCACGGCCTCGATGCGCGCGATGTGATGACACCGCACATTGGCGAATTTCGCCGCGCCTTTCCGGGAATCTGGAGCGCCTCTGACGATCGTATTGATGCCGCGCGCGCCGCGGCCGCCTATGCGCGCTGCAACGTGCTGCTCAAGGGCCCTGACACCGTTATCGCCGCAGCTGATGGGCGGGCGGTGGTCAACACTGTTGGGACGCCGTTGTTGGCCACCGCTGGGTCAGGGGATGTGCTTGCGGGGATCATTGGCGGGCTGATTGCGCAGGGCATGGAAAGCTTCGACGCCGCGTGCGCTGGCGCTTGGTTGCACGGCAAGGTTGGTCAAGCCTTGGGCCCGGGTCTGATCGCCGAGGATTTGTGTGAGCAATTACCCGCCATTCTTCGGCAATTGGCGCCGGAAAGCCTTACGGCCGGGGCAAAGAACTGATCAGGGCCTGTTTCGTTGGGCCGTTATGCGTTAACCATGAAGCCGTGCGACCGCGGCGCAGGGGGACAGAATGCATTGGTGGTGGTGGATAATTCCGGGAGCAGTGGGTGTGATTGGCTTGGCCATCGCGCTCAGTGGTGTCGGCTGGATGTTCCGTGGGCGGCCGTTCAAGGGCGGCAGGGGCGTTGCGGGCGGCGGCTTGTTCCTGGCCGTTGGCGGTGTCGCCGCGCTGATGGGCCTCAATATCCAGACCTATCATCGCCTGACTGCCGAGCAGCACGTCGCTGACATCGCTTTCGACCAGGTGGAAGGCACTGAAAACACTTACAATGTCACAATCACCGAGGCGCCGAATCCAGATGGGACGCCGGGTGCGGTCCATAATTTCGAAGCGACTGGCGACGATTGGATGATCAGTTCGCGGGTGCTTCGCTGGAAACCCTGGGCCACGGTTCTGGGTCTCGACGCCCAATACCGCCTCGACCGCTTCGACAGCCGCTATCGCGACATCGACACTGCGCGGACGACGCCGCCGAGTGTTGAGGACCTCCGTCCGGCTCGCCGGACAGGCATCGACTTCCTTCCGGTCGTGGAAACGGTCAGCAAGTACGTCCCAGTGGTGGACACCCCGGAACATGGGCAGGCGATCTATTGGCCGATGGCCGATGGCGCGCGCTACCGGATCGACATCACCTCGCAGGGCCAGCTGATCCCGGACGAGGCGAACCGGGAAGCCCAAGAAGCCGTCGCTACCTGGGGCGCTACCCGGACAGAGCGCACGACTCCGGAATAACGCTTAGGCAGCGGTGGACGCCGGCCCTGCTGGCGCATACATCGCTGCCGCAGGCGGACGTGGCGGAATTGGTAGACGCACTGGATTTAGGTTCCAGCGCTGAAAGGCGTCCGGGTTCGAGTCCCGGCGTCCGCACCATTACAACGACAAACCTTGCGCCCCTTGGCCCCGTGGACTCGGCAGGGGCGGGATGCCATAAGCCCGCCTTTCCTGAATTGGGCGCCGCGGCAAAGGATTTGCAGTTGCGGCGCGTATGTCGAAAGCCCGTGCCATGCAACTCACCGAGCGCCGTTCCGAAGGTCTTCTGCGCGTTTACGACGTCGTCGTTCCAGCGGCTGAATTGCAGCAAAAGCTGAACGCGAAGATCGCTGAAGTGCAGCCGCGCGTACGCATTAATGGCTTCCGCCCTGGCAAGGTGCCGGTCAGCCATATCCGCAAGGTTTATGGCCCAGGGATGATGCAGGACATCATCAACGAGACGGTGCAAAAATCGACCAAGGAAAGCTTGGATAAGGTCAATGCGCGCCCGGCGTCGGAGCCCTCGCTCGACCTGAAGAGCGACATGAACCAGGTCGTCGCAGGCACGGCCGATCTGCAATTTGAATTGTCACTCGAAGTGATGCCCGATTTCGAACCGATCGATCTGAAGACGATCTCGATCACGCGTCCCGTCACGGCGGTTGCAGATGCGCAGGTTGATGAAGCACTCGCAGAACTGGCCCGCGCCAACCGCGGCTTCGAAGACAAGGACGGCGCAGCAGCTGACGGCGATGCGTTGATCATCGACTTCATTGGCCGCATCGACGGCGAGGCTTTTGACGGTGGCGCGGCCACCGATGCGCAAGTTGTCATCGGTTCCAACCAGTTCATTCCCGGCTTTGAAGAGCAGCTGGTCGGCGCCAAGGCTGGCGATGAGCGCACGCTGAAAGTTTCGTTCCCGGATGATTATCCGGCTGCGAACCTGAAGGGCAAAGCCGCCGAATTCGAAACCAAGGTGAAGAGCGTACGTGCGCCGAAAGCCGGCGCGCCGGACGACGCCTGGGCTGCAGAGCTCGGTTTCGACAGTCTCAACGCAATCAAAGACGCTTTGCGCCAGCGCATCGAGAGCGAACACAAGCAGCAGTCGCGCGCCAAGGCGAAGCGCCAGCTGTTCGACCAACTTGATGCGCAACACGACTTCGAACTGCCGCCGCGCATGGTCGAAGCGGAATTCAACCAAATCTGGCGCCAGATCGAGCAGGACCGCGCCGCCGGTCGACTCGATCCGTCGGACGAGGGCAAATCTGACGACGACCTAAAAGCGGAGTACCGCGACATCGCCGAGCGCCGTGTGCGCCTTGGCCTGTTGCTGGCCGAAATCGGCCGCCGCCATAAGATCGAGGTGTCGGACCAGGAAGTCGCGCAGGCGATTTCGGTCCAGGCCCGAAACTTTCCGGGCCAAGAGCGCCAGATCTTCGAGGCGTATCAGCGTAATCCGCAGCTGGTAGCGCAGGTCCGGGCGCCTATCTACGAAGAGAAAGTGGTCGATTACGTCATGGAGCTGATCAAGGTCAGCGACGAGAACGTCGATCGCGAGACGCTCTTCGCTGAGGACGACGCCCCGACGCCGTCCAAGAAAGCCAAGAAAACCAAGGCCTGAGCCGGCTGAGGCTAAACGTTAAGGCTTGACGCAGTAGGGAGGGCTTGCGGGCCGCTCCTAAGCGTCAAATATGACCAGCGCGGCGGAGACGATTCCGCCCGCTTCCCGAAAGGCTGTCATGTCGACGTTCGATCCAATCGCTACCTACGCCAACCTCGTTCCGATGGTGATCGAGCAAACCAGCCGCGGCGAGCGCGCGTTCGACATTTTCTCGCGCCTGCTGAAAGAGCGGATCATCTTTGTGACTGGGGGCATCGAAGATGGCCTCGCCAGTTTGGTCACAGCGCAGCTTCTGTTCTTGGAGTCTGAGAACCCGAAGCGCGAGATCGCCATGTACATCAACAGCCCGGGCGGCATCGTGACCTCCGGCCTCGCGGTCTATGACACGATGCAGTACATCCGCAGTCCGGTCAGCACGGTGTGCATCGGGCAGGCGGCGTCTATGGGTTCGCTGCTTCTGGCGGCTGGCGAAAAGGAACTTCGCATCTGCCTGCCAAACGCGCGCGTGATGGTGCACCAACCGTCGGGCGGCTTCCGTGGTCAAGCTTCCGACATCGAACGTCACGCGGAAGATATCATCGCCACCAAGCGCCGTTTGAACGAAATTTACGTGAAGCACACAGGCCAGCCTTACGAGCGCGTCGAGCGCACGCTGGACCGTGACCACTTCATGACGGCCGAGGAAGCAAAGAGCTTCGGTATCGTCGACCGCGTTTATGAGCGGCGCGAACTGCCGGAAGGCGGCGGCTTTACCGCTACCTAATCCGCTAAAGCTCGAAATGAGATTATTGCTGCGGCGTCTCTCCAAGAGGCGCCGCAGCGTCGTTTTGGCGGGCCTGTCGCTACATGCGGGCGCTTCGTCGCGTGCTTAGCGATTTTGCACTAAGGATGCGTAAGCTGACATCGCAGGAGGAATTACCCATGCGAATCTTCTCATCCGGCTTCTTGGCGCTCGCTCTCGCGTGCGCGGCGCCGCTCGGTGCAGCAGCGCAGACCGTCAACGAAGATGAACTCGTTGTCACCGGGCAGCGTGTCGATGAGGCGATCCGCGATTTCGTTGGCGCGCTTACTGCGGCGCCCATGGGCGAAGATCAGGTTGCGCGATGGGATCGGCGCGTTTGCCCCGCCGTCGCCGGCATCCGCGCGCGGCAAGGGCAGGCGATGATCGATCGGCTCGCGGTCCGCGCTTTCCAAGTTGGGCTCGATGTCGGTCAGCCGGGTTGCACGCCCAACGTTCTCATTTTCGTGACGCCGGATTCTGATGCTTTGGCGCGGGAGTTGGCGACTAATTATCCTGAACTCGTCGGCTATTATGGTGCTCAGGACGCGCAAACACGCGGGCGTGATGCGCTTGAAGAATTCGCGAGCGACACCCGTGCCGTGCGCTGGTGGCACGTGGCGCAGACGGTGACGCGCGATGGCCAAGTGCTCGGCGACTCAACGACGACGCCCTCGCGCGGCGGCGGTTTCCGCGGCGCGCAGGTCGTGCGCAACGCCAATGCTGGACGCCTGGTGGCTTCAACGCGTCAAGACTTCAGCCGCGTGCTGATTATCGTCGATGCACGGCGTGCAGCGGGGCTGAGCCTCGATTCACTCGGCGATTACGTCGCCATGGTGGCGCTGGCGCAGCTTGACCCGAGCGCCGACACGTCGGGGCATCCCACCATTCTCAACATCTTTGCCGACCAAACGGCTGGCCGTCAGATGACGACATCGCTCACCGATTGGGACGTCGCTTATCTGCAAGCGATCTATGACATGCAACGCAACGCCGCGTCGTCTTCTCGCCAGGAGGCGGAGATCAGCCGCCGGATGCGCGAAGGCGTTACGGGACAATAGGAGCAGGTGGTCATGCGTGCTTGGATCGTCGCGGGTTTTCTGGCTCTTGCTTCGGCAAGCTCCGCTCAAGCGCAGACGAACAGCGATGAACTGGTCGTCACCGGCGAGCGGTTGCGGGAGATGGTGCGCTCATTCGTTGATGAGGTCGCGCCGCCGGAACTGTCCGAAGATCAGTTAGCGCGTTGGAATTCCCGCTATTGTCCTTTGCTGGCGGGCTTGCCCGCGCGTCCCGCGCAGTACCTCGTAGATCGCATGTCGCAGCGGGCATTTGAACTCGGTCTGCGGCCGGGCGATGAAAACTGCAGACCCAACGTGCTTGTGTTCGTGACGCCAGACGCTGGCGTGCTGGCGCAAGCGCTCGCAGACGATCACGACTTGATGGCGTATTATAACAACGGCGAATACGGAAACTCGCTCGGCCGTGACGCGCTTTTGGAGTTTGTTTCAAGCACCGCGCCCGTGCGTTGGTGGCACGTGGCGCAGACTGTCGATCAGCGCGGGGGAATCATTGATGGTGACGGCGATGTCGTTGTTGCCGATGGAACGCGCTTGCACCGAGCTACGCGCCAAGACTTTAACCGCGTTATGGTCATTGTAGATGCGCGCCAGGCCGACGGGCTGCGCCTTGAAGCCTTGGCCGACTACCTCGCCATGGTGACGCTCGCTCAGCTGGATGCGCGGGCAAGCGTGGCGGACTTACCGACGATCCTCAACGTTTTTGCGGATCGTGACCTGGGCCGGCCAGGGCCAACACAGCTTACGGACTGGGACCGAGCCTACCTTGAGGGTCTCTATCGTGCGCCCCGCAACGCCAACAATACGGGCACGCAGGAGCGTGCAATTGCCCGCCGGATGGAAGGCGAACTCCGGGAAGATCCCCGCGAGTAGCGGGGTTTCGGGGCAGTTTGGCGCTTGAAGCAGCCCGTTCGCAGGGCCAGATACTGGGTCGCCCAGGTTGTTCGGCTGACAAAATGTCGTAAAAACAGCGGGCAAGCTGTGGATAACGCGTTTTATGGCGATGTCCGGCGTGCTTGCGGCCCCAACCTTGCTATGATCGAATTACCCGGCCGGGCGGTCGGGTGGTGAACGTTTTTGAAAGGGATGCGGTCCAAGCATCGTTAGCGGGGCGTTTCGGGGGGCCATGAGCCTGCCGTTATCCCTATATATCGATGTTGAGCCCAGCCCCTCGAAGGATCGCGTATGAGCAAAGGTACGACCACCGGAGAGTCCAAGAACACTCTCTATTGCTCGTTCTGCGGCAAGAGCCAGCACGAGGTGCGGAAGCTCATCGCAGGGCCGACCGTATTCATTTGCGATGAATGCGTCGAACTCTGCATGGACATCATTCGCGAGGAGCACAAAACCTCGCTCGTGAAGTCGAAGGAGGGCGTGCCTTCCCCGAAAGAGATCAAGGGCGTCCTTGACGATTACGTCGTTGGCCAAGATCACGCCAAGCGCGTGCTCTCGGTGGCCGTCCACAATCACTACAAACGCCTGAACCACGCCGCCAAGAACGGCGATGTTGAGCTGGCGAAATCCAATATCCTGCTGATCGGCCCGACGGGTTGCGGCAAGACGCTGCTGGCGCAAACGTTGGCGCGCATCATCGACGTCCCATTCACAATGGCTGACGCGACGACGCTTACCGAAGCCGGCTATGTCGGCGAAGACGTCGAAAACATCATTCTGAAGCTGCTGCAGGCCGCCGACTACAATGTTGAGCGTGCGCAGCGCGGCATCGTCTACATCGACGAAGTCGACAAAATTTCGCGCAAGTCCGACAATCCGAGCATCACCCGCGACGTGTCCGGCGAAGGCGTGCAGCAGGCATTGCTGAAGATTATGGAAGGCACGGTTGCGTCCGTTCCGCCGCAAGGCGGCCGCAAGCACCCGCAGCAAGAATTCCTGCAAGTCGACACCACGAACATCCTGTTCATCTGCGGTGGCGCGTTCGCTGGTCTCGACAAGATCATCAGCCAGCGCGGCAAAGGATCCGCCATCGGCTTCGGCGCGACGGTGCGTAGCGAAGAAGATCGTCGTACCGGCGAAATTCTGCGCGAAATCGAGCCGGACGATTTGTTGAAGTTCGGCCTCATTCCGGAATTCGTTGGTCGTCTGCCGGTTTTGGCTACGCTTGAAGATCTCGACGAGCCAGCTCTGATCACCATCCTCACCGAGCCGAAGAACGCTTTGGTGAAGCAGTATCAGCGGATGTTCGAAATGGAGAACGTGAAGCTCACGTTCCCGAACGAAGCGCTGAGCGCCATCGCCCGCAAGGCGATCGGCCGCAAGACCGGCGCGCGCGGCCTGCGCTCGATCCTTGAGAGCATCCTGCTCGACACCATGTTCGAGCTGCCCTCGATGCGATCTGTTGAGGAAGTGGTTGTATCGGCTGACGTGGTCGAAGGCCGCGCCAAGCCGCTCCAAATCTATTCCGAGCGCCGCAACGGCCAGGACGCCGTCGGCTAGTCATTCTTCGAGACGACCGTCAGTTGTTGGGGCTGCTGCGGCTGCTTAGAGTCGGCGCGCGCATTGGTGATACAACGTAGACGTTGCACACCCGCACTGTTCCAAAATGCGGTCGATGTCGCCTTCCGCGTGCAGATTGGCGTTTTCCTACTGTTCTGGCCAGTCTGGAATAGACCTCCACAACGCTTGGCGGGCCAGCCCTTGAAGGACCGGCCGAACGCTTCCACATTTTCAATTGTTAAGGAGGGAGTCTTCGCCCTGGTCCCAGGGTAAGCGCACCTCCAAAGGAGTTCCAATGGCTGAGAGCCGCGTTCTTCCCGTGCTGCCGCTGCGCGACATCGTCGTCTATCCGAAGATGGCGGCGCCGCTCTTTGTCGGCCGCGAGAAATCTGTGCGCGCCCTCGACGAGGTGATGCGCAAGGACAAGCAAATTTTGCTCGCCGCGCAGATGGATGCGTCCGAGGACGAGCCGTCCACCGATCGCATCTTCACCGTCGGCACAGTGGCCACCGTGGTGCAGCTCTTGAAGCTGCCCGACGGCACCGTGCGTGTACTCGTTGAAGGCGCCTATCGCGCCCGCGTGAACGAGTTCACGTCGGACGGCGATTACTTCGAAGCCGAGATCGAAGAAATTCCGGAAGAGAACGCTGATAGCCCAGAGGCGCGCGCGATCGCTCGCGCCGTGGTTGATCAGTGGGATAATTACGTCAAGCTGTCGCGCAAGACGCCACCTGAAGTGCACCAAGCGATCGGCCAGATTTCTGAGCCGGCGCGTCTGGCTGATTCAGTCGCCGCACATCTCAGCGTGAAAATTCCGGACAAACAGGCGCTGCTTGAAATCTCTGACGTGCCACAACGCTTGGAGCGCATCCTGTCGCTGATCGAAAGCGAGATCGGCATGCTGCAAGTGGAGCGTAAAATCCGTAACCGCGTAAAGCGGCAAATGGAGAAGACGCAGCGCGAGTATTATCTGAACGAGCAGATGAAGGCGATCCAGCGCGAGCTGGGCGACGGTGACGAAGGCCGTGAAGATATCGCCGAGCTCGAAAACCGGATCAAAAACACCAAGCTGTCGAAGGAAGCCAAGACCAAGGCTGACGCGGAGATGAAGAAGCTCCGCCAGATGAGCCCGATGTCGGCGGAATCGACTGTGGTGCGCAACTATCTGGATTGGCTGCTCTCGCTGCCCTGGGGCAACAAGAAGAAGGTCAAGAAGGACATCGAAGCGGCGCAGGCAGTTCTCAACGAGGATCACTTTGGCCTGGAGAAGGTCAAGGATCGCATCCTCGAATATCTCGCCGTGCAAGCGCGTACGAATAAGCTGCGTGGCCCGATCTTGTGCCTTGTCGGACCTCCTGGCGTGGGCAAGACCTCACTTGGCCGCTCGATCGCCAAGGCGACAGGGCGCGATTTCGTGCGCATGTCGCTTGGCGGCGTGCGTGATGAAGCGGAAATCCGCGGTCACCGCCGCACCTACATTGGCTCGATGCCGGGCCGCGTGATCCAGTCGATGAAGAAAGCCAAGAGCGCCAACCCGCTCTTCTTGCTCGACGAGATCGACAAGCTCGGCGCCGATTATCGCGGCGATCCTTCGGCTGCATTGCTCGAAGTGTTGGACCCGGAGCAAAACTCCACGTTCAGCGATCACTATCTCGAAGTGGATTATGATCTGTCGGACGTGCTGTTCATCACCACGGCCAACAGCTTGAACATGCCGCAGCCTCTGTTGGATCGGATGGAGATCATCCGCATCCCTGGCTACACGGAAGATGAGAAGCTTGAGATCGCCAAGCGCCACTTGTTGCCGAAGCAGTACGAGAACAACGGACTGAAGAAGAACGAGTTCAGCGTCTCCGAAGATGCGCTGCGCGATCTGATCCGCCGTTACACGCGTGAAGCGGGCGTCCGTTCGCTTGAGCGTGAAATCGGCAATTTGGCGCGCAAGGCCGTGCGTCAGCTCGAGCAAAAGCAAAAGACGACGGTGGAGATCACGGCGGAGAACCTGCCGGACTATGCCGGGATCTGGAAATATCGCTTCGGTGAAACCGATGCTGAAGATCAAGTTGGCATCGTGACTGGCCTCGCCTGGACCGAAGTCGGTGGTGATCTTCTAACGATCGAAGCGGTCGCCATGCCTGGCAAAGGGCAGATGACTGTCACCGGCAACCTGCGGGACGTGATGAAGGAGTCGATCTCGGCCGCTTCGTCTTACGTGCGCTCGCGTTCAGTGCATTTCGGTGTGAAGCCGCCGGTTTTCCGGACGCGTGACATCCACGTCCACGTGCCAGAAGGCGCCACTCCGAAAGACGGCCCGTCAGCAGGCGTTGCGATGGCGAGCGCCATCGTGTCAGTGCTCACCGGGATTCCGATCCGCAAGGACATCGCCATGACAGGCGAGATCACCCTGCGCGGACGCGTATTGCCGATTGGCGGTCTGAAGGAAAAGTTGCTCGCGGCGCTCCGCGGCGGTGTCAAAACCGTTCTCATCCCGAAGGACAACGAAAAGGATCTCGCCGACATTCCGGACAACGTGAAGACCGGTTTGGAGATCATTCCGGTGTCGACGGTGGACGAAGTGCTGAAGCACGCACTGGTTCGCACGCTGACGCCAGTCGAGTGGACTGATCAAGACGAACTCGCGGAAAATGCCCGCGCAAGTGGTGAAAGTTCCGGCCAGGAGGGCGCGCGTCCCCATTAGGGGACGCTTCGTCTTTCTCGCGTTTCGCACCGCAACAAAGCCCGCAAACGCTTGCACGCGGGGCTAAAATGCCCCTAGCGTCCTCACCGATGCCGCCAGAATCGGCGCTTTTATTGCATATGATGCGATTGCGAGGGGCACTACATGAACAAGGCAGAATTGATCGCGGACGTTGCTGAGCGTATCGGCGACTCCAAGCAAAAAGGCGAAGAGGCCGTGAACGCGGTGTTCGAAGCCATCACGGCTGCGCTGAAGCGCGGCGATGAGGTGCGCCTGCCTTCATTCGGTGTCTTCGTCGTTTCCCGGACCAAGGAGCGCAAGGCGCGTAACCCGCAGACCAACGAAGAAGTGGTTGTGCCGGCCGCGAACCGTCCGAAATTCCGCGCTGGCAAGGCGCTGAAAGAAACGCTGAACTGATACGGCTCCGCAGGTACGCGGACGGGAAGGGCGGCCTTGCGCCGCCCTTTTCATTTTGGCCCGCGCCGTGTAGCTCCGGCGCACGAGGTCTGATTGATGCTTGCGAAAATCTACCGTCCCGCGAAGAACGCGATGCAGTCTGGAAAGGCCGCCACCAAGAAGTGGCGGTTGGAGTTTATTCTCGCTGCCGCGCCTAGACCGGAAGCGCTGATGGGCTGGATCAGCGGCGCTGACCCCAACGGCCAAGTCAGGCTCGACTTCGACACCAAAGAAGCGGCCATCGAGTTCGCGCGGGCGCAGGACATTCCGCACCAGGTGGTCGAGCCGCCCGAACTGAAGCGCCAGATCAAATCATACAGCGACAATTTCGCTTTTCGCCGCCGTGAACCCTGGTCGCACTGATACGGGCGCCCATGCTAATGCTGCGGCCAAGGCCCCGTAGCTCAACTGGATAGAGCATCCGCCTTCTAAGCGGACGGTTGCGTGTTCGAGTCACGCCGGGGTCGCCAGCGCCTAAGCGCCGGTTTCGATCGGCGTGTCGTCGCGGCTGCCCCATTCCGCCCACGAGCCATCGTAAACAGCTGCATCCCATTTGCCGATCCGCGCCAGCGCGAGCGCAATGATCGCAGCAGTGACCCCCGAGCCGCAGGTGCAGACAGCGGTTTGGGAAACATCCGCGCCGGCGTCGGCGAAGATTTTCCGCAGCTCGTCAGCGGACTTCAGCGAGCCCGCTTCATCAATCAGAGAACCGCTCGGCACGCTGAGAGCGCCAGGCATATGCCCGCTCTTCAAGCCAGCGCGTGGCTCGGCCGCTTCTCCGCTGAAGCGTGGCGCCGGGCGGGCGTCTAGTATTGGGGTCCGAGCTTCCGTCACGAGCCGGCGCATATCGGCGAGGTCGCGTACGAGATCATTGCGGACGCGCGGCGTGAAATGACGCTCCATGCGCTGCTGTGGCGCGCCGGTTTCGATCGGATGGCCGGCGCGTTCCCAGGCCGGAAAGCCGCCATCGAGCACGACAACGTCTTCATGCCCCATAACCCTGAACATCCACCAGACGCGAGCTGCGGAAAACAAGCCCTGATTGTCGTAGATAACGACCCGCGTGCCATCGCCGACGCCGCGCTTCTTCATGCGCGACGCGAATTTCTCCGGCGGCGGGAGCATGTGCGGCAGGGGACTCGACGTATCGGCGATTTCGTCGATGTCGAAATGACTAGCGCCAGGAATGCGGCGTTCGGCGAACAGCGCTTTGGCGTCGCGCGGATCACTCGGCATGAACCACGTCGCGTCAATTACGCGAATGTCAGGCGCGTCCAGGCGCTCCGCAAGCCACGCGCAGGAGACGACAGGATCAGGTGGCAAATCAGGCATGGGCCGACGCTAAAGCCCAGCGCTGAGAGGTTCAAGCCGGAGGGGATCAGGCGGGCTTCGCCAGTTCGACCTGCACCACGTCTGTTCGCCCCGTACGGAACCCGGCTTCGCAATAGCTCAAATAGAAGAGCCAGAGGTGTTTGAAGCGTTCGTCGAAGCCAAGCGCTCGAATGTCCGTCCACTTCGCTTTGAAACGCCGCGCCCATTCGGCCAGCGTGACGGCATAAGATTGCCCGAACGCCTCCGCCTTGCGCCAGACGAGGCCTACCTTCTGTGTCTCTTCCTGCAAGCGTTCGACACTGGCGAGCATGCCGCCTGGAAACACATAGCGCTGGATAAAATCGGCGCGCTTTCTGTAAGTGGCGAAGAGTTCGTGCTTGATGGTGATGATCTGCAAGGCCGCCCGGCCACCTGGCTTCAGCACCTCGGAGATCTTGGAGAAGTATGCAGGCCAATACTTCTCCCCGACGGCCTCGAACATCTCGATTGAGGCGACTTTGTCGAACTGGCCCTCGACATCGCGATAGTCCTGGCGCCGTATTTCGACGAGGTCGGTCAGACCCGCACGCGCGATCCTCGCGCGCGCGTACTCAAACTGCTCGTCGCTGATCGTGATGCCCGTGACGCGCGCGCCGTACTCGCGCGCAGCGAACTCTGCAAATCCGCCCCAACCGCACCCGATCTCCAAAACATGATCGGTCGCCTTCAGATCGAGATGCTCTGCGAGAGCGCTGTACTTAGCGCGCTGTCCAGCTTCGAGATCGCTGATCTTGGCGTCGAACCGTGCCGACGAATACGTCATCGAAGGATCGAGCCAAGCTTCATAGAAAGAGTTGCCGAGGTCGTAGTGCGCGAGGATATTCTTGCGTGAGCCTTGTTTGGTGTTGGCGTTAGAGAGATGGCGCATCCAGTGAAGCGCCTTGCCGATTGGGCTGCCCTCCAACAAGCGTTTGAAGCGCTCAACGTTGTCGGCAAGCAGCGTGAGGAGCCCGCTAAGATCTTCACTTTCCCATTCGCCCGCCATGAGCCCTTCGGCGAAGCCGATGTCGCCGCTGACGAGCACGCGGCGCGCGAAGCGATAATCGCGAATTCTGAAATCGACCGGCGGGGCGATGCCTTCGCCAAAGCGGAGTTTCGACCCGTCAGGCAGGGTGACCAGCGCGCCACCGCCCTTGATCTGCAAGAGGGCGAGTAAAACAGCCTTGGCGCTCGCTGGTGCGCGGAGCGCGGTGATGGCGCTGGAGGTCGCCCGGGTCGGTTCGGGGGTGTCCTGCATGCTCGTCAATCTAAGGGTTCCAATCTGTAGAGAAAAGCGTGTCCATCCCGCTTGCTCAGACTGGTACGCGGCAGCTCAGCCTCCGGATGATATTTCCGCTAACGCCGCTAGGGCGCGGGCGCGCGCAGCGGCGTGGTCGACTATTGGACGCGGATAGTCCCGGCCGAGTTCCACGCCTGCGGCGCGAAGCACCTCGGGCGGCGCGTCCCAAGGGCGATGGATCCATTCGTCCGGAAGCTTCGCCAGTGCTGGCAGCCAACGGCGCACATAGCTCCCGTTGGCGTCGTAGCGCTCCCCCTGCGTGACCGGATTGAAGATGCGGAAGTAGGGGGCCGCATCGGCGCCGGAGCCAGCGACCCACTGCCAGGAGGCGGCGTTGTTGGCGAGATCAGCGTCGAGCAAAGTATCCCAGAACCATTCCTCGCCGCGGCGCCAATCGATCAGGAGGTGCTTAATCAGAAACGATGCGGTGATCATCCGCGCACGATTGTGCATTGTGCCTGTAACCCAGAGCTCGCGCATCGCGGCATCGACCACCGGATAGCCAGTGCGGCCGTGTCGCCAGGCTTCCAACGCGGCCTCGTCGTCACGCCAGGGAAAAGCGTTGAACTGCTCTCGCCAATTCGCGTCGGGGAGCGTTGGCCAGTTGAAAAGCAGGTTGGTTGAAAACTCCCGCCACCCCAGTTCAGAAAGAAACTTGTCGACGCCGCGCTGTAGATTCGGTTGATGCGCAACGGCGCCGTCTACGGCGGCGCGCACTTGAATCGGAGAAATTTCGCCAAAGTGCAGGTGCGGGGACAGGCGCGACGTAGGGTGGCCTGCGAGCATGTCGCGCGACTCTGGGTACGCTCGAACTTTGTGCTCGATGAAATCCGAAAGCGCTTTCGCTGCGCCGGCCTCTCCGGGAGCCCATTCGGGTTCGAAGGTTTTAGCCCAATTGGGTTTCGTCGGCAGCAACCCCCAGTCACAAAGCGCGTCGCTAGAGATCGTCATCGGCGGCGCCGGGAGCTTGCGCGGCGCAGGCAGCGGTGCGCGGGTCTCAAGTTGCAGCGCCGCGCGCCAGTAGGGCGTGAAGACTTTATACGGTTCGCCGGTTTTAGTTTTGACCTCCCACGGTTCGCGCATCAGCGCGCCGTTGAAGCTCTTCACTTCGATGCCGAGCGTCTCTTTCAATGCCCTGTCGCGAGCGATCGCGTAAGGCTCGTAGCAGCGGTTCCAGTAAATCGCGCTTGCGCCAGAAGCGCTGATCAGTTCGGGCAAGATCTCCGCCGCTACGCCGCGCCGGAGCGCAAGCACGCCGCCTTTCTTGGCGATATCGCGACCAAGAGCGTCCAAGCTCTTGTGTAGCCACCAACGCGACGCGCCGCCTATACGCCAGCGTTCCGGCGTTTCGTCATCGAGAATATAGAGCAAAATGAGCGGGCGCTTGGTGGCGACCGCGGCGGCCAACGCGGGGTTGTCCGCAAGGCGCAGGTCCTGCCGAAACCAAACGATCGCGGGCGCGTCACTCATCCGCAGATCGGTTTTCACGATTGCGCAGATGAATTTCGACCATCTTGGCGTCCTTCAACCAGCGGCCGTGCGCAGCGATCGATGCGACAGCTACTCCATACCAGCCCGCACGCCAGAGGCCGCGACGGACGTAGTGGTTCAGAAAGTAGATCGGCCGCGCCAACAGCATGCGCAGCGCAACGAGCCAGAACGGTTTCAGCTTCGTATCGCGAGCGCGTCCGGTGGAGTTGCGGTTGAACTTGTCCTCAAGCTGCGCGAGATCGCGAAAGGAGTAGTGAAGCAACGGCGCTTTGAGCCTTTGAACGCGGATACCCGCAGGTACTTTGAACTGATCCCAATTGGCGTGATCGGGCTGACGCACGACGCGGCGATCGTACAGTTTGCGGCGATCGACGAGGTTATAGGTCAACCACACCTCACCCACGGGTGGGGAGGTCGCCATATTCATTTCGAACACGGGTGTCGCCGGTTCGCCCGCGAGAAAATAGGCGCGAATTTCATCCGCCAATTCGGGCGTCACAACTTCATCCGCGTCGAGATCAAGCAGCCAATCGTGGACGCAGGAATCTTCGGCGATACGCTTCTGCTTGCCGCCGCCGAGCCAGGGCGCCCGAACGACGCGCGCGCCCAGACCCTCGGCAATTTCAATGGTCTTATCGGTGGAGCCGGAATCGACGAGCACGACCTCGCTTACGACCTGCTGAGCGGCGCGGATCACCTCGCCAATCATCCGCTCCTCGTTCTTGGTTCGGATGTAGGCGGAGATCGGGGCAAGCGTCATGGGGCTGATCAAGCGTGCGGCGGGATGAATTGCAAGGCTTACCCGGAGCGGGCCAATTCGGCCGCTTCGGCATAGCCGAAGAGCGCCAGCGCCAGGCGAATGGCTTGGCCTCGATCCGTCTTCAATTCGGGGTCGCGCTCGATGGCAAGCCGCGCTTCCTTATCTGCCGCGCCGAGCATGCCAGCGTGCGCCTCGGGGCTGACGAGCCGAAAGGGAGGAAGGCCTGATTGCTGGGTGCCGAGCATGTCGCCGGCCCCGCGCAAGCGAAAATCGATCTCGGCGATGGCGAAGCCGTCATCGTTGCGGCGGAGTGCGTCGAGGCGGGTCTTGGCGCTTTCGCCGAGCGGTGGCTTCCAAAGCAAGACGCACGAGCCTTGCTTGTCGCCACGGCCCACACGGCCGCGTAATTGATGGAGTTGCGCCAAGCCGAAGCGCGCCAGCGCAAGGCGAATGGCTTGGCCTCGATCCGTCTTCAATTCGGGGT
>JAWXAM010000085.1:0-2819 GCA_034439495.1 Terricaulis sp. | reverse complement strand
TGCCGGGCGAGCCTCTAAGTGCTGCATCGATACTGGTCACCAGTTCGGGCGTGGAGGTGCCGAAGCCTACCAGAGTAAGTCCGATGAGCAGCTCTGATAGGCCAAGCCGGCGTGCAATACCGACCGCGCCGCGCACAACGCCTTCGCCGCCGAGCGCGAGCAACGCAAGGCCGGCGACAATCTGAATGGCCGCTTCCATCACGTTATCCCGTCCGCCTTCGTAGCCTGCGCGCGCGGCCATAGCCGAAACACCGCGCCCGCCATGAGAAGCGACAACGTTGACCCCATCAGTACGCCAAGCCTCGCTGCAGATTCGCCGGCTTCATCACCGGCGTAAGCGAGACCACCAATGAAAAGGCTCATCGCGAAGCCAATTCCGCAGAGGCAGCCCACACCGATGATCTCTCGCGCAGAGAACGGAAGCGGTGCGCCGAAAAGGCGTGAGGCGGCGAAGACAAAGGCGGTGACGCCAACCGGCTTGCCAAAAGAAAGCGCGAGCGCGACCGCTGCCGGTACGCCGCTTGTCACTTGCGCCAGACTAAGTCCGGCAAACGACACGCCCGCGGCGCAAAACGCGAAGATCGGCAGCACAACAAATGCAGAGACGGGGTGAATTGCGTGCTCAAGCTTGCTGATAAAAGTGGCGTCTCCGATGGCGGGGCGCGGCGGGACGATCATGGCGGCGGCGACCGCCATAACCGACGTGTGCACGCCAGATTCCTTTGCGAGCGCCCAAGTCACCAAGGCGACCAGCGGGTAGAGCCAGATGGGCAGTGCGTATCGGCGCCCGAGCGTCCAGGTCGCCGCGAGTAGAACGAGCGCTATGAACAATGGTGTCAGGGCCAGGTTGCTGGTGAACAGCAATGCGATCAGCACAATCGCCATCAAGTCATCGACGACGGCAAGCGTCAGCAAGAACAGCCGCAGCCTTGGATCGACCTTGGGCACTAGAATTGAAAGAGCGGCGAGCGCAAAGGCGATGTCGGTGGCCACAGGCACAGGCCAACCGCGCGTATCGAGCGACCCCGCCATCACCCAATAGAGCAAAATCGGCGCCAAGGCGCCGCCGATCGCAGCGGCGACCGGCAAAATTATTGTCTTAGGGTTCGAGAGCTCACCGGTTGTGAGCTCGCGCTTTAGCTCCAATCCGATCACATAAAAGAAGACGGCCATCAGGCCGTCCTTCACCCAGTCTTTTAGTGTGGAGTCGATCCGCCAGCCGCCAAGATCAAGCGGCAAGGGCGTTTTCAGCGCATTGAAATAGACGGCGGCAAAAGGGGAGTTCGCGATGATGATCGCCGCGAGCGCCGCGAGCGCGAGCAATACCCCGCCACCGGTTTCAGTCTTCAAAAAGTGCGTAACGGAACGACTGGTCACGCTGTGGCTTGCCCAGAATTAGCATTGGACTGGCGGGGTCGATTGCATCTGAGGTGAGGCGCCGCCGTTTCGTTAAAGAGGTAGTTTTGAATTAGGTCCATGGTTCGCCTGATCGCTGGATTTTGCCGCTTAGGATGACGCCGGTCGCGCGGGTGTTAAGTTGCTGACGCCGCTTAATCGCACGGCGGCGCCAGTCGGATTTGCTAGAAGTCAAAAAAGTCTTCGAGGCGCGAGCGCCGTCGGCCGCCGCGCTGCTCGCGGCCGCGCTCGCCGTTCCGGTCATCGTCGTCATCGCGGCATGGCGCTTGACTGCGAGAAACGCCGGTCTCCTGAAGCGTCTCTTCCTTCACGAGCGCGATGAGCTTCTCGAGTTCGCCTTTATCCAGCCAGACACCGCCCGTGGTCGGACAGACATCGAACTCGATACCGTATCGATTGATCTGACGCATCGGCGCGCCATCGATGGGCGAGCGAATAAAAGGCATATGAGTGCTCCGAACTGAGATTGGTCCCTCAGGAGCATACGGCGCGCGCTAAGTCTGGCGTTTACAGAACCGAGCCAACACCGGGATGCTCCCGATGCGGTCCGACATCACAACAAAGCCATGGGAGGCTTCTCGCCGTCAGAGGGGCCCGGCCCGCACGAGGCAGCATCTGGGAGGCTGCGAGCCTTCAATCAAGGCCCTGGCGCGATCAGCCCAGATCAATCGCAATCATTGTCAAACTCAATGATGAAGCCCCAGCACAAGGCTTCACCGCTTCCCACCTGCCGGCTGTCGGTAACGGGAGCGCACAACATGGAGATAGCCGAGGGTGCGGACGCCGCACACGCCGACAAAGGCCGTGGCGGCGTTAGCGCGGGGGAGGGCCTCATCGTCGTCATCAACGCGGATGCGGGACGCGTGCGCAAACTGGGGCCAGAGGCGCTGCGTCAGCTCATGAGCCGTTGCGGCCCCTCAGATCTGTCTCGGGTTGTCACCACTGATCGTCATGACATTGGCGAGTGCTTAATCGAGGCGGCGCGCGCCGAACCCCGGGCGATCGCCATCGTCGGCGGCGACGGCACCGCCCATGCTGCGATAGAGACACTGACGCCTCTTGGCGTGGCGAGCATACCCCTGCCGGGCGGAACAATGAATCGGCTCTCCGCCCGCGTGTTCGGCCGCGCCAATCTTGAGCAATGTGTTGCATCGCTGGAAGAAGGCCAAGCACGAAGTTTGGCGGGCGGTCAGGTTGACGGGCGCTCCTTCTTCGTGGCGGCGGGTTTCGGGGGCTGGATGCAAGCCCAAAGGCTGCGAGAACGCTTGCGTAAGCCGAAAAGCATTGCTGGGCTTCGCGCTCTCGTTCGTATGGCGCCGCGCCAATTTGAAGATCGCGTATCATGGGCCAGCGAGGGCGCAGCTTCGCTGTGCCATTCGACATTGATCGTCGGCGTTGGGCGC
>JAWXAM010000084.1:0-9022 GCA_034439495.1 Terricaulis sp. | reverse complement strand
CATTCACGACGCCCGCCCCGAAGCCCAAAGCCACCCCGGCGATCAGCCCCCACGGTGACGTGTGGACGAAATGATCGACGCCGTAGCCGAGCAACGCACCAACGATAATCGCCGCGCCAAACTCCCCGCCATAGCGCATCGCCAGCGAAGCTGGGCTCTGCGGGGGAGGGGTGTCCGGGGCGCCTTCGCCCCGCGCAGCGTTTACACGCCGACGCAGGTCGGAAAGGGCGTCCTCGGGCGGTTTTTCATCAGCCATCGAACGATCCACGCGCCCAAAAGGGGCGACTCAAGCGAGAGCCCCCTGTTCGCGCGCGCGGAAACTAGCAGGGACGCCCCAAGGGTCAAGGAAACCCAGATGCGACATTTGCTGCGGCGCATCACCCCCGAAAACCGCACCTTTTGGGCAGGGTCGCCTTCCTAGGCAGGCGGCGGTGCGTTTATTCCGCCGCCAGCGCCTGCGCCCGCCCGAGATCGACGCTCACCAGTTGCGACAAGCCTTGCTCAGGCATCGTCACGCCATAGAGCCGGTCCATCCGCGACATCGTCACCGGGTTGTGCGTGATCACGATAAAGCGCGTCGTCGTCAGCCGCTTCATCTCTTCCAGCATCCGGCAGAAGCGATCGACGTTGGCGTCGTCCAGCGGCGCATCGACTTCGTCGAGCACGCAGAGCGGGGCAGGGTTCGCCAGGAACACCGCGAAAATCAGCGCCGTTGCCGTCAACGCCTGCTCGCCGCCCGAGAGCAGCGAAAGATTGGTCAGCCGTTTGCCCGGAGGCTGCGCGAATATTTCGAGCCCGGCTTCAAGCGGATCTTCGCTTTCGGTCAGCTTCAAATTCGCCTGGCCGCCCTCGAACAACGTGGAGAACAGTTGCGCAAAGTGCGCGTCCACTTCTTCGAACGCCCGTAGCAACCGCGCGCGGCCTTCATTGTTCAAAGTTGTGATCGCGCGGCGCAATTTGGTCACCGCCTGAGCGACATCATCTTTTTCGCGCGTCAGCGTTTCGATCCGCTCCTGCGCTTCCGCTAATTCTTCCTGCGCCCGCAGGTTTACCGGCCCTGCCGCCTCACGCTCCGCCTTCAGCCGCTCCAACCGGCGCTCAACTTCGCCAATCGGCGCTTCGCCCAATGGCCCGTTCAGCATTGCGCCCGCAAGCCCCGCCAATTGCTCCGGCGGCACGCTGGCCTGCTCATGTGCAAGCGTTGTCACATCAACTACGCGGGCGCGCGCCGATTCCGCGTATGCTTCGGCGCTTGCCCGCTTCTCGCGCGCCGCTGCGTGCGCTTGCTCGGCTGCGCGCGCCGCATCGTTCGCTTGGCGCGCCGCCATTTCGGCTTGCGCGACCTTGTCGCTCGCGCCCTGGCGGCGTTGTTCCGCTGCGCCCGCCTCGTCCATCAGCGCTTCCAGTTTCGCGCGGGCCTCTACGGGGGCAGCTTTTGCCGCTTCCCGGCGCTTTTCGATCGCGCCAAGTTCGGCGCTCAGCGCCGCCAGCCGCTTTTCCGCATCTGCGATCCGCGCCTGCCATTGCTTGGTTTCAGCGCCGACCACGCCGCGCCGTGCATCGCGCTGCGCTTTGTCGCGCACCAATGCCGCCGCCGCGGCCGCCATTTCCGCAGCCGCGGCGCGCGCGGCGTCGACGTCCGCCCGAGCCGTTCGCACGGTCTCATCATCGCTTTGCGCGGGCGCGTCACCGATCGCGCCGGCCGCGATGCTTGCCGCCGCTTCGGCTTCTTTGACTTCAGCGGCAAGCCTCTGGGTTTGCGCATCCAGATCAGCGCGGCGCTCGGCGAGCCTTGCGAACTCCGCCTCCATCCGCTCAGCTTCGCGCACCGCCTGAGCCTCTGCGGCCAAGAATTTTTGCGTATCGCCGCGCATCGCGCGCAGCTTTGCCTCAATGCTTTGGCGCTCGGCCTTGGCTTTTTCCGATACCGCCGTGGCTTCCGCCAAATTGGTTTCTGCGGTCTTCAGTTCCGCGCGCGCCGCCGCCAGGCGGTTCTTATGTTCAAGCCGCGCCGCCGCGGGTTGCGGCGCGTCGGCGCGGCGCACGAATCCGTCCCAGCGCCAAAGATCGCCTTCGCGCGAAACCAAACGCGCGCCGGGACTCAGTTGCTTCGCGAGCTTTGCGCCGTCTTTGGCTTCGACCACACCGACCAAGGCCAGCCGCGCTGCCAACGCTTCTGGCGCCTTCACGAATTTCGCCAGCGCTTCCGCGCCAGATGGCAATGTGGCGGAGGGCGCGTCTGCGCCGGCCCAGCGCAACGGCGCATCGGCATTTACCGAGGCCTCGATATCTTCACCCAGCGCCGCCGCGAGCGCGCGCTCATAGCCGCGCTCCACTTCCAT
Source organism: Terricaulis sp. (assembly GCA_034439495.1). Taxonomy (GTDB): domain Bacteria; phylum Pseudomonadota; class Alphaproteobacteria; order Caulobacterales; family Aquidulcibacteraceae; genus Vitreimonas. The sequence continues at coordinate 6,680 of JAWXAM010000084.1, read as the reverse complement.
AGCATTCAGCACGGGCGGAAATCTGCCTGCTTCCGGCGGCGTCAGCTTCTCGAGCCCGCGCATCTCAGCTTGCAGCGCGTTGAACGCCGTCTCGGCCGCGCGATATGGCCCCCAAGTGTTTTCATCAGCCGCTTCCGCTTTCAGCAGCGCGGCCTCGGCTTCACTCAGTGCGGCGCGATGTTTTGCTGTTTCGTCCGCCGCTTTGGCTGTCGCCGCCTTTGCGGTCTTTGCACGCTGTTCCAGTTCGGCGCTGGCCGGCAGCGCCTTGATCTGCGCCTCCAGCCCGCGCTGGCGCTCCGCCAATCGCGCCAAATGGGTGCGCGCCGTTGCTGCCGCATCGCTCAGCGCTTGCGCGCGCGCTTTGCGCGCAGCCGCGTCAGCAGCCAGCTTCTCCAGCTTCGCTTCAGCCTCAGCACGCTTTGCCGACGCTACGTCTCGCGCCGTTTCCGCGGCCTTCAGCGCTGCGGCTGCTTGCTTCTCATCGCCAGAGCCCAGTTCGGACAATTCCGCAGTCAAACGCGTCAGCGCTGCTTCCGCATCGCCCTTAAGCGCCGCCAGCCGCTGGCTTTCATCTTGCGCGCGCCGTGCATCTTCATCGCAGCGTGCAATCACCGCGTCCGCTTCCGCGACATCGCGCTCAAGCCCAACGCGTACGCCTTCAAGCCGGCGCAGCACTGCGGCGGCGACCATCTCCTCTTCGCGCAGAGGCCCCAGCGCTTCGCGAGCTTCATTGGCGCTACGCTCGGCAGCGCTCGAATCCGCCGCCGCGTGCGCAACCACGCGCTCGGCGTCGCGGAGGAGGCCATGAGCATCCGCCTCACGCTGACGCGCTTCGGTCCAGCGCCGATGCAGCAAAAGCGCTTCGGTTTCGCGCAATGTCTGCGCCAAGCCGCGATAGCGCTCTGCTTGCCGGGCCTGCTTCTTCAAGCTCGCCGCTTGGCCTTCGATCTCGGCCAGCACTTCATCAAGTCGCGTGAGGTTTGTCTCTGCCGCTTTCAGCTTCAAATCGGCCTCGTGACGCCGCGCGTGCAGCCCCGCTATGCCAGCCGCGTCTTCCAGAATGCGACGGCGGTTTTGCGGCTTGGCTGCGATGAGCTCGCTGATCTGACCTTGCCTCACCAGCGCAGGGGAATTCGCGCCCGTCGCAGCGTCGGCAAACAAGAGCTGCACGTCTTTAGCGCGCACTTCCTTGCCGTTGATGCGATAGAGCGAACCCAAGCCCCGCCGAATGCGGCGCGTAACTTCGAGCGTGTCATCACCCTGAAAGGGCGCCGGCGCGCGCCCGCGCGCTTGGGTCAGCACAACCGTGACTTCCGCGAACTCGCGGGCAGGGCGTCCAGCGCTTCCGGCGAAGATCACGTCCTCCATGTCGGACGCACGCATGGATTTTGCGCTGGTCGCGCCCATCACCCACCGCACAGCTTCGAGCAAGTTCGACTTGCCGCAGCCGTTCGGCCCGACAACGCCTGTCAGCCCGTTTTCGATCGGCGCCTTGGCCGGATCAACAAAGCTCTTGAAGCCGAGGAGGCGCAGCTCGGTGATGTTCACGGCAGCTGCGCGCCCTTCTTAATTCGTGGCGGCGCCAGCGGCGTCGAGCAGGCGCGAGAGGCCAGCGTAAGTCACTACGCTCGGGTCCGTCACCTTCTCGCCATTGATGATGAAGGTCGGAGTGCCGGTGATGTCGAACTGGCGGTTGCCTTCTTCAACGACACGGCGGATGCGCTCGGCGCCTTCCTCGTCGGTGATGCACTGCATGATCTGTTCTTCCGAGAGGCCGGCGGCGCCGCCGATCTCGAGGAATTTGCCGCGAACGCCCTCCATCGTGCCGGTGGCGAAGATCGCCGTTTGCTGACGGAAGAGTTCGCCGATGCGGGTGAAATACTGCTCGGACGAAGCGCCGCCGCAGCGGGCGAGCTGGAAGCCGGCCACGGCGATGGGCGCCGGCGCCGTCGGGTATTCGCGGAACACGTACCGCACACGGCCGGTGTCGATGTAATTGGTCTTCAGCTCTTCAAACACTTCGGCGTGGAAAGCCGCGCAGTGCGAGCAGGTCGAAGATGCGTACTCGATTAGCGTCACCGGCGCGTTGGCGTCGCCCAGCGCCATTTCGTCCGCACCCACCGCGCCGCCGCCGCCAGCGCCATTGCAGCCGACGAGAACCAGCGCGCTTGCGCTCAACAAAAATGTGCGACGGCCAATCATGCAGAACCTCCAGATACGGCCGGGAGGCATAGAGTTTTTTCCCCGTAAGGGAAACTCACCCCTGCTTGACCGCGCGCCCAAGCCGCATCAGCGCCGATTTCAGGCTAGGGTCGCCTACGGGGTCAAGCGCTTGCGCCAGTACGGCCTCCTCAACCGAGGAAAGCGCCCGCTGCAGTGGCCGAATATTGGGCTTTTTCGCTGCGGTGGCGGTCCGCTGTTCGATGCGGATCGACTTGATCTTCGCCCCGGCCACTTTGAGCCGCTCTATAAGGAGAGGGGTCTGCATTTCGATAAAGGGGGCGAGGGCGCCGGGAACCCGGAGGGTGAGCACGCCAACCGCCAGTTTGACGGGCTCGACCCGGGAAAAACTCTCACCAGCCACTTCGGTCCAGCGGCGCTTCAATTCGTTTAGGCCAAGGCCGGATTCTTTGAGCAGCGGCTTCAGGACCGCAGTCACGGCCTTGCCGGCGGCTGGTGGGCCGGACAAGACGGAGCGGCCGCGCTTGGCCGCTAAAGCCTGCGCCGCGCGCGTTTCCGCTCGTGGGTCGGCGGCCGCGGGCTCAGCCGGGCGGAAGCGGTCACGGAGGGACATGGACCCTTGATCGAATCGGAAAGTCATCAAGAAAGGGTAAAGACGCCCGATGCCCGCGCTTGCCCGAACCCCACGTCCCGCTGTGGATAAGTTATCCACGACTCGGGATAACCAGCGGGATAACCTGCGGAAATCATTGCTTAAGTGGTACGATGCCAATGGCCGGACCATGCCCTGGCGGGTGCGCGGCGCGGCGGCAGACCCATACCGCGTCTGGCTTTCAGAAATCATGCTGCAGCAAACCACGGTTGCGGCGGTTGCTCCTTATTTCGAGCGATTCTTGGCCCGCTGGCCCAATGTTGAGGCTCTGGCGGCCGTCCCTAGAGACGAGTTGCTCGGTGCTTGGGCCGGGCTCGGCTATTATTCCCGGGCGCGAAATCTCCATGCGGCGGCGCAGGTGCTTGCAGAGCGGGGTTTGCCGGCGGACGAGGCTGGCTGGCGCGAACTCCCTGGCGTCGGGCCATACACGGCAGCCGCCATCGCGGCGATCGCGTTCGATCAACCGGCGAATGTCGTCGACGGCAACGTCGAACGGGTGATGGCGCGCCTCTATGCGGTCGAGGCGCCGTTGCCGGATGCAAAGGCTGGGCTCCGCGACTTGGCTGGCAAACTCGTCACCGCAAAGCGCCCCGGCGATTGGGCGCAAGCGTTGATGGATCTCGGCGCCACCATCTGCACGCCGAAATCGCCGAAGTGCAGCGTATGCCCCTGGATCAAAGCTTGCGCCGCGTATGCGACTGGCGCGCCGGGAACCTATCCGCGTCGGACCGCCAAAGCTGAGCGGCCGCGGCGTCATGGCGTCGCCTTTCGTATTGAGCGCGATGGTGCGCTGTGGCTCGTGCGCCGGCCTGATAAGGGCTTGCTCGGCGGCATGGCGGCGCTGCCGACGACGGATTGGCGGGCCAAGAAATGGACTCGCGCAGAGGCCTTGGCCGAAGCGCCAGGCGTGGGAGATTGGAAAAAGATCGGCTCTGTCGAACACGTTTTCACGCACTTTGCGCTGAGCTTGGATGTATACGCCTCGACGGACGCGCGGCCGAACGAAGGCTGGTGGAGCGATGCGAGCGCACTGCCGACTGTGTTTAAAAAGGCGGCCATGCTGGAGAAGACCGAATGAACGTCGATTTGACTCTGCTTGATTGGATTGTCGCGATCACGCCACTTGTGATCGTTTTACTCGTCGGCTGGTTCTTCGTTCGGCGCATTGGGACTTTCTACCAAAACTATACCGATATGATGCGCCGCCAGGCGGAAGCTTTGGAGCGCATCGCCGTGTCTCTGGAGAAGCGTGCGCCATGAGCGAATCCTTCGAAGGCGGCTGCTCGTGCGGGGCGGTGCGTTTTAAGCTCACGTCCCGGCCGATGTTCACGCATTGCTGCCACTGCCTCGATTGCCAGAAGCAGAGTGGCGGCGCCTTTGCGATCAATGCGCTGATCGAAACGCCGCGCATTGAAATGCTGGTGGGTGAACCCAAGCGCGTTGAAATGCCAAGCCCGAGTGGGCGAGGGCACGACGCCTATCGTTGCGAGACATGCCAAGTTGCGCTGTGGAGCGATTATGGGCGTCGGCCCTATTTGCGGTTTGTGCGCGTTTCGACTTTGGATCAGCCGCATGCGATCGAACCAGACGTTCATATCTTCACCCGCAGTAAAGTCCCGTGGGTGAAGCTGCCGGACGGCGCGCGCGCATTTGAGGTGTTTTACGACATGAAACAGGAATGGCCGGCCGAGAGCATGGCGCGCCGCGAAGCCGCGAGCCGCGGATGACCAAGCGTGACGCACTCGTAGGCTCGGCCGCGTTCTTTGTGATCGCGCCCGGCGTTGTCGCTGGCGTGATCCCGTGGCTGATCACCAGGTGGCAGCCGGGCGGCGACGCTTCGCTAGCGCTCACTATTTTCGGCGGGCTGATGATTGTCGCTGGCCTCATCATTCTGATCGATTGCTTCGTGCGGTTCGCGATGAAGGGCGGCGGCACGCCTGCGCCGTTCGCGCCGACGAAGGAATTGGTTGTCAGCGGGCCGTATCGCTATGTCCGCAATCCTATGTACCTCGCTGTGCTGCTGGCGATCTTCGGCCAGATGTTGCTGTTCGCGAACGCAGCGATGCTGGCTTATGGCGTCGCCATCACGCTCACCGTGCATTTCTTCGTGCTCGGTTACGAAGAGCCGAAGCTGAAACTGAGCTTTCCCGAAGCTTACGCCGCCTACACTGAAAACGTCGGCCGCTGGCTGCCGCGCTTTACGCCTTGGCGTGGCTAGGCGCCTGGGATTTTTGCTTCGTCATCCCCGAGCACGCCGCGCACGTAGAAGATCACCGCGAACACTGAGATGACGACGATCAGCGGCGTCGCGAACAGCGCGCCTAGGGGGCCGAGCAACAACGCGCCAGCGATGACGCCGAAGAGCAGCAACGCCGGCGGCATCGAGACCGCCTTCTGCTGGATCATCGGCATCAGCAGATTCGCTTCGATTTGCGACGTGATAAAGTAGAGCAGAACGACCCAGATTGCCGTCTCCGGGCCGACTGTGAGCGCCAGCAATACTGCCGGCGCGGCAGCGAGGATCGGGCCAATCAGCGGCACGAATTGCGCCAAGCCGCAGAGTAGGCCGAGCGCCAAAAACGCCGGTACGCCTAGCGCCCACAGGCCGATGCTCACGGTAACGGCGAGGAACGCAACTGAGAACAGCGTGCCAAGCAGCCAGCGGCGCAACGCGTTCGCAGAGGCACCGAGCGCTTTGCGAATATCTTCGCGCTGATCTTTTGGGGCAAGCATCAGTGCGCCATCCACGTAGGAATTTGGACTCACTGCGAAGAAAATTGCGCCGACGATGACGAGGAAAAACTCGAGCGTGGCGCCGGCGGCGCTCATGGTGAAAGCGCCGATGCGGCTGGCGTAGGCGCCGATCTGGCTGCCATTCGTGCCGGTGAAGGCGCTTTGCATTTCATCGACGACGGTGGAGGCAAATTCGTTTTGACTGATGCGTTCGCGAAAATCACTCCACGCCGCCGGCAGCGTTTCGGTCAGTTGCGAGACCTGCGCTGCGATCTGGGCGCCGAGCAGCCAGACAATGCCGCCAAGGACCAACACCACGATGAGGCACGCTGCCGCGAGCGAGACGCCTTTGGAGAGGCGCGCGAGCGGCTGGAGAATGCCAGCAAGACCACGCAAGCCCACCGCGATCAGAACCGCCCCGAACACCAGCAGCAAAACGTGCCGGAGCGAGACCGCCAGCAGCACCAAGATTACCGCGAACGCGACAATGACGACGCGGCCGGTGAAGGTCGCTTTATCCGGAACTGTCGTCTGAGGCATGGGCGGCGAACGGCCAAATACCGCGCCTGGTTCCCAAAAGCGAAGGACGCGGAGGGGTTCGTCTCCGCGTCCTTGCTTTGTCGATCGAAGCGTAGGGCTCTTACGCGACGATCAGAGCAGCCTGGTTCAAAGTGGCCAGCGCCGCAGGAAGGAAAAAGGCGGCGGCCAGAGCCAGGCTTGCAAACTTGATTTTGAATGCGGCGGTCATCTGCTTGGTCTCCCCGAACTCGTCCCTGTGTTCGATGAAGATAAGGTAGTCGCGCCTCGGCCGAGGCGATGTGACCGTGGGCACGCGCGAGATCGGTTTCGGTTGTCGGTTATCGGGGCGCGGCCGGATGCGCAGCGCGCGTTGATGAACGCCGCCGTTTCTTGATACCCGAGTGCCGATAACCGATCCCCGAAGAAGGGAGACGGGGCCGCGTGGGATGCGCCGAGGTAGTCTCTAAGTGTGTGCTGATCATCGCTGACCAACACTGCGCGTCGCACGCGCCCCGTTGCGATCGTTTTCGATCGGGCCGTCACGGGGAGGTTTTTCACTCTCCTGGATAGGTACCCCGACCGCGTGCGGACTTTG
>JAWXAM010000083.1:0-17322 GCA_034439495.1 Terricaulis sp. | reverse complement strand
GCGCCAAGCTGCGTGCTGGTTAGAGCTGCGGTCTGCGTGTCCGCCAGCGCCGAGAGGTTGGTTGTGGAGAGTGCCGCCATCTGCGTGGTGGTGAAGGCGCCGACCTGTGTTTCAGTGAACGCGCCGATGTTCGTGGCGTTGAGCGCGCGCACTTGCGTCGTTGTCAGAGCCGCGGCCTGCTGGGTCGTCAAAGCGGCGATCTGAGTGTCGGCGAAGTGCGAGAGGTTCGTGCCTGAAAGCGCTTGCACTTGGGTGGTGGCGAGCGCGGCGATCTGGGTTTCGACCAGGCCTTCGACTGTTGTCGCGTTAACGCCAGCGAGCTGCGTGGTGGTGAAGGCTGCAATCTGGGTGGTTGTCAGATCGGCGATGTCGCTGGCGGTGAGGCCGTTAATCTGCGTCGCGGTGAGCGCGCGCACTTGCGTTGCGTTAAGGGCCGCAGACTGCGCGGCGTCAAAGGCGTTGAGCGCGGCGGTGGCGAGGGTGCCGATCTGGGTCGTGTTCAAAGCGCCGATCTGAGTTGTCGTGAGCGCCGCGGCATTGGTAGCCGTCAGCGCACCGACCTGTGTCGTGGAGAGCGCGGCGACCTGCGTCACCGTCAACGCCGCCATCTGCGTATCCGCGAGCGAGGCGAGGGTGGTGTTCGTGACCGCTTTGACTTGGTTTGCCGTAAACGCCGCGACTTGCGTTTCCGACAGTTCCTCCACCGAGGTGGCTGTTAGCGCCTGCACTTGTTGTGTCGAAAGCGCCGCGATTTGGGTGGTGCTCAGTTCGGCGACATCGCTGCTAGTCAGCGCGGCGATCTGAGTGGCTGTGAAGGCTTTGACTTGTGTGCTCGTCATCGCGCCAACTTGCGTGGCGTCAAGCGCCGAGAGCGCGGTGACGTTGATGCGCGCAACTTGAGCTGCAGTGAACGCTGCAGCTTGCGTCGTCGAGAGCGCGGCGACCTGCGTTTCGTCAAACGCGGCGACGGCGGTGGTTGAAAGCGAAGCGATCTGCGAAGCGGTCAACGCGCCGACCTGCGTTTCGGCCATGTTGCCGATTGCGGTCGCGTCTAAGTCTCGGACCTGGCGGGTGCTGAACGACGCGATCTGGGTTTCATCAAGGGCGTTGAATTGCGTCTGATCCAAGGCGCCAAGTTGCGTCGCGGAGAGAGTTTGCAGCTGTGTCGTGTTGAGCGCCGCGATCTGGGTTTCGGCCAGCGCTGACACATTAGTGGCGTTGAGGCCCTTGATTTGGGTCGCGGTCAGCGCCTCAATCTGCGTGCTTCCAAAGGCGGCGATGTTGGTGTCGGAAAGCGCCGAAAGCTGCGTCGCCTTCAGCGCCGCCACTTGGGCTGTCCCCAGCGCATCGACGCTGCCGTCGATGATTTCCGAGAGCGCCGCTGTGGTGAGCGCTTGCATCTGCGTTGCCGTGAACGCGCCGATCTGGGCGTCGCTGAGCGCGGCGATATTGGTTTCGTCAAGACCACGGACTTGGCTTGTGGACATCGCCGCGATTTGTGTCGTGGTGAGCGCCGCAAGCTGCGTGTCAGCCAACGCCGAGAGCGTGGTCGAGGAGATCGCCTGCAGCTGGCTGGCGGAGAACGCCGCCATTTGCGTGTCGACCAACGAGCCAAGCGTCGTTTCCGTCAGCGCCTTCATTTGGTTGGAGGTCAGCGCTTGCAGGTTGGCGACGGAGAATTTCGAGAGGTCGCTGGCGTCGAGGGCGGCGATTTGGGTTGCCGTGAACGACTCAACTTGCGTCGCGTTGAATGCGCCGATCTGTGTGTCGGCAAGAGCGCCGATCGTGGTCGCGGAGAAGGAGCGCACCTGCGTGGTTGAGAAAGCCCCGATTTGCGTGGTCGTCAGCGCCGCGATGTTGGTGTCGTTCAGCGCCTGCAGTTGAGTGGCGGAGAGGGCGCCGATCTGTGTGACCGTGAACTCCACCATGTCGCCGGTGTCCAGGGCGGCAAGTTGAGTGGCTGTGAAGCCGCGCAACTGCGTCGTTGAGATCGCCGCAAACTGAGTTGCATCAAACGCGGCCGCAGCGGTTTCGCTCAGCTTGCCGAGCTGCGCGGCGCTGAAGGCTGCGACTTGCGTATTGCTGAATTCGCCGATGTCATCGGCGCTGAGGCCTTCCACTTGGCCGGTGGTGAGCGACCCGATTTGCTGCTCTGTGAGGGCGGCGGCTTGGGTCGCGTCGAGAGCCGAAAGGTTGGACGCCGAGAGTGCGCGCACTTGTGTGGTCGCGAAGCTAGCGATGGCAGTGGCTTGGAAGCCTTCAACTTGCGTCGCTGTCAGCACGCCGATCTGGGGTGCGCCGAGCGCCAGCAATTGCGAAGCGGAGAAGGAGACCGAGCTCGAGAAGTTCGGGATCTGCGTGGTCGTTAGCGCTTTGACCTGCGTGGTCGACAGCGCCGCCACTTGCGTCGCGTCGAGCGCGCCGATGCCTGTCGCGCTGATCGCTGCGACTTGCGTCGAATTCAAAGAGCTGATGGTTGTGGTCGAAAGGCTTTGAATAGCCGTGACCGACAGCGCGCCAATTTGCGCGGCAGACAAACTCGAAATCGTCATTCTCGGACCATCCTGGTCAAGAGAGTCGACATTCGATCGACCCACGCCCCACGCTTTCTGCCGGCGGCACAAAGATGGCGCGTGACGCCGCTTCTAAGACCAATTGGTTTCCGAGAGCTTTAGGTTACTGAGCTGCGCGCGGAATTTGTCGTGACGTTTTGGCGGGGCGTGTTTCGCGCGCGCGCGTAAGTAATTACAGACTACAGGGCGGTGTGATAGGCAAAAATTTCCGTGTCGGCAAAAGTTGCCCGGCACCATCGTGTGGCGGCGCGTTGCGTGGGCGTGGACACTGCAAAAACTACAATTGAGTGCCGTTGCATTCGTCTTAGTAACGAGTTTTCAACGCTGCGATGGTTCCTTGAGCGCTTAGTGGGCAATCGCTCGCCCGGGCAAAACGCCTGGCTACATCGTCCAGAAGGACCATACGTATGACTAGCGTCAACACGAACTACGGCGCGCTCGTCGCGCTCCAATCCCTCAATCAAACCGGCCGCGAACTCTCCGAAGTCCAAAACCGCGTGAACACCGGCCTTAAGGTCGCCTCCGCGAAAGACAACGGCGCCGTGTTCGCTATCGCCGAAGGTCAGCGCGCTCGCGTTGCTTCGCTCGGCGCTGTCATGGACGGCATTGATCGCGCCACGTCGGTGATCGACGTTGGTCTGTCGGCCGGCGAGTCCATCGGCGACATTCTGAAGCAATTGAAGGAAAAAGCGGTCGCGGCCCAAGCCACCGACCTCTCGTCCGACCAGCGCGCCGCGCTGCAGGCTGACTTCGATGCTCTGCGCAACCAGGTCGACCAAATCGCCAACGCCGCGACGTTTAACGGTTCGAACCTCGTGAACGGCACCAACATCACGGGCGGTTCGACGCCGTTCACGGTGTTGACGACCGACTCTTCCGGTGGCTCCGCTGGCCGCTTCACGCTCGCCAACGTCGCGATGGAAGACGGCAACAGCAACCCGTACTCGGTATACGCCAACATTGAAGACGCTACCGGCCTTACGGTTGGCGCCAACGATGCCGTCGAGTTCTCGATCACCAATGGCAACGAAACGACGACCTTCACGGTCGACGTTGAGGCCACCGACACGGTCGAGACGTTTATGGCGCGCGTCGCCTCGCAGTCTGATGGCCGCGTCACCGCGGACTTCGACGCTGAAACAGGCGTCATGAGCTATCACGCTCAAGAAGACTTCACCGTGACCTTCACCGACGGCACCGATCCGGCCGACGATGATGGCTTCTTCGACGGCACCGACGACGTGACCGGCACCAGCATGACGCAAGTCGTTGCGCCGGGCTCGGGTTCGAACTCGCTGTCCGTTTCGGGCTTCAACTTCACGCTGGGCGCCACGGGCCAAGCCCTCGCTGGCGTGACGTCGACACTCGACATCTCCACTGCAAACGGCGCTTCCGCCGCTTCCAGCGCTATCGACACCGCGATCACCTCGTTGAACCGCGATCTCGCTACGCTCGGCGCGCAATCGAAGGCGTTGGACGTGCAGAAGAACTTCCTCGGTAAGCTGACCGACTCGATCGAAGCCGGTATCGGCAACTTGGTCGACGCCGACCTCGCCAAGGAATCGGCTCGCCTGCAAGCTCTGCAAGTCAAGCAGCAGCTGGGCGCGCAAGCACTGTCGATCGCCAACTCGGCGCCGTCGATCGTGCTGTCGTTCTTCCGCTAATCGGAAATGGGAAAGGTGGGAGGCTTCGGGGCCTCCCACCGATCTCCCGGGCAGGGTTGAACCATGGATCGCATCGCTCCAGTTTCCCCACCGTCCGAGTTGCACCTACGAACGCCGCAACTCGATGCGGAGCCAGGGCCGGCCGCGAAAGCGGCCGAACGGCGTTTCGCCGAACACGTCACCTCGCTTCAAGGCAAGGTGTTGCCGGACGACGTCGTCATTCAACTCGACGCAGAAGCCGGCCGTTTCGTCTCTACGTTGACAGATTCCGTCACAACGGAGACGTTGCGCCGCTATCCCAGCGAGTCTCAGCTGGCATACGCGCGAGCTGTCATGGCCTATATGCGCGCGTTGACCGACGGCGCGTTGTGATCTGAACGTAAACAAACTCTAAATTTATTTGTTTCGGAAGCGTTAGTGTTAACGTTTCATTAACGATTCTAATATCTGTTCGCCGCCGCGGTGAAGAACGCTGCGCGCCTCGCTTGGCGTGCGATCCGAAGGAGCGGCTGGCATGGTTTCGAGCATCAATCCCACAAACGCGGGCGTCACGACGCTTGGCGCTGAGACCCGTTACACCAAGCCGCAGACACCACTGCAGCAGCGCGAAACCGCGCAAGGCGATCGCGTCGAGCTGACCGCCGCCTCCCTCAACGCCGCGCGCGAGAGTGTTCGCGAAGGACTGATGCAAGTGCATCAGGCGTTGGCGCTGGGCCAGGATGCGCAGGCGATGCTGGTTAAAGCGCAAGAACTCGCGCGCAGCGGCGGCGAGGGCGCCCAAGCAGAACTCGCGACGCTTCTTTCGGGATTCGTAGAGCGCGTTGAAAAGGCGATGGCCGAAGGCGCGCGCCTAGTGTCCGGCGAGACGGTGAACGTGCAAGCTGAACCCGGCGCCAGCCCGGTCAGCGTCGACGGCTTCGACATGCGTCTCGGAGAAGAAAGCGCGCTTGGCCTGACGGCGAATGCCAAGGTAAGTGATCCGGCTTTCGCGCAGGCGGCGCAGCGCGGGCTTGAGGCGCTGCAAGAGGCGATGAGCCAATTGCTCGACAGCGCCCGCGCGTTGGAAGCGCATCAAGGCTTTCTGGGCGCGGCGCAGAATACGAGCGCTGTGCGCCACGATCTCGATGCGGATGGCGCGCGCTTGTTGGCGCTGCAGGTGCGCCAGGGGCTCGAAGCCTCACCGAGCATCGCCATCGCTAACGCTGAACCGCAAGCGGTGCTCTCACTCTTTCGAGCTTAGAGCGGGCGCCAGTTATTGGTGCTGATCTCGATCAGCTGGCCGCCAGCATAATCGTGCTCATCTTCGCTATCGGCGCGAAGTCGCCGCCATGCGCCAAGAGCTGTTTGCACGCCTTTGAGCAACACGATCAATACGAGACCCAAGAGCGCGGCGCCGGCAATGATCAGCGTCGCCATGAGGTCTTGCGTCATGGTCAGCTGGCCGCGCGCTGCTTCGACGAGGCGCCCATCGCGCGGCAAGCGTTTGGCTGCGGCCACGGCGCGATCGCCAGCGGCCTGCGCAAGTAGTTCGAGCCGGGGCAGGTCACGGAGCGAAGTCGCGTGAGTTAGAAGCGCGGCTGCGCCGGAGGGTGATGTCGCGGCGCTAATGGCGCCAAGTTGCTCGAGGAAGGCGCGTGCGGCGGCGGCGCGTTCAGGCGTAGCGATTTCGCCGAAGGCGGCGCTCGCATTGGCGAAGCTGCCAGCAGCCGCGCCTTCTGCGCGCGCGCGCTGCATCCCGAAAGGCCGCTAACGGCATGGCGTCATTGAAGAGCGACCGGATCTCGCTTCCCAACGCCTGCGGAAAATCCTCGCGGCGGCTAGCGTCAAGCAGCACCTGGATGCCGGTGGCCATGTTGGGCGAGAGGTCGCCGGCGAGACCTAAGCTAAAGCCCGTGAGCACAAATTGCAGCGTGTCGGTTTCGGGCTCGGCCAAGAGTGCGCGTGCCAAGAGCTCGAAATCCTCGGCTGTCCCCGCCGGCGTGGGGGCTGCCGCCGTCGTGTTTGCATCGCGCTGCGATAGTAGGGGGCCGGCCGCCTCGTAGCGCGCGCGTGTGCTGGGCGTCAGCAATTGCAACGCTGCGATCTCGAGTTCGGCGTCATTGGCATCGGCTTGGTTCAACACTTGCGCCGCACGGCGGGGCAGAATACCGGCGCCGGAGAGCAGAAACCCGCGCGCCGCGTGCACGTCGTTGGCGCGCAATTCCATATCGACGAGGCCATCCCACTGGTTCTGGCGGTCGAAATCCACCTGGATTAGTTCGCCATTGAGGCGCGCCACCCGCAGCGCCACAGCGCGCGCGCCTTGGTCGGAGAATTCGTAGGCATAAAGATTATCGCGCGCGATTACGATTAACGCGGCAGCGCCGGCGAGCGGCAATAGAAGTAGGCAAATTTTGAACGCAAGCGCGCTCAGCGCGCCATCAAGGCCACGCCGCCGCTTCCGTTGCGCCCGCTGAGGGCGCCACGCACTTGAAACTTTCGAGTGCTTCATGCCTCGCCCAAAGACCGCAGCGCTACAAGAACGGCGCCAAAGCCACAGGAGCAACATGAATTGCAGGAAAGGCGAAGTCGTCCCCGGATCGGGGTTTTTTCGCGGCGCGCGTTAAGCGTTGCGGTCGATGATCGTGGGGATTGCCCCGGTGGGTGTCTCGATCGCGCCGTTTGCGCCATAGCCGCCGCCGGCGCCGCGCTGACGCACGACCTCCTCGGCCATCGCATGCACGAGCCCTTCGCTGATGAGCTTAACGGCGTTGAGGGCGGTCTCGTGCGCGGCCAGGCTCTCATGCAACTTAACAGTGCGCTGGCGTAGTGCGGAAAGCAGCTCAGGAGGCGCAGCTTCGATAAGGCTCGGCTCCTGCTTGATGCGCGCGAGTTCGAGGCGATAGGCGTTTGAGAGCCGGTTTTTCTCGTCCGCTTCCGCGCCTTCGAGCGGCGGTAGGCGCGCGTCGATCCGGGCGGCCTCAGCATTGATGAGCGTGGTCAACCGCTCCGTCAAAAGGATCAGTTGCTCGGCGCGATCACGGCAATCGTCAGCGATCAGCGCCATCGGCGGCCTCCGGCGGAATGGTCATGCCCTGCATGCGCAGCATTTCGCGTACCACGGCGTCCGCGATGCCTATGCCTCCAGCCTGGCTGATCGCTTCTGCATATCGCTCAACCAGCATCGGCCGAAACATCTCTTCGCCCTGGCCGCCGCCGCCGAGGCCATCTGTGCTGAGGCTCTCGAACATTGGGGCCAGCATTTCAGAGAGAAACACCGACTCAAATTCTTCAGCCGCACGACGAATTTCATCCGGGACTTGCGGCGGCGTGGCGGCGCGTTGTGCTATTGAAAAGGGCAGCGGCGCTCCGGGAAGCGCGCCAGGGAGCGCGATTGGGCCAGTCATTACATCACTTCGATTTCAGCTTGGATCGCGCCAGCTGCCTTCAGCGCCTGCAGGATCGAGATCATGTCGCGCGGCGTCACACCGAGCGCATTGAGGCCGTTCACCAGCTGGCGCAATTGCACGCCGCCCGGCACGATCACGAGTCCGCCTTCTTCTTCCTCGACTTGTACGCCCGTATCCGGGACGACCACGGTCTCGCCACGGCTGAGCGGCGCGGGCTGGCTGACGAATGGATCTTCGGTGATTGAGATCGTGAGGTTACCTTGTGCAATGGCGACCGTGGACACTTTCACATTCTCGCCCATCACGACGATCCCGGAGCTTTCGTCGATGACGATGCGCGCCGGCGTATCGACTTCCACTTCCAGATTTTCGATGCGCCCGACCAGAGAAACCATGTCGCCGGCATAATCAGCGGGCCGCCGCAGCACGACGGTGCCGGGGTTTGATGCGCGCGCAGCATCAGCCCCAACAGTCGTGTTGATTACCGAAGCGATGCGTTGCGCAGTGGTGAAGTCCGGATTGCGGAGGGCGAGGCGCAGTTCCTGTGCGCCGGCGATATCAAACTCGATCTCGCGCTCAACAAGCGCGCCAGAAGCAATGCGCCCGGCTGTCGGCACGCCGCGCGTGACCGAACTGCCGGATTGCCCGGCAGCCTGAAAGCCGCCAATTGCCAGCGGGCCTTGTGCGACCGCGTAAACTTGCTGGTCCGCGCCCATCAGCGGCGTGACCAACAACTGACCGCCAGCCAGACTGCGTGCGTCGCCCAGCGCCGACACCGTAACATCAATACGCGAGCCTTGGCTCGCAAATGGCGGGAGGTTCGCCGTCACCATAACGGCGGCGACGTTGCGGGTGTTCAAATTGCCGTTGGACGCATTGACGCCCAACCGCTCCAGCATCGAGGCCAAGCTCTGGCGTGTGAACGGCGAGTTGCGCAGCGAGTCTCCGGTGCCGGCGAGGCCGACGACCAGCCCATAACCAACCAGCTGATTTTCGCGGACGCCTTCGAAGTCGGCGACATCTTTAATGCGCGGCCCGGCCCAGGCATTGGGTGCGGCGAACGGCGATGTCATCGCCGCGATAGATGCGACGGCAAGGAGCGCCGAGCGCGCAGCGCGGGAGGCAAATCTCATCTGAGCGATACGCAGCCAGTTCGGTTAACGAGGCGTTCAAGTCCGAAACGTTAAGCGATCGGAAACAGGCGCAGCGGAAGGTCCCCGCTATGAAGATCGAAGGCAGCCGCGGGGTCGGCTCAACATCGGGATCGAAACGAGCCGGCGGCAGCGCGGCGGGCGGCTTCTCAGTGCCGGTCGACGGCCCCGCGAAAGCGTCTTCGGCCGCGCCGTCATCGAATGTCACCCCACTGGATGCGATTCTCGCCCTGCAGTCCGAGGAACCCTCTAGTCAGCGCCGCGGCCGGCAGTCCAGGCGGGGCCGAGAGGCGCTGGATGTGTTGGAAAAGCTTGAACAGGCCCTCGTCTTAGGGCACGCGCCGGGAGCATTGAGGGCCGAGCTGGAACGGGTCCAGAAGGGCGCCGAAGCAACCGGGGAGGCGGGGCTGGATGAGGTCCTGCTGGAGATCGATGTTCGCCTTGCGGTGGAGGCCGCCAAGCTCGACCGCATGCTCGGTCGCGCCTGATGTTGCATCGCAACGCCCGGAAAACAGAAGAAGATTGGCGCCGTCCTTGCTCAATGGACGGCCCATGGGAGCAACGCTATAAGGCGGCGCCTCGCTGAGCGCCGGGAGTAACGACATGGGTTCGACCGTGACGAAAGACTATCGCCCGAGCGACGACGAGCCGTTCATGAATGAGCGGCAGCGGGAGTATTTCCGTGGCAAGCTTTTGGCTTGGAAGCAGGAAATCCTGGAAGAAAGTCGCTCCACGATCGCGACTTTGCAGCAGGATACGGTCGCTGAAGCCGACCTTGCAGATCGCGCCACCAGCGAGACCGACCGTGCGCTCGAATTGCGCACCCGAGACCGCCAGCGGAAGCTGATAGCCAAGATCGACGACGCTATTCGCCGGATCGAAGACGGGTCGTACGGGTATTGCGAGGAGACGGGTGAGCCGATTTCGCTCTCACGCCTGGACGCGCGTCCGATTGCGACCCTCTCCCTTGAGGCGCAAGAGCGCCACGAGCGCCGCGAGCGCGTCCACCGCGACGACTGACCTCGGATTTGCTGCGTTTGACAGTGTAATGCTCTTTACCCGTTCGGGCCGTTGGATATGATCCCGCCCGAATTTGAGGTGGAGAGTTTCCCTATGCGTATTGCGGTTCTGGTTTTTGCAGCTGCAGTGATGGCTGCCGCCCCCGTGCTTGCGCAGACCACCCCCACGATCCCGCCGTCGCCGACGGCCTCGGAAACCACCTCCGAAGCCCCGACTGAAGGGGATACGCAAGCCATGAACGCTGGCAACGATGGCAGCGAGCAGATTTGCCGTACCATTCAGCGCACGGAAAGCCGCCTGCGTTCGCGCCGTGAGCGCATTTGCATGACGCGCGCGCAGTGGGAGCAACAAGAGCGCGACGCTGCTGAACTGGCCCGCGGCAACGGGGTGCAGGGCCGCCGCGACCAATAAGGCTCGCGCTCGGAATTTTGAGCGATTAGGCTGCGTCGATGCTTCTGCACGACGCAGCCTTTTCGTATCTGCACTTTGTATTTGCGCTGATCCTTGCTGGCGCGCTGGCCGCTGAAGTTTTCGTCCTGCGGCTGCCGGTCGATAACCGCGTTGCGCGGCTCCTGCTGCGGATCGACCTTTTCTACGGCATCTCGGCAGTCGGCGTGATCCTCGCCGGGGTGGCGCGCGTCATCTGGGGCGTGCGGGGCGCCGAGTTCTATATGGCGCAGCCTTTCTTCTGGGCGAAGATGACAGTGTTTCTAGTCATTGGTGTGATCTCCGCGATCCCGACACGCCGCTTCATGCGGTGGGTGCGGGAGGCCAATGCGACGCCGGCCTTTATGGCTGTTGAGGCCGATGTGGCGCGCATGCGCCGCCTCGTGATGATCGAGCTTCATCTCCTGGCGCTTGTGCCGTTGTTCGCGGCGCTGATGGCGCGCGGAATCGGGAGCTAAACGCTCCACATCTCACACATCCGCGCTAAGCTCCCACAAAAGACAAAAAGGGAGGACGGCGTGGCCGCATCACTAAAGCCAGAAGAGTTCGATCAGATGCCGACGCTCGGGCATTTGGCGCGCCATCATGGCCGAACCCGAGGCGGGCAGATCGCCATGGTGTTTGAGGGGCGCGCCACCACCTACGCCGATCTCGACCAACACACTAACCAAGTGGCCAATGCGTTGATGGCGGCTGGCGTCGAGCCGGGCGAGGCGATCGCTTACCTCGGCAAGAATAGCGATCACTATTTTGAGCTTGTCCTCGGCGCCTCGAAAGCGGGCGTGGTGATGGCGCCGATCGGCTGGCGCCTCGCGCCCGGCGAAGTCGCTTACATCCTCGACGATACAAAAGCGAAGATGCTGTTCGTCGGTCCGGAATGCATGGAGTGCGCGCATGCTGCGCTCGAGATCGCGCAAGGCTCGCCTCAATTCATCGCCATGGAGTCGACGCCGCATGATGCCCCGACATATGAAACTTGGCGCGATGCGCATCCGGCGCGCGATCTGAATATCGAGGTGGAGCCGCAGGCAACGACTCTGCTGCTCTACACATCAGGCACCACCGGTCGCCCAAAGGGCGTGATGTTGACCAGCGCAAATCTGATGCGGTCACGCCGCGCACTGGCCGAATCTTCGATGGGCTGGAACGAGTGGAAAGAGGGTGAGGTCAATCTCGTCGCCATGCCCGCCGCGCACATTGGCGGCACCGGCTGGGGGCTCGTTGGTCTGATCAACGGCGTGAAGAACATCGTTACGCGTGAGTTTAATCCAGTCGAAGTGCTTGAGATTGTCGCCAAAGACCGCATCGCCAAGATGTTCATGGTGCCGGCGGCGCTGCAATTCATCGTTCGCATGCCGCGCGCGCGTGAGATCGATTATTCGAGCCTCACGCACATCCTGTACGGCGCATCGCCAATGCCGGTCGATCTCCTGCGCGAATGCATGGAGGTGTTCGGTTGCGGTTTCGTGCAGCAATATGGCATGACCGAAACCACCGGCACGATCGTTTACTTGCCGCCAGAAGATCACGACCCGAAAGGCAACAAGCGCATGCGCTCGGCCGGCATTCCGATGCCGGGCGTCGAGATCGCCATCCTTGGCGCAGATGGCATTCGCCTCGGCCCGAATGAGATTGGCGAAGTCGCAACGCGCAGCCAAGCCAACATGAAGGGCTATTGGCAAAAGCCCGATGCAACGACCGCGACCGTGGATAATGAGGGGTGGCTGCGCACGGGAGATGCCGGCTACCTCGATGAGGACGGCTATCTCTACATCCAGGACCGCATCAAGGACATGATCTGCTCTGGTGCGGAGAACGTCTACCCGGCCGAAGTCGAAAACGCGATCCACGGCCACCCGCACGTCGCCGAAGTCGCCGTCATCGGCGTGCCGGACGACACATGGGGCGAAGCAGTGAAGGCCATTGTGGTCCCGAAGCCGGATGTGACGCCCGACGCCGATTCAATCATCGAATTCGCGCGCTCACGCATCGCTCACTACAAAGCGCCAAAAACGGTGGACTTCCTCGATCGTCCGTTGCCGCGCAACGCGTCAGGAAAAATTCTACGCCGCGAGCTGCGTGACCCGTACTGGGCGGGCCGCGAGCGCAACGTGAATTAGTTCACGTCGCCGCCGCGGCCTTGATGGAGATAGCTCTCATCAAAGTCGCCGGCTTGCTTAAGGCCTTCCCAATCGACGATCTCGTGCACGTCACCTTGCGACGCGATGAGGCTTTCGCGCCGCAATTGCTGGAGCACGCGATTGACGTGGACGGTCGAAAGCGCGGTGGCGTCGCCCAACTCGGACTGCGTCATCGGCAAACGGAACGAGTCCGTCGCCGCGAGGCCGAGGCTCTGCATCCGGATGAACACCTCGCAGAAGAGGTGCGCGATGCGCTCGTAAGCGCTGCGGCGGCCGACATTGGCAACCCAATCACGAAAGATCGCAGCGTCGATCAGCGCATGTTTGAGAAAGAGCTGACCCAGTGCCGGATGCTCCGCCCAAAGCGCCTTCATCGCTTCGTGGGGAATGAACGCGGCGCGCACCACGGTAAGTGCACTAATGCTGTGGTCCATGACTTCGAGCTGCAGGCTCTGCAGGTCGGGCAGATCTCCAGTGAAGCAGATGGATAGGATCTGGCGCTTGCCGCCAGACACCAGCTTATAGCGGCACGCCATACCGCGAACGATGAGGCAGCATTCCTTTGGCCTGTCGCCCTGCCGCACAAGATCTGCATCATCTGCGAAGTCACGCACGCGCATTGGCAGCGCGCGCACTGCAGCCTTATGCTCGTCCTCGAGTTTGCCGTGAGCGCCGAGGCGCTGGATCAAGCGCTCGTGTGGTGTGTCTAGGTTCATGCAAGGGAACTAGGGCGATTGTTCCGGACGGCAATGGCCTACCAGGGCGAGATGGCGTCCCCTAGGCGCTGACCCCAGCCGGGCCGCTGCACAGCGCTGATCGAACCGCGCCCGCCGTAGGAGATGCGCGCCTCGGCAATCTGGGTGTGGTTGATCTTGTTGTCGCTGGTTACGTCTTCCGGACGAATGATGCCGCTGACCGTCAGTTCGCGCAGTTCGCCGTTGATACGCACTTCCTGGCGTCCTGCGATCACCAAGTTGCCGTTCGGCAGGCGATCGACGATTACGGCGGCGACCGTGAGCTCGATCTTTTCTTCCCGGTTGATCGCGCCCGAACCGCGATGCTCGGAGTCGGCGTCGGCGCTGATCATGTTGGCCGGATCGAAGGCGTTGTTGAACACTTGGCCGGCTATGCTTTCGAGGCCGAAGAAATTGCTCACGCCGGCCGAGGTGGAGGCCTGGCGATTGCGGTTCGACGAGTTCGAAAGCTCGGCGCTGTCGTCGATCTCGATCTCGACCGTGAGAATGTCGCCGATACGTGATGCGCGCTGATCGTTGAAGAAGCTGCGCGAGCCGGCACGCCACAGCGAATTTGGAGCAGGTGATTCATAAGCGGCTTGCATTGGTTGCGGCATGGTTTGTTGGTCGCCGCCCGTGAGCGCAGCTGGCGTGCCCACCGGATGGAGTTGCGGCGGCGCCATGGCGCGGCGCGCTGCGTCGTATGCGACGCCAGGGGCAGCCACAGCGTCCTGAGCGACGGATCCTGCGCTGGCGCAGCCTGTCGCACCGGCAGCGAGAGCGAGCAAGACGAGCGCGCGCATGGAGGTGTCTTTGATCATGGGTTTGCCTCTGCGGCGCCGGGGCCAGTGACGATGGCGTCGATCGTTCGGTTGGAGGAGGTGTTCTGAAAGCGCACGCTTTGGCCAACGGCGCCGTCTTCCAGCGCCCGCGCCCGCATCGTCAGCGACATGCCAGGCGCAGCGTAGACTAAAGTCACCATCTCACCGCGGCGCACCGCAGCCTCCGAAACACTGCGTCCGCCAGAGTTCGATGCTGGCAGAGTTGCGCGTGCCCCGCCTGGGCGCACTACGCGCACGACATTGACGCCGACAGGCGGTGTGAAATCGAGACCGGCAGCCGAGGCTGCGGCCACGAGGACTGGCATTGAGAGCGAAGTGAGTTGGCCTGCTGGCGGCGCCGGCGCGATTGCGCGGCCAGCGATATCGGCGGGCACGCCTTCGAAGACATCGCCCATCGTAATCGCGGGGCCATTGGTTTCCGCACGCGCGCGCAACGTGACTGGATCGGCATGCGCGACGGCGGCAGCGAAGAAGAGGTAGATGCAAGCGAGGAGGGTGAGTGAACGTAGCATATGTGTCAGCTCCCTCAGCGCAGCTGTGTCGTGGATTGAAGCATCTCATCGGCCGCCGTGATCACGCGCGCGTTCATCTCGTAGGCGCGCTGCGCTACGATCAGCGCCGAGATTTCCTCGACCGCATTGACGTTCGAGAGTTCGAGGTAGCCCTGCATGATGGTGCCGAGGCCAGGTGAGCCAGGCGTCGCCGTGTTCGCCGTGCCCGAGGCGGGGGTTTCCAAGAAGAGATTGTCGCCGATGGCTTCGAGGCCGGCGGCGTTGATGAAGCTTGCGATCTCGATCTGGCCGACTTGTTGCGGATCGGTCTGGCCGGCCATCGTGACTTCAACGATGCCGTCGCGCGTGATCTGGATCGCGGTGGCTTCCTGCGGCACCGTGATCGAGGGTTCGAGCGCGTAGCCGTCTGCGGTCACCATCGCACCGTCGGCGTTCACCGCAAGATTGCCGGCGCGCGTGTAGGCGGTCTGGCCAGAGGGCAGTGTGATCTGAAAATAGCCGCGGCCGTTGATGGCGAGGTCGTAAGGATTTGCAGTCGCGGCCATGCCGCCTTGTTCGGTGACGCGACCCACTGCATCGGCGCGCACGCCGATACCGATCTGGATGCCGAGCGGTAGTACCGAGCCTGATGCAGACGACGTCGAACCGGGCCGCTCCATGTTTTGGTAGAGCATGTCCTGAAACTCGGCGCGCTGGCGCTTGTAGCCGGTCGTGTTCATGTTCGCGATGTTGTGCGAAATGACATCGACGTTCAGTTGCTGAGCTTGCATGCCGCTGGCGGCGATATTCAGTGCGCGCATCTGGGACGTTCCTTATTCTTTAGCGAGCAAGCCGCTCGATCGCGCGCTGACGCAGATCATCGGCGTTCGAAACAATTTTCGCCGCTGACTGGTAAGCGCGTGAAATTTCAATGAGACGGGTGAGTTCAAGGACGGGCCGAACGTTCGACCCTTCGAGCGCGCCTTGCAGCACGACGCCTTGAAACTCACCCGCCGCTTGTCCTTGCGCGTCCCAAAGGTTGTCCCCGACCTTTGCGAGCGCGCCCGGTGCGGCAAAGTTCGCCACACCGATGCGGCCGGCTTCGACACCGGCCACGCTAATAGCGCCGTCGCGACCGATCACAGGAGTCTCCCCCTGCGGATCGAGCACGATCGGCG
This sequence comes from Terricaulis sp., assembly GCA_034439495.1. GTDB lineage: Bacteria > Pseudomonadota > Alphaproteobacteria > Caulobacterales > Aquidulcibacteraceae > Vitreimonas. The sequence continues at coordinate 1,692 of JAWXAM010000083.1, read as the reverse complement.
CCCCCCCGGAGCTAAGGACTGCGCGGCCATCGCTGGTCACAAGCCGTCCTTCCCCCGTTAAACTGAACGCGCCATCGCGCGTGTACATGGTCTGGCCGTCCGGGCCCTGGACCATGAAGAAGCCTTCGCCTTCGAGCGCGACGTCGAGCGTATTGCCCGTCATCGCGATCGGCCCTTGCTCCATATTGTGCATGACGCCGATGTCGCGGACGAAGCGGATCTCGCGCGGATCGGCATCAGCGTGTGCCGTGGTGCGCTCGGCTTCTTCGAGCAACATGCCGTCGGCCTTGAAGCCGGTGGTGGCGACGTTGGCTAGATTGTTGGCGGCAACATCCATGCGTCGTTGCAGTACGCGTTGCGACTGCAGGCCAAGCATGAGTTGGTTATCCATACAAATTAACCACGCAAGCGCCGTGCCAACCCGCCGGCCCTTGATTTTCAAGGGGCCGAGCAGGGCGGGATGGTGAATTGACTCGGCTATTTCTGCCGTTGCCCGGCAAGTTCTGCCGGGCTGCTACCAATCCTTAACCAGAGCTTGCGCACGAAGGACGAAGGTTAGTCCGCGGGCGATTCCATGTTCGGCAAAGGCAAGAAGAAGAAAAAGGGCGAAGCGCCGGAGGCCGAAGAGGCCGAAGGCGCAACACCTCCTGCTGAGGGCGCCGAAGGCGCTGAAGGCGAAGCGCCCGCCAAGAAGAAGATGTCGGGCAAGAAGCTCATCCTCTTCATCGTTCTGCCGGCGGTGCTCGTTCTCGGCGGCGGCGGCGCGGCGGCGTATCTGCTGCTCTTCCAGGGTGGCGGCGCTGAGCAGCATGCCGAGGCCGAAGGCGGTCACGGCAAAGCTAAGGGTGGTGGTCACGGCGAAGAGGGCGCGGGTGAAGCTGTTCCAGGTCCGAACGGAACGATGATCAGTTACGGCGAAGACGTCGTATTCGTTGCGCTCCCGGAAATGCTGGTGAACATTACCGGTCCGGATGGGCGCCCCGCATATCTGAAGCTCAAGCTGACGCTAGAAGCGCCCGACGACGCAACGGTCACGGCGCTTGGCGAGCACGTGCCGCGCATCAGCGACCAGTTCAACGGCTTTCTGCGCGAGATGCGTACCGACGATCTTGCAGGTTCAGCGGGCGCTTATCGCTTGCGGCTTGAATTGCTGCGCCGCGTGAATCTCACAATCGCGCCGCTGCATATCAACGCCGTGCTGATCGAAGAAATGCTGGTGCAATAGGCATGAGCGCCGATCCCGCACCCGAAGCTGCTGAGGAATGGACCGCAGGCGCCGCAAAGGGCGCTGAAGAGGCCCAAGCGCCGGAGCGCATCCTCAATCAGGACGAGATCGACAGTCTCCTCGGCTTCGGCCTGGGCGAAGATGACGCGAGCGGCAAGACCGGCGTGCGCGCTATCATCAACTCCACGCTCGTCTCCTACGAGCGGCTGCCGATGCTGGAGATCGTGTTTGATCGCCTCGTGCGGTTGATGACGACGAGCTTACGCAACTTCACGTCCGATAACGTCGAGGTCAGCCTCGACCAGATCAGTTCGGTTCGCTTCGGCGATTATCTGAATTCCATTCCGCTTCCGGCGATCATTGCGGTTTTCCGCGCCGAGCAACTCGACAATTTTGGCCTTGCGACTGTTGATTCCAGCCTGATCTATTCGATCGTTGATGTGTTGCTGGGCGGCCGCCGCGGCGGC
>JAWXAM010000082.1:0-17522 GCA_034439495.1 Terricaulis sp. | reverse complement strand
GGCGATCACCTCGCCAGCCGCGTGTTCGCCCGATTGCCCGTTCGAAAGGATAAGCCGCGTGGTGGCGATGTTCAGCGCAAGCCGCATCAGCGTCGCCAGCAACAGCACTGTAGGAAACGCGGTAAACTCAAGCGGCTTCTTGATCATCAGCGCTGTCATTAGCACCAAGATTGAGAAGATGATCGAGATCGCCAGCAGGAAGTCGAGCAAGATCGGCGGCAGCGGCACCAGCATGATCGCCAGAATGCCCAGCACCCCGGCGGCGAGCGCGATCTCGCCGCGCATGACAAAGCCACGCAGCACGCTGAAGGATAGATCGTTGCCTCGCGGCTGTGCGGCGTCGGTCATTTAGCTTAGGCCGCCTGTCCTGTCGGTGGCGGCGGGATGCGCACGCCTTCATCGCCGTAGAGTTTTAGTTTGTTGCGCAGCGTGCGGATCGAAATGCCGAGTATGTGCGCGGCGTGCGTGCGATTGCCGAGGCAGTGCGTCAGCGTCTCCAGGATCAAATCCTGCTCCACTTCCGCGACAGTGCGGCCAACCAGATTGCGCGCCGCAACTTGCGCCGCTTCTATCGCTTCACCAGTGGCGTCGCGTTTGCCGACTGGTGCGCCGTCTGGCGCGCGGATCGCCTCGGCGCCAACCGCTTCGCTATTTGTGAGCAGAATGGCGCGGTGCATGGCGTTTTCAAGCTCACGCACATTGCCTGGCCAATTGTGCGCCAGAACTTGCTGCAACCCAGCTTCCGAAAGCCGCCGGGCAGGGCGGCCATTGGCGCGCGCATATTTATCGATGAAGAACGCCGAAAGCGCCGCAAGATCGTCCTTGCGCTCGCGCAGTGGCGGAATGCGCAGGTTCACGACATTGAGGCGGTAGAGCAAGTCTTCGCGGAACTCGCCCGCGCGCACGGATTGAGTGAGATCGCGGTTCGATGTCGCTAGGATACGAATGTTCACCGGTACCGGTTTGCTGCCGCCGACGCGATCAATCACGCGCTCCTGCAGCGCACGCAGCAGTTTGGACTGCAGGCGCAAATCCATTTCCGAGATTTCGTCGAGCAGCAGCGTGCCGCCGTCGGCTTCTTCGAATTTGCCGATGCGGCGCGCGATCGCGCCGGTGAAGGCGCCTTTCTCGTGCCCGAACAATTCGCTCTCAAGCAGATGCTCGGGGATCGCAGCGCAATTGACGGCGATGAATGGTTTGTCTTTGCGCTTGGACTTCTTGTGCACGTAGCGCGCCAGCACTTCCTTGCCGACGCCGCTCTCGCCGGTGATCATGATCGACGCGTCGGAGCCCGCGATCTGATCGGCAAGCGCGAGCACCTGCTTCATCGCGGGATCGGCCACGATCAGCGGCCGCTCATCATCGCACACAGCCGCAAGCACGGCGGCGATCAGTTCGGGGTCGGGCGGCAACGATATATATTCGCGCGCGCCCTGCCGGATCGCGCGCGCCGCCGCCATCGGATCGATGCCGACGCCAGCCGCCACAACTGGCACGATAATGCGTTCTGCTTCGTTCGCCGCGATCAGCGCTTCAATGTCAAGCCGTGCATCGACCATGAGCAAATCGGCGCCGCGCGCGCGCAAGGCGATCGTCGCCTGTTCGATTGTGTCCACGTGCGCCACCTTGGCGCCGTGCTCCATCGCGATTTTCGTGGCGGCGGAGATTTGTCCTCCGAGTGTGCCGACGATCAAGAGACGCATATTCGTACTCCTCGCGCCGCCTTAGGCAGCGTCCCCATCCTTGATGATTTCGGTCATGGTCACGCCGAGTCGCTCATCGACGACGACGACTTCGCCCCGGGCGACCAAGCGATTGTTGACGTAAATATCGATGGCTTCGCCGACTTTGCGGTCGAGCTCGATGATCGACCCCTTGGAGAGCCGCAGCAGCGCCGCGACTTCCATGCTCGAGCGGCCGAGCACTGCTTGAATGTTTACCGGCACATCATAGACGGCAGCGAGATCGGAAGCGCTGCGCTCAATATTGTCGAACTGAATCGTCCCGTCAGTGGGTGTGGGGGAGAACTCGTCGAGCTTCAGATCGGACATGTGCGCCTCTTCAAGACTGTGCGGCCGGTGCGACAAGCGCCGCTTTGACCAATGCATCGATGCGAGCTGCCGCATCTTCAGGTTTCATGGACACGACGCCGTCGGACCAATCGATCACGACCTCGCCCTTCTTCAGGTTAGGTTCTGCGCGCACAAGCACAGCGCTCGCGTACGCGTGGCTCTCGACCATTTGCTCGATACGCGCCTTCAAAAGCTCGGCCGCATCGGGAGGAAGCTTCACGACCAGGCGCGGTTGATGGCGCAGAGCGTCCATCGCCGACTCAATCGCCGCGACTGCGCGCTCCTCGCCGAACGCGTCGAGCGCTGCGCCTGCGATTTTTCGCGCAGCTGCGATGGCGACGCGCGCCGCTTCTTCGCGCATAGCGCGGCTTTCTGCATCGAGACGCGTCAGAACCGCAGAAGCGGCGTCGGCTAAAGCTTGCAACGCAACAGCCGCCTCGCGTTCGGCCTTTGCCGTTGCGTCTTGCGTGCCGCGTGCGTATGCGGCCTTCCGTTCTGCTTCGATCTCGTCCGGGCTCAGCCGTGTAGGGGAGGAGCGAAGGATCGCGCCGGCCGGCGCGAACTCGGTATCGAAGGCGTATCTGCGGATGTTGGCCATCAGTAAATCAACTCGTCGTCGGCTTTGCCGTCAGCGAGTACGATCTCGCCGCGTGCAGCGAGGTCTTTCGCTGTGGCCACCATGCGCGTCTGCGCTGCGTCGACATCCTTGAGGCGAACCGGGCCCATACCCGCCATGTCTTCCTTCAGGATCTTGCCGCCGCGTTCGGACATGTTGGTGAAGAAGAGCGTACGCAGCCCATCGGAGGCGCCCTTGAGCGCCAGCGCCAAATCGCTCTTGTCGACGGCGCGGAGCAGGGTCTGGATGCCGCCTGAATCCAGTTTGCCGAGGTCTTCGAACACGAACATCAGCGCGCGGATGCGATCGGCGCTGTCGCGGCTCTTCTCTTCAAGCGCGGTGACGAAGCGTGATTCCGTTTGACGATCGAAATTGTTGAAGATTTCCGCCATCAATTCGTGACTGTCGCGCTTCGACGTGCGGGCGAGGTTCGACATGAACTCGGTGCGCAGCGTCGTCTCGATCTTGTCGAGAATGTCCCGCTGCACCGGTTCCATACCCAGCATGCGCACCACGCATTCGGCCGCAAAGTCCTCCGGCAGCTCGGCCAGCACCTTCGCGGCATGCTCGGGCCGCACTTTCGCCAGTACGACGGCGACGGTCTGCGGATATTCGTTCTTCAAATAGCTCGCGAGCACCGCCTCATTGACGTTCGCAAGCTTGTCCCAAATGTTTCTCCCCGCCGGGCCGCGGATTTCCTCCATCAGCGTGTCGACCTTCTCCTTGGGGAGGAAGGCTGACAGCATGCGCTGTGTTTGTTCGACCGAGCCCATAATGGCGCCCGACGTCGACATTTTTTGTACGAATTCTACAACTAGCGCTTCGACCACCGCGGCTTGCACGAGCCCAAGCGAAGACATCGCCTGCGAGATTTCTTTGATCTCTTCCTCGTCGAGCAGCTCCCAGAGTTTTTTGGCTTCATCACCAAGGCAAAGGAGCACGATGGCGGCTTTCTCGACGCCGCTATAGCGCGAGGTGTCTACGCGTACCGGCGCAGCCGGTTCAGCGGCTGCGGGAGCGACCTCTTTTCCCTTCGGTTTTGCCACAGCGCTCATCTGCGTTACATCGCGTTGTTCAGCCAGCCGCGGATGATCTGAATAGATTCATCCGGATGCTGGTCGACGACTTCAGCAACTTTCTTGACCGATGACGCGCGCACCCGGCCCTGGATCTGCGCGATGTCGATCGAAGCTTCGTGCGGGTCGGGCGCAGACAGCGCCGCCATCGCGCCGCTCGGGCCTGGCAGAGCGGGTACGCCCGTCGCGCCGGCCGGGAGGGCAGGCGCGCTGCCGCCACCGCCGCGAATGAGGCCGCCAATGAGCGGCCGCAGTACGAAGAACACGAACGCCAAAGATGCGATGAGCGCCGCGACGATCTCAATGATGCGCATCACATCGAGATCACCCAAGAATGCAAGCATGCCGGGCTCTGCGACTTCGCCACCTGGCGTAGCGACGCGCGCAAATTGCGTGTTCACGACTTCCACGATGTCGCCGCGTTCCGTGTTGAAGCCGACAGCGGAGCGCACCAGCGCGGTCAGTCGCTGCATTTCTTCTTCACTGCGCGCCGCATAAGCCGGCGCCGCGCCATCCGCTCCCGGCGTCGTGACGCCGTCGACCGCGACCGCGACCGAAAGCCGGCGAATGCGCCCGCCCTCACTGACTTCTGTGCGGGTCGTACGCGAGATCTCGTAGTTGACCGTTTCTTGGCTCGAATTGCTGCTCGGTCCGCCTGAAGCGGAGGAGGGCGATGCGCCAGCGTCCGGCACGTTGGCGCCAGCCGTTGAACCTTGTCCCGCCCCACGTTGCTCGGACGTATCTTCAGACGTGGTCGTCGACCGCACCACGCGGCCTTCCGGATCGAAGCGCTCCGAGGTTTCGCTGACGCGGTTGAAATCCATCTCCGCAGTAACCTGCACGCGCGCATTGCCCTGGCCGACAATGCCTTCCACGATATCGGTGACAGTGCGGCGGATGCGCTCTTCGGTGGCGGTTTGACGCGAGTCGATGCCTTCGGCGACGGCGCCGTCTTCGCTCTGCGCGGCGGCGAGCAAACGTCCGGTCTCGTCCAGGATGGTGACGCGGCTAGTGGTCAGGCCTGGCGTTGCGCTTGCGACAAGGTTGCGGATGGCGCGCACCTGGCCTGCGGTAAGTTCATCGCGGCGCAGGCCCAGCACGATCGAGGCGGACGGCTGTTCAGCGTCACGTGCAAACAATTGCCGCTCAGGTAGAACCAGATGGACGCGCGCAGATGAAATTCCGTCAAGCGAGCCGATCGTACGCGCCAGCTCGCCCTCGAGCGCACGCAGCCGATTTATATTCTGTTGAAATTGCGTCTGGCCGAGCGCGTCCGGCTCATCGAAAATTTCGTAGCCGATGGAACCACGTGAGGGCAGGCCCTCGGCGGAGAGCATCATCCGTGCTTCCAGCACTCGCGAACGTGCGACAAAGATCGAGGTTCCATCGCCGCGGAGCTCGTAAGGAATTTCAGCTTGTTCTAGGCGCTGCGTGATCGTGCCGGCCTCGCGCATGTCGACGCCGGCGAACAGCAGCGACTTCTCTTCGCCGCCCATGCGCAGCACCAGTGTGAAAAGCACTGCTGCGATCACTGCGGCGATACCGAGCCCGGCATAAAGTCGGGTCGGTCCAGCTTTCAGCAATAAGTCCGCGAAACCGCTCACGCCCAGCCTCTGCACATACGTCGGGCGCGACTCGCCTCACTGGGCAAATCTCGCCGGTCGGCAGAAATTGCCCGGTGGGCGTGAAACAAACGTTAAGCCTGATGAGCTGCCCTACGGCAGACGCGCAAAAGCCCTCGCTGTGAGGCGAGGGCCTTACGTTGCGGTGGCCCGCGCCGCGAGGCGCGGGGCCGGCTTACATGCCGGCGCCGCGATAGTGCTGAATGCGCGTCGTGCGCAGGCCCGGGAGGCCGTGCTTCTCGATCGACTTACGCCAGGTGTCGAACTCTTCTTCAGAGAGCCCGTACCGTGCGCACGCGTCTTCGAGCGTGAGCAGGCCACCGCGAACCGCGGCGACTACTTCTGCCTTGCGTCGGATAACCCAACGCGTGGTGCCCGGAGGCGGCAGATCGTCCAAAGTGAGGGGATTCCCGTCGGGACCCATCACCACCCCATCATAGCGGCGTTGCTTCTGCATGGCGCCTTTCTCCTCGTTCTTACGCTCCACCATAACTCGGAGCGCTAAAGAAACGACTAAGAGCGGAGACGAATCCGCCAAGGCGCATGTCTCGAATTAGAACATGAGTATCTTACTCATTTCTTACCCGGGAACGCTATTCGACTAGCGTTTGATCATCAGCAGCTCTTCCAGCATTTGGTCGGCCGTGGTGATGATCCGTGACGCGGCAGAGTAGGCGCGTTGCGTTGTAATAAGGTTCGTGAACTCCGCCGCGAGATCGACGTTCGACGCTTCGAGTGCGCCTGACACCATGCGGCCCGCGCCGCCGGCATTGGCGGAGTTGATGTTGTAGAGGCCAGACTCCAACGTCGTGCGGAACGCGCCGCCTTGATCTGGGGCCAAGCCGTTTGGGTTCAGAAAGGTTGCGAGCGGAATTTGATAGAGCGCGCGCGCGCGGCCATTCGAGAATTGCGCCGTCAGGAAGCCGTCGCCCTCAAGCACGAGGCCCACAAGATCGCCCGGCGGCACACCGTCGGCAGTGACGCTGGTGACGCCGAAGCTTTTGGCAAACTGAGTCATGCCGCTTTCGAGGTCGAGGTCAATGTCCTGCGCCGACGCGCCAGTAGAGGTAGCCCAGGGGATCGTGAACGTAGAGCCGATCGCGCCGGTGACGGAAGCGACGGTGCCGTCCGTGTTGAAAGTGAGCGTGCCACTGGCTAACAGGCCGCCCGAGGCGCCGCCGCCGGTGATATTGGTGTTCGGACGCGCATAAGCTTCCACTTGCCACACGTTAGGGCCCGTCTTCATGAAGCCGAAGGCGACGCTGCGCGGCGCGCCCAAGCTGTCGAACACTTCAAGCGAGCTTTCGAACTGCGGTGTGACGGTGCCAGTCGCCATGTCGCCGGCCGTGTAGGCGCCAACATAGGCTGCCTGATCGGAGTTCAGATTGGCGTTGATACCGACGTTCCCCGTGGGTTCCGCCAAACCGCCAACGCCAGAAATGTTGATTGGCTCAATTGCCGAGAGTGAAGTCGGCGAGGAGACTACACTGCCGTCGCTGTTCACCGGCCAGCCCTGCAAGAACAGGCCCTGCGCATTCACCATGTAGCCATTGGCGTCGATCGTGAACGAGCCTGCGCGTGTGAACAGAACTGAGCCGCCGTTGGAGAGTTGCTGGTTGTTCGGCGAGACGATGAAGAAACCGTCGCCGGAGATTGCAAGGTCGGTAGATGAGCGTGATTGCTCAAGCGAGCCTTGCAGCGAAATCTGCTGACGCGTGAGAGGCAGCACGCCGCCGGCGTTATACGTCGTGTTTGAGTTCTGCGCGTTGACGAGCGCGCTGAAGTCGACGCCCGAGCGCTTGTAGCCGACTGTGTTCACGTTGGCGATGTTGTCGGAGATAACGGCGAGGGCGCTTGAATTGGCCGTGAGGCCGGAAACGCCCGCACGCAAAGCGGTATAGATCGACATTGTCCAGCTCCATTGCCGCGTGCGTCCCATGCCGCGCGGCGGTTAAGTCTTTGATGGAGCGCTTCTGCGCGTAGTCGCACGCCGGCATTCGGCCAGCGTTGAATTCGTTAGCCGTTCAGTACTGATCGAATTTGATCGATCGAGCGTGTACCTGAAGGCGTGATCACCACCGGCGTGCCGCTGGAGAAATCTACGCCCATGATAGTCTCGCGTACGTTGACAGTTGGTGTGACCGCCGTGCCGCCTGCGTTCAACGCTTCGAACGTCAGCTCGTACACGCCGTCCTGCGCAGTGCCGCCGCTATTGGTCGTGCCGTCCCATGTGAACAGATGTTCGCCGCTGGTGCGCGCTTCGGTCGTGCTCGTGTAAATGATACGGCCGCTCATATCGCGCACATGCACAGTCATGCTCTCGGCATTGGTCGGCAGATTGTACGCCCAGTTGGCTTCGCCGTTTGCGAGGTAAGTCTCGTTCGCCTCGATGATCGCGTCCTTGCCCAGATAGGAGAGGGCGGCGCCGGCAGAGGCAGCTTGATACTGGCCGACGAGGCCCTCCAGCTGCTCGTTGGTGCGGATTTGCTGTTCAACTTGGCTGAACTGCACGAGTTGCTGCGTGAACTGCGTCGAGTCCATCGGCGCCAGCGGATCTTGGTTCTGCAGTTGCGCCGTCAGCAGCAGCAGGAACGTGTCGTAATTGTCCGATAGCCGGTTGCGATCGGTCGCAGCGGCGGCGACGTTCGGATCGGTGGCTACGCCTCCAATGGGCATCCCTAACTCCTCAAATCATCAGGTCGACGCGGACACCGCGCCAACGTTCAAAACCGATCGGCCGCGCAGTCGCCGGCGTCTCAGTCAATTGTTCTTCGCCGTCTGCTCCGGCGCTGCCGCCGCTTCGTTCGCCGTCGCCGCCTTCATCGCGGCTTTGGCGCAGGTCGAACGACAGTCCATTCTCTGTGAGTTGCAGGCCCGCCGACTGCAGCACTTGCTCCAGATCGCGCGCGTGCCGCACCAATTCTGAAAGCGCCTGCGGTGAATCGGCAGCGACGACCGCCGTCACACGGTGATCACGCGAAACCTCAAGCCGTACTTCAACCCGTCCAAGCTCTGGAGGATCGAGCCGCAATTCGAAGCGCGTCGTCTCGCCGTCGAACCGCCGTACGATCTCGCGCGCCACCTGAGCGGCCGCCGGCGCGGCGCGTGCGACGCTCTGATCGAGAACCGCGTGCTGAGTGTGCGCCGCCGCCGTGCTCGTGGTCGCTTGCAGGTGTGCTTGTGATTGAGTGGAGCTGCCGTCTGTGGTGTTCGCCGCTAGGAGCGCGGCATCGATCATATTGGCGCTGACGTTCGGCGCTGCGCCTTGCGACTTCTGCGCCGCCACGTGTTCGGCGGCTTTTGCGGCGGCTGCTTCAGCCTTGACGTTGCCGCGCGGCGCATCTGTTTTGCCGCCCTGTACAACTGGCGCTGTAGAAGGACGCGGAGGTGCTGTAGCGGTCGCTGCGGCTTGAATCGCATTCGTGGGTGTGGCTGGCTGGGCGGCAGGCGTCGACGTTGGCGCTGGCTGCGCAGGTGTATGTGGTGTTGCAACTTGGATCGGCGTCTGTTGTTGCGTTGTCTGAGCCGGTGCGGGCGCGAGCGGTGTGTCCGCCGCACTAGTCTTCGCTGTCTCTTGCTTGACCGGTTGCTGCACGCCCTGAGTTTCAGTGCTCTCAGCCTGTTGCGTTTCGCTGTCTGCTTCCGGCGTTAGCGGCGCCGCCGCAACGATCGGCGGCGGGGCGGGCGGCGCCTCCGATGCCGCCCCAGCCAAAGCGGGGGGCGCGGCGACTGCATCGCTCGGGGCCGGTTGCGCTGGCGGGGTGATCGGCCCGCCGGCAAGATCGATCAATTGCAGCAAGATCGGCGCGGCCGGCTGCGGCGCGGTTTGAGCTACCAGAAGGCCGCCATCGGCCGGCGCTTCGGCATCCTCATTCGCCTCGATATTATTATCCGTGTTGCGCGCAGCGTTGGACTCCGCCCGTGAGGCCTCCTGCGTCGCCTGAGAATCTTCGGTGGCGTTCAAATGATCTTCGAAGCTCGGTCCTGAACGGTCCGCGGGCGCGCGCGCTGGCTGGCGCGGCGGCGTCGCAAGCTCAATGACGGCGTCTGCCGCGAAATCCATTCGCTCCCCCTGGCGCACGGTGCGCCAAGTTCCATCAGCAAGGGCTGGGCCACGTCGCTAACCAAACAAAACCCAATAAAAACAAGGACCCAAATCTCGGCGCTGAGGGGCGGGGCCGGCAATAAGCGCCGCAGCCCGGCAGCTTCTGCCGGGTGTTTAACCATGGCCCCGACCTTGCGAGGGGTACGCGCAGGGCACGTTGCGGCGACTCTCGCCGGGCGGCTTGGGAGTGCGGAGAAAGCGTTTTGTTTCAATACATTAGGCGCATTTCGGCAGGCTTGAACCAGCCCCGCAGCGGTCGGCAATATCAGCCGAGCGCTAGGCGCCTTTTGCCGGGTGGCCGCGCATGAGCATTTCCAGCGTTCTTCTCTCTGGCCTTTCCGGTTTGCGCGCATCGCAGACCGGCCTCGGCGTCATTTCGCAGAACATCGCCAACGCCAACACGCCGGGCTTCGTCCGCACCGAGGTCACGCTCTCGCCGCTTACCCATTTGGGCGCTGGCGCTGGCGTTCAGGTCTCAGGCGTACAGCGCGCCGCCGACCGCTTCCTCGCGACCGCAAGCTATATCGCCGAGGGCGCGCGCGGTGCGGCCTCGGCCCGCTCTGATATTCTCGCGCGCGCGCAAGCGAGCTTTGGCGATCCAGCCGGCAGTTCGTCGCTGTTCGCATACCTCGATAATTTCTGGTCAGGCCTCACGCAGATCGGCGTTGATCCCGCGTCCGCGTTGCGGCGCGGTGATGCCGTCAGCGCATTACAATCGACCTTTGCTGAAGTTCAACGCGTCGGGCAAACGCTGCAGGATCTGACGGCCGAAGCAGACCAGCGCATCGCCGATGCCGTCGACGAAGCGCAGAGCCTGGTCAATCGCATTGCCGAGCTGAACGAAGAAATTCGTCTCAACAAACGCACCGGCGCCGACGCCAGCGGCGCCGAGAATGCGCAATCGGCACTAATCGACGAACTTTCCGTGCTTCTGGATGTACGCGTCTCGCCCGTACAAGAGGGCGGTGTGCATGTCCGCACCTCGGGCGGCGCGTTGCTTGTCGGCGTCACGCCCGCGACTTTGAGCTACACGCCGAACTCCGCTGACTTCACCACGCACGGCGTCATCCGCATCAACGAAAGCCTCGGCACGCTCTCCAATCTCGAACCCATGCTGATGGGCGGCACGATCAAGGGCCTGCTCGATGTGCGTGATAAGGATCTCGCGGGCTTAGCCGAAGCGCTTGGCGGCTTCTCCGCCGCGCTCGGCGACGCGATGAACGCGGTGCACAACGAGAACGCATCGCATCCGGCGGTCTCGCAAATGACCGGCCGCCAGACCGGCCTGCTTGGCACGGACGCGCTCGGCTTCGATGGCGAAGCGACGATCGGCATCGTCGACGCCAGCGGCACGTTGCGCGATCGACTCAGCATCGATTTCGATGCGATGACGATCACCGCTGAAGCGCCAGCCGGCGTGTTCAGCTTCGCCGGCGGGACGATCTCGGATTTCGTTTCTGCGTTAAACTCCGCGATGGGCGCCTCAACGCCGTCGGGCAGTGCATCGTTCAGCGGTGGCGTGCTCTCACTTAATATGAGCAATAGCGGCGGCGCCGTCATTCAGCAGGACGCTGCCGATCCCAGCGATCGCGCCGGTCGCGGCTTCTCGCACTTCTTCGGTCTCAACGATCTCATCGCGCGGCCGACGCCTATGTTCTTCGAAACTGGCTCAGTCGGCACAGACGCGCACGGTCTCAACGCCGGCGGCTCGATGACGTACCAGGTGCGCGATTCCGCTGGCCGCATCGTCGCCGATCGCACGGTGTCGATCTCCGGCGCGCTCGCCGCGCCCGGCGCGACATGGGACGATCTGCTCGCTGAGTTAAACGCGCCCGCCACTGGTCTCGGCGGCTACGGCGCATTCGCGATGGATGCGAACACTGGGCAAGTGACGTTCACGCCCGGCGCTGCATTCACCGTGAACCTCATCGCCGATTCCACCACGCGCGGCGCCACGGGCGTTTCGTTTACCGCTTTGAATGGCCTCTCCAAGTCCGCGACAGCTGGTCGTGCGCTCGAGGTCGATGTCGAGTCGCGGATCGCCGCCGATCCCTCGCGCCTCGCTGTCGGCCGCCCCGATCTCACCGCCGACATCGGCGAGCGCGTTGTTGAGGCCGGCGATAATCGCGGCGCGACCGCCTTGGTCACGGCTCGCGACAGCACCCGGAGTTTTGGGGCTGCCGGCGTGCTCGGCGCGCAATCCACAACACTTGCCATTTACGCCGCGCGGCTTGGCGGCGAAGCCGGGCGCCTTGCCAACGACGCCAACCGCGCCGCCGTCGGCGCACAGGCGGTCGCCACTGCCGCCGCCGATCGCCGCGCGCAGGTCGAAGGCGTCACGCTCGACGATGAACTCATGAAAATGACCGTGTTTCAGAACGCGTATGCCGCGTCTGCGCGCGTCATCCAAGCGGCCACCGAGATGCTCGACGTCTTGTTGTCGCTTGGCTACCGATAGGAGAACGCCGTGAGCGGCGCACTGACATTCCGGTTCACCACGCAAGCGCAGCTCGACGTGCGGCGCATAACCAGCCAGCTGGCCGACTTGCAGCGTCAAGTCGCTTCCGGCGCCGCGCACAACGACTTGCTCGGATTCGGCGGCGGCTCCAGTCGTTTGCTCAATGCGCAAAGCTTGAAAGCCACCTCCGACGCACGCGGCTCGGTTATCAACCAATTGCAAGCGCGCTTCGGCGTGCAAGCGGCGGCGCTCGGGCAAGTCTCAGATGCATCGCGGCTCTTGTCGCAATCGATCCGTGAAGCCATCAGCGCTAATGACGGACGCGGCATCGCCACTGAGCTTGAACTCTCTTTCAGCAGCGTCGTTTCAGCGCTGAACGAAACCTGGAACGGCCAGCCGTTGTTCGCCGGCGAGCGCCAAGGCAATGGCCCGGTGAAGGTCACCTCGCTCGATGCGCTCGTCGCCGCCACGGGTCCGGAGGACATTTTCGACGAAGCTGCCCGCAATCAGACGATCGATCTCGGCGGCGGCTCGCCAGTCATTCTCTCCGCCAAGGCCTCCGAAATGTCGCAAGGCGTGTTCGACGCTTTGGCTGATCTCAAGCAATTGCTGACCGCCGCGGGCGGCACGATCGGCCAACCGATCAGCGGCAGCGACACCGCCGCGTTGACGGCGCTGGCCGAGCGCTTGGACCTTGAGGCCACCAAATTCACCAATGAAGAAGGCCGTGCCGGCCAGCTGCAATCCCGCTTCGAAGGTGAGCGCGTGCGGCTGCAGCAGCGCTCCAATTTGCTGTTGAAGGAAATCGGCGATCAGGCCGATGCTGACGTTGCCGAAGTCTCGGTGAAGCTCTCATCGCTGCTGGTGCAGTATGAAGCTGCGGCCAAAACCTTCTCGGAGCTTTCAAAACTCAGCCTCTTGAACTATCTCTAGGCCTTCGCCCTGGGCCTTGAACCCAGGGGGAGGAGAGATATGACCGACCTTCTGACAGCGCCGCCGCCGGCCGCGCGCACCCTTAATTCACTTGGGCTGGCAAAGCCGCCCAGCGAGACCCGCGTCGTCGCCGCCATGTCAGGCGGCGTGGATTCGTCCGTGGTCGCCGCGATGCTGAAGCGCGAAGGCTATGACGTCGTCGGTGTCACGCTGCAGCTCTATGATCATGGCGCGGCGGTGAACAAGCCAGGCGCCTGCTGCGCCGGCCAAGATATTCACGACGCGCGCCGTGTCGCGGATGCGTGCGGTTTCCCGCACTACGTCCTGGATTACGAAAGCCGCTTCCGCTCCGCTGTGATGGAAGATTTCGCTGATACATATCTTGCCGGCGCAACGCCGATCCCGTGCGTGCGCTGCAATCAAACTGTGAAATTCAAGGATCTAAAGCGCGTGGCTGAGGAGCTTGGCGCCGACTGCCTCGTCACCGGCCATTACGTGCAACGCATCGACGGCGCGGAAGGGCCTGAACTCCACCGCGCCGCTGACGCCGGCAAGGACCAAACCTATTTCCTGTTTGCCACAACGCGCGAACAACTTCGTTATCTGCGCTTCCCGCTTGGCGGCTTGCCGAAGAGCGAAACCCGCGCGCTCGCCAATGAACTCGGTCTCCGTGTCGCCGAAAAGCCAGACAGCCAAGACATCTGCTTCGTCCCGAACGGCAAGTACCAAGCCGTCGTCGAAAAACTGCGCCCTGGCGCCATCGAGCCGGGCGAGGTCGTTCACATCGACGGCCGCGTCATGGGCCGCCACGACGGCGTGATCAATTTCACCGTCGGCCAACGCCGCGGCCTTGGCATTGCCACCGGCGAGCCGCTCTTCGTCGTTAAGCTCGATGCAGCCAACAAGCGCGTCATTGTCGGACCGCGTGAAGCGCTCGGCGTTAGCCGCATCGCGTTGAAGGAAGTGAACTGGATCGGCGATCCCGTGGCGAGCGAAGACGAACTCGATGGCCGCGATATTCTCGTGCGCGTGCGCTCCACCCGTCCCCCTGTGCCAGCAAAGCTCAGCATCGGCGCCGGCTGGAGCATCTTGCTTGACGCGCCGGAAGAGGGCGTAGCTCCGGGCCAAGCCGCCGTGTTCTATGACCCGCACTCCACGCGCGTCCTCGGCGGCGGCTGGATCATGGCGACGGAATGAGTCTCGACGAACAAGCCCGCGCATTGCTGAGCGAAGTGACGACGCCGAAGCGCCGCGCACGTCAGCGCATTGCCGAGCCGCTGCGCAACGCGCAAGACTTCGAGATCGAGACTGCGCACGGCAAAGTCGCGGCTTGGCGCCTCGGTGAAGGCCCCGCGGCGCTGCTCGTGCACGGTTGGCAGGATGACAACTCGCTCTGGAGCCCGCTCATCCAAGCGCTGGCCGGTATCGGCATCGCCTCCGTTGCGTTCGATCTGCCTGGTCACGGTTTTTCTTCGGGCGACCAGTGTTCACCAATGATCGCCGCTACGGCGCTTGAGCAGATTGCTGCGCAACTCGGCCCGATCGACGCGGTCGTCACCCATTCCTTCGGCGGACCGGTAACTGGCTTTGCCATGATCAACGGCTTTGCCGCGCGCCGTACTGTGCTGATTGCGCCGCCGCGTGGCCGCAACAAGCGTTGGTTCGATTTCGCAGAAGAGCGCGGTATCCCGGAAGAGGTCGTCCATCGCGCCCGCGAACTCTACGCCGCCGAAGTCGGCCTGCGCTCGAGTTTCGATCTCGCCGCCATCGCCTACCCGGGTGAAACGCTCGTGCTTCACTCGATGGATGACGATGCCGTCGAGTGGCAAAACGGCGAAGCCATCGCGCAGCAATGGCCAAACGCCGAACTCGTTCTCTGCGACGGCCTAGGCCACCGCATGATCGCGCAGGACCGCGGCGTGATCGAGCGTATCGTTCAGTTCGTGGCCTAGTTGAGTTCAAACGCTAAATCTAAGGCAAGCCCAGATGGCGGAGACCGAAAGCTTTGATCCTAAGGCCGCTGCGCAAAAGCTGCTCAGCATGTCTGGCCTCGAAGGCTTGCGTTACATGCTGGCCGGCAATCATCCGCCGCCCTCTATCGCCAGCACGCTCGGCTTCACGCTTGCCGAAGTCGACGATGGCCGCGCGCTCTTTCTCGGCGATCCCACCGATCGCATTCTCAATCCGCTCGGCATTGTCCACGGCGGCTGGGCGCTTACATTGATTGATAGCTGCACAGGCTGCGCCGCGCACACCACGCTAGGTCCCGGCGTCGGCTACACGACGGTGGAAACCAAAGTGAACTTCGTCCGCGCCATCACGCCTGCCACCGGCCAAGTCCGGGCCGAAGGCGTCGTCGTCGCGCGCGGCCGCACCATCATCACCGCAGAGGGCAAGCTCACCGATTCACGCGGACGCCTGTTGGCGCACGGCACATCGACGCTTATTGTGCTCCGCAAAGAAGGCCCAAAAGCAGGGGACACCGAACAATGAGCCAAGAAGATATCGTCATCGTCGGCATGGCCCGCACGCCCATGGGCGGCTTGCTGGGCGAACTTGCGCACCTGAGCGCGCCTGACCTTGGCGCCGTCGCCGTGCGCGCCGCAGTGAAAGAAGCCGGCGTTACGCGCGCCGATACGATCTTCATGGGCAACGTGCTCTCCGCCGGCCAAGGCCAAGCGCCCGCGCGCCAAGCCGCGCTCCACGCCGGTCTTGATAACGGCACGCAAGCGGTGACGCTGAACAAAATGTGCGGCTCCGGTCTGCAAGCCGTAGCCATGGCGCGTCAGGCTTTGCTCTCCGGCGATAGCGACGTTGTCATCGCAGGCGGCATGGAAAGCATGACGCGCGCGCCGTTTCTGATGACCAAGCACCGCACCGGCCAAAAATACGGCCACGACAAATTGTTTGACCACATGGCGCTTGATGGCCTGGAGGACGCTTACGAAGGCCTCGCCATGGGCGTCTATGCGGATCAGACCGCTAAGGAATATCAATTCAGCCGCGAGTCGCAGGATAAATACGCGCTGGAAACGTTGCGCCGCGCACAATCGGCGACCGCGGAAGGCCGCTTCAAGCGTGAGATCGCCGCCGTCGAAACCAAAGCCGGCATCCTCGACACCGATGAACTCCCGCGCAAAGCCAAGCCGGATAAAATCCCGTCCTTGAAGCCGGCCTTCACCGAAGGCGGCACCGTCACCGCCGCCAACGCGTCCGCAATTTCGGACGGCGCAGCTGCACTCGTGCTGATGCGCCGCGGCGATGCCGAAAAGCAGGGGCGCAAGATCATCGCCACCGTCGTCGCGCAAGCCTCGCACGCTCATGAGCCGCAGAAATTCACCACTGCGCCGGTGCCGGCGATTCAAAAAGCGCTCGCGCGCGCCGGCTGGAAGACCAGCGACGTCGATCTCTGGGAGATCAACGAAGCCTTCGCCATCGTGCCCATGATTGCGATGAAGGAGCTCGGCATCAGCCACGACATCATCAACGTCAACGGCGGCGCCTGTGCGCTCGGCCACCCGATCGGCGCTTCCGGGGCGCGCATCCTGGTGACCTTGCTCGCCGCTATGGAAACGCAAAACGCGAAGCGCGGCGTCGCTTCGCTCTGTATCGGCGGCGGCGAGGGCATCGCGCTTGCCGTGGAGCGCGCGTGAACGAAAAACTTCTCGCGCATTTCGCCGAGCAAGCGGTGTTCTGCGCCGCGCTCGGCTCGCCGTTCACGGCTGAGCTCATCGAGCGCATACGCGAGGACATTATCGCTGGCGGGCCCACACACACGCTCGTCGGCAACTGGCCAACAGACCCTCGCGCCGATGCTCTTTCTTTGCGTCTCACCGGCGCTGCGCATGCAGCAGTACTGACCGGTCGCGATCCGGTGTTGGCGGCGCTTTACCCCGCGAACAATCCAGATTGGCGCATGAGCGATGTTTGGCCCGCTGTACGCGCCGTCTTCGCACGCGACCAAGACTGGGTACGCGCTTTCATCAGCTCAGCCCCGCAAACCAACGAAACGCGCCGCTCCATCGTGCTGCTCGCGTGCTTCCTGCACTTCGCACGCGAATGGCCGGGGCCGATCGACATGCTTGAACTCGGCGCCAGCGCCGGGCTGAATCTTCACTGGGACAAGTTCGCTTATCGCCCTAACGGCTGGTCATGGGGCGGTGAAAGCCCCGTGGTGGTCGATACCGACTGGCACGGCCCGCCGCCGCCGCTTGATGCGCCGCTGCGGATCCGCAACCGCGCCGCCTGCGATCTCAATCCGCTCGACATCAATGACGAAGCGCAGCGTTTGCGCCTCCGTTCCTACATCTGGCCCGATCAACCCGATCGCCTCGCGCGCTTCGATGGCGCGGTGACGTTGGCAAGAGCGAACAACGCGCACGTCGATCGCGCCGACGCCGCTGAGTGGATCAGCGCCAAGCTCGCCGCCCGCGCCGATGACGCTGCAACCGTGATCTATCATTCCGTCTTCCTGCAATACCCGCCGCGCGAAGCCCGCGACGCGATCGTCAGCGCCATCGAAAAAGCCGGCGCCAACGCCACGGCGCGCGCGCCGCTGGCCTGGGTGCGGATGGAGCCCGAAGGCCTCTTCGGCGGCGACATCAACAGCGCCCGCATGGTTTGCGACCTTATCAGCTGGC
>JAWXAM010000081.1:0-9546 GCA_034439495.1 Terricaulis sp. | reverse complement strand
GCCGCCAATCCGGGTACGCTTATTTCGACGGACGGCAAAACCGCGCCACCGCCGACCTTGTCGCGCAATTCCACGAGATTGCGCGACGCCGCGCAGCTGCGCCGACCAAGGCGCAATTCCCGCGCGTCGCGCAATCTCGTGGAATTGCGCGACAAGGTCGGCGGTGGCGCGGTTTTGCCGTCCGTCGAAATAAGCGTACCCGGATTGGCGGCCTTCGCGTGTGCTGATCACATCAACGACCACCTGCACATTAGCTTCACGGCGCAATTCTTCGCCGATTTGCTGTGCGTATGCGGCGTCAGCTGCCGCGCGGACGTGCAGCACCACGAGCCGCATCGGTGGCGCCGGTGCGAAGAGGTCGCCAAAGACTTGGCCCAAGTTGAGCCGGCTTGCTTGTTCGGCTGGTGTTTCGACGCTGGATTCAATCGGGATTGCGGCATCAGCGTTCAGAGCCGCGCTCGCGGCTGCGCCGATTGCGCCGGGGTAGGGTGTGTCTTCGCTCGCCGGCGCGGTGACCACAGCAGGGGTTGGCGGCACCACGACGCCGCGCTCCGCCATTGCGGTTTCGAGTTGTATGATGCGTTCGCGCGAACGGTCGCGCTCGCGAATGACTTCATTGGTGACGGTGAGCGTCCAGCCTGCGAGCGCGATCGCGAGAATGCTCGCAATCAATTGCGCCGCCAGCATGCCGCGCACGCCGCTGACAAACGCGCCGATGGCTGAGCGTTTCATGTTCAGCCTCCTGCACGCAAAACGGTGATAAAGCGAAAACCGCTGATCGCTACGCAGATGAGGCCGACTACAAGTATGCCGGTGGCGGCAATCTGCAATTGCGCGCTGGACATCGCACCATTCAGCGCCGCGCCAAGCGCGCCGATGAAGGCGAGCAATGCGGCCATAATTGCGACCGTCAAAATCTTGGGGACGCCGCCCGCGGCAGGCGTTGGCAACGCGCGCGGAGTGTCTGGCTCTTGCGTCTCGTCACCGCCGCGTACGCGACGCGCCAATGCATCCTCCAGCACGCCCCATTCGCCGGCGCCGCGCATATCGGCGATCGGCAAGGCGGCGAACGGCGCAGGCGCAGTGACATTGTCGAGCCGCAACTGCACGAGTTTGCGTTCATCGAAAGCTTTTGCGGATTCAGCGCACACAAGACTGGAATTGCGTGCGTTTGCGCTCCAGATCGTCAGCACGGCCTTGGCGCTGTCGAGCTGGCTTGCGCCTTCTTCGATGGCGGCGTGACCAGTCCGCGGCGGGCGTTCCCACCAGACGCTGTAGCCGAGAGAACTCAACCGATCGGCGATTGGCTTTACGCGATCCTGATCAAGACGCGAGGAGGAGATGAAGATGTCGGCCAATACTCCCCTCCAGCTCTGGGCTGCGATGTTACCGCGATGCAAGGTTGAGGGTCGAGAGAAAACCGCGCCTTTCCATGGCGCCGCTGCAAAGCTTTAGTGTTCCCCCAACGAGAGAGTAACCTTGATGCGGACATTCGCCTTTTTGTTGACGCTCGTCTTCGCCGCCTGCAGCAGCGGCGAAAGCAATGGTCAACGCAATGTGGCCAGCGGCGCGCCGGTTGAGCAGGGCGCAGCAAACGCCCCGTTTTCGCCAGCATTTGCGGGCCAGACCCGTGCGCCCGAACAACGCACTGATGTTGATATCGTCGCGACAGAAGTTGCGGACGGCTTGTCGCATCCATGGGCGGTGACGCCGCTACCGGATGGCCGGGTTTTGGTTACCGAGCGCGCGGGCCGTTTACGCGTGATTAGTCAGGATGGCAGCGTCTCAGAGCCTGTCGCGGGTCTGCCGGCGGTAGATGCGCGCGGACAGGGTGGCCTGCTCGATGTTGAAGTGAGCCCAAGTTTCGACAGCGATCGGCTGATTTATTGGAGCTATTCTGAAGCGCGTGATGGCGGCAACGGCACCAGCGTTGCCCGCGGCCGGTTGAGTGAGGATGCAGCGCGCGTCGAGAACGTGCAGGTGATTTTCCGGCAGATGCCAGCGTGGCGATCGACGGGCCATTTCGGCTCGCGCCTCGTATTTGATCGTGAAGGCCGGCTTTACGTCACGCTCGGCGACCGCCAGCAAGATGAATCACGCGAACTCGCGCAGGATAACACCACGCACATCGGCAAGATCGTGCGCATCAACGCTGACGGTAGCGTGCCTGCCGATAATCCGTTCGTTGGTCGTTCCGGCATGCGTCCAGAGCTATGGTCGACGGGCCATCGCAACATTCAAGGCGCCGCGCTGCATCCGGAGACAGGCGTGCTCTGGGAAGTCGAGCACGGCCCGCGCGGTGGTGACGAGCTCAATGTCGTACAGCGCGGTCTGAATTATGGGTGGCCGCTGATTTCGTACGGCATCGAGTATCGCGGCGGTGCGGTGAATGAAGGCATCTCGGCGCGCGATGGTCTTGAGCAACCCATTTATTATTGGGACCCAGTGATCGCGCCCGGCGGCATGATTTTCTATCGCGGCGATCTGTTTCCATGGCGCGGCGATTTGCTGATCGCGGGTTTGAATACGCGCACGATCGTTCGGCTTGAACTCGGGGGCGAACGCGTCGTTGGCGAGGAGCGCTTGATCGCTGGCGAACACGGACGCATCCGCGATATTGCTGAAGCCGCCGATGGCGCGCTTTGGGTGGTCACGGACGAGGATAATGGCAGACTATTGCGGCTAACGCCGCGCTGATCGTTAGAGGCTTCGCGCCGCGCTGAGCAGGCGATCCAGCAAAGCGTCGAGCTGGGCGCGCTCGCGCGCGTCCAGCGCGGCCAACAATTTGCGCTCGCTGGCCAACGCTATCGGCGCAATCCGCGCGTAGACGCTCTCGCCCTCACGGGTGAGCGAGAGATTTTGCCGGCGCGCGTCAGCTCGGTCGGCGCGCGCTGCCACGCGCTTGGCGGCAACGAGCCGCGCGACCGCACGCGATACCGCGACCTTATCCATCTCCGTCGCCTCGGCGATGTCCTTGGCGCTCAGCGCCTCGGCGCGGCCGAGCACGGCGATGATGCGCCATTCCGGGATGGTGAGATTGAACGTCTCGGCATAGCGCGCCGCGATGGCGCGGCTGATCCGGTTGGACAGGATCGAGAGCCGATAGGGCAGGAACTCTTCGAGAACCAGCTCATCGCCCGGTGCGGATTTTCGTTTCGCGCTTGCCATTGGTTTCAGATGAAACTAAATCAGCTGCAAAAGCAAGCTCTGAGGAAACGTCCATGGCCGACCTGTTCGAGAATCCGATTGGGACCGATGGTTTTGAGTTCGTCGAATTCACCTCGCCCGAACCAGAAAAGCTTGCCGCGTATTTCGAACAGATCGGCTTTACAGCCGTCAGCAAGCATCGCTCCAAGAATGTTGTTCGCTACAAGCAGAACGACATCAACTTTATCCTGAATATGGAGCCTTCGGGCCAAGCCGCCGAGTTCCGCGAAGCGCATGGGCCATCTGCAAATGCCATGGCGTTCCGCGTGAAGGACGCGCAGCACGCGCTGCGTGAAGCTGTGAAGCGCGGCGCCGAAGCCGTTGAGGGCAAAGTCGGCCCGATGGAGCTCAACATCCCGGCGATCAAAGGGATCGGCGGCGCATATATTTATCTGGTTGATCGCTACGGCGCCCAATCGATTTACGACATCGATTTCAAGCCGATCGAAGGCGCCGACGAAACCAAGAACTCACTCGGCCTCACCTATCTCGATCACCTCACCCACAACGTCTTCCGCGGCAACATGAAAACGTGGGCGGACTATTACGAGAAGATCTTCAACTTCCGTGAAATCCGTTACTTCGACATCGAAGGCAAAGTCTCCGGCCTTTTCTCGAAAGCGATGACAAGCCCGGACGGCAAAATCCGCATCCCGCTCAACGAAAGCAAGGGCGACCCGGAGAAGGTCGATCAGATCGAAGAATATCTGCAGCACTACAAAGGCGAAGGCATCCAGCACTTGGCCTTCGGGACCGACAATCTCTACGACGTGGTCGATCGCTTACGCGCGCGCGACGTGCAGTTGCAAGACACGATCGAAACCTACTTTGACCTCATAGATCAGCGCCTGCCGGGTCACGGCGAACCTGTCGAAGAACTCCGCAAGCGTCGAATTTTGATCGACGGCGCGCCGAGTGAAGGGCAGGGTCTTCTGCTGCAAATCTTCGGTAAGGACGCGATCGGCCCGATCTTCTTCGAGTTCATTCAACGCAAAGGCAATGAGGGCTTCGGCGAGGGCAATTTCAAAGCTCTGTTCGAGTCCATCGAACTCGATCAAATCCGCCGCGGCGTGTTGAAGGCGGGATGATGCGCGCTCTCCTCGCGCTCACGCTATCTGTGCTTGCCGCCTGCGCCACGGCGCCCGAACCCGCGCCGCGTTGGTCCATCGTTGTCCACGGCGGCGCTGGCGTCATCGAGCGTGCGAACCTCACGCCCGAACTTGAATCACAATACCGCGCCGCTATGCAGCGCGCGCTCGATACTGGTGGCGGCATTCTCGAAAGCGGTGGCTCATCGCTGGACGCCGTCGAAGCCGTCATCCGCGAAATGGAGGACGACCCGCTGTTCAATGCGGGCCGCGGCGCGGTCTTCACAGCTGAGGGTCGCAACGAACTTGATGCATCAATTATGGACGGCCGCACCCGCGCCGCGGGGGCGGTTGCTGGCGTCACCACCATTCGCCACCCTATCAGCGCCGCACGTGCCGTCATGGAGCGTTCGCGTCATGTGATGCTGGTTGGCGAAGGGGCTGAAGTCTTCGCGCGTTCGCAAGCGTTGGAGGAGGTTGCGCCGTCCTACTTCTTCACCGAACGTCGCTGGCAGCAGCTCCAAGAGAATCTGCGCGCCAACAATCTGCCGATTCCGCAACGCCCGGCGGGCGCGCCGCCAGCGCCGCGCGCTGATCTCAACTATCCGGACGATCACCAGTTCGGCACTGTCGGCGTCGTCGCTTACGATACGCACGGCAACATTGCCGCTGGCACGTCAACCGGCGGCACCACCGGCAAACGCTGGGGCCGCGTCGGTGATGCGCCCATCATTGGCGCTGGCACGTATGCGCAGAACGGCATTTGCGGCGTCAGCGCGACTGGCACGGGCGAGTTCTTCATTCGGGTAGGCGTCGCCCGCGATATCTGCGCGCGCATGCAGTTCAACGGCGAGAGCGCGCAAGAGGCTGCGGACCATGTCATCGCCGACGTCGGCGTGCTCAGAAATAATGCCGGCCAACCCGGTGACGGCGGCGTTATCGTGCTCGATGGCGAGGGGCGCTTCGCCTGGGCGATGAACACGCCGGGCATGTATCGCGCGCAGCTTTCGGCCGGTGGGGAGCCGGTGGTTCAGATTTTCGCGGACGAGCAATGACGAATTGTTCCGCTCCCATGGCACTAAACCCAATGTCGCCCGTTGATAGGCCGGAACTTTTCGGTCTTACGGGAGCACCTCATGTCCACATTCGTGATTTACGCGATCGGCTATCTCATTCTTCTTGGCGGCCTCATTTACGGGGCGTTTCTGCTTGGGGTGCAGACGCAGTGGATCATTGTGGGCGGGCTCGTAATGCTCGGTCTCGGCATCGCGATGGGCGTCGGCAAGACGCGCGCCAAAGACATCCCTACCGATCATCAATAGCAGCTGGCGCGCCTCCCGCGCTGCGGGAGTGCGCTCAATGCCAATAACCTCCGGCATCCATCACGTCGCGTACCGCTGCAAAGACGCCAAGCAGACGGTCGAATTTTATCGCGACGTGTTCGACATGGATTACACGACCGCCTTCGCGGAGGATCACGTTCCATCGACGGGCGAATACGATCCGTACATGCACGTCTTCCTCGATGCGGGGAACGGCAACGTGCTCGCGTTCTTCGAACTGCCGAATCAAAAAGACATGGGCCGCGACGAGAACACGCCCGCCTGGGTTCAGCACATCGCCTTCAAGGTCGAGAGCCTTGATGCTCTGATGGCCGCCAAAGCGCGCGCAGAGTCCAAAGGCCTCGACGTGCTCGGGCCGACCGATCACGGTATCTTCAAATCGATCTATTTCTTCGATCCGAACGGCCACCGCCTCGAACTCACCGCTGACACCGGCACCGCAGAAGAGCTGGCGGAACTGAAGCGCGTGGCGCCAGCCATGCTCGAAGAGTGGAGCCGCACCAAGAAAGCGCCGCAGCACGCCGCCTGGCTCCACGAGAAAGCCCGCGCCGCGCACGCCACGAAGTCACGAATTGGGGAATAATCGGCATGACGCCAGCATGCGTCCGCGCTAGGTTGGACGCATGCTGAAGCTCTACGATTATTGGCGCTCCTCCGCCGCCTATCGCGTCCGCATCGGTTTGAACCTGAAGGGCGTCGACTACGAATCTATTCCGGTCAACATCATGCCGGGCGTCGATGAGCAGATGCGCGAGCCGTATCGCTCCAAGAATCCGCAAATGCGCGTGCCGGCTTTGGAGACGGAGCAGGGGATCATCACCCAGTCGCTCTCGATTCTGGTCTATCTCGATCAGAAATATCCCGAGCCGCGCCTGATGCCCGCCGATCCATGGCTCGGCGCGCAAGTGCGCTCCTTCGCGACCACGATCGCGACCGATATTCACCCGCTCAACAACACCAGCGTGCTCACGCGCCTCAAACTCGAGTTCGGCGCAAGCGAAGAGCATATCGGCGAATGGTATCGCCACTGGATCAAGCTCGGCTTTAACGCGCTCGAACATCAGGTCGCCGCGCATGCGGAGACGAAGTACGTGTTTGGTGATGAGCCCACGCTCGCTGATGTGATGCTCGTGCCGCAAATGGCTAACGCCCGCCGTTTCAAGACGGACCTTTCTCCATTTCCGCGCCTGGTCGCTTGGGACGAAAACGCCCGCAGGCATCCTGCCTTCATCAAAGCCGCGCCGGAAAACCAGCCGGACGCCGTCAAAGCGTGATCGGCGATCCGTTTCTCACCTATGTTGACGCGCTGCGCCGCCAGAACGCGAAAGCCGCTATGTTTCTGCAGCCCGGCAATCCGAGCGCCGGCGAAGCTTTGCGCGCTGCCTGCCCCGATCTCGATGTGCCCGAAGACGTGATCGCG
Organism: Terricaulis sp.; assembly: GCA_034439495.1. Lineage (GTDB taxonomy): Bacteria > Pseudomonadota > Alphaproteobacteria > Caulobacterales > Aquidulcibacteraceae > Vitreimonas. The sequence continues at coordinate 2,488 of JAWXAM010000081.1, read as the reverse complement.
CTTTGGCGCGCGTTTAACGGCGTCGCGCCATCTGGCGAAACCCCGCTTGGCGATGTTTGGCTCGACGGCGTGTTTTATTTCTTCGCCGAAGCTGAAGCGATCGAAGACTATCGCGGCGCGCTCACGCTGCAGGATCAAGAAGAGTTTCGCGACTATTGGCCAGCGGGCTTCTTTCCGGTCGCATCGCCGGGGGACGGGTCACGCTTAGTTGTGAACTGCATCCCGGGTTCGCCGACGCATGGCTCGGTTTATGAACTCATCCATGCCGACGGCCTCTATCGCCGCGCCGCGTCGCTCGCGCGCTATTTCGAAACCGCGCTTGTTTGGCTCGAACGCGGCGCCACCCGCGTCACCTTTAACGGCCAGGTGGAGCCGGACTTCGCGCGTGCAAAAACGATTGCGCGCGAACTCAATCCCGGCTGTGATGGCTGGGACGATACGCTGCCGCCCGCACACGAAAGCAAGGATTGGCGCCATTGAAACTCGCATCTCTGCGTCACGCACGTGACGGCCGCCTCGTAGTCGTCTCTGACGATCTGGCTTGGTATGCGCACGCCGGCCCCGAAGTGCCGACGCTGCAAAGTGCGCTCGACGATTGGACACACGCCGAGCCAAGGCTCCGTGCTGTCGCGGAAGGGGTGAACGCTGGCACGATCCTACGCGAACGCTTCCACGAGCGCGAAGCTGCATCACCTTTGCCGCGCGCGTATCAATGGGCCGATGGCTCGGCCTACGTGAACCATGTTGCGCTCGTGCGCCAAGCGCGCGGCGCCAAGATGCCGGATACGTTTTGGACTGATCCGCTGATGTATCAAGGCGGCAGCGATATCTTTCTCGGCCCACGTGATGCTATTCCGCTGAAAGACGAAGCTTGGGGCTGCGATTTTGAAGCGGAAGTCGCCGTCATCGTCGATGATTGCGAAGCCGGCATCAGTGCTGCCGACGCGAAGAAGCGCATCCGTCTCGTCATGCTCGTGAATGACGTCAGCTTGCGCAATCTCATTCCAGCCGAGTTGGAGAAGGGTTTCGGCTTTTTCCAATCGAAGCCGTCTTCGGCGTTCTCACCCGTCGCGGTGACGCCGGACGCCCTTGGCGATGCGTGGAAAGACGGCAAGCTCCATCTGCCTATGCACGTGACGCTGAACGGCAAAGCTTTCGGCGCCGCCAATGCCGGCGAGGACATGACCTTCGATTTCGGCCAACTCATCGCCCACGCCGCAAAGACACGCGACCTGGCCGCCGGCACGATTATCGGCTCCGGCACTGTTTCCAATCGCGGCGAAGACGGCGGCCCAGGCAAACCAATCAGCGAGGGCGGTCGCGGCTATTCGTGCATCGCCGAACAACGCATGATCGAGACGATTCAAAGCGGAAAGCCGGCGACATCGTTCCTCAAGCACGGGGACCGCATCGAGATCGAAATGCGCGACGCCAAGAACCACTCCATCTTCGGCCGCATCGAGCAGGAAGTCGTGAAAGGGTAGGTACATGCGCCTCTGCTTCGTCGCTTTCGCTCTCGTGCTCTCGGCCTGCGGAACGACACAAGCAGAACCGCGCATCGCCGCCGGCCCCATCGCCGCGTTCGACGCTGACATTGCGCGGGGCGAAAGTGTCGTCTCCGAAATTGGCGCTATGGCTGGCCGCGACCGCTTGCTGCGCGAGATTATCATGCGCGGCTTCCGTACCGAGATGACCGGCGAAGAGCGCCAAGCGTATATCGAAGGCACCCGCCACCATTTCGACCGCATCGACGGCGAAAACAGCGCGCGTCTGCGCGTCATCATTCGCGAAATCGGCTGGGCCGAGCTCAATGCACTGAGCCCGCACGCCGCCGACCAGGCGCGCACTTTGATCAGCCACTCAAGCGATATCGCTTTCAAGCGCGAGATGGCGGCGACGTTCGAGCCGCTCGTCCGCGCCGGCCGGATGGAAGGCGATTATTACGCCATGCTGATCGACGATATCGCGACGATGGAAAATCGCGGCCAAGTCTACGGCACCAATTTCGAATGCCATCACGGTGTTTATCAGCCGAAGCCGATTGAAGCAGTGGAAACGCTCGCCGCCCGCCGCGCCGAGATCGGCCTCGTCCCGATCGAAGAATACGCCGCCCGCATGCGCGAGATGTACGGCGAATGCCCGGCCGATTATTCCGGCAACTGATCACGCGACTAAAATGGAATACGCGCGCCATCCCAAGCGAACGCTTGGCCGCTATCGGAGGGTGAAAGGCCATTAATGACGCTCAGCAAGCGCTCAGCGCTGTAAGCTGGCGTGAACAGCTTTTCCGGCGTCACGCCACGCTGGAAAGGCGCCGATAGCGCGGTGTCCACAGTCCCGGGATGCAGCCCCACGCACAGCGCAGCTTTGTTCTTGCGCGCGAGCTCTATCGCACATGTGCGAATGATCTGGTGCAGCGCAGCTTTCGATGCGCGATACGCCGTCCATCCACCAAGCCGATTGTCTTCGATTGAACCAACGCGCGCCG